>NZ_PVNP01000196.1 GCF_002993365.1 Marisediminitalea alba
GGCTGGCTGTATCTGGCCGTTGTCATTGATCTGTTCTCACGCAAAGTCGTGGGTTGGAGTATGGCGTCGCGGATGAATGCCCAGCTTGTGTGTGATGCCTTAACAATGGCTTTATGGCAACGTAAACCCAAGGCAGGCCTGATACATCATTCGGATCGTGGTTCGCAGTATGCAAGCCGACAATTTAGACAGCTACTGGCACAGTACAAGGTAACAGGTAGCATGAGCAGGAAAGGTGATTGTTGGGACAATGCCGTTGTAGAAAGCTTCTTCGGCACATTAAAACAAGAGCGAGTGCAGTGGCGTCACTACCAGAGTCGCCATGCTGCCCAGCAGGATGTCCTGCAATACATCACTATGTTTTATAACAGTCAGAGAATGCACTCATACTTGGATTACAAAAGTCCAAACCAATATGAGGCTGAAATGGCTAACTTAGGAAAAGCTGCTTAACTGGGTTGTGTGAATTTGCTTGACCACGTCAATCTGGCAGTTTGCTGCCGATGGTTCATCCAAGCGCAAACAGCTCACCAGCGGCGCCGCCATTAGCCGCTGGCAACTGGTGTTATCGCCAAACGGTGAAAAGCTCGCTTACGACGACTTCAACGGCGATCTGTGGATCCTCGATATCAACACCGGCGATACCCAAAAGCTCTATTCAGGCCAGACCGAAATGAGCCCTTACGCCGATATCGTGTTTAGTGCCGACAGTGAATTACTGGCGATTACCACCAGTAAACTCGGCGACGAACGCCAGCGCATTTATGTGCACAACTTTGCCGAAAACCGCGGCCAGGTGCTGACCAGCGACAAGTACAACTCATACTCTCCGGCCTTTAGTCAGGACCAGCAATGGCTGTACTTCCTGTCGGACCGGGAATTTACCCCCACCACTAGTTCGCCCTGGGGCGACCGCAATATGGGGACTACTTTTGACCGCCGCACTCAGATTTTCGCCTATGCACTGAAAGCCGAGGCGACTTTCCCCTTCCAAAAGCCTACCGAACTGAACACACAATCCGAACCGGAAGAAAATGACGACAGCGAGGAAGCCGAGAATGCGCCAGAGGCACCGCTTATTGACTGGGAGCAGTTAAGCGAGAGACTCTGGCAGGTACCGGTGAGTCCCGGCAACTATAGCGACCTGGCAGCCAACGCCAAATACCTGTATGTCAGGGATCGGGTGACGGAGCCCGGCAGCAAACCGGTGCTTAAAGCAATTGAACAAACACCGCATCATAAAACCAGCACCTTTACGGCAGGCCTGAGCGGCTACAAGCTTAGTACTGATGGCAAAAGTATGCTGGTGTTAAAACAAAGCAGCAATAACGATCAGATTTATATTGTGAGCGCTGGCAGCAGTTTTCCTTCAGACACCACCGATCAAAAAGCCGATGTGTCGGCCTGGAAGTTACGCATCGATCCACAGCAGGAATGGCAACAACTGTTTCATGACGCCTGGCTGATGCACCGTGACTATTTTTACGACAAGGCCATGCGTGGTGTTGACTGGGCGGCAATAAAACAAAAATACCAGCCATTGATCGCTCGCATTACCGACCGCGCTGAACTTAATGACGTGCTTGGCCAGATGACCGGTGAGCTTAATGTGTTGCACTCACAGGTATATGGCGGCGACACACCGCAGGAGCCTGATCGCCCCGCGCCGGCCAGTTTAGGCGCCAATTTGCTGCAAACCGATGAAGGCGTGCAAATTGCCAGCATATACCAGTACGACAACGAAGTGCCTGCCAAAGCCTCACCGTTGTTAAAACCGAGCACTGACGCCAAAGAAGGTGACATTATTACCAGTATTAATGCACGCCCGATTGGCTCGCTGGCTGAATTAAATCAGGCATTGCTTAATCAGGCTGGCCGTCAGGTACTGTTGGGTCTTAACCGTAATGGTGAAGCCTTACAAACTATTGTGTACCCGGTAAGTAATCGCACCGATGCACGCCTGCGTTACCAGGACTGGACAACCCGTAACCGCCAGAAAGTCGAACAGGCCGACCAGGATATTGGCTACCTGCATTTGTATGCCATGGGTAGCAACGATGTGTCGGATTTCGCTCGCGAGTTTTACGCCGCCTACAAGAAAGACGGCCTGATCATTGATGTACGCCGTAATCGCGGCGGTAATATCGATAGCTGGATTTTAGAGAAACTGCTACGTAAAGTGTGGATGTTCTGGACCAGTGACAACCGCGAGCCGAATACCAACATGCAACAGACTTTCCGTGGTCACCTGGTGGTACTGGCCGACCAATATACTTACTCTGACGGTGAAACCTTCACGGCAGGCGTGAAAGCCATGGATTTAGGCCCGGTGATCGGCAAACAAACCGCTGGTGCCGGCATCTGGTTGCGTGGCCGTAACCGCCTGGCCGATAACGGCATGGCGCGGGTAGCGGAGTTGCCGGTCTTTGCCGAAGATGGCCGCTGGATCACCGAAGGATTGGGGATTGCTCCGGACATTGAAGTAGACAACCTGCCTCATGCCACTTTTAGGGGTGAAGATGCGCAGCTAGATGCCGCGATTGAGTATCTGCAGCAGCGTATTGAGCAGCGTCCGGTAAAACCTTTAACGCCTCAGGCCTATCCTGGCGTTACTGAACCTGCGGGTGACATTGAGCCATAACGAAACCTGCGCTGCCCTATTAACAGGGCAGCGCTTTTCTTTCTTACGACGTAATCGCCGCTACTACTTTATGCAGGCTAAGCTCCGCAGACAGTAAATCCACCTGTGCCTCAATGGCTTTTAGTTTCGCTTTCAGCACTCCCGACTCTCGGGCATTTAGCTTAAACATATCGCTGTCACCGGCGTCGAACCGCTTACGTTCAAGCTGCGACAGAGTGACCGCCAGCTCAGCATTTTGCTGTTGCAGTGCTAATACTTCGTGGGCCTGCTGCCAGTAAGCATAAGCTTGTTCAAATTGCTGATTTAGCTGGTCCTGCGCCAACCTAACCTCATACTCCAGCACTTTAAGTTTTGAACGCATGGTCGCCTGTTCAGCTTTGGCTTTGCGGTTACCCAGCGTATACGAGAACGTCAGGCCAATTTTACCTTCGGTTTCGGCCAGTGATGTGGGGCCGCTGCCCATGTCCTTAGCCACCAGCGCCTTTACGTCGAGTTTGGGCAACAACTGGTTTTCTGCCAATCGAAACTTATTCTGCGTTACGCTCTGTTCGGTGCGCAGCACCGCCAACGCCGGATGTTGCATGATGGCATTACGCAACCGGGCCGCCTGCGCCGGGGTAATGTTAAACGGCCACTGAATATCTTCTGGCAACTCGGCATCGCTGGCAATCACCTGTGACTGTCCATCACTGTTACGCCAGTAAAAAGCCAGCGCCTGTGCCGAGGCACGTTGAGTTTGACGTAGTTGTGACAAGGCCAGCTTCTGCTCCAGAATACTGGCTTCAAACTCAGTGAGATCAACTTCGGCTAAGTCGCCGCGTTCCAAACGGGTAGACAGCCCTTCGCGCCGGTATTTCAGGGTACCAAGCAGCTCTTGTACCGCGGCAATTTTAAGGCTTACCTCATACCATTTTAAATACTGGCTGAGGCCCTTATACAAAAAGTCATTCATGCTCAGGGCTAATTCAGCCTGGTACTGCTCTATAGCTAACGCGGCGTTACTCACCCCTACCCGGCGCTTATCGATACTGCGGTTTTGCAGCAGCGACAGTGCGACACCAATACTGGCCTCACCGCCAGATAAGGTATTGTATTGCTCCTCGTAAACCGGAAAGTCGCCGGTAGCAACACGGTACTCACTGATGAGCTTAGCGTTCATATCACCCAGAGGTTTTACAAAGCGCTGGGCCGCGGCAGAGCCGTCGTAATAACCGGCCACCCGGCCACTGACATCCTGCTCAATACGCCCGTCGAACGCGCTCTGAGCACTATCCAGCCCGTAGACCAGCTGGTTATTTTTCTCAGTCAGCACATTCACATACGGATGCAACTGCTGCATGTTGTTAATAAGCGAGGGCACCGTGGGCAGCACCTGCTCAGCCTTAAGCGACGTAATTGCCCCACTGGTAAGTGTTAGCAGGGCCATCGCTAAAATACGTTTAGTCATTACGGCCCCCTACCAGCCTGGTGCAGACGAACTGGCCTGCGTGGGCGGTTTCTGAGGCGGGAAGTTATTCAGTTGTCGCCACAACTCGTAGCCCAGGCGCACTTCTTCCAGCAGGATCCACGCTTTGACCCGACTGCCTAAGCGGGCAATGTTTTCCTCCGGCCAGGGCATCTCGGTTTCATCGGGCTTTATCCACACCTGAAACGCACCGGTGGCGTCCGCCACAGGCTCAACATAAGTGACCACTCCACCAAAGGTACCAATGGCAGTACCCGGCCAACCACTAAACTGAAATACCGGCCAGCCCTCAAACTGCAGGCGGGCTTTTGCACCGGGCTTCACCAGTGGTGCATCCAGCCCGCTAATGATAACCCGAACCGTGCGCTCGGCGTTTTTCGGAATAAACTGCGCCAGCACATCACCGGCTTTCACAAAAGTTGAACCACCGCCGTTAAATAAACGCAGGATAGTGCCGTCGACCGGTGCCGTTTTGGTCATGGTAGCCTGACGGGAGAGCACCATAGACACCTGATTAATATCGGCCAGCGATGAAGCCGCCTTGGCTTTTAGCTCCTGCACTTTGATCAGGGCCGCTTCCACATCCTTACGGGATACCAGTCCCTGCTCCTGGAGTGCCTGCTGGCGTTGCAGGTTGCTATCAGCATTGGCGACTGCGGTTTCGTTGGCCTGATGGGCCAACCGGGTAGCGGCTAACTGCGACTGCAGTTTTTCCAGTCGCTGAGCATCCACATCAATGAGCGTAACAATGGGATCGCCGGCTCTTACCTGCATTCCCTCTCGCACGTGCCAGGTTTGGATCTGGCCGTCAACCAACGCCGATATCGCCTGCATGCGATCTACCGGGTCTAGCGAGTCTACCGCACCCGAGCCATGTGCTGTTTGGATCCACGGCGTAAAGTACAGTCCTGCCGCCACCACCAATACTAAGAATGCGATCACCCAACACACTACCTTATGCACGCTGGGAATAATTTGCGCAGGTAAGGAGGTAATATTTTGCATAAAACGGTTTTCGGCTTTACTCATGACCTTCTCCCTTATTGTCGGCAACACTGTCTTCCACGTATAACACGTCCTGCAAATTTAGGGTGGCATTAAACACGCCTTTAAGCGGCATATTAGTAAAGTATAAAACGGTGCAGTCTAGCCGGGCGATGCGTTCCAGCAAGCGCTCTTTAATGCTATGAGGAATGGCATCGAAATGCTGATTGATCACCAGTACCTGCGGTTTTGAAAGGACTGCAGCAGCCAGTTTTAACAACAGAAACTCCAGCGGTTGCAAGGGATCGCCAAGCACCGAGATACGCGTTGCAATGCCCTCATCCAGGTTATCAATCACTTCATCAAGACCAACATACTCTAAGGCTTTACGGACTTCTGCTACCGTTGCCTCCGGCGCCGCCAGGCGCAGGTATTCCTCGATAGTACACTCAACAATTAACGAGCGGTCTAACGTGCTTACCGCCTGCCGTAATTCGTACATGTCGTAGTCGAATAAACTGTAATCGCCGAGCAGAATCTCCCCCTTTGCCGGGCGCTCAAAGCGTTTAAGAAAACCCACCAACTGCTTTTGTACCCAGCTCTTGCGGGTAGTAATAAAGTACTTGTGACCCGCTTCCAGCGTGGCATCCAGATAACAGCTGTCATCAAAATGGCGCAGCGCCAGGCGTTTAAATACCAGCTTGGATGAGGACGGAATGCGTGCGCCATCATCGTGCGTTTCTTCTTGCGGGATAACTAATGCAGAACCTATCTTTTCTGCTGCGCCATACAGTTCGTAATACAGTTTAAGGTACTGGCTGAACCGCGAGATCCCAAAAAACACCGCCGACATAATCAGTTCTGCCGCAACAAGCTGACCGATAGACAGTTGCCCCTGCACGACCAGAAAGCCGCCGAGGCCGAGCAAGGTAGCGCTGGCAAAGGCATACAGCAGCAGAAAGGACACCGCTTGCGAAAAGGTAAAGGTAAAGTGGCCCTTATGTTTGGCAATGTAGTTTTTAATAAAGCTTTCGGTATTGCGCCCGGCGTAATCCATATGGTCGGAGGATTTAAAAAACTCATGGGCAGCGGCCACATCGTTTAACCACTTCGCGGTATCGTATTTGGTTTGAGACAGTTCAATAGCGGTTCGTTTGGCACCCGGTCCCCATATTTTCCACACCAGATACATCACCAGCAAAATGATCATATTGAGCACAAACAGAAACGGGTGATAAAACGATACCAGGGTAAAACCCACAATAATTTGCAGTACCAGGGCGAACCCATCGACCATCAGTGACGGGATGTTTTTCTGTAATGTCATGATATCGAAATAGCGGTGGGTAATTGACGTGTTACGCCGCCCTTCAAAAAAACTGTGGGGTGCCATAATGGTTTTAAGCCCCAACTGAGAAACCAGCCGGGTATATACGCGGCGCTCGTAGTACTCCATCACCCGCATACGTAGCGCACTGAAAATGCCTGAAACAAAAAGCGTAGTAAACAGAATAGCCGCCAGAATAGTTACCGCACGGATGGAGCCAATGTTGGCAATACTGTTGATCAGGGTTTGCACCGCAATCGGCACGGCCAGGGTGAGCAAGCTGATTGCCACGCCATACACCGCAGCCACTCCAAAAAAGCCGCTTTCCGGCTTTAACAAGGAAAGCAGGTATTTTTTGGTTTGTCGTAAATCGATGTTTTTTTCCATTTCAATATTTATCCAACTAAAGATAAGAATGCAATATCATTTACTAAAGACAATAATAAACCGGCCACAAAAAAGAATAAAACTGTTATATTCTACTATAAACATCGAATTTTCCTTATTATGCATCAATTAAACTATCATCACCTGTACTACTTTTACCTGATCGCCCGTGAAGGCAGTATCGCCAGTGCCGCTAAACTGTTGCATGTTACACCGCAAACCGTTAGCGGTCAGCTTAGTACATTTGAGAAACAACTGGGTTATTCCCTGTTTGATCGGGTGAGTAAGCGCCTTTACCTTAACAGCAAAGGTAAACTGGTTTACCAGCATGCCAGTGAAATATTTGAAAAAGGCGCCAGACTGGTTGAATTGCTCCATGCCGATAACGAAGCCATCGATCAGACTTTTGTTATAGGGATTACTGATGCCATCCCCAAGGTATTGGCCTATGATTTTGTGCATTCCACCATGGCGCTATCAAATAATGTACGCTTTATTTTCAGAGAAGGACCATTTGACTCGTTAATCAGTGACTTAGCGTTAAACCATGTGGATCTGATCATCGCTGACCGAGGGGTGGCGCCAGGCACTCAGCTAAATGCCAACAGCCACTTTTTGGGTGAATCTCACTTAAGCTTTTTTGCCAGTCATGCTCAGCTCAGTCATCATCAGGACTTCCCTCGTTCGCTCAATGGCGTGAGTTTATTGTTACCGGGCATTAAATCGGGCATTACCCTTGGCCTTACAAGCTGGCTCGAGGCCAACCAGCTGCACCCCAGAATTGTGGCCGAGTTTGACGACAGCGCACTGCTCAAAGTGTTTGGCAGCGAAGGCTTTGGTGTATTTTGCGCACCCTCAGCAATAGCCGACCACGTGGCCGATTTTTATAACGTGGCATGCATCGGCGAAATTGCCGATATTACCGAGCGTTTTTATGCTATTACCGGCAAAAACCGTGCTCAGCATGTGTTGGTTAACAGTATAGTGGCCGAAGCAAAGACCCTGCTGGGCCAGACTCAGCACAAACACGTTAAAAATTAGCTATAGATAGCAACTAAGAATACGCGCAAGGCAGAATTAACGTATACTGTTAACTAGTGACGTGGCACTTACCGCCACCTATTTCGGGCCTGGCTGCCTTACTGGCTCATCCTGCTGCATGCAACACGCAAATGACCCCCTGGCGTAACAGACCTACGACAACTTATAAGTCCCAATCAATATGAACCACAATGATGTTTTACGCAGAGTGCGCTTCGCCCTGCGAATAGACGATACCGCTGCCATTAATATTTTCCAGCTAGCTGGTTATAAAATGGATATTGAGTATTTAAAGGCCAATATGCGAAAAGAGGAAGAGGCCGGTTACCTGCCCTGCCGCGACAGCGTGATGGCGATGTTTCTCGATGGTCTGATCATCAAAATGCGCGGTGCCCAGTCTGATACGCCTCCCACACCTTTGGCTAAAGGTGTATTTTTAAGTAACAACGAAATCCTGCGCAAACTGAGAATAGCGTTATCCTTTCGTGACGATGACATGCTGGAAGTGATGAAGCTCGGCAACTTCAATATGAGTAAGGGCGAAATGTCGGCGTTTTTTCGTAAGCCCGACCACCGTAATTTTAAACCCTGTGGCGACCAGGTCCTACGGTATTTTCTGCTCGGTCTGGCCCGCAAGTTAAGACCCGATGTAACCACCCCGGTAACTGACAATGGTGCCCCGGTTAACTCACCAGCGATCAAAAAATCGTTGAAAAAGAACACCAAACCCAAACGCACCGGTGCCGTTAAAACTACTGATGAAAAGCGCACAAAATCCGGTGGCCGTATATCCGTTTGGCATAAGCCTGATGATAGTCACAGTAGCAAACGCCCGGCTAAACGCCGCAAGCAGGATTAATCGCCGCCGCTGATCTTATAGGCTGAACCTGTTATGCCATTTACACCTGTACATATGGGCCCGGGCCTGCTGATTAAAGCGCTGCTGCAAGGTAGCTTTAGTCTGATGGTTTTTGGCTGGACGCAAATTGTGATGGACGTGCAGCCGTTGTGGGTGATGATTGTTGGTCACGGCCACCTGCACGGTTTTTCTCACACCATAATCGGCAGCTCACTCATTGCAATATTCGCCGCGTTAACCGGTAAGTATTTATCCGAGTTTGGTCTGAGATTGTTAGGTATCGCTAAGCCCGCCCAGCCAATCATTATCGCCTGGTGGGTCGCGTTTCTGAGCGCCTTCATTGGCAGTTACAGCCACGTGGGACTGGATGCCATCATGCATGGCGATGTCCAGCCCGCGTATCCATTGACGTTGGATAACCCGTTGCTGGGAATGATATCTGTGAGTACCCTGCACAAACTCTGTCTGTACAGTGGTATGCTTGGGGCGGTTATATTTTATGCCGTGCAATGGCACACCCGTAAAAAGCATTATTAACACAGTTGAGGAAATCAGCGATATGGAGCTCAATCAGGTCACCCTGCCAGTGCAGGACATGTCACAAGCGGTGCAGTTTTATTTAACCCTGGGCTTTACCCAGATTGTTGATACACCCCACTACGCGCGCTTTAGTTGCCCTGATGGCGATACCACCTTCTCACTGTCGCTGGAAGATGCCGGGATAACCAATCCTACGGTGATTTATTTTGAACATGAAGCGCTCGATGAGCTCTACGAGGAGTTACTTGAAAAGGGTATCGTTTTTGAGCAACCGCCCACAGAGCAACGTTATCTGTGGAAAGAGGCCATTTTGCACGATCCTTCTGGCAACAAAATTAAGTTGTATTGGGCCGGTGACAATCGGCTGAACCCGCCCTGGAAGGTCAACATCAAAGCCTGATAGCCTAAAAAGGCTTATCGTGGGTTGCTCCGATGTTAAAATAATCGAACTCAACATAGCCGCCAGCCTGCTCCGTAGCATAGTTAAATAGCCCGTAGCGATACCCCATAAAGTGCTTGGTAAAGGTATATAGCATTTGTAACGGTTTGCCTATTTGATGCCAGCGCTCGCCATCCAGACTGTAATAAAACAAAGCCGTGTCACGGTTAAAATCCGTATCGACTCGTAAATATACCCTGTCTTGTTTTACCGGCAGTGTGGCAAGTGTTTCATAGCGCAGACTTAATTGATGCACGCCAACGATCCCTTGCTTTTCGTCTTCGTTATCGATGCCCAGAATAGAACGCACCATAACCAGTGACTTCTGCCCATTGCTACCGGCCTTCACCGCTACATAACCATATTTATTTTGCAGCGCAATCAACCCGGCAACGTCACCCGCCTTCATATGCTGAACATTAATGGCCGTGGTGGCGGAGCTATGAGGACCAAAGGTTCTTTGTGTCAATGTGTTTTTGGCCGTAAGGACCGTTTTATCGGTACGCCCGGTGGTAATTTTTAAGCGCCCGGGATTATCCAGCACCGCCCAGTTAGCGTTATCCGGGTTATGATTCCATTGCCACACCAGCGGCAATGCTAGTTGCCCCGGGCTTCTTTCAAAGTCGTCTGAGGCGACAATACCCTGAATACCGGCTTTATTATCGGGTAGCGGCAATTTTTCCGGCACCTTGCCGTCTTCGCCGAGTACCGGCCAGCCATCCTGCCAGGTAACCGGAACAAGATACGGAATACGCCCGACACTGCCCCGATCGCCAAATAGCATGGCATACCAGTCACCATCGGGGGTATCGACCAACCCGCCCTGAGCAATATGCGCAAAGTCGAGTGCCACACGACTTTCATAAGGCCCTTCAATGTTGTCAGCGCGATTAATAATAACAGAACGTGCCCAACGACTTTTCGGCGAGGCAATAGTAAACAGGTAGTATTTACCGTTAATCTTGTGCATTTGCGAGCCTTCGCCTGGCAGCCCGCCAACTTCATTCTCACCAAAAGCCTTATTAACATTTTCGATAATGACTTTATGTGTACCACCCGGCTTGATATCTGACGCGTCAGATTTAAGCTCAACAAGAGAAAGCTTGCCGCCGCCGTATATCATGTAAACACGGCCGTCATCGTCAAAAAATAACGAATTATCGTGTAACACCGGCGCAAATTCGTGGGCCTGCCACGGGCCGTTTTCGATGTCAGGGGTTTTGTAAACATGGGTTTTACCGGTGGTGGCTGAAAACGTGGCGACGTAAAACATGCCGTTGTGATATCGCAAGCTGCTTGCCCATGAGCCTTTGCCGTAGGCATCCTGACCATTCTCAAGGTTCATTTTGTCGTTTTCGACCAGACGATCATAGGCGTAGCCTGCGATCTCCCAGTTAACCAGGTCACTGGATTTCATAATGGGCAGGCCCGGACTCATATGCATGGTGGTACTGCTCATGTAATAAGTATTGCCCACTCTGATTGTGCTGACATCCGGAACGTCAGCCCAGATCACGGGGTTTTGCGCAGCACTCGCCTGATGACAAAGAAAAGCCAATAAAAGACTACCTACCACACCGAACGATTTCATCATTAACACCTACACGCTTAGCACTCAAAACCGCCACCACAAAAGTGTTCGGCATTACAGTATGTTGCACACTAGGCGAATTCTCCGGGAGGGTAAATGCCACAGGCTTTACCTTTTAAGACGAGCCGGTTGTTATATTTAACTTTTTTAACCTGTGGGATTAAGAAAGAATAACCAGACGCATGACAGATTTTAGAGAACACAAAAAACCGGCAAAAGCCGGTTTCTTTATATCTGGCGGAGAGAGAGGGATTCGAACCCTCGATACGCTATAAACGTATACACACTTTCCAGGCGTGCGCCTTCAGCCACTCAGCCATCTCTCCAAATTGTTTCTTCGAAGCACATAATCATTAACACATCCCTGATGATCGTCACCCAGTCTCGACGTCCTGTCGAGCCGTTGCGCTTCTAAAAGCTTGACGTTAAGTCACCCTTTTTTGTCTTCGACAACCGAATGCTCACCCATTCAGCCATCTCTGAAAAATTGTTTTTACCGCATCGCTGCGAATAAGTGCGCGTATAGTAGGTAAAGCCGCGCTTCGAATCAAGAACTACCCTTAAAAAATCAGCCAAATGCTGATTAATTAAGCACTATGCGCTTTTCTTTGCTTTTAACTGCGCTGAAAAGTCCAACATTCTGTTCAGCGGTATAAGGGCTCTTTCACGAAGTGCGTCATCAACAAAGATTTCGTGAGCACTGGTGTCGTCGGTAGAAAGCGACTCATAGATAGCCTCAAGGCCATTCATCGCCATCCACGGGCAGTGTGCGCAGCTTTTACAGGTAGCGCCATTGCCAGCCGTAGGGGCTTCAATAAACTGCTTCTCAGGCATCAACTGCTGCATTTTATAAAAAATGCCTTTATCGGTAGCCACGATAAAGGTTTGGTTAGGCATATCCTGTGCAGCCTGAATCAGCTGACTGGTAGATCCCACCGCATCAGCCATCTCAACCACGCTGGCCGGCGATTCCGGGTGAACCAGTACTGCCGCTTCAGGATACAGTGCTTTCATGTCCTGCAGTGCTTGTGAGGAGAATTCGTCATGAACGATACACTCGCCCTGCCACATTAGCATGTCAGCACCGGTCTTCTTAGCAATATAAGAACCTAAGTGACGATCCGGGCCCCAGATAATAGGTTTGCCCAGGCTGTCTAAGTGCTCGACGATTTCAAGCGCGATACTGGAAGTAACCACCCAGTCGGCACGAGCTTTAACCGCGGCTGAGGTATTAGCGTACACCACTACAGTGTGATCAGGATGCGCATCACAGAACGCAGAGAACTCTTCAATAGGACAGCCTAAGTCCAACGAGCAGGTTGCTTCCATGGTAGGCATAAAAACGCGCTTTTCGGGGCTCAGGATTTTGGCTGTTTCGCCCATAAACTTTACGCCGGCAACCAACAGCGTTTGCTCGGCGGCATCACGACCAAAACGCGCCATTTCCAGTGAATCTGCAACGCAACCTCCGGTCTCTTCTGCCAGCGCCTGAATTTCAGGTTCGGTATAGTAGTGCGCGACCATGGTTGCATTTTTTTCTTTCAGCAACGCTTTGATCTTATCTTTAAGCTGCGCTTTACGGGCGTCAGACAGCACGGCTGGTTTTGCCGGAAACGGATAATCAATCTGGTCGATACGATACGCTATTGTCATGGCTACTAAATACCTAACCTGGTTATGGCTCAACGGGCGGCGATTATACACGAGTGTCATAAAAATTTCATACACTCGGACGCTTGTTTATTAAATAATCAGAATAATGTTTACGGTTTGCCTCTCTTTGTAGATGTGGGGCTGGTGTTGCTTCTTTCAAGCAGCAGATCTAGAGCGTAGACACCACTCCTCAAGCTTTGCCCTACTACGAGCTGATAAGAGGAATAGTTTAGTGTCGAACAGCTTCGCTGGTTCGTATCCTACGCGGGCATGTATGGTTTGTTCATACAGTGATAGGGTTATTGCTATTGAGGAAGATGGTGGGTCGTGCTGGATTCGAACCAGCGACCAATTGATTAAAAGTCAACTGCTCTACCAACTGAGCTAACGACCCATCTTAATCTGGTATAAAACCGGGAGTAACCTGAGAATCTTTGAAATGGTGGGTCGTGCTGGATTCGAACCAGCGACCAATTGATTAAAAGTCAACTGCTCTACCAACTGAGCTAACGACCCATTTCAAATGGTGATAAATCGAGGAGTGGTGGGTCGTGCTGGATTCGAACCAGCGACCAATTGATTAAAAGTCAACTGCTCTACCAACTGAGCTAACGACCCTTCGATTTATCGCGTCACCTTGTCTTGGCGACGGGCGCATATATTACTCATTTCCGGCGGCGGTGCAACCTTAAAAAACGATTTATTTGCACTTTTGTGGCAAAAACCGTTTAACCGCTTAAAAACAAATCAATTCGGATGGTAATCGAACTGAATGTTCCTCAGTAAAATAAAAAAGGAGCCGCTGGCTCCTTTTTTAAACATTGATACCGCGTCAGAAAATTATAGTCTGGCCTCGGCTAATTTTCGAGCCGACGAGTCCGGATAAGTGTTAATCACTTCTTCGAATAACGCTTTAGCCCGAGCCTGATTACCTACTTTCTCGGCGATTACACCGAGTTTAAGTAATGCATCAGGACGCTTAGCTGAATCCGCAAACTTAGTCGCCACCACTTCAAATTGCGCGGCGGCATCCTGCCACTGTTGCTTATTAAACAGCAGCTGTCCAAGCCAGTAGTGGGCATTAGGCGCATAACTGCTGTCCGGAAAGCGCTCAATAAAGGCCTGAAACTCAGGGATCGCTTTATCGTACTCACGGGACTTAAGGATCAGATTTACGGCTTTTTCGTAAGCATCAGACTCCGACATCCCTGCCGCAGCGTTTGCCGTTGAAGCTGGCGTTGATGACGGCGTCACCGTTGGCTGCGTGCTGGTTACGGCCGCAGCGCCGTTGCCTGCCCCACCACTAAATCCTGACTGTTTTAACGCCTCTACGCGCTTATCGATTTCCAGATACAATTCGCGTTGTCGGTCGAGTACTTTTTGCAGTTGATTAGTATGTACCTCAACGGCTCCGCGTAGCTCGTCCAACTCGATTTGCATGTTGTCGATCTGTTGTTGCAGGCGATGTTGCATTTGCGAACGGTTATCAACTTTTCGTTCTAACACGGTTAACCGTGATTCGATGTCGTTATCATTAACGTTGTAAACAGGCGCACCTGTCGACTGCGCTAAAGCACCTAACGGCAGACACAACAAAGCCATTGCAACAGGTGCAATGGCTTTCTTATAGGATTTGTTGGGATTGCTCATCTTATTGGTAAACAATTACACCACGACGGTTCTGAGCAAATGCATACTCAGAAGAACCCATCACTTCTGGCTTCTCTTCACCGTAAGAGACTACTGAAATCTGGCTTGAGCTAACACCAGCGTTAAGCAGGTAGGTTTGTACAGATTTAGCACGACGCTCACCCAGGGCGATGTTGTACTCAGGCGTACCACGGCTATCAGTATGGCCTTCAATCACCACTTTAGTACCTGGATTCTTAATCAGGAACTCGGCATGCTTATCCAGTACCGGGAAGAAATCAGATTTGATATTTGAACGGTCGAAATCAAAATAAACAGTCTGTTCATTCTGCAGAGCCTGCAGCTCTTGTTTAACCATTTCTTCAGCCATTTGCTGACGTTTTACTGCTTCAGCCTTAACGCGCGCTTCTTCTGCTTCCTGAGCGGCTTGCTCTTCAGCGGCTTGTTGTTGCGCGATGCGGTTACGCTCTGCAGCCAGTTCCTCTTCGCTAGGACCTGATGAACATGCCATCATAGTCACCACTGGCAGGGCGATGATGAAGCTCTTCATTACTTTATTCATTTGCATCCTCTTAATCCTTATACTTATATCGTTGTGATTCTATCAAATCTGTTAAAACAAATAAGGTGACCAGCTCGGCGATTTAACCTGCCCGTCAGCCACCGGTAATCTCGCTTTAAAGCGCCCATCCAGTGACACCAACGACAATACCTGAGTATCCCCGTATAATGTACTATAAATTATCATGCTTCCATTCGGAGCGATACTGGGAGATTCATCTAAATAGGTTCTCGTCAGTACCTGAATCGCACCGCTATCCACATCTTGTCTGGCAATGTGGTAGTCGCCGCGGGTCCTGTTCACCAAAACGACCTCCTGGCCGTCGGGTGTAAAAGTGGCTCCTAAGTTCTGTTCACCTTCGAAGGTTAAACGCCTAACTGTGCCAGTATCTAAATTTACGCGATAAATCTGTGGTTTACCACCCCGTTCGGAGCTAAATATCAGACTCTTGCCATCAGGAGCCCAGGCTGGCTCGGTATCAATTGCCCGATTTCGGGTAATTCTGCGTAAATTTTTACTGGCTAAATCCATAACATAGATTTCAGGGTTCCCATCTTTCGACAGTACCATGGCCATCTGCTTGCCGTCTGGCGAGAACACCGGGCTGCCGTTAATACCCGGGAAATTCGTGATCCGCTCACGCTCCATGGTATAAATATTCTGCACAAAAATTTGCGGGCGTTTGTTTTCAAAACTCACATAGGCAAGTTTTTCGCCATCCGGAGACCATGATGGTGACATTAATGGCTCTGGCGACGACAGCAATCGGGTTTCGTTAAAGCCATCGTAATCCGCGATTACCAGCTGATAAGGAAGCTTCACCTTAGTACGGTCGCGCACAATCACGTATGCGATACGAGTTAAAAACGCCCCCTTAACACCGGTCAGTTTTTCATAGATGACATCACTAATTCGGTGCGAGTATTGTCTGAAATCATCGCCGCCAATGACCACCGCACGTTCATCAATAATATGGTCTTTACTGTTAATCAGACCGCCGTCTTTATTAAGTACTTTCGACTGACCACCGGTTATTTGTCCGCGCAGCACATCAA
Organism: Marisediminitalea alba; assembly: GCF_002993365.1. Classification (GTDB taxonomy): domain Bacteria; phylum Pseudomonadota; class Gammaproteobacteria; order Enterobacterales; family Alteromonadaceae; genus Alteromonas; species Alteromonas alba. The sequence continues at coordinate 16,195 of NZ_PVNP01000196.1, forward strand.
TGATCTCAAAACTCACCAGATAGCGGTCGACGCCTTCAGGCTTAACGCTGCCGACTACCACGGTATCAATACCCTGCGCCGCCCAGGCACCGTAGTTAACTTCGCTATCGGTAGACGGGTATTCCGGCATAGCTGAACGCGCAACCGGGTTAAACTTGCCACTGCGGCGTAAGTCGTTCATCACCACATCGGTCAGATCACCGGGTAACATGCCCTCGCCTTCCCATTTAAAAGGCACCACCGCAATAGGCCGGGCACTGTCCACGCCTTCAGTGATTACAATTTCCAGCGCAGCATGTAACTGACCAACCACGCTAAAATAGGCCAGGGTAATCCATAAACCCAGTTTTCTCATAGGCATTACAACTCCACCTTCAAATCAATGTCTTTAAGTTCTTCGTAAACCGCCGGGTCTTCTGACATAGGCAGTGTTTCAGCGCGTCTTACCGCACTTTCGGCAGCCCTGCACAATGCGCTATCGCCGTCGACTATGCTGACCTGGGAAACAAAACCGGTGGTTGCCAGTTTTAATTTCAGCCGGCAGCTCTTACCTTTAAAGTCTGCATTCAGATAGCGCATGATGGTTTGTTGTATCATTATTTGATAACGCTCAACTTCCGACAATACCTGCTGGCGACGCTGCTGCTGCATAGCCGCCTGCTCTTTCGCTAACTGCTCTTGCATAATTCTTTCCATTTCGGCGCGTTCTTTTGCCTCTTTGGCTTTACGCGCCGCTTCGGCTTTCTCGGCCGCTTCGCGCTCTTTGCGTTCCTGTGCCTTTTGTTCGGCTAACCGGCGCAATTCAGACTGGCGTTTTGCTTCTGCCGCTTCCCGGGCTTTTTGCTCACGGGCTTTGCGTGCAGCCGCTTCCTGGCGCTTTCGTTCTTCAGCCGCTTGGCGTTTGCGCTGCTCTTCGGCCCGGGCCTGAGCTTCTGCCTGGGCCTGGGCTCGCTGCTGATCGTAAATAGCCTGCGCATCTATAAAAGTAGCTTTAATCACCGGCGCAGGCGTACTGTTGGCCACTGGCATTACCGGTGACGATGACAAACTGACGCTTATTAGCAACACTATCACAAGGAGCAGGTGCAAACCCAGTGATTTAACTAAGGCCGATTTATCCGCTTGATCCACAATCTGCGCCTGTTTTACTTTTCAACCGGATCGGTCATCAGGCCGACCGAAGGCACACCCGCTTTTTGCAGCAGTACCATCAATTGAATCACTTCGTTATAGGCAACCTGGCCATCCCCTTTAACCACTACCGGCGTGTCAGGGCTTTGCTTTAACTGCGCCTGAACCAGTGCCGCCATTTCTTCTTCATCAACGGCCTGCTCCTGGTTATCGCCCAGATTAAGGTAGTAATCGCCCTTAATATCCACCGACGCAATAATGGGTGGTTTATCTTCCTGCTCTATGGGCTGGGCGCTGGCTTTGGGTAAATCCACTTTAACGCCCTGGGAGATCAAAGGAGCGGTAACCATAAAGATAATCAGCAGCACCAGCATTACGTCGATGTAAGGCACCACGTTTATTTCAGAAACCGGACGACGGCGTTTACGCACATACATAGCGGGACTCTCCTGTTAACTTAGGATGTTATGCGCTTTGCTGCGACGCATGGGCCTGACGCTGCAGGATGGCTGAAAACTCTTCCATAAAGTTGACGTAACTGTTTTCCAGTTTCTCTACCTGGTGGCTAAAGCGGTTATAGGCAATCACCGCAGGGATCGCGGCAAATAAACCTATCGCGGTGGCTATCAGTGCTTCAGCAATCCCCGGCGCAACCATAGATAATGTAGCCTGTTGAACTTCGCCCAGTGCAATAAAGGCGTTCATAATACCCCATACGGTGCCAAATAAGCCGATATAAGGGCTGATAGAGCCGGCCGTGGCAAGGAATGACAGGCGGCTTTCAAGGTTGTCCACTTCCCGTGATAACGCCACGCGCATTGCCCGGTAGGTACCGTCGACAACCACATTAGCGTTGGTATTGCTTTTACGCAGGCGCACAAACTCTTTAAAGCCAGCACAGAAGATATGGCCCATACCACTTACCTGCTCTTCGCTGGAAAGTTGTTGGTATAAGCGGTTCAGATCGGCGCCCGACCAGAACTCATCTTCAAAGTTCTTCATTTCACCGCGGGCACCGTTAAGCGCTTTCTGACGCTGAAAAATAAACGCCCAGGAGGCAATGGAAACACTGATTAGCAATAACATAACCAGTTGTACTACGAAGCTTGCCTGTAAAAACAAGCCTATAAAGGTTAAATCAGATGACACGCGAAAATTCCCCTAACATTGCCTCTGGTATTCGACGCGGCCGCATATTGGCCAAATCCACACAGGCGATTTTTGCTTGCACGGTAACCAGTAGCTTCTGGTCCTGTGCATTTATAATATCTTGTTTAAATGTCATGCTAGCGCCCTTCAATTCTACAATGTGCGAGTGAATACTCAACATTTGATTGAAGCGAGCAGGCGCATTATTGTGCATTTCAACGTGTTTGACGACAAAGGCAATGTTTTGTTCCAGCAATTCGTCTTGTTCGAAGCCTAAATCTCTGAGCCACTCGGTTCTGGCCCGCTCCGCAAACTTTAAATAATTAGCGTAATACACTATGCCACCGGCGTCGGTATCTTCGTAGTAGACCCGTATACTGAGTGTGTGCACCTTGAAATCTCTGTTAATTAAGATGCTTCACATGGTAGGTAAAAGGCGGTTTGCTGTCTATAGCGCCTGAGAACTACGACCAAGTAAATGTATCGCAAGATGAATTGCATCAGCCACCAGAGATCTACCGCAAAAGCTTAATATTACTAGGCTAAGGATAAAAACCCCCGCCGTTAACATTTCATTTACAGATTAGTTTTTCTAATCTTAAAACTAAAATATTCTCAATTGTGAGCAACCAAATTATCTCTATAATACGCCTCATCAAGTCGACAGATGAATGAGTTCTCTATTTATTGCCTGTTAGACATGAGTTCCCTGGATTTTTTCCTTCAACACTTGTTGTTCTCACCCCGCTTCTCTGAAGCGGGTTTTTTTTGCCTGTTTTTCGGGTGATTTTATTTTTCGCACAAACACAGTAAACCACAATACAGCACTCTGTATCATCATAATGTCACTCGGGATATTAGCGGCTCAGTCTTTTTTACAGGAAGAAATACCGAATGGCAGGTATAACGGGCAAAAATTAATAATGCCGGTGAGCAGAATTATGGCGCCAACTGCACCCCACCAGGACTGGTAATACACGCCAGCCGAAATGATGAGTAGTCCAAATACGACCCTTAGTACTTTATCTATGCCACCAACGTTTGCGTTCATTTGTTATCCTCCACTGATACGATAATGTCATCGCTATAGTAGATACGCTGGCAAGTTGAATATTGATTAAAATCAGACCCTGGTCTTGTAGGGCAGCTATTAGCTGCCCACCTGAAATCCCAGATGCAGATAAGCGCGTTGGGTGGCTATGCGTCCGCGCGGGGTGCGCTGCAGGAAGCCCTGCTGAATAAGGAAGGGCTCAATAACATCTTCAATGGTTTCTTTTTCTTCGCCAATGGCCGCAGCGAGGTTTTCCAGGCCTACCGGACCGCCATCAAATTTTTCGATGATGGCATTTAGCAGCTTGCGGTCCATGTAGTCAAAACCTTCTTTATCCACATCGAGCATATCCAGTGCAGCGGCCGCTACCCCACCATTTACCGTCCCATCCGATTTAATCTCGGCGTAATCCCGCACCCGGCGCAATAGCCGATTGGCAATACGCGGTGTACCACGAGACCGCTTAGCCACTTCAAACGCACCGCTCTCGTCCATTTCCAGTTGCATGTAATGCGCGCTGCGAGCAACGATGTCGGTGAGATCTTTTACCGAATAAAATTCCAGACGCTGAACAATGCCAAACCGGTCTCTGAGCGGTGAAGTTAGTGAGCCAGCCCGGGTGGTCGCTCCTACCAGTGTAAAGGGCGGTAAATCCAGTTTAATGGAACGCGCTGCCGGCCCTTCGCCAATCATAATGTCTAACTGATAGTCTTCCATGGCCGGGTAAAGTATTTCTTCCACCACCGGGCTTAAGCGGTGAATCTCGTCAATGAACAGCACATCGTTGTGCTCCAGGTTGGTCAGCAGCGCCGCCAAATCTCCGGCCTTCTCGAGGACGGGCCCAGACGTAGTTTTAATGTTTACCCCCATCTCATTGGCCACGATGTTGGCCAGTGTTGTTTTCCCCAACCCCGGCGGGCCAAAAATCAGCAAATGATCGAGCGCGTCTTCGCGACGACGGGCAGCTTCAATGAAGATTTCCATCTGATCGCAGACATGTTGCTGCCCGGTATAATCCTGCAACAGCTTAGGCCGAATCGCCCGGTCAATCACGGCATCTTCGTCGCTTTCACTGGCAGATATTAAACGGTCTGCTTCAATCATTTACTGTTCTCTCTATCACTGCTGATACTTATTGCTGAATTCAACACGCCACTGACTGGCGCTTACAAAGCGGCTTTTAGCGCCTGGCGAATCAGGGCCTCGCTATCCATACCGTCCTGATACACCGCATTCACCATTTTGCTTGCCTGCGGCGGTTTATAACCTAACGCTACCAATGCGCTCATGGCTTCTTCTTTTACGCCGCTGAGCGCCACAATAGCGTTTTCGCCACCATTGTCGAGACTACCAGCAACAAGCAGTTCACTACCAGATGTTTCTAAATTCTGGGTAAACTTCGCCAGCCGGTCGCGTAACTCTACCACTAATCTTTCCGCGGTTTTCTTACCGATACCAGGCAGCTTGGTCAGCGAGGTTACGTCTTCGTGCTGAACCACCTGTAAAAACTGTTTAGCAGACATTCCGGATAAGATGGCCAACCCCAGTTTCGGCCCCACGCCATTAGCCTTAATAAGCTCACGAAACAGGCCACGCTCCAGTTTATCGGCAAAGCCAAATAGCAGCTGGGCATCTTCACGCACCACAAAATGCGTGTATAACGTGCAGGTCTCTCCCACCGCGGGTAACTGGTAAAAACTGGTCATGGGAAGCTGCAGCTCATAACCCACACCGCCTGCATCTACCAACACATCAGGTGGTGCTTTTTCCAATAGCTGGCCGTGAATACGTCCAATCATGATATTCTTTTACTCCGTTTTGCTATGCTCGAAGTGAGGCGTTTACCGCAACCGACCGCGTACCGTTTTACGCGCCTGGCCGGCTAACTTCACCAGGTTTTGCTCACTGTGGGCATGACATAATGCCACTGCCAGCGCATCGGCCGCATCGGCCTGCGGTGTGCCGGATAACCCTAACAGGTGTTTCACCATATGCTGCACCTGGGTTTTATCGGCGCCACCGGTGCCTACCACAGCTTGCTTTATTTGCCGGGCGGAATACTCTGACACACTTAAACTGGCCTGCGTTGCGGCAATCATCGCCGCTCCCCTGGCATGGCCCAGCTTTAATGCTGAGTCGGGGTTGCGGGCCAGAAACACCTGCTCAATGGCCAGGCAATCCGGTTTAAACTGCTCGATTAACTCACTCACACCAATAAAAATTTTGTCCAGCCGGGGCGCCAATGGTTTATCGGTTAAACGAATACAACCGCTGGCCACATAATGTAATTTGCCCTGATGCCGACGAATTAAACCATAGCCGGTGACGCGAGAACCTGGATCTATACCCAGTATTACCATTATTTTGACTCAGGTACAAATGCCAGAATGGCAGCTTGATTAGAAGGTGACCAAACACGCTCTGCGGCAACGGATTTTTCAACCCATTCGTAAGCGGAGTGTTCGGTTAAGATGATAGGTGCCTGACTGCTGATTTGTACTACGAACACGTATTCTGTGTTCACAAAGGCATCGGGGGGATAGCGGTAGCGCCACTCGGGGCGGATCTCATACTGATTAATGTGCTGGCAATCAATAATGTCACCTGACTCGGGAGACAGCATAACGCCAGTTTCCTCAGCGACTTCACGATAGGCTGTCGCGAGCGGCAGTTCGCCTTCTTCGATGGTGCCGGTCACCGACTGCCAGAAATCCGCATCATCATTGCGCTGCATAATAAGCACCTGGTTGTGCTCATTGTAGAGCACAACCAGGACCGACTCGGGACGCTTATAAGCCATTATTCGGCGTCTTTCTTCACTGTTGCGATGGCCAAATCGGCCAGTTGCTGAGGATTAGCCGGGCTCGGCGCATCGGTCAGCGGACAAGCGGCAGTGGTGGTTTTCGGGAACGCCATCACATCACGGATAGAGGTAGCACCGGTCATCAGCATCACCAGACGATCAAGGCCGAAAGCCAGACCAGCGTGTGGTGGTGCACCGTAGCGCAGCGCCTCAAGCAGGAAGCCAAATTTCAGCTCGGCTTCTTCTTTCTCAATACCCAGAATGCTGAACACTGCCGATTGCATGGCCTGGTCGTGGATACGAACCGAACCACCGCCTAATTCAACACCATTTAACACCATGTCATAGGCATCAGATAAAGCGGTTTCAGGCGCTTGTGCCAGTTGCTCCGGCGTTAAGTTGCGCGGTGCAGTAAACGGATGGTGCAGCGCGTGCAACTGACCATCGGCTTCTTCGAACATTGGGAAGTCAACCACCCACAGCGGGCGCCAATCACCTTCCAACAACTCAAAATCTTCACCCAGCTTCAGGCGTAATGCCCCCATGGCTTCGGTAACAACCGTTGCATTATCAGCGCCAAATAACAGAATATCGCCATCTTCAGCACCGGTACGAGCAAGGATTTCACTAACGATTTCAGCGTTAAGGAATTTAAGGATTGGCGACTGTAACCCCTCCAGGCCGTTGGCTTTTTCGTTAACTTTGACCCAGGCCAGACCTTTCGCGCCGTAAATGCCGACAAACTTGGTGTACTCATCAATTTGCTTACGCGACAGCGATGCACCACCCGGTACACGGATAGCAGCAACGCGTCCTTTCGGATCGTTGGCCGGGCCACTGAACACTTTAAAGTCAACGTTTGCCAGCAAGTCTGCCACATCGGTCAGTTCCAGCGGGTTACGTAAGTCCGGCTTGTCACTACCGTAGCGCTTCATCGCTTCGGCGTAGGTCATTTGTGGGAAGTCGCCTAAGTCGACATCAAGCATTTGCTTAAACAAATCGCGGATCAGACCTTCGGTAATGGCCATTACGCCATCGGCACCTAAGAAGGTGGTTTCGATATCGATTTGGGTAAATTCCGGCTGACGATCGGCACGCAAATCTTCATCACGGAAACACTTAACGATTTGGTAGTAGCGGTCCATGCCCGACATCATCAGCAATTGCTTAAACAATTGTGGTGACTGCGGCAAAGCGAAAAATTCGCCTTTGTGGGTTCGGCTTGGAACCAGATAATCACGGGCCCCTTCTGGTGTGGCTTTAGTCAGAATTGGGGTTTCGATGTCAAGGAAGCCTTCGCCTTCCAGATAACGGCGAACCGCTGCAGTCACCTTGGCGCGAAACTGCAGTTTATTGCTCATTACCGGGCGACGCAGATCCAGATAGCGATAACGTAAACGCTGTTCTTCAGAGTTTTCCTGATTCCAGTCCAGTGGTAACACGGCCGACTTATTAAAGATTTCCAGGCCCGTACCCAGAATTTCCACTTCACCGGTGGTCATTTGCTTATTGACCTGTCCTTCAGGACGAGCGCGCACTGTGCCAGTTAACTTGATACAGAATTCGGCACGCAGTGTATTGGCCAACGCCTGCACTTCGGGTAAATTCGGGTCAAAAACAACCTGTACTAAGCCTTCGCGGTCGCGCAGATCGATAAAAATCAGGCCTCCTAAGTCGCGGCGTTTGTTTACCCAGCCACACAGCGTGACTTCTTGTCCAATATAAGATGCGTTAATTTTCCCACAGTAATCTGTGCGCATGGTCTTCGACCCCTAATTACTTTGTTAGCTATTTTGTGGTTGCGTGAAGGTGCTGGCTATACCGACCTGAATCTACCGATAATCACCTGATTATTCCTTTACCTGCTTTACCGGCATGAGGATAATGACCGCCAACACGTCTGTTATGTTTTAAATTTAAGGCCGCATAGTATAAACAAATGCTACCCAAAGCCCAATGACAAATATCCAATCAACCAGCACATTAGGCCCTGTTTTTATCGGTCTTCCCCAATGGCAGCACAGTAGCTGGCCAAAACGCTGGTTTGCTAACCGATCGGGCACGCAACTGGCCGATTACGCAAGGCAACTAAACAGTGTTGAGGGAAATACCACATTTTATCACCTACCCTCGCCTCAGACCTTGGATAACTGGGCAGCGGCAACACCAGCAGATTTTCGTTTCACGTTTAAATTTCATAGTGACATCAGTCACAAAAGCAGCTTACAGCATTGTGACCACCTGGTAACGGAGCAACTTAATCTGCTGGCTCGCTTAGAGCATCGATTGGGCCAGCTGATGCTGCAGTTACCCGCCGGATTCGGTCCCGCTCAGCTACCGGTACTGGCAGCATTCCTTAAGCGTTTATCGCCGGCTTTCAGTTATGCGGTGGAAGTCCGTCATCTGGCATTCTTTGCCAAGGGTGAGGAAGAGAAAGCCCTTAACAGGCTGCTTATGACGCATGGTGTTAACCGTGTGATAATGGATACCCGGGCTTTGTTTACCGGGCCAGAGGATAGTGCGCTGACGGCCGAAGTGCGAACCAAGAAGCCACGGGTGCCAGTGAATGTTATCGCTACCTCAAATCAGCCGGTAATGCGCTTTGTGGGTAACAATAACGAGCAGGACAATGCGGCCTGTTTACAACCCTGGATAGATAAATGTCAGCAATGGCGGAAACAGGGTAAAGCCTGCTATTTATTTTTTCATCGTCCCGACAATCAGGACGCGCCCTGGTTGGCTCAGCAGTTTATTGCAGCGTATAATCAGCGTTTTCCGGACGCTGCCATACCAGCACTACACTTTGCTCCAGACCAGGATGATCTGCAAAACCAACTGTTCTGATAAACCTGATTGGGTTTAAGTACGCGAGCGTGAACTGCGTCGGCGACGAGTGGAATGTTTCTGGTTTTTGAGGCGAATATAGAAGTAGCTTAATACGGCGATAACGCCCATAAGTAAGCCAACAATAACAATTAACAGGTTATTAAAAGTGGCTTCTTTGCTGACCGCTTCTTTTTCACTTTCGAGTGTTTGATTGAGCGACAGAATTTCTCGCTGAGTGCTGCGCTGCATGGCTGCGAAATCCTGAGAAATCTGATCCATTGTGAGGCTTAATACACGGTTTCGCTCTGCGTCCATCCAGGCAATCAGCTCTTCATAGGCTGATGTAATACCTGCAATATTATTATTCGCTGCGGCAAGACCAACCTGATTGAGTAAATGTTGGCGGGTAGTCAGGTAAGTCAATAAAACGTCTTCCTCATTGCCCATCGTCACCGACGCCTGTAGCGACTTTGCGGCAGACAGATCACCGGATTCAATCAAATAAGTAATTTTATTCAGAGTATATAACTTTGGCGCTGAAAGTTGCGGGTGTTCATCCAGCCAGTCTTCAATTTTACGGTTCCAGCGTACCACCAGATCCATGTTCTGTTGCTGCACATTCGCATGCATAAGCCAGTAGCCAGCAATAAACTGCCCTTTGATACTGCCACTTTCAGCACTCTCTTCCAGCAGCGTAAGGGCAACCGTCTCCATGTCTTGCCACTGATTATCTGCTGCCATAATAGCCAGTAACTTATCGTGTAGCGCTATGCCAGCTTCGCCGCCAACATCTTTTGAAAAGTCGACCAACTGACGAACTTTTTCCAGTGCCCGGTCAAACCACTGCATGGCAACCAGTAACTCTATTTGCTGATTCAACACTTCACGCCAGCTGACATAATTACTTTGTGCCCAGAACGCTTCCTGAGCCTGATTAAAGTATTCCAGCGCCGACATAACGTTGCCGGTCTGAATATCTGCCACACCAATATCAAACAATATTTGTGCTTTATCTTCAGCGGATAAACGACGGGATAGCAGACCAAGCAACTGTTGTTTACTCGACTCTACGTCATCGGGAGAAGCGATGGCCTGATAGCGCAGTTTGGCCCGCAAAGTAAATGCCTGTGAACGATAATCCTGACGACGAACGGCTGTGGTCAGCACTTCATCGGCCATGCTGCGAACGGGTTCGAAGTTTTCCTGCTGTGCTGTGATAAGTAACTTGTAAGCCAGAATAGCATTTTCTGCAGCATCGGCATGCAATGCATTGGCGCTGGCGAGTAACTCATTAACCTGGTCGATTTGTAGATTGGCGGGCGTATTTTTTGCGCGAATGATGTCATTTAACCGGGTGACGATCTGCGATTCTTTCATTGCCTGTGCCTGAGCAGGCTGTCCACAAAATATGACAATAAAGCTTGCTACAATAATCCAGATGTTAATACGTGCTTCCATCACTACCGGTCAAAAGTATACTGTCGTCCAATATCGACACACTATCCCATGACTGACTCTTTTTGCCAACCTAAAAATGGCTGCTGTTTACGCTTTATTAACTATCGATGGAAGGCCCGGATACCCGGAGGACGTTGTCCCCCGGCGTTACCAGATAAGATCAGCCTAGCGGAAGTCGCCGGCGTCGAGGCTATGTTTTTTCATCAATTTATGCATGTCGGTGCGGTTGCGGCCGGCGAGCTCAGCTGCACGGGTGACATTACCGTCGGTCATTTTAAGCAGTTTAAACAGATATTTCTGTTCAAAGGCATCGCGGGCTTCGGTCAGGGTTGGCCAGCTTTGACGCGTGGCAGACAGCGCCTGTTCAACCAGGTGTAACGGCACCACAGGCGTTTGCGTGAGGGCGACACACTGCTCCACCACGTTTACCAGCTGGCGTACATTGCCCGGCCAGTCACTTTTTACCAGTAATTGCATGGCATCTTCAGAAAACTGAGTAACCTTTACACCGTGGCGCTCAGCACTTTGTTTGAGCAGGCTGCGGGCCAGTAGCGGAATATCTTCGCTGCGTTGTTTTAGTGCAGGTAATTTAAGGTTAACCACATTCAGGCGATAAAACAGATCTTCCCGAAAACTGCCCTCTTCCATTTCCTTGTGTAAATCTTTGTGCGTTGCAGAAATCACCCGGACATCGATATCCACCGACTTACTGCTGCCCACCGGTCGGATCTGACGTTCTTGTAGTGCACGGAGTAACTTAACCTGCAGAGTCATGGGCATATCGCCAATTTCGTCGAGGAACAAGGTGCCGCCATGAGCTTCTCTGAACAGGCCCTGGTTAGCGGTAACGGCGCCGGTAAAAGCCCCTTTTACGTGACCGAATAATTCTGACTCCAGCAGGTTCTCCGGCAGCGCGCCGCAGTTAATAGCGACAAACGGGTAATCCGCACGATCGCTGGCACGATGTATGGCATTTGCCAGCAACTCTTTACCCGTGCCGCTGGCGCCGGTAACCAGCACACTGACTTCCCGCTTGGCAATACGGTATGCCTGATCGAGCACATGTAACATTTCAGGTGAACGGGTAATAATTTCCTTACACCACTCGCCCGGCTCAGCCGCTTTTGAATGTTGCAGCGCCTTACCCAGCAACTCCCGTAGTTTATCGTGATCTACCGGCTTGGTTAAGAAGCCAAACACGCCGCGCTGGGTTGCTTCAACCGCGTCTGAGATGGTGCCGTGGGCAGTCATCAGGATCACCGGTATATCAGAGCGGATGGCCATAATTTCTTCAAACAGGCTGAGGCCGTCCAGTCCCGGCATTCGCAGGTCACTTAGCACCAAATCAAAGGTGCCGGTGTTGATTTTTTTGAGGGCTGCCTGGCCATCTTCCACTGCGGTTACCTGAAACCCTTCGCTTTGCAGACGAATGGTCATTAAGCGTAACAGGCTTTGATCGTCATCGACCAAAAGAATATGCGATGGCTGCTCTGCGTTAACACTCACTGCTGTGTCTCCTCTTCCTGACTCATCAGGTTTGATTCGATATTGAGTAATGCCTCAAGCTGGGCTTTTAACTCATTAATTTGGTTTTCCTGGGCCTCAATGGTTTTATCCTGGCCGTTATTCATTTTGCTGAGCAGTGTTACTGCCGACTCAAACTCCAGCATATGTTCACTCGGCTTATGAATAATCGCTTTCATGCGCTGCTGATTTGCTGGCGATAATGCCGGCAGCAGTTGTTCAAACCAGTGCTGAGCGCGCAATCTGGCTTTGTAGGGTGTATTAACCGGCTGCGACAAAATGACTTTTTGCAACAACATGTCGGGGGCATCCCCAAGCTGCTCAATCAGTGATTCCCGCTTTGGCCAGGTCATCTGGTCGACCTGCGCCCAGTAATCAAGCCAGAAGCCTAAATCACAGCGGGCCGGATCCAATTGCATGTCTGACTGAAACACACAATCGTCCTCACTCGCCTCCAGCGTCGGTTGATAGTTGTCAGGTTGAGTCTGGGGTTCCTTTTCCGGTGTTAACGTACAACCGGTTAAAATAAGAGCTGCGCTCAGGGCAGCAAAGTGCTTCATTGTTATTGGTCTTCCTGCTGAGGGATTACAACCCGAAAACAAACCTCGGCGTAATCTACGTCAATCACATTTACTTCTCCGTGCATGATCCTGGCACAATCCGCCACAATGGATAAGCCCAGTCCGGTGCCGATCACATTATCGTTTCGGGCACCATCGCCGCGCACAAAGGGTTCAAATAAATTACTAATTTTTTCCGGCGGAATTTTGCTACCGTGGTTAGCAACGTCTATCAGCGCGGTATCATTTTCAACAGCCACCCGGATATAAATGGTTTTGTCTAAGGCGCCGTGTGCCACCGCATTAGACAACAAATTATCGAATATACGGCGCAATAGTTCAGCATCAGCGCTGATGCTGCTGGCTTCAATATTCACCGCTAATTTATGGTTCTGCAAGGCCAACTGATAATCTTCGATACACTGGCTAACCATTTGTTCCACATCCACCCGGGTAAAACTGGCCTGAGCCTGTTGTAACAGCAGGTTGTAATCCAGAAGTTTTTCAATCAACGTGTTTAACCGTGACGTACTGCTGGCCAGCAAACTCATGACTTCTTGCTGGGATTCGGATAGTGCTCCTACCGTACCATCGGTAAGTAATGCACACCCTTCCTTTATACTCGCTAACGGGGTTTTTAATTCGTGAGCGGCGTGTCTTAGCAGCGCAGTGCGAATATGCTCCAGTTGCGCCAGCCGCTCGCCCAGCCAGTGAAGATCTTTCTCTACACCGACCAGTTCTTTGGGTGCCCGGGTCGACAGCGGCGGCAATCGGCCTTGTTGTCTGGCAAGCATGCGGATGATTAATTTTAACTTACGCACCGGGTTGATAACCAACTGGCTGCCTAACAAAATCAGCGCCAGCGATACCGATACTAACAATGCGCTCAGCCAGGACTGCTTAGCCTGCATGTCTGCCACGTCCTGGCGCTGTACCGTTAAGCGCGCCTCAATGGCATCATCCACACTTTCGTGAACATCCACCAGCGCTGTGCGCAAACGTCCCAGCCCGGGCGCTAAATCGGCTTCGCTGGTAAAGGCTGAAAAAGATTTAAGTTCGGCCAGAACAGTATTTACCGATTCACAGCCATCTACGCTGACCTTAGCATCGCAGAGTGCCGCATAGCGTTCATCAAAACGTATTAACGCATTTTGCACCAACCGTTCCGCGACGTCGTTTTTAAGTACCTGATACTGGCGCAAAGCACGCTCAAGCACCACGCTGGCACTTTCGAGTTGTTGCACTTTCGAGACGATACCCGCTATTTGCTGAGTTTCATCAATGGTCATCCGACTAACTCTGGTTAAGTCGGTATGACTTTGCCACAACAAGGCGGCCAACGGGATGAGGGCAACTAAAAAGCTGCCGATAATGAGCTGACGTAACGACCCTAAACGCAAGAGCGAACCACTATCTATTAAACGTGACGCAAGCATCGCATAGCGTTGAGAGTTCGACAACGTGTTAACGCCTATTTGGCAAATTCACCGGACTAAATGGCTGCAAAACGCTGATTTACACTGACAGCGACAGTACTTCACGGCCATAATCTGAACTGATTAATTCGGCTTCACTGATTTTGCCATCTTCGTTGATATCGATGTCACCAAACTCGCGCAACAAATCGGTGTTTTTTACTGCTTCGCGCAGGGTAATAAATCCATCATCGTCAGAGTCCATCTTTTCCATGAATTCCTGACTGGTTGGAATCGCTGCTGCTGAAAAGGTTGTTACCGCTGCTAAGGCCAGAATAATAGTACGCATGGCTGTCTCCGCTTATTGTCTTTATTCGGTTATGTTTCCTTACCAGAGCAGAACTCGTACCAAAACATCATTTTATATACTTTTCATATACTTAAATATAATCACCAGATATTTCGGCGTTCTGACAACACTTATTTGTTGCTATTAAGCAACAGTTCTTTGCAAGAAAGGCCCGCTCGTTAGCAGCGTTTTTGTAATAACGGTAAAGCCACCAAGCTACTTTCAATGCTCGCAGCCCCGCAGATAAAGCAAATAAAGCCGCGAGTAAACTTGTGAAAACCCAGGGCTTGGATTACTTTTAATGCATCAGTATGTTTGGTAAATGATGATGTGGTTTAAAAAGCATTTATCTCCTGTTGTCTGCCTGCTTAGCACCTTTTTTATGCTTGTCCCGGCTGCAAGCCAGGCGGATGTGGAGCTGGCCTCCGGGTTTAAGGTGTCCGGTTTCGGCCGTGTTATTGGCGGCTATCTGGATACCGGCGATGCCGCTTATCTTGATTACACCGATGAGTTCAAGTTTGACAGTCAGTCTCTGGCAGCATTGCAGCTCGATTGGCAGGCAACTGATAAACTCAGCGTCACCTCGCAATTACTGGCTCACAGTAACTCAGATCGGGAATCTGGTGTAGAATGGTTATACCTGACCTATCAACTCAATGACAACTGGCAGTTTCGTGCCGGAAAACAGCGTACGCCTTTTTTCCACTATTCCGACGTGCTTAATGTTGGTTTTGCTTATCATTGGATAAACCCGCCTCAGCAACTTTACAACGGTGTACTGTTCCCTACCTATGAAGGGGTGAATGTTAATTATCGGTTTGGTAACGAAGACATACAGGCATCCATTGAAGCCTATTGGGGCAGTTATAACGATGAATACGAAATTGCCGATGTACAGGTAAAACCCGATGTAACGAATCTGCATGGTTTTATTGGTCGGATAAATCGTCAGAATCTGCAGTTTACGCTGGCTTTCCATCGTGGCGATATCGATGTGACCCTGCAGGAGCTGGATGATTTCCGCTCAATTCTGCAGTCTGCTGGTTATAGTGTGTCGGCAGACTCCCTGTCACCGAAAGGCAAAGTAGAAGTGTTAACTGCTGGTCTGTCATATCATAGCTTTGATTATTTTGCAGAAGCTGAGGTGATGAAACTCATAGGCGAGCCATCGGCATTTCCGGCTATGCTCAGCGCTTACCTGACAACCGGCATCTACAGTCCGCCTATGACTTACCATGTTACTCTGGCGACATCGTCAGTTTCGTATCCTGAGCCTACAAATGAGATCCCCCTTGGACTCTCGCCAGAGTTAGACGTTTTATCTACCGCTTACGAATCGATTTTTGACCAGTTTAACCGTGACTCACTGAACAGTATTGCCATTGGCATGCGCTACGATTTTAACGCCCACTTCGCTATCAAAGGCGATGTATCCTTCTTGCGCGGACAAGGCCAGCAGAGAGCCTTTTTTGAAGTAAAAAATGCTGACTTCGACAATTCTGCCACGCTATATCAGGTGGCTTTGGAGTGGGTGTTCTGATGAAACGTCTATTCCTTTTAACTTGTCTGTTAGTCAATTGCTTAGCGGCTCATGCTAAAAGCAGTGATCATGTGGTCGTTATAACGCGTCAGGACTCATCCATTAATACCATCAGTAAATCTCAACTGAGAAACCTGTTTATGAGTAATCTGGCATTGCCTGACGTAACACCCATTGCACTGTCGCCGGGAGAAGTGGCCCGCTCGATTTTTAACATCAGGGTCATCGGACTCACCGAGTCACGGATCCAGGCATACTGGGCGCAAATGCGCTTCAGCGGTCGGCAACAACGGCCAGAGACCGCAGACAGTATTGATGAGCTGATTTTAATGATAGAGTCTTCAAAAGACACCATAGGGTATCTGCCGGAAGGCACGCCATTACCCGAAGATATTAAGATAATTTATCGCAGCTCTGCGCAGTAACTAACCAGCCTGACGCTGATAGTCCGGTTGGTTTTTAATGTCGGCTAATGGCCGGGGTTTACTGAACAGGTATCCCTGTAGCGTGTCGCAGCCTAACGCCTTAAGGTATTCCCACTGCGAAATCGTTTCCACACCTTCGGCGCAAATCTTCAGTGACAGCCGCCGCGCCAGATCGATAATCGAGATAGTCACCAACCGACTGCGTTCAGAGGTATCCAGCTCCATCACAAACTGACGGTCAATTTTGAGGGTATCTATCGTAATCCGGGTCAGATAGCTTAGCGACGAGTAGCCGGTGCCAAAGTCATCCAATGCGATGGTACAACCGAGGTTGTGCAAGCGCTTAAATAAGGATTCGCTGGTTTCAAAGTTGTCGAGGTAGGCAGACTCAGTTACCTCAAACTCCACATTCTCCGGATTGACGGAGTGAGCCTGAAACGCATTATATATCCAGTCAAATAACTCGCTATGACGCAAATCATGCACCGATAAATTGATCGCCAGGCGTATTTTAGGTGTGTAGATACTCATCAGCTCGGCCAGTTCCTTACTGGCCTGATTAAGTACCCACTGGGTAATAGAAGTAATTTTACCCGCCTGTTCAGCGACCAGGATAAACTCAGAGGGCATGACCGGACCTAACTCAGGATGGTGCCAGCGAATTAGCGCCTCCAGCGAATCAATCTCGCCATTCAGGTTAATTTTAGGCTGATAATGTAAGCTGAACTGGTTTTCTTCTATCGCCGCTTCTATGCTGTTGGCGATGAGGATCTTGCGCTTATGAGATTCCGACATCTCAGGGTCGAATATTGTATAAACACCCCGCCCCCGCGCTTTTGAACGATACATGGCAAGGTCGGCATTACTCACCAGTTGACTGAGGTCGTAACCGGCTTCGCGGGCTTTCGCCACGCCAATACTCACGCCAACTCTCAGCGACAGGCCTTATAGTTTGAAAGGCTCTGCAAATGCCGACAATACCCGTTCCGATACGGTGGCCATATTCAGTTCAGTAACATCGCGGTCCGGGATGATTAAAAACTCGTCACCGCCCAGCCGGGCGAGAATATCACCATCACGCAGAATAGCTTTCACCCTTTCAGCCACTTCGATCAGGATCATATCGCCGGTTTCATGACCTAAAGAGTCGTTGATACCTTTGAAGCCGTCAAGGTCGAAAAACATCAGGATCAGGTCGCTGTCTGCACGCTTTGCCCGCGACAGTTCAATTCGAATCGTATCCATTACAAACTGCCGGTTAGGTAAACCGGTCAGGCTGTCAAAGTTGGCCAGCCGGGTCATGGTGACCTGCTGCTCCATCAATGTTTGAGTTTGCTGCTGGTTAATTGATAGTTCATCTTCAATGGTCGCCATCAGGCGGTTGATGTGTTCGCCAAGACGCTTGATTTCTGAGGTACCCTGCACATCATGACGGGAGGTGTAATCCTTGGAGTCGATGACCATCTGGGTAAAACGGGATAACAGCTCCAACGGCTTAAAGGAGCGCCGAAGCATTATTAAAGAAAGAAAAATAGTCGCAGTCAGAAGCAGTACCACCCAGGGTGTTGTTCTGAAAATTAATGAGCGGCGGCTTTCTGCCAGGCTGGTGTTCAGATCATTTACGATCAACAGATAGCCAACCGGGAAAGCCTGTTCACCGATACGTTCCAGGCTAATCAGTTTGCCCTGTTCAATGTTAATTCCCAGTTCATACACTGACGGATCTATCGGCGGGTCCTGTAAGCCCTGCTCAGTTCGGCGTGCGCCGCGCCCTACGTAATGCTCAACCTGGTTATACTCGTTGTCATAAATAGTGGCGTTGATCACATTATTGTACGGCTCAAGCCTCAACAAGACGATACTCAGCGCAAAACTATCCCTCTCGGTCTGCTCCATGTAGGGCACCAAGTCGTTAGCCATATTTCGGGTTAGCGCGAACAGGTTGTTCTTCTGCGATTCGAGAAAAAGTTCTTCATGTTCAGCAACAGCGAGCCAAAGCACCCATGTTGAAGATGTCATCACAACGATGCTCAATATCACGGCCATCGCCGTTCGGATACTACTGAACATTATAAAGGTTATCTCATCATCTTATTTCGTGGTCTGCACTTCCAGCTTTGCCTTAATGAAACGGCTATGAGGAATATAAAGCAGGTCGGCAATCTTACGTATTATATGTTCTTCATCCGGGCTCAGCGTTGCATCTGCGAAAGCAATCTGCCATAACCCTCTCATCACCCGCTCCTTGTGTTCAGCACTCATTCCTTCATTTAATGCTTTGGTAAACTGTACTAAATCTACGGCTTCTTCTGAACGTTTTTCACCCACACTGACAATATTTGTTATCTCTTCTTCAGTCAGATCAAAGTTTTCGCGAATTAGTTGTTTAAGTGTAGCCAATTCACGTTCATCGGACAGGCTATCTGCTCTGACCACCTCACTCAATAACGCCGCAGTAGCGATCTCCACCTGATGAGGGCTCTGGCTGACTTCTGGTGAATCTTTAAACAGATTCAGGATGGATTTCAACATGCTTTACTCCGCTTTGCTATTGTCCATTAGTTCATTAATTTGACCGCGAACTGAGCCAGGAAATCTTTCGTTAATCCTGCGTTTTGTAGCACTGAACCTAACTGGGGATATCGGCATCATCAATAATGGGAGCAATGGGTAGTATTACTTTGATTTGCTTGCCAGAACCGGATATTTGCAAGGACTGACATAATTCTTTTATCAGCACGAAACCGCGGCCAAAGGTTTCATCTTCGCAATTTTTAAGCGATGCCGCGTCAAAACCAGGGCCACTATCCTGCATACTAATTTCCAACACGTTTTCTGGCATCAGCCGCTCCACGGTAATCCAGATATCGCCCTGCTCCAACTGCTCAATTCTTTCCGTGCGCTGTTCATAATATTCAATGAACCCTTCCGGTTCGGCTTTCAGGTCTGATGACAAGCCCAGAATGCCATGCTCTATGGCATTGTTGGTAAGCTCGGTGATAACAGTAAACAGCTCAGAACGTATCGCGGCCAGACCCGGAATACTGTTTACGATAGCAACGACCTGGTCGATCACCTGAGCGTCTTTAATGTGTTGCGCGGTTAAATGAAATGACAGATTAAACGGAATTGGCTCAGCCAGCAGCTCCGGGAGTTTAAACTGAAATGGCCTGCTCTTGAACAAGACAATGGTAATATCATCTTCAGCCGCAGCTCCGGCGCGATAGAGCTCTGCCTTATCGACCAATAACTGAGCATTTACCTGGTTGTTGCGGGTAAACCACTGTTCCACCCCTTCCTCGCCAAGCATCCCTAATTCTTTATGATGACTTTCCATCAGGCCATCAGTGTAGAGTAGTAAGGTATCGCCCCACTCGGTTTCAAAATTCTGGGTCTGGTTGTCAAACTCGTGATCTTCGAGAATGCCCAGCGGCATATGCTGTGGATCAATTAGCAGTCGAATCTCCTGCTCTGGTGTTTTCACTGCCAGCCTGGGCAGGCCACCGCTCCACAGCGTAAAATTTTTGCCGTTAGCATGAATTTCTAAGATGCTGGCCACGCAAAACATATCAGCAGGTAATAAGTTAACCAGCAAGCGATTAAGCCTTGAGGCCATCTCGCCCACAGCCAGGCCTTTTAATGTCATGGCCGTAAACAGTTGGGCAACCGGTATAGCGCCAATCGCCGAAGCCAGACCATGACCGGTAAAATCGCCGATAAACAAATAAACCCCGCCGGAGGGGCTTTGCTCACATAAAAACAGATCGCCGTTGAATTGTGCTTCAGGCTGGGTATAAAAATCGAAATAATCCGTGGTTATTGGATTGCGACCAATGGCATTATCAAAAATATGCTCAACAATATGGTGATTTCTTTCCACTTCCAGTTGGAAATACGTGAGCGACTGGTTTTTATCCTGAATTTCCAGACTCAGCTGCCGGGTTCGCTCATGGGCTTTTACCTTGGCATGCAGGATGATTTTTTCAAAGGGTTTGGAAATAAAGTCATCGCCGCCGCTTTCCAGGCATTTTACCAGGCTTTGTTCGTCATCCAGACTGGTAATAAACAAGATGGGTAAATAACAATCCGGTGACGAGGCTTTGATTTGCGGGGCTGCTTCTATGCCCGACATCCCCGGCATGATCACATCGAGCAAAACAATATCCGGCTTATGCCGCCGGGCTACTTCAACCGCTTCCAGGCCATTGCCTGCTTCGATAAAATCACTGTAGCCCGCTTCAATGAGTATTTCCCGCAGCATAATGCGGTTGATTTCTTCATCGTCAACTATCAGGATTTTTATCATGCAGAGACCACTACCCGCTTCTATTGAATATCAAACTTTTTATTAAATCGCGAAATTTGCAGGATCCGCGCTATTTGTGGTCGGGTATTCAGGATACGGTAGGTTAACTGGCGCTCTGCCAGTACTTTTTGCATATTCAGCAACATGCCCAGAGCCGAACTATCCATATACTGTGTGGCTGATAAATCAATGTCGATTTGGTTTACCCGGGGATCGAGATCTTCGTAGGTATTACGAAACTCGGTTACCAACGAGAAGTCAAACCGCTCACCAATTTTAATGTTGAAGGTCGAATCATTGACAACTTCAGCTTTTATACTCATTTGTGCTCCCACTCACAACTGGCGTTTGCTACTATTAATACTAGCAACGCGTTAATTTATCCACTGCAGAATAAGTTGTTACAACCACTTCGGCTTATTTGATTGTAGTCCAGTTTTAAAGAGTTACAGCAAAGTATGCAAAATTCGAGACTCGTTTACAGCACTGATGGCGGTAAAGTCGATCAGTCCCGGCAAGCAGCGGACACCCGCTCGGTTAATAAAGATGGAATCGCCCGTATTCAGCGCGAAACCAAAGGTCGCAAAGGTAAAGGGGTATCTATCATTACCGGGCTCGACCAAAATGCTGATGAATTAAAAGCGCTGTGTACTGTATTAAAGAAAAAATGTGGCTGTGGTGGCGCGATTAAGGCCGGCACCATTGAGCTGCAAACTGACGCCAGGGATAAAATTCAGCAATTACTTGAACAGCAGGGTATCAAATCCAAAGTGGCAGGTGGTTAGTACTAATCCAAACGTCAATATAATAACAACCAGAATACACAACGAAGAGAATTTGAATGGAAAAGTTATCAATCTCAGATCTGAATATCGTGTTGGTAGAGCCTTCCGATACACAGCGTAAGATTATTTCCGGCATGCTCACAAAAGAAAATGTGAAGCAAATCGACACCGCAGCCAACATTGCTGAGGCCAGAAAACTGGTTGAGCTGCACGGTGCCGACCTGATTGTCAGCGCCATGTATTTTGAAGACGGCACGGCGCTGGATTTACTCAAATTTACCAAAGAACATGCTTCTTATAAGCATATTCCTTTTATGCTGGTGTCCAGTGAATCCCGCACCAGCAAGCTTGAAGAATTTAAACAAGCCGGTGTGGCGGCTATCCTGCCGAAACCGTTTGAAACCATTCATTTGCACCGGGCGCTGAATGCCAGCCTGGATTTGCTCAACACCGACGAACTCGAACTCGACCTGTTTGACATCCATGAAGTACGCGTCCTGCTGGTAGATGACAGTAAGCTGGCCAGAAATCATATTCGCCGGGTATTAGAGGGCATGGGGCTGCAAAAAATTAAAGAGGCAGAAAATGGCGCCATGGCGTTAACGCTGATTAAAGACGAACCCTTTGATTTGGTGGTTACCGACTACAACATGCCAGAGATGGACGGCCGGGAACTATCCGAGTTCATTCGCTTTAATCCGGAAACGTCGCATATCCCGATCATTATGGTGACCTCCGAAGCCGCTAACAGTGTTCACATGGCCAATATCCAGCAAACCGGTGTCAACGCTTTGTGTGACAAGCCCTTTGAACCGGCGGAAGTGAGAACCATGTTGGCGGCGCTGCTGAGTGACTAAGCCTGTCAAGAAATACCCATGAATAATATTACCTCACGCGTAAAAATGGGTTGACAGTCAGCCAGTGGCGAAATAAAGTACCGGTATGAAATTATGTAATCCAAACATCATCGCTCGCTTCTTCGTGTTTATCACCTTCATCTGAGGGAGGATACGTAGCGCGTGCGAACAAACCTCCCTACGGGAGGTTTTTTTTTGCCTGAAGTGTTAAGAGAGAATTTATGTCTGCCCCTGAATTAGATCAAATTAGAGAGCGTATTACAGCGCTGGATACCGAGCTACTCAGCTTGCTATCTGAACGTCGTGGCCTGACCAACCAGGTTGCTGAAACCAAAATCAAACACCATATTCCGGTGCGCGACCAGGCTCGCGAAGAGCAATTGCTGATTCGGCTGATTAAAGAAGGTCAGCAAAAAGGACTAGATGCCCACTACATCACGCAGATTTTTCATGTGATCATTGAAGACTCGGTATTAAACCAGCAGGCGATGCTGGCCGAGCGAGCCAACCCCGGCAGCGCCCTGCCTCTTAACCGTGTAGCGTTTTTAGGTGATCGCGGTTCATACAGCTACCTGGCCACCCAGAAGTACTTTTCCCGTCGCCCTGGCGACTTGTTAGAGCTGGGCTGCCAGAGCTTCCGCGAAGTGGTTGGTAAAGTAGAAAATAATGAAGCTGATTACGCCGTGCTGCCGGTAGAAAACACTACCTCAGGCAGCATTAACGAGGTTTATGACCAACTGCAGAATACCGAATTAAGCATCATTGGCGAACTGACTCACGCTATCAAGCATTCCCTGCTGGTTGCCAAAGAAACCACGCTAGCCAATATCAAAACGCTCTATGCACACCCTCAGGTGTTCACTCAGTGCAGCCACTTCCTGGCCGAACTGGGTAATGTTGAAGTAAAAACCATGGATGCCACTTCTTCGGCCATGCTAAAGGTGAGTGAACTGAACCGTGACGATGTGGCGGCTATCGGCAGCGAAGCCGGCGGTAATCTGTATGGCCTGTTTGCCATCAAGTCGAACCTGGCTAACCAGAAAGAAAACCACAGCCGTTTCATCGTAGTGGCCAAACAGCCGGTAGTGGTACCGTTACAGGTACCGGCTAAAACCACATTTGTTATGTCGACCGTGCAAAAGCCGGGCGCTCTGGTTGAGGCCTTGATGGTGCTTAAAGAAAACAACATCAACATGACTAAACTGGAATCCCGTCCGATCCCGGGTAACCCGTGGGAAGAGTTATTTTATATTGATGTGGAAGGTAACACTCAGGATGGACCGGTGCAGAGTGCGTTGATTGAGCTCAAGCGCATCACCCGTTACCTGAAGGTGCTGGGTTGCTACCCCAGTGAAGAGATTAACCCCACTAAGGTTGCGGCTTCAAAAGCGCTGACGGCAGGGTAATTTTTATCTGAGAAGTGCCAAACAGGGCACTTCTCAGGTTCTCAGCATTTGGTCATCATCAGCTTTTAGCAACAGGCGTTTACTATCTACCAGGCAGGTTTTTGCGTAATCACCAAACCACTCACCAATGCCGTTGAACTGGCGAATAAATTCGGCTTTGTCTCCTTTGTCCAGAATAGACAATGCTTCACCAAAACGTTGGTGGAAGCGTTTTAATAATAAAAAGTTTTCAGGGTTATTAAAGATTATATCGGCATAAAGTTGGCCGGATTGAGCAAAAAGGCGTCCAACCATCGCCAGTTCCAGCCTGTAGATAGGTGAACTGAGCTGAGTAAGCAGATTAAGGTTAGGGTTTTCACCGGCCAAATGGGCACCGTAAACAAAGGTGTTAAAATGACGCATAACCTGAATAAACGCCATGGCTTTGTCGTGTTCCTGAGCAGTGACCTCAAACAGCGTGGCGCCCCAGGTTTTCATTTGCCCCAGTAGCCAGCTGTAGTGCGACGCTCCGCGTCCGTGACATACCACCACAACCTGCTTGATCATACCCGGCGCATCCGGTCCGAACATTGGATGTAACCCGACAACCGGCCCTTTGTGAGCCTGCATCATGGCATCCAGCGGCTTATGTTTGATACTGGTGATGTCAGCCAGAATACAGTCTTCAGGCAAACTATTGAGTTTGGCCACCACGTCGACAGTAAGGTTAATAGGCACTGAGACGAGCACCAGACTGGCTTCAGCAAACAGGCTGTCGGCCCGGCTCCAGTCGTCTTTTTCGAGAATTTCTACATTGTAACCACTACGCTCGAACAGACCGACAAACACTTTACCCAGTGCGCCGGCTCCACCGATAACCACAACCCGTTTTATGCCCGGGTTAATACACCGGTAGCGATTGTTCTGAGTATGGTAGGATTCACGCATAATACGGCGCATGAGATCTTCGATTAACGACCCGGAAACACCGCGTTCTGCAGCCTGTTCCCGGCGTTTTTCGAGCATTTGCGCTTCCCGTTCCGGCACATAAATGGGCATGCCGGTTTTGGCTTTGACTTCACCCACTTTACTGGTGAGTTCGGCGCGTTTTGCGAGAATGTCGATGAGCTGGTTATCCAGCTCATCAATGCCATGACGTAATTCACTCAGTTGCTGAGCAAACTGTTCGTGGTCGTTCTGTGACATAGATTAGGCTAATTCCGTACGCTTGTTTTGACGCAATGGTAGCACAGTAATCAGTTTGTCACGCATTTGATCCAGCAGGCTTTCGGTGGTTTCCCAGTCAATACAGCCATCGGTAATCGACACTCCATATTCGAGATCTTTAAAATCGACACCGTCAGACTTCTGGTTACCTTCTTTAAGGTGACTTTCCAGCATGATACCGATGATCGACTGGTTGCCCTCAAGGATCTGATTAA
This sequence comes from Marisediminitalea alba, assembly GCF_002993365.1. Taxonomy (GTDB): domain Bacteria; phylum Pseudomonadota; class Gammaproteobacteria; order Enterobacterales; family Alteromonadaceae; genus Alteromonas; species Alteromonas alba. Next base: position 41,201 of record NZ_PVNP01000196.1, read on the forward strand.
CCACATTCTTAGCCACCAGCGGTTGACGACGATAATCCTTGTTGGAGTTAGCGTGTGAACAATCCACTACCAGACCAGCAGTAAGGCCGGCTTTGTCCATCCATTCTTCGCATTCAGAAACACATACCGAATCATAGTTAGGTTGCTTACCACCACGCAAAATAATATGACCATCGGGGTTACCGGCAGTTTCGATAATACTCACCTGCCCTTGTTTGTTGATCCCCATAAAGCGGTGAGATGACGCTGCTGAGCGTAAAGCGTTTACCGCAATATCAAGGCTACCGTCAGTACCGTTTTTAAAGCCTACCGGCATTGACAGACCACTGGCCATTTCGCGGTGAGTCTGTGACTCTGAGGTACGCGCACCAATAGCGCTCCAGCTGAACAGCTCCGCCAGGTACTGTGGACTGATAGGATCCAGTGCCTCTGTTGCAACCGGCAGTTCAAGCTCGGCAAGCCAGATCAGTAATTCACGCGCTTTGCGTAAACCGGTTTCAATATCAAAGGTATCGTTGATATGCGGGTCGTTAATTAACCCTTTCCAGCCGGTGGTGGTTCTGGGCTTTTCGAAATACACGCGCATTACGATATACAGGGTGTCTTTATAGCATTCGTGCAGCTCTTTCAGTCGCAGTGCATAATCTTTAGCCGCTTCAATATCGTGAATCGAACATGGGCCGCACACCACCAGTAAGCGATGATCACGACGGTGGATAATGTCAGAAATGATCTGACGGGATTGTCGGATAACCTCCAGGCCTCTTTCTGAGGCGGGAAGTTCTGCCGCCAGCGCGTCTGGCGTTACCAGTACCTTCTCTGCGCTAACGTGAATATTGTTAATAGTGTCCTTAATCATAGGGTCGCTCTTATTGGGTGAAAGTCATTTCAATGCCGCTTCAACAAGGCCTCAACCTTTTTAATAATTAAAGCAGAGCCGGGCAAAAAATACAGATGTACAATTATATTTACAGTGAAATATTACTACATTGCTTTAAGGCGTTGACTTTTTACCAAGAATCTATAAGCGAAGCAAGTGAAAGTTCCAAATTTATACTTATTTGTAACGAACTGTTACCAGAGCCCATGTGGCGTATTTATTGGGTTGTATGATAACGCAGACACCACTAAAGTAGCATTCCAATGTCTGAGAATCTTATCAACGACAAAATAAAAACGAGCGAAGACAGATGATTACACTCAAGGATATTCGTAAGAGTTTTACCAATGGTGAAGAAACCATTGTAGCACTCAACGATGTTTCTTTATCCATTCAGGAAAATGAATTTGTCTCCTTTATGGGCAGTTCAGGTTCCGGCAAATCAACCATGATGAATATTCTTGGTTGCCTCGATACGCCCGATAGCGGCGAATATTTGTTAAACGGCAATGCCGTGAATGAGTTAACCGATGAAGCTTTGTCAAAAATTCGCAATGAGCATATCGGTTTTATTTTTCAGACTTTCCATCTGCTGCCCAAACTGGATGCTATTGGCAACGTCAAGCTCCCCCTGCGCTACAGCGACGTGTCGGAGGAAGAAGCGACCCAACGTGCCCAGGCCCTGCTGGAAAAAGTAGGCCTTGGTCACCGCATGCACCATCGCCCTTTTGAAATGTCTGGCGGACAACGCCAGCGGGTTGCTATTGCCCGGGCCTTGATTAACCGTCCCACCATGATCCTGGCGGATGAGCCTACCGGTAACCTCGATAGTAAAACCTCTGACGATATCATGGCCCTGCTCACCGAATTACACCAGCAAGGGCAAACCATCGTAATGGTCACCCACGAAGAAAACATTGCTGATTTCGCACAAAAAGTGATCACCATGAAAGACGGCCAAATCATCAGCGAGAAAACCAACTCATGAGACAATCAATTGTTTACTTATTGATGTGCGGCCTCAGCATGTCGGTATTGAGTGCCAAAGCAGAGGATACTGCCAGTCAGCTAATCGTGACCGGCAAAGTCACCTCTTCCAATGTACAGGTTGTTTCGGCACCGCGCACCGACCGCTGGAATATTCAAATCCAGTGGATGGTTGATGAAGGCAGCATTGTTGAGCCGGGCGATACCATTGCGCTTTTCGACTCCGGCAGTGTGGATGCTCAGCTGGAACAAAATGAAGATTCACTGAATACCCAGACCCTGGAAATGGAAAGTAAGCGGGTGGAGCTGGCTCAGGCCGTGGCCGATGCGCGCAGTGCGTTGAAAATTGCCGATCTGGAAGTCGAAAAAGCCCGCATTGAGGCCGAAATTGAAAGTACCGACGTTAGTGAGTATGACAAGGGCCAGTACAAACTTGCACTGGAGCGCGCGCTGGTAGAACAGTTTAAAGCCCAACAGGCACTGGAACAAAAGCTGATTGAGCAGGAAAACACGCTGCAAAAGCAACAAATTGAAATTACCAAGCTGGAAGAGAATATCAATTACCAGCGCTATCAGTTAACCCGCTTAAAAGTAGAGTCGACTATAGCTGGTGTTGTCAGCCATATGTACCATCCCTGGACCAACGAAAAAATTACCGCCGGCACCACCTTACAGGCCGCCATGAAGGTAATGGAAGTACAGGATATCAAAGGCTTTAAAGTGGATGCCTGGGTGCACGAAATAGATGCCGACCGCGTGGATGTAGGTCAGCAGGCGCTGGTTTCTCTCGATGCCTATCCTGGCCAGAGCTATACCGCAACGGTCACCAGCGAGGTCTCTCAACCAGAGAAGAAAGCCGGCTGGGGCGACAGCGCTTACTACCAGATTGAGCTGTCGTTTACCGATATGCCCGACAAAAAATTACTGCCGGGAATGAGTGTCCGGGTGGTTATCCCTGCGGCACAGGAGTTAAGTCATGCACGTTAAGTTTTCTGTTTTGCTGTGTGCCGCATTAACGCTCGGCGCCTGCAGCAACGATAAGGCGATTGAAATAGCGTCGGAGAAAACGCTGAGCGCCCCGCTCACCGCTTCTGGTGAAATTGTGTCGCTGGACAGTGCCAGTGTGTCACCGCCTTCGATTCGTGGCATGTGGCAGATGAAAGTGCAGTTTCTGGTGCCGGAAAACACCAACATAAAAGAAGGCGATATGCTGCTCAAGTTTGATGGTCAGCAATTACAAACCAAGCTGATTGAGCAACAAAGCGAGCTGGATGCTGAGAAAAAGAACTTTGAGAAAGAGCTGCTCGAAAACGAAGCCCGGGCCGAAGAGTTAAAGCTGGCACTGGCTGAGGCCCAAATGAACTATGAAAAAGAAAAACGTCTGGCGGAAATCGTTGATATTTCTACTAAGCGGGTCGAAAAAGAAAAGCAGCAAAAAGAGTTTGAAATAGCCAGAGCTAGACTGAATCAGGCTACGCAACAGGCCAAACAGTTTGCCGAAACCCGCAAGCTCAATGAGCAACTGGCGCAAAGCAAAATTAACCGTTTGCAATCCAAGCTCGGGCAAACTCAGCGCTACATTGCCAAGCTCACGGTTAAGTCACCCAAGCCAGGCTTGATAATGTACAAAGCCGCGCCGGATGGCGAAAAAGTTGCGGTAGGCGATTCAGTCTTTATGGGCCGCACCATTCTGACCATTCCTTCACTGGATAAGCTGGCGGTTAAAGCCCAGTTTGATGAGGCAGACACAGCTAAGCTAAGCATCGGATCAAAAGTGAAAGTGACGCTGGACGCCTACCCTGAAGTGCCTTACGCCGGCAAAATTGTCTCCCTTGGTGAAGCCTATAAAGAAAAGTCCTCCACCAATCTTAGTATTGTGTTTGATGTGCAAATTGAACTGGAAAAAATCGACCCGTCGCGGATGCGCCCAGGCATGAAAGCCAATATCGAAGTTCAGGAGGATAACTTATCATGACTCCTAAGTGGTTTACCTGCCTTATGGCAGCCTTACTATTGAGCGGTTGCAGCGAAACAGAACAAACAACCCCCACCTACCAGGTTGAACGCCAGCCCTTTGAGCTTATGGTGCCGGTAAAGGGTGAGCTGGAAGCCGCCAGTGCAACGGCCATTGGCGCATCGAGCCGCCGCCCGATGACCATCGCGTGGCTGGAAAAAGAGTACACCAATGTTAAAAAAGGCCAGTTAATCGCCCGTTTTGATGCTGAACAGCTTAACCTCGACATGCGCAGGGAAATGCTCGCCATGATGCTCCTTGAGGAAGACATGAAGCTGAACCGCTCTACCCTGACACAAGAAGAGCTCGACGTAGAAATGGACAAGGCGCTGGTGGTTAAAGAGTTTGCCTTTGCAGACGAATTTACCATCGATGATTTGCGGGTCTATTCGCGTATCGAAATTATCGAAAACATGCAAAACAAAGAATACCTCGGTGCCAAAGACAACTACCTGGACTGGAAAAAAGAAAGCGTGGTGGAGCAAAACTCCAGCGCCATAGACGTCTTAAGTATTCGCAAAAAAGGCAGTGAGCAGAAGTATAACCAGATTAAGTCAGCCATTGAGACGCTTGAGATTCATGCGCCATACGACGGCCTGCTGGTATACGAATCTAACTGGCGTGGCGAGAAGCCATCGGTAGGCGAAACCGTATTTCCGGGGCGGCCTATCGCTAAACTTCCGGACTTGTCGAAAATGCAGGCCAAGGGCTACGTGCTGGATAAACAGGCCATCGGCCTGGCTCCCGGCCAGCCGGTTACCATCTCCCTGGAAGCTTACCCTAACAAGGTATTCACCGGCACCTTAAAACAGGTTTCGGGCTTCTCCAGAACCATTGCCCGAAACGATCCCACTAAGTACTTTGAGGTGACGATAGATATTGACGATCAGGACTCACCTATTCTCTCTCCGGGGCGCAAACTAAATGCCCGGATTGAGGTATCCAAAGGCGAAAGCAAGCTGATGGTGCCGATTCAGGCCATCTACAACGAACAGGGAGTCAACTACGTGTTCCGTAAAGATGGCGCTGGCTTCAGCCGCCAGCAAATTCAAATTGGCCAGAAAAACCTGCACTTTGTGGAAGTCACCAACGGCCTCAGCGAAGGCGATAGTATTGCCCTGTCGTACCGGGAGCTTATTTAATGTTAAACCAACTTACGATAACCAAAACCCGGTTGCTGGTAAGCGACGCTTTACATGAATTACTGGCACAAAAACTTCGCACTTTCTTAACCCTGCTGGGCATGATTTTTGGCGTTGGCGCGGTAATCGCTATGCTCAACATTGGTAAAGGTGCGGAGCAGGAAGCGCTAAAAATGATTGGCTCTATGGGGTTACAAAACCTGATTGTAGAATCCAAAAGCTACACCGCCGAAGAGCTGAAAGATATCCGCGAAGAGTCGCTCGGCCTCAACCTTGCTGATGTGGAAGCCGCCATGGCGACCCTGCCCTTTATTACTCACTACAGCGGTGAAAAACAGATTAAGCTATTTGCCCTCTACAGCGATTTTGCCAAAGCTGATGCATCAGCCGTGGGCGTTACCAGCAGCTACTTTGACCTTGCCAGCATGACCGCTGCTAAGGGCCGCTTACTCAGCGATGATGATGAGTTGCACGTATCGCAGGTTGCAGTGCTCGGCGCCGATGTCGCCAACACCCTGTTCCCTGATAAAGATCCGCTAGGCCAGTTTCTTAAAATCAACCATGTGTGGTTTGAGGTCGTTGGCGTGATTGCGGCACCAGAATTTAATAAGGAAGCCTTTCAGGGCGTGAAAATTAACGGTGACAGAAACCGCGTGTTTATCCCGTTATCCACCAGCCAGAAAAAGCTCAACATGGAACCCCTCGCCAGCGAACTGGATGTGGTGAAGTTTGAAGTCGAAGATGATTACTCTACCGTACTGGCGGCGAAAGCCGTTACCCAGTTGCTTGCTCAACGCCACGGCGGCATTGACGACTACAGCCTGATCATTCCGGTGGAACTGCTGGCACAACAGGAAAATACCCAGCGCATCTTCAACATCGTAATGGCGTGTGTGGCCGGTATCTCATTACTGGTTGGTGGCATCGGCATTATGAACATTATGCTGGCAAACGTGCTGGAGCGTACCAAAGAAATTGGGTTACTACGTGCAGTAGGTGCCACTCAGCAGGACATTAAATTGCAATTTATCGCCGAGAGTTTTGTAATTTCAGTGATTGGCGGCCTGTTGGGGATTTTCTTTGGCCTGGTGCTATCCGAGATTATCGGTTTCTACTCAGACTGGGCAGTAAGCTGGTCGCTTACAGCGATTGTACTATCAGTATCGATTTGCCTGTTGGTAGGTGTTGGCTTTGGCGTATTCCCCGCCATAAAAGCCTCAAAGCTCAACCCAATAGACGCCCTCCATTCAGACTAAAAATAAGCATAAGCTTATTTTTATCCCGGTTTTGCAACGCAAAGACCGGGATCTCCCCTATTACACAGTCCGGTTTTATCCCGGAAACTCCGTAAGGGGTTATCCGGGATCTCCCGCCATTTCTGACTATTTTTATCCCGGTTTTGCAACGCAAACACCGGGATCGCCTCTATTACTGACTATTTTATCCCGAAACTCCGCAAGGGGTTATCCGGGATTGCTATTAGGGCTCACTTTAATACGGCATACCGTAAGCGGCTTTAGTCGCTACCCGGTATCTCATGAAAAGTTTTGCTCACACAATAAGACTACTGACTTTTTAGCAGATCCCGGCTCAGCGGCCGGGATGACATAACTATAAATCGTCATCCCCGCATGCTTTAAGCGGGGATCTCCTGACGTGATATTGTGGGTTTATTATATCCTTGAGGAAAAAAGCTGTTTGAGACGAGCCAGCCTTTTTAGAAGATCCCGGCTCGGCGGCCGGGATGAATGTAAAATTCAGCCGGTATTACGTATTGAGGCAATTCCTGAGGGCTATCCCTGAGGGCAATCCCTGAGGGCAATCCCGGCTTACAAACCGGACGGATTAAACTCATAACTACCTACATCCCAACTCGACCAGATACCAATGTCGTAGCCGTAATAGAGGTCGACAGAGATAACATCTTTGTCCATGGCATCGGGATAATGCACTAACACTTTTTCAGCTAATTCCCTTGCATATTCCATATCATCCACACGATTGGAATCGATATATACAGCCAGATCTACGCTTTTCTGCGAAGTATTTCCCTGGTCCGAGGGTTCGGCGTAATAGCTGGTTGAGCTGTCCATAATCCCAACTTTATTAACTCCAGGTTCCTGCATTAATGCGGCCCGCGTTGCGAGCATCTGTTCAAACTCGCCGGAGGAAAAAACTATAAAGATAGCTCTAGGGCTGATAAAACCAATTATGAACAACAGTGCAACGATTACCAGGTGTGGCTTCCACACCTCTCTGACTTCCTCCTGTTGTGCATCAGCATAAACTACATATGTACCAACGACCAGGTCGTGCAGGGATTGCCGTGTTCGCCGGTTAAACACGTACAAATACAGTATCGAGAAGGAACCGCCTATAAGGAGGGCCCCTATGGGATACAGGAGCCAGAAATCAGAACCGTCTGCTGGTAGAAAATCAACCTGTAAAGCAATAGGGATACCGTAAACACAATATCTCAGCAGTGAACGCCCCAGCGAAATAGTCTGATTATTACCGTCGACAACCCGAATACCCAGAAGCCTTTTACCCAACGTCTGGCCTTCGGCGTAGCGACTGTTCATCACGCCGAAATAACCCAGTGAGAGAAAGAAGCCGATGAATACCGACCAGCTACCCATTTGTATAAACACCGATTCGAGCACCACCCCCAGCGCAAATCCCCCCAGCGCCAGTAATATTGAGTCGACAATCAGTGCGACAATTCGCCGCCAGAATCCGGATATCCAGGGTAAATCAGGTTGCTGAGTCATTTTCCATTCCTTATGTGCTTTGACTGACTGATTAGGCGCATTAAATGCCTGAGAAGCCGCTGCCAGATAATATTGTTATTCGCTTTGCTAACCCAATATAGCAAGCATAATCAGAATGTTAAGCAAAAAACCGCCAATAAAACACCTTGTTACAAAGGCTGCTGGTAATCCGTCACAACTAGCCTTAGGCTATTGTTACTTAACTCATTACAAAGACATACGGCAATGCAACGTAAAACCGTTAATGCCTTACGAAAACTGGCACTGGTTGTTGTGATATCCAGCATAGCCTTGTTCGCGCCAGTTAAAGCTCTTTTCATCTATCTGGCGCCACAGAGCGAAGATATTCAGACCGAGCTCGACCGTGCCATCGATAGTGGCATTGCGGGCATGATTGTTCATGTAGACGCTGGCAAAAATACACTGCCGCAAAGTTATGCTGCGGGCTTGCATAACAGGCAAACCTAACAACCAGCGCAGACCGACGCACTGTTTAAAATAGCCAGTGTAAGTAAACTTTATGTGGCAGCGGCGGTGACCCGCCTCGCAGCGAATGGCCAGCTGGATCCCGACGCCTCGTTACTTGAGTATCTCCCACAACAAAGCGCCCGGATAACCCAAGCCGAAAATATTACTCTGCAGATGCTGGTGCAGCATCGAAGTGGTATTGCCAATTATACCGACGACCCGGCATTTAACTGGTTTGAACCCTTTGATGAAGCCAGCGTGACCGAAAGAAGCCTGGCTTTGATTTACGATAAGCCAGCCTTATTTGAGCCGGGAACAGATTATGCCTACTCCAACACTAACTATCTGTTGCTCGGCCGGATAATGGATAAAACGCTGGGTTACAGTTACCGCGACTATATCCGTAAAGAATTTTTGCAGCCACTAGGATTACAACATACCTATGGGATGTTAATCGAACCGTTACTCCCCGCACTAATGAGTGGTTATGTAACAGGATACGATGCTGACCTGAAAAGCCTCGCCTTTAAAAGCCCTGCCGGTGCTATGGTAGCCACCGCAGAAGACGTTGCGGTTTTTCTCAGAGCACTTAATGATGGCTCATTACTTACTCAAAAAGAACAAGCGCTCTATAACAACCTCTACGTTAATAGTCATGATGGCTGGTTACCGGGCTATTTAAGTTTTGCGCGGTATGATGAACCAACCGATACCGTGGTGGTGATGTTTGCCAGTACCAGCGGCGATGATCCCTGGCTGATTTGTGACATCATTTACCGGCGCATACTGAAAATAGCCGACCAACGCAGACATACCGCCAGTACCGGCCAATAATGATCTGTTTTAGCCTCTGACTGCTATCAATGACTAGGGGCTGTTGATCTTTGCTGTACGAATTTTGGTCTATATGAAAGCATTTTAATCGCCAAACAGTCCTGCAGGCATAGTTGTTCTACGTCAAAGGGCTGTGACAAAGAGTAAAATGCTTTCATGACGACCCCTTCGGGCAGCGCCTGTGTGTCATTTATACTGTGTTGACTGTTTTTGATTTAGCCCACTAGACCTGCAAACAGTCGCCTTGTCTAAATGACACACAGACTGCTGCAAAAGTGTACAGCAAAGATCAACAGCCCCTAGTGATATGAATTCTCGCGCCTGATAAAAGCTATACGGAGAAAGTATGATTAACCTTAAAAATAACAAAGTATTGCTGACTCTGGTTGCCATCCTGGTGGCTATCGCCATTTGGTTTGCCTTCTTTAGCCGGGTAACGCCCCCGGACTTCTCCCAGTACCAGGCTGGCCCAGAACGTAAAACAGCATTTTTTGGCTACTTTGAGCCCCTGGTAGCCGATGTGAACAAGGACATACTGGCCGACAGAGCCCAAGTGAAAGAAGTCTGCACAGCGGATGCCGAAAATGACGCCGCCCTTTCTGATTTGGCGGTTCAGTATCGGGTGGATAAAACAGATGTTGAGGCAGAGTCACTGTGCACAGTCTTACTGCGCCGGGTAGATATCGTGCCGGCTTCGTTGGCGCTGGCTCAGGCTGCAAACGAAAGCGCCTGGGGCACCTCACGGTTTGCCCAGCTGGGGAATAATTTTTTTGGCCAGTGGTGTTTTGTGAAAGGCTGCGGCATCGTGCCGAACGATCGCGGCCAGGACCAGGTGCATGAAGTTGCGGATTTTCGCTCACCCCGCGACTCCGTTGCCAGTTACATGATGAACCTCAACAGTCACGATGCTTACCGGCCGTTAAGAAACATTCGTCAGTCGTTGCGGAAGCAGGATGCTGATATTACCGGCATTGAACTGAGTCACGGATTGAACAGTTATTCAGAGCGCGGTGAGGAATACGGCAAAGAGCTCAGAGCCATGATTAGCTTTAATAAACTTACGCAGTACGACTAACACGTCAAACAGCTTAAGCAACTGACTACCGGGTAACCACTTTACCCTGTTCGATAACCGCACCTGCCGGGATAACAGCCCCCGGCAGAACCGTGCAACCTTCACACAGTACCACGTTATCGCCGATTTTAACGGGGTTGGCCTGTTGCCACCCTGCTTTGCGTTTTGCTGCTTCCAGCGGGTGCGTGAGCGACGCAATCACAACGCCATTCTCAACTCTAACATTTGCGCCAAACAACACGGGCGCAGCATCCAGGATCACTACCCTGCTCCCCATAACAACCGGATTATCCGCGTGAATATTAATTCCGTAATCACAGGCAAAGTCATTACCAACTGCGGTACTTTTGGCGTTGGGTAAAAGCTGGCAGACAAGCGCCTGTCGTTTTGCCACTTCGCTCAGCGGCAGTTGATTTAGCTCATTGCATAATCGCTTAGCCAGCTCGCGCGCTTGCACTAATTGTGGATGGTGGGTCTGATACCACTGGCCGCTGTATATTTGCTGCCAGATAGCGTCCTGAGGTTCGGTCATAATAAGATCGGTAAACAGAATATTCCCCGATGGTAAGCCACAAAAAAGCCCGCAACAAGTGCGGGCTTTTTGAAGTTAACAGTAACGCAAGGATTAGTAATCTTAGTTAAGCTTCTCTTTGATACGTGCAGATTTACCTGAACGCTCACGCAGATAGTAAAGCTTGGCGCGACGCACTGCACCGCGACGTTTCACTTCAATAGAAGATACCGCCGGGCTGTGTGTTTGGAACACACGCTCTACGCCTTCGCCACTTGAAATTTTACGTACTGTAAAAGACGAGTGAAGACCACGGTTACGCTTAGCGATAACAACACCTTCGTATGCCTGAAGACGTTCTTTGTCACCTTCAGTTACACGAACTTTAACAATCACTGTGTCACCTGGGCCGAACGCAGGAACATCAGTTTTAAGCTGTGCTTGCTCAATTTTTTTGATGATATCTTGACTGACTTTGCTCATCATATCCTCTCATCCTAGTTAACTGTCATCTTGCTGCAACGACGCCTGAAATGCTTCCAGTAACCGTTGTTGCTCCTCAGTCAGAGCTAGGTCGTTTAATAACTCAGGGCGGCGCAACCAGGTTCTACCTAAAGATTGTTGCAGACGCCACTGTCTGATTTTTTCGTGATCACCGCTTCTTAACACAGCAGGTACCGCTTTACCGTCGAGTACTTCCGGGCGAGTATAGTGTGGGCAATCCAGCAAACCATGGGTAAATGAATCTTCAACTGCAGAATCACTGTGACCGAGTACTCCCGGCACTAACCGTGCAATTGCGTCCATCATCACCATGGCAGGCAGTTCGCCGCCACTTAACACGTAATCACCAATTGACCATTCTTCGTCAACATGGCTTTCAATCACGCGCTCATCCACCCCTTCGTACCGACCACACAACAAGATTAACTTGTCGTTGGCTGCCAGCGACTTAACGCCAGCCTGGGTTAGCGGTTTACCCTGTGGAGAAAGGTAAATCACTTTACTGTTTTCACCGCCCGCCTGTTTGGCTGCGGTAATTGCGTCAGTTAGCGGTTTAACCATCATCAGCATGCCAGGACCACCACCATAAGGGCGATCATCGACAGTGCGATGACGATCGTGTGTGTAGTCTCGTGGGTTAAAGTGTTCAACTGCCAGTGTGCCGTTCTTCACTGCCCGCCCTATTACTCCTTGTTGAGTAAAAGGAGCGAACATTTCAGGAAACAAACTGATAATGCCGAACCATTTTTCCGCGGTCACTTAAAACCCCGGATCCCATTCAACCGTAATCACCCGCTCGGTTTTATCTACCGTTTGTACAACAGAGTCGAATACAAACGGTATTAGTCTTTCTTTCTGACCAAAAGCATCGTTTGCCTTTGCCTTAACGCGGATCACGTCGTTGGCGCCGGTATTAAACACTTCTTTAACCACACCCAGCTGGTAACCTTGCGTAGTTACCACCTGCATGCCGTTAAGCTCACGCCAGTAAACCTCATCGTCACCCAATTCAGGGAGTTGCTCAGCGTCGATACTGATATCCAGGTTTTTAATGCGCTCGGCATCATCCCGGCTATCGATATCAATCAGCTTCGCTACGATGGCTTTGCCATGCGGTCGCCATTGATCAATCTGATATTCTTTCTCATCAGCCAGTAACCACGGGCTGTAGTCAAAAATACCTTCTGGTACCTCGGTAAAGCTGTTGATTTTGACCCAACCTTTAACACCATATGGCGCACCGATTTTGCCAATAACCACTTTGTCAGACGCTTGACTCATCTAAACCTACCAGAAATTAAGGACAGCTTACGCTGCCGCTTTTTTAGCTTCTTTTACCAAGCTGTTAACGCGCTCAGATAAGCTTGCGCCAACACCAACCCAGTACTCTACACGCTCAAGATCTAAACGCAGACGCTCAGCCTGACCTTGTGCAGTTGGGTTAAAGAAACCGACGTTTTCGATGAAACGACCGTTTCTTGCACGGCTGCTTTCTGCAACCACTACTTGATAAAATGGACGCTTTTTGGCGCCACCACGCTGTAAACGAATAGTAACCATAAATGCCTCAAACTCGTTGTAGCGTTACCGTTAACTTACCTTTTCAAACCCTGAATGAAATACATACAAGGCGAAAGGCCGCGGAATTATACGTATACGCAATGAAATTGCAAGGCTTATCAGCGATTAATTGCCCTGAACAGGCAGAATAAAACGAACCCGAAAGTAACCTGGCTCCTCCTTTACACTCCTTAACTCATCTTAACTGGGCATCGCAACGACTCTCACTCATAATACTCACAACATAACAATCACTCCCGTGGTAATGCATTGATATTAACCAAAGACGTACTGATATGGCTGGCGCAGTTACTTAAGCCCTATAAACTTAAAGTCGTTTGTGCAGTTATCGCACTTACTGTTGCGGCTGCCGCCTGGCTGCTGCTCGGACAGGGCATTAAGCTTACTGTTGATGAAGGACTCAGCGCCGGCAACATCAACCGGCTGGATGCAGCCATTGGCTGGGTTATCCTGTTTGCCGTGGTGGGTTGCCTGGCCACTTACTTTCGCTTTTATCTGATGACCTGGCTCGGCGAGCGTATCAGCGCCGATATTCGTATTCAGGTATATCATCATCTGCTTACTCTGACGCCCGGCTTTTTTGCCGAAATCCGTACCGGCGAAGTGATTTCCCGCTTTACCAACGATACCAGTGTTATTCAAACCGTTGTGGGCATGAGTTTATCCATGGCCCTGCGTTCGCTGGTGGGATTTGTGGGCGCACTTATATTAATGACCTTTACCAGCCCCATGCTGACCTTGTGTGTACTGGTGGCCGTGCCCTTTATTCTGGTACCGCTCAAACTTATTGCCCCTAAAGTGCGCCATTATTCACGCCTTAGTCAGGACCGCATTGCCGACATGGGCTCACAAATAGATGAAACCCTGCACGAAATTATGGTGGTGCAGGCATTTAATGCAGTATCCGGCGAACAACAAAAATTCACCCAGAAGGTTAGCTCAGCCCTGCAGGCCGCTGCCACGCGCATCCATTACCGTTCAATGTTAATCGGCGTGATTATGCTGGTGAGTATGCTATCGGTGATTGGTATCGGCTGGCTGGGGATCAGGCAAGTCATGAGCGGCGACATCAGCGCGGGCCAACTCTCAGCATTCCTATTTTATGCCGTACTGGCCGGCAGCAGTATAGCCACCATCAGCGAAGTCCTCGGTGATATTCAGCGTGGTGTGGGTGCCAGTGAACGGCTGCTTGAACTGCTCGCCACCACTGCCAATAACAATTCTGGCCAGGTAGTGCTGCCAACACTCGACTCGCCGCCCAAAATCAGTTTTGAACAGGTGAACTTTGGGTATACCGCTTACGCCACTTTATTCAAAGGTTTCTCTTTGCAGGTGCAACCAGGCGAGTGCGTTGCGTTAGTAGGCCCAAGCGGTGCGGGTAAATCGTCTTTATTTCAACTGCTCCAGCACTTCTACCCTATTCAGGGCGGCGCCATCAAACTCAATGACAGCCCGGTTACCGAGCTTACCCTCGACAGCCTGCGTCAACAAATTGCCCTGGTGCCCCAGGAACCGGTCATTTTTGCCAGCACGGTGATTGAGAATATTCGCTATGGCCGGCCCTACGCCAGCGAAGCCGAGGTGGTTGAAGCGGCAAAACAGGCGTTTGCCGATGACTTTATTAATGAGCTCAGCGACGGTTATCACACTCAACTCGGTGAACGCGGCGTAAAGCTCTCAGGTGGTCAGCGTCAGCGTATCGCTATTGCCCGCGCGTTTCTGGCGGATCGCCCGGTGCTGTTGCTTGATGAAGCCACCAGCGCACTCGACGCGGTAAGTGAGTATAAAGTCCAGCAGGCACTTAAGTACCTTATAAAAGGACGCACCACACTCGTGATCGCTCACCGTCTGGCCACGGTACAAATGTGCGATCGCATCGTTGTAATGGATAACGGCACGGTCAGAGGCTCGGGAAAACACGGGGAATTAATCAAAAGCGACACCCTGTATAAGGAGTACGCCGAGTTGCAACTCATTCCCTAGCCCGCAAACATACCATTAGCGATAATACGAATTATTAACAATAAAATAATAATGCTCCCTCTTTGTGTTAACTACGTAGCAGTTGGTGATAGAGGTATTCAGGAAGCGACATGATAAAAAATTTGAAAAGAATGCTCTGTATAGGTGCTCTGGCTCACCTGGTGATAATGACAACTCCGGTCTCAGCGCAGAGCTGGGGCGGCAGGGGCAACAGTGCCAAGCTGGTTGTTCTCAATAAAATTGAGTTTATGCACGAACAAAAAAATGTAGAAGCGGTTGGCACAGCTGAAGCGGTTAAATCTGTCACCCTCTACCCCGCCGTGGCTGACGAGGTGACCGCGGTAAATTTTGTGCCGGGACAAAAAGTCAATAAAGGCGATATTCTGCTGACCCTGGACGATCGCCGTCAGGTAGTTGCTGTGCGCCGTGCTGAATTACAACTTGAAGATACTGAGCGAGCTTTGAAGCGCCTGGTCGACAGCCGCGACCGCGGCGCAGTGGCAGAAAGTGAAATCGATATCGCCCGCACCGCCCGCGACCTGGCAAAAGTAACCCTTGATGAAGCCAAAGCCGATTTGGAAGACCGCCATATTGCGGCGCCTTTTTCTGGCTATGTGGGTTTAACCGACGTGGAAGTTGGCGACCGGATAACCACCACTACCGTCATTACCACCCTCGATGACCGTTCCAGTTTATATGTGAATTTTCGTGCGCCGGAGTCTGCGGTGTCGCTGTTAATGTCTGAAACCTCGGTGACATTACAGCCCTGGGCTTCACGGGATGTATCGCTAACCGCGGATATTGCGCAGCTGGACTCGCGTATTAACAATACAGACCGTACTATGGCGGCGCGAGCTCTACTGCCCAACGAAAGCGACCGCTACCGTCCGGGCATGAGCTTTCGGGTAAAACTCAATCTGCAGGGTGAACGATACGCCGCTATCCCTGAGGCTGCTTTATTGTGGGGCGCTACCGGTGCATATATCTACACCGCGGTAGATAACAAAGCCAAGCGTGTGGATGTGAGTGTGCATCAGCGCCTGCGCGGTACAATTCTGGTGAGTGGCGATTTAACTGACGGCGATCTGCTGGTTGCAGAAGGTATTCAGTCGCTGCGTGAAGGACAGTCTATTACCACCTCGTTGGCGCGGAGAGACACCAATGAGTAACCTTGCTGACAATCATAACGACCTGCCCTCGTTATCGATTCGCCGTCCGGTACTTATCATTGTATTAAACCTGCTGATTGCGATAGCCGGCTATGCCGCCTTAAACGGGCTTGAAGTACGTGAACTGCCCGATGTAGACACGCCAACCATTACGGTAAGTGCGCAATATCCTAATGCGTCACCGGAAACGGTAGATGCAGAAGTCACCGCTCACCTCGAAGGTGCGGTAGCCCGGGTGAGTGGCGTGAAAAACATCTACGCCCAGAGCGAAGAAAACTCGGCCCGGGTGCGGGTGGAATTTCGCCCCGGCATTAACCTTGACGATGCCGCCAACGAAACTCGTGAATCAGTCAGCCGCGTACAACGGCAATTGCCCGATGAAGTAGAACAGGTGTCTATTATCAAGGCAGATAACGATGCTCAGGCCGTTGTTAGTCTGGCTATTTCCAGCGAAACCCTCGATGCGGAAACACTCACAGAGAGAGTTGATACCGATTTAGCGCCGCTATTTTTAAGTATTCCCGGCGTGGCAGATGTTACCCTTAACGGCGATCGCGAACGGGTACTGCGAGTCTCGGTAGATCCTCTGCGCCTTACCAGCTTTGGGTTGTCGATGACTGACGTAGCCAATGTGCTGCGCACCGCCCCGTTTGACGTACCGGCAGGCAGCATCCAGTCCAGCGATCAGATGCTCATCGTACGGGCCGATGCTACCTCCCTCACCGCCGAAGATATTAAAGACATAGTGATCACTGGCGATACCCGCATTGGAGATGTGGCCAGTGTGTATTTCGGCCCGGCCGATTCCACCAGCGCTGTTCGCCTGGACGGCAAACCGGTAATTGGTATTGGCGTTATCCGTCAGGCCAGCTCAAACACCATTGAGATTTCTGATGAAATTCTGGCCATGGTCGACACCTTCGATGAGCGCTTTCCTGAAATGCAAATTCAGGTTACCTCCGATGACGCCGAATTTATTCGCGACTCGGTGGAAGAGGTCGCCTTTTCCCTGGGCTTAACCATTATTCTGGTGGTGTTTACCCTGCTGTTTTTTATCGGTTCCTGGCGGGCGACCATTGTGCCAGCGTTATCCATTCCGGTATCTCTGACGGGTGCCCTGGCAATCATCTGGCTGCTCGGCTTTTCAGTAAATATTCTAACCCTGCTGGCACTGGTTCTCGCCACCGGCATGATTGTAGATGACGCCATCGTGGTATCAGAAAACATTCAGCGACGCCGTGCCATGGGCTTAGGTGCCAGAGCAGCAGCCGTAATTGGCACCCGGGAAGTATTTTTCGCGGTTATCGCTACCACGGCGGTATTAGCGTCGGTATTCATCCCCATTGCTTTTCTGCCTTCAACGGCCGGGCGATTATTCCGAGAATTTGGCGGTGTACTGGCCGGTTCAGTGATCATTTCCTCTTTTGTGGCCTTGTCACTGGTACCCGCACTAACCGCCCGACTGCCAGTAAAATCACCAAAAGCCAATAAACGCAGTTTGTTTGATGCCACGCTGGGCCGACTCGGTCACTACTGCCTGCAGTTTTACAAAACCACCCTGGTATGGTCGTTAAGATACGCCTGGTTAGTGCTGGCATTGTGTTTACTGGCTGCTGGCGGCGCTTACTTTACGTCACAGAGCATTGAAAACGAGTTACTGCCCAGCGAAGACCGCGGCACCATTCGGATATTTGCCCGCGGGCCAGACGGCGTAGGACGCAACTTTATGGACCGCCAGGCCATGAGTATGGAAAGCCTGTTGATGCCATACGTGGAAAGTGAGGAAATCGCGTCGATTTACACTGTAGTAGGCAGTTGGGATCCGAACATCGTATTCATTACCGCCGATTTGAAACACTGGGATGAGCGTGACAAATCGGTACAGGAAATCATTGGTGAAATACGCCCTAAACTGCAATCAGTGCCGGGAGCACCGGGTAATGCCTTTGGTGGCAACAGTCTCAATCTGCGAGGTCAGAGTGGTGGCCTTGAGCTGGCGCTTACCGGTGACACCTACGAGCGTATTTATGACGCTGCCCTGGTCTATGCTGCGGCCATTGAAGAGCAAATGCCGGAGCTAGGTGCGCCCCGAATTAGCTATAAACCCACTCAGCCGCAATTGCGAGTTAACATCGACCGCCGCCGGGCTGATGAGTTAGGTGTACCGCTTAGTGATATATCCTCAACCCTGCGTGCCGCTATCGGCGGTAATGACATCATTGATTTGAATATTGGCGATCAGGCTATCCCTATCATTCTGCAAACCAATGACAGAAATACCAGCGATCCGTCTGACCTCACCAACCTGTATGTGAAGTCAGATAACGGCAGTCTTATCCCGTTATCCAGCGTGGCCTACATCACTGAAGAAGGTGTAGCTGCCGAGCTAGAGCGTCAGGCCCAGCGCCGCGCCATCAAACTCGACATGAGCATGCCGGAAGATATCACTATCAATGATGCCGTAACGAAGCTTAGAAACATTGGTGACGAAGTGCTGCCGGAAGGCATTGGTACGATTTTCCTCGGCGAGGCGCAGGCATACGAGGAAACCTCACAACAAGTCGCCATGACTTACATCTTGGCGTTTGTGATTGTGTTTTTAGTACTGGCCGCGCAGTTCGAAAGTGTGAACAGCGCCGTGGTTGTTATGCTCACCGTGCCATTCGGTATCGCTGCTGCAATTTATGCCCTTTACCTTACGAACACCTCAATCAATGTGTATTCACAAATTGGGCTGGTAATGCTGATAGGTCTGCTGGCCAAAAATGCCATCCTGCTGGTTGAATTTGCCGACCAATTGCGTGACCGTGGTTATGGTGTTTACGAAGCAATAGTTGAAGCCGGTAAGGTTCGCCTACGCCCCATTATGATGACACTGGTTTCAACCATTTTAGGTGGCTTACCGCTCATCTTATCCAGCGGCGCCGGCGCGGAAGCTCGTAACGCCATTGGTTGGGTTGTTTTTGGTGGGCTTGGTATCGCGGTAATCTTTACCCTTTACCTAACGCCGGTTATCTACCTTGGTCTTGCGCGCTTTACCAAACCACGGGCAGATGAAACAAGACAGCTTGAAGATGAATTGGCAGCTGCCGAGGTATAAAACCGTTATTTAACGATTAACCAGCCCGCTTAATGCGGGCTGTTTTTATTGCGGCGGACAAATTTGTAGCGAACTTTCCAGGGCGGCTATGAGCGAAAGGAGCACATCAGAAATTCAGGTAGATTAGTCTGCTCAAGACAATGAGCGGACGTTCGGTTTAACGAAGATAGTCGTCGCTGCATTAAATAGCTTAGATGGGTATCACCGATATTTTTTTAGAGGGTCTATGGTGGCAGTTCCAAAAAAATATGATAGTCAGGTATAAGTGAAGAGCTGAAAGGCAACAGTGCAAAGAAGTATAGAAATAACGGTATCAAAAACACGCCACCGGAATGTAGAGCTAAGTAATCGCTTAAGTTTTGGAGAAAATGATACCAAACTTACGAACCAAACTATTGAGCCGACACATGCGCCAAAAGCAAATAATGTCGGATTTGGTTGCAACGCCCCAACACCTCCAAGCAAAAGTACCGTGTCTAAATAAACATGAGGATTGAGTAAACTGATTGCCAGAGCGGTAAAAGCAGTTTTCCGCCAATCAGTGGCAACTGTTTGGCTAATATGCAGTGCTGAGGAGCCTTTGTATGCTCGCGTCGCTGAACCAAAAGCCAGATAAAGTAATAACCCAATCCCAGCCCACGTGAGCCATGGCACAAACTCTGGTATCCACTCTTGTAATTCACTTGCTGAGTAAACGCCGATAACTATCAGTGATGCATCGCATAAAATGCAAACCGAAGCGATTACCAGCCTATTTGCGCCTGCCATACTTTGACTTAACACCCATATATTCTGAGCGCCAATCGCAATTATTAAACTCAATCCTAAAATTAGACCTGATACAAAAGACACCTATTACCACCTAGTTATCGGATACATTCAAATGAGTGGTGGAATTTTATTCACTGTAATATCATGCGTCTAATGAATAATATTTCCCATACATGAATTTTCATCATGATAGATTATCAGCTGCTTGAAGCGTTGTTTGCAGTAGTCGCGGAGAAGGGATTTGAAAAGGCCGCTAAGAGATTGTTTTTGACACAGTCTGCTGTTAGCAGGCGTATACATCACCTAGAGTCGTTGCTGGGCGAGCCTGTCCTAATTCGAACAAAGCCGCCCAAACCCACAGAGCTAGGAACCAAATTGTTGGTTCACCTGCAACAGGTTCAACAACTCGAATTATCGTTGAACCTGAAAGGCAGTGACTTCCATTACGATAACCGCCAACCTATCACCGTTAAGCTCGCAGCGAATGCTGACTCCTTGGCAACATGGCTGCCTGAGGCTTTGACAGCTCCTCAGGAGAGTTTTGAATATAATTACAGATTTGAAATTTTAACGGAAGACCAATCGGTCGGCTTGAAGAGAATGAAGGCTGGGGAGGTCATGGTTTGTATATGTTCGAATGCTTCGCCAGTTAACGGCAGTCTGGCATATGAACTGGGAGCTTTACGATATCAAGCTATATGTAGCCCCTCTTTCATAAAGCGTTACGACATTACATCTCCACACCAGCTTGCAGACCTTCCATGTTTGGTATTTGATGAGCATGACAAATTACAACATGAATTTCTCGCACAACTGAGTGATTCAGTCCCTCGCTATACACACATTTGCCCCTCACCAGAAGGATTTAAGCAGGCAATGCTTGCAGGGTTGGGATATGGGCTTCTTCCTATCTTGCAGCTGGGAGATTCAGTTGAGAAAGGGGAACTGGTTAACCTTATGCCAGACTACCATTTGGATACGCCTTTATACTGGCATTGCTGGGAAGCGGAAAGCCCTCCTTTAAAAGCGTTAAGAACCCATGCAGTTAAAGTTGCTGCTAAACGTTTAATAAAAATTCCTTGAAGGCTATTTCTTGAGTGAGGCAGTCATATATATTTCAAGAAACCTATATTCTTTATTTGCTCTCAACTGCAATTGAAAATTCTTGATGTCAATGTCTGCAATACGTACACTTCAGCCCTACAGAATGACTGGCTCCAAAAGACAAGGAGCGGACGGTCAAACGGCCCAAGCAGGAGCTATAAAACGTAGGCAAAACTGCGAACGAAGTGAATTGAGCTGAGCCTGCATGTTGTTGTCCCAGTGCGCCTCTGGCGCACGGCCTAATTTGATTGTTATGCTTAAAGTGCTAACGAAGATATTTTTGATCTAGTGCTGGAATCTAATTGAGCCCATTCTTTAGCAATATTTATTTGCATATTTGCAGACGCAATCTCTTTTATGGCTATGTTTACTTGCTTACGCTGAGACACTTCATACCATTGCAGAAAGTTAGAAAGATGCCAAATTGCAACTTTTCCAGTATGAACAGGTTGTGGAAAATTTATCTTAGTAGTTTCCAACTTACGCAAATATTGCCGAGTAACTCCCATTAATTTGGCTATATCAGTAAGCCCAACTAAATCTGGTGTGGATTCAATTAATTTGGCATCTGGAATAGCTGATTTAACATCCCCTATCGCTGATGTCACAGCAGAAAATGCATCACTAGCTTCTCGTGTAAACTGAAGCGCAACACGGCCTTTTTGAGCTATTCCAATAATAGCATCGTCGCAACCAGCTGCTCCAAGAGCATCAATGTAGTCTTGCGGATCTTGGGAAGAATCTGGAAGTGAAAATTTTAACGTAAATTCAAATTCTTTCATAATTTACTCCTCCGGGTCAGTATCCCGAGCAGTGCAGTTATCAACAACTCTCTTAATTTGCTTGGCGTGATTACTAGCATTTTTAGGTGTACTCCAGACACTTGAAATACAAAATTCACCACAGCGACACTCTTTATCATTGTAAGGGCAATATATTTTACCCCAAGCATGACCACCACCTACTTCCACTCTCCAACCAAGCTCTTCAGCGTAATTCAATGCTTCCTCAATTTCCTTTTTCGAATGTTTTTTTCTAGGCATGCTTAATCAAAAATCTTTTGGTAGAGTGTAGGTGAATAAAAGAAGGTTGTCAACTGACAACCTTGCTAGTAACAAGTTATTACTAAGAGTCCATACTAATACCCGTTTCCTCAGAAAAACTATATCTGGGTTTTCAGGGAAAGGGATATTAAGCGTCTTATATACGCACGGAGTTGCTCTACATCGAGCTTCCAAGGGCATCAACAGACAAACAGCGGACGGTCAGGCTTTTACCACTGGATTTCTTCATTTGGTCAAAAGCAAACTTCTACTTATTATGGGTAATCGAATGGTCTGGGCTTTTGAGGTTTATAGTCTTTTAAAGACGATTGTACTATCTTTGTGGGATCAAGCTTTGGAAGTAAGTCACCTACAGTATTTTTAACTTTATTAACAAATTCAAGGTCAGCATCTGGATTAATTATTATTCTCTCGATTAAGATATTCAAATCTACTTCAGGTTTAACTCCCTGTTTCTAGTCCTTGATTAGTTCTTCAGAAGGAAAATAATCAAACGCAACTGTTGTATCAATTAAATCATTAACCATTCCATGGTCTTCAAAGAAAATACGTAACTCTCTTTCATCACCGTAAGCTCTTTCTTTGGTCAATACACGTCCAAATCGTGCTGAGGTTATAGGAAGTTTAAAACCTTCATTTTCATAATCAATATAATTGACAACACCAGCATGCAACTTGAAGTTTTTATCTGCACCAAAGCTTTTCTTAAGGGCCGAATAGTTCGTGACAATCGCTAAACTATTTGAAACTTTCCCATAAATCCGCTGCGCCGGTATTTTCATGCTCAGCACCTGACTGTCAGCAGGCGCCCCCTCTTCTTCACCCAACCACAACAACTCACTCTTCGGGTGACGAAAATGCACAGTGTAAAGCTCAGCTACCGTATTCACATCCACCACACTATCGCCCTCTGGCACCACCAGTAACGCGGGTACAGAAACTAATTGCTGATGCAATGACACCTGAACCGCATCAACGCTTTTCTGATACGCGGCAAACCCTTGCATGGCCATGGAGTTATACCGTGTCGGGTTATCTTCAGGTTCTACGTTTGGCCAGCTGAACACGCCGGTTAAATACGGCGCCAGCCAGGTGACCGCGAAACGGGATTCAAATGCCGGCGAAAACAGCAATAACCCGGCAATATCATCACGCTGACCCGCGGCCACAACGGCCAGATTAGTGCCGGTGGAAAATCCGGCCAGATATAACTCATCCACCTCGCGTGAGAACTGCTCGACATGGAAATTAGTGGCTTGTTGCCATAGTTCATAGCTAGCGTTCAGCATATCACCGGGTTTGGAGCCATGGCCGGGTAGAAGTATCGTTCTCACCCATACATCCTGGTCACACAGGCGTTGGGCAACATCCTGAAAAAAGTACGGCGAGTCCCCCAGACCGTGGATAAACAACACGCCTTTTTTATTGCCGACACCACATTCGAAAGGAGTGTTGATCTTGATCTCCCGCGGCTTATCTGAGCCGGTGAGTTGACGGTGTTCGTTAAGCCAGTAGGCAACGGCTAGCTGGTAATCCGAAAAGGGAGTAATTGTGGTCGGCACGAGGGTGTCCGACGGAGAAAATCTTTCATCGTGGGTTTGCTGACAACTGCTCAAAAGCATGGCCGAGCCAGTTATCACCAATAACACCAGGCAAAACAGCCGAAATAATTTCATCAGGCAGGGATGGTCTGATTGTGCTAAATATTCCTGACCCTACCTTCGTTCCGGCTGCATTTCAATAAGTACTTCAGGAGGCAACCGGTAACTCTACTCGGCTGGCAGTGAGTTCCCGGGCCAGTATTTTGTGCGTTAGCAGGCTCAGGAGCTCGGTTTCTTCTTCGCTGCGCTCGCCGTCTACACCCGACATCGCCATGGCCACTTCCAGCGCCTGATTGGCATTAAACGCTAAATCAGTCTGCAAGCTGCGTAAAATATCAGCGGCGTCACCGGTATCCAAGGCCGTTCGGGTTTGGTAGATAACTTCGTTAACGTAAGCTTCACGGCAGATGGGACTGTCCCATTCGAGGGATTCTACCAGCTCTTCAAGGTAGTCCTGCTCGCTGAGCAGAATTTTTCTGTCGACCTGATAAAACAATACCGCAAGTTTTATCAGCGCCTGATTAAATTTTTGTTCTTCTGACAAATGCATAACAGCTCCTGTTCACTACAACCGGCATCCGGCCGGTAACCTCTTTAACAGATAGTACCCTATCATGTTACACACATGTTAATTATAAGTTTAAATTGTGATTTTCCAAGACCAATTTCATCTAAAAACCGGCTTTTAAGGCAATAAAAAACGGCTCCTGCCTAACCGACAGCGAGCCGTTTTACATCACGCTGATTGGGTACTGTTATCTTAGTCCCAAAGTGACATCATGGATCACAAAGTTACCGGTATATTTTTCATCGGCGCGCCCTACCGGATCGATAGCGAAGAACTGCTTGTCTTCATCATCAAGTGCCTGATAACCACCAATCACCTGATAAATCCACACTTCCGGATCGAACTCAAGCTCGCGCTGGCTGAAATAATCCAGCGCCGATAAGGACTGACCGTTATCAATCACTTCACAAAAGTAAGCATCCACCTCTTCCTGTAGCGGATCGCTGTCTAAATCCACTGACTGCTGTTCACTGACATCAATGGTCGATGCTTTTTCCGGTTCGCTCACAGTGGGCTTACGGCGATACACCGAGCTCAACGAGGCAACAATCTGCTGTAATTCCTGTTCGTGAGCAACCTGATTAACATCGATGCTGGCCGGTTTAAGCATGGCCGCCGACTGATTAAACAATACCGGAACCTGAGTAAGATTCGGGTAATTACCGGGCGCAAAGTCAGGGTGATGCTCCATGTGCAGTAAAAAGCCTTTAAGCAGCCGTGTACGGCCCTGGAACTCACGAAAACGCCCAAGTAAATCGAGCAGTCGTGCTTGTGCAACCGACAGCTCCTGGGTTGCTTTAGAGAAGCTTTGCTGTAGGGCAACCACCAGCAAATGGCGCAATTCACGATTACTGCCAGCGATTTCACTGAGCTCATCAAAACGGAAGCATTCCAGTTGATTCAATAGCTCCGATACCTGCCCTTGGGCCAGCTCATTCTCGCGGATTTTGGCTTCCACTGAGGATACGTAACCAAACTCGTTATTAATGCGGCTAAACATCACCCGCACGCTGTTAGCCAGCGATTCGGTGAGCTGATACACGTGCTCAGTCAGGTCGGTCATGTAAGCGTGAGCTTCGTTAAACCGGTTGTAGTGCAGTGATTCTTTATAGTGCTCTGCAATGGTTTTTAAACTCGCCAGCGCGGTACCGATATTGGCGTTAATGTTGCGGTTGCGTTCATCCTGCAGGCCGCTTTCCAACAAGTTTCTGACTGCACTTTTAAGCCGCAGTGCACTTTGTGGATCCGGTCGCCATAAAATTCCCAGTTGAATGAGCTGCTCGAGGACCTTGCGGCTAAAGTTTGACTCATCCACCGAGCCGTTCACGTAGGCGTGCATAATGAGATCGCTGTGGCGACCCAATGCATTTAAAAACCGGCTCCCTGCCTGAATAAGCACCTGACTCATAGCAGACTGCCCTGCTGAATAGCCGCTTCTGCCTGCTCTGATAACGACAGCGACTCGGTCTCGTCGATAAAGCGGATCACTTCGAATAAGTGCTCTACTTTGCCGGTAGCCAGATAAATCTGCTTTTCCGGATTGGGCTTCATTAAGTACCCTAAGTCGGTGAGCTTTTTAAACACCTGCTTAAGCTGGCCGTCCAGATTGACACTGGTGGAGCCAAACAAGCGGTAGCGGGAAATTTTTTCCAGTTGCTCACTGTAAGCCGGGGTATCCTCGATAACGGTTTGCAGCTCATTTAAGCGGATAGCATTGCCCATGGTGAGCGGCATATCCGATTCACTAGCCTGCTGAACCAGTAACAACCACTCCACCAATGGCACCAGACTGGAGGTGGTTTCCTGAAACTGCTGCAGTAATACTTTACGTTCTTCGTCGCCCAGCGTGAGATAGCCGGCAAAAAACACTTCGCCCTCGCCGGTGGTGGCCAGGGTGCGGTTAAGCAGGTTTAAATGCGGTTCGAGTTTACTGGCATTATCGCGGCTTTTTAAAAAGCGCCAGCTGTCTTCATCACTCACCTGACAAATAAACTGGCCATTGAGTAATGCGCTCAATACTTTGCCCTGTTCGGTCATCATGCTGACACCTCCTGCTTAGCTTTACGGGCCTGAATCAATGATGACAGGTTTGAGCTCTTCGGCTGAACCACCTGTAATTGCTTAGACACTTTGTCGATGAGATAACGGTTCTCAAACAGTTTTAATACATCAGACTCCGGATTCGGGAACGCGCCAACGACACTGATATTGTTAGCCTGACAGGCATCGAAAATCTTTTTCACGTTGCTCTGGTGCAAGGTACCGAGCTCATCAATTGGCCAGTGGATAACCGCATCTGCTTCACCACGTAGTAAGCGGGTAAAGGCCAGCAGGAACTTACATAGAATCAGGTAAGCCATACCATGGCTCGAAGACTCATTCAGCTGTCTGTCGGTGCGGATCACCAAATCACTGTTGCCCTCGCGCAGGTGCAGTTCGATATCCAGCAGTTTACTTATACCACCAGAAAGCGCGGCACGGCCCAGAATATCCAGCACCCGGCGCATGCTCTGACCGTATTCATCGTCCGGCAGTTCGTGGGCGCCCTCTTCCATCCAGCTGTCGTACAGGGTGCGGAAATGCTCCAGCTCAGGCCAGAATTCCAGCTCACTGATGCGGGAACGAATTTTCACCGCGGAATCCGATACGCCGTCGAGGAATAACTCGCCATCCACTTCCTTACTGATACGACGGCTCTGACTAACGATACGCTTGTCAATGTCTGCCAGCACAAAATAGTACTGACTCAGGTCGGCACCAAAGATCCGGCCCTGTTCGCGCAGCCCCTGAATTTTCTGCGGTACAATCACGTTTAACAACTGGGATAAGTGCCCCACCATGCGGCGATGATCAATGCCTTTCACGCCGTGAGCGTTGATCACTGCGCATTCTTCACGCGCGCGTTCCCAGGTGTCTGACAGGCCGGTACCGGCCTGAGCGGCAATCAGCTGGTCGAAACGTTCAACATAATTGCGGATATCGCTGAGTAGCTCTTCCCGCTCTTTTAGTAGCGCCTGAGCACGGGATAACCGCTGAGTGATGCTAAGCTCGTCATGTTGCCATTCGGCCACGGCCTCAACCTTAGGCAGCGTTTGTTTGGCCAGATTCTTTGCCAGAGTATCTACCTGACCTAGCTGCTCGGTAGCTACGCTAAGCAGTTTCTCCAGCTCTGACTGTTTGGTTTTTAAACTCTCGCGAGTTTCACGATACTGCACCTGCAAATCGTTCAGCTCACGCTCAGCCTCGCTTAACACCTTGCGGGCTTTGGTTAAGCCCTGCTGCCAGGTAACCTTCTGGCCGGTAAATACCGTTTGGTACCAGCGGTCGTAGTCAGCCACTTTATGGCGCTGGGTTTCGGTTTTATAAATGGCGTCTTTCAGACTCTTCACTTGCTTTTTAAGCTGGCCAATTTCATCGACATCCAGACCGCGCTGGTTAAGCTCGTTTTCCAGCCATTTGGCCATTTCTTCCCGGTCCTGAGCCGCCGACGCTTTAGCTTGCTTAATTTCGCCATCCAGTTGCGCCAGGCGAGCGTCGCTGTCGGCAATCAGTTGCTGCCAGTGGAAGCTATGTTCAGTAACGGCTTCGCGCTGCTGATCCTTAATATCATCGCGATCCATTTCAAACTGGTTTTGCAGTTTCTTTTGCGCTTGCTGGTTTGTTTCCAACTGAGATTTCGCACGTTGCTTACGCTCTTTAAGCGCATGCTGATACTCGCTGAGTACCGACTCTTTGTCTTGCGTTGCGCGTTTACGGGCCGCTTCTGCGCTGCGTACCGCGTTGTCCTGGCGGGTCATTGCCAGTTCGGCCACACGCACCGCTTCATTACACTTAGCCAGCTCGGCTTCGCATTCATTTTGTTTATCCAGCGCATCAGAGAGCGCGGCTTCGGCCTCACCCAGCGCCTTTTTCAGTTCCTGCTCGGTTTTCGCATAAGCCGGCGCGTCCAGATGTTCCAGCGCCAGTGCTACGCCATACAGTCCGCCAGCACTATCGGCCGGCTTAGGGTTCAGATCCGTGCGGTCGAGTAATTCAGGGCGGATAAGGCGGCCGACAGAGCCTTCCCAATCATCCACATTGGCGCGCAAATACTCCAGCAGTGAGCCTTCACCGGGGTACAGCAGTGCGTTAACTTCTTCTACCTGCTGCTCGGCTTTGCGGTGCGCGGTCCGGGCTTTTTCCAGCGCCTGATTGGCAGCGTCGCGCTGCTGAACAGCCTTCTGATAGCTGCTTTGTGTCTGCCGGTATTCGCTACGTACGCTGTCTTCGCTGATGCTTGCCTCTTTAATCGCGGCATCAAGCAGTTCAAGCTGTGACTGTTCGAACTCGTTATAACCGGCATTGGCCAGCGCTACTTTGGCTTCTGCCTCACTGACTTTGAGTTCGTTAAGCTTGGCGTGGTAGCTGTCGCTTAAAGTATGAATTTGTGCTTCGTAATCGGCTTTAATGTCCTGGAGCGCTTCCCGCTCCTGCTGTTGCTGCTCGCTGCGTTTTTCTGCAGCTTCCTGGCGGGCTGCCGACAGTTCTTCTACCTGGGCACTCAACCTTTCGCCAATTTCAGCCACGCGGCGGTTATAGGCTGATTCAATATCCTGATGCTGTTCAGTAAGCAGTGTATAGCGGCTGGAAACCAACTCTAAATCGCGCTGCCACTGGGGCAGTTTGGCCACGTCTTCTTTCAGTTGTTCGATGTTCTGATCCTGCCAGTTATCGAACTCGCGCTCTACGGAATCAAGCTCTGCGGTGTACTTTTCCACATCGGCCCGCGAGGCGGAGACCTGCTGGTTAAGTTCGTCGCGGCGTTCGTTCCAGGTGCTGTCGCTGAGTTTTTTCTGATGCAATACGTCATCAAGTTGCTGACGAGCCTCTTCGCTGCGCGCGGTAAGTTTGGTCTTATCCAGTGCAAAGGCCTGACTGATCTCTGCCAGGCCACTTTCGGCTTCCTGCAGGGCCATATTGGCCTGCTCCAGGCGGGTAAACTCGGGGCGTACCTTGTCGAAGGCGCGGATTAGGTGGCATTCGCGGATCCAGTCGTCTACCCGGTTGCGCGACAAACTGGAGGTAGGCGGCTGCACGCCGTCCTCTTCCAGAATAGCGGCAATCATGGCCTTGATGGTTTCCATTTTGCCTTCCTTGGAGTGTACCGCTTTAGCCAGCTTTTCGATATGACGTAAATGCTCGTTAGACTCACTCAGGCTGAATACCTTGGCGTATCCGAGTAACTCACGGGCACTGCTGCTTTGATTCAGCACCCCCTGATCGTTTTGCAATACCGCACGAAAGTCTTTGGTGGTTAACAGGCTCGATACCACAATATTATTGCGCTTCATGGCGCGGGCGATTTCGGTGGAGGACAGCGACGCATGCTTACCGCTTTTTTGCTGATAGAGGTAGTCATCCAAATCGAATGCTTTGGCAATGAAGCGGTAATTAACACCGGTGCCATTTGAGCTTAACACCGCCTGGCACAGTTCGCCGTCGGCGCGAGTATATTCATAGATGATAAAAGATGACTGACGCGGCAGATACCAGCGTTCGAAACTATCACGGGTTGCCGGCACTACCCGACTCGGATATTCGCCGTAAAAAACCGGGATCAAACGTTGTAGTGTGGTTTTACCCGAGGCATTGGTTCCGCAAATGTTAGTGTGCCCGTCAAGCTTAAGTTCAACGACGCCCGGTAAATGAGTGTCGATAAGTATAATTCGTTTAAGACCGGCCATAGGATTCCTGTTTCTTTATTAGAATATTCTTCACCGTGATTGTTTGGTTTATTAACTGAAGAGCGATTGCCAGCGCGGCTGATGGCTGGCTTTACGGCACGGCGAAATTAACGCGTCAGTTTATTATGAAATTGTGCTGTTGCACAGGTTTGAAGGGGCCAGTTTTGGGCTTATGCAGAAAAATCGCCACGATCGCGTATTATTTAACCAAGCTTTGTGACTCTACGGGTTATCGGGCAGCGTATTTAACCACAACGTCTGGTTTTCCCGGTACTCCGGATCCGCTATGACCTCATCCAGCACCGAGTCGATGGCTCTTATCGCGCGTTTGCCCCAGGCATTGTTGGTACAACCGATAGCACCATAAACGGGCTGTTCACCGTATTCCGTGGTGAGCATATAGGTTAGCGACTGGTTATTTTCTTTGATTGCGAAATAGCGCAGGACGCCGGGATAATCGAGCGTGTAATGGACCCGTTCAAAGTCAATTTGCTGCAGCAGTCGCAGCGGGCCCAACACGCCGGGGAGCGCGAGGACATTATCGTCATCTTTGTGAGCGTCAATGGCACTTTGCAACTCTTCAGGAAAACGTCGCGCACCGGCAAAGCCGAATATTAGCGAATCGTTGTTGAGCAAATCTCTTAGTGACAGTGTTTCCGGAGGAGTTGGATATAATTCTGTCAGTAGCTCTTTACGCAGAATAATACCCAGTGGTGGGTAGACGGTAGTCTTTTTACTATAGACAAAACGGTCGGTATCCTGACGCTTAATCATGCAAGGAAAACACAGATTTTCCGTACCTTCGATTAACCGGTTTATTCTTGACTGCGGGTACACGTCAATAGTGGTATCAAGCGGTGACAGCCTGGCATTTATTTTATCCACCAGCACATCGCAAATACCGTAGCCGGCATGATGCCCATCCAGAATATGAAAAGGCGGTGATGGGTTTTTTATCCAGCGAATATCCACCTGGGGGTTGGCGCGCGTTTCTTCAGCAGCCAGTGAGCCCTGACCAGACCACAAATCCGCTGTGAGCAACGTAAGCAGCAAGATAGCAGTATGCAAAGCAGGGGGAATAGTTCTTTCCATTTAACAGCAAGTAGCATGATTTCAATAACGAGTTGAGTAAGTATAGCCGTTGCGATGAGCTTTTCGCAGACAGCGGTTACAACTTTTTATTTTATGATGTAACGATACTAAAACGCCGAACAGAATAATCAGACTGTTCGGCGTTGGTTACATTACCGTGGTGGGAACATCCCCCCCATACCACCCGGGCCGCCGCCACCTGGTGGCATCATGCCTTTCATCTGGCGCATCATTTTCTTCATACCGCCGCCAGACATTTTCTTCATCATTTTTTGCATTTGCGTAAACTGCTTAAGCAACCGGTTCACGTCCTGAATTTGGGTGCCCGAACCGGCTGCAATTCGCCGTTTTCGTGATCCTTTGATGACTTCAGGCTTTTCACGCTCAGCCGGCGTCATGGAATTGATGATGGCTTCCATTTGCACAAATTGCTTGTCGTTAGCCTGATCCTTGATCTTGGCGGTCATATTGCCCATGCCCGGCATTTTATCGAGCATGCCCATCATGCCGCCCATGTTGCGCATTTGCTCGAGCTGCTCTTTAAAGTCCTGCAGATCAAATCCCTTACCTTTTTGCACTTTCCTGGCAAGTTTTTGGGCCTTATCTTTGTCGACTTTGCGCTCCACCTCTTCAATAAGGCTAAGCACATCACCCATGCCCAGAATACGAGAAGCGATTCGTTCC
This sequence comes from Marisediminitalea alba, assembly GCF_002993365.1. GTDB lineage: Bacteria > Pseudomonadota > Gammaproteobacteria > Enterobacterales > Alteromonadaceae > Alteromonas > Alteromonas alba. The sequence goes on from NZ_PVNP01000196.1 coordinate 72,827, forward strand.
GGGTGGAACGGCTCCAGGGCATCGAGTTTTTCACCCATACCAAGGAATTTAATGGGCTTACCAGTAATTTTTCGTACCGAGAGAGCCGCACCGCCACGGGCGTCACCATCGGCTTTGGTAAGAATAACCCCGGTAAGTGGCAAGGCTTCGTTAAAAGCTTTGGCGGTATTCGCTGCATCCTGACCGGTCATGGCATCTACCACAAACAGAGTTTCTACCGGCTTAACCGCTGCATGCAGGCCTTTAATTTCGTCCATCATGTCGTTATCGACATGCAAACGACCGGCGGTATCGACTAACAGCACATCAAAGAATTGCTTACGCGCATCATCGATAGCGTCGTTAACAATATCGATAGGCTTTTGCAAAATAGTGGACGGGAAAAATGTTACGCCTACTTCTTCGGCCAGGGTCTCCAACTGCTTGATAGCTGCCGGACGGTAAACGTCGGCACTGACCACCATGACCTTTTTCTTCTCACGTTCGGTGAGATACTTTGCCAGTTTGCCTACTGAGGTGGTTTTACCCGCCCCTTGCAAACCGGCCATCAGTACTACTGCCGGCGGCTGTGTTGCCAGGTTCAGCTTTTCGTTCGCCTCCCCCATCACCGATTCCAGTTCGGACTGAACTATTTTAATGAAAACCTGACCCGGCTTAAGGCTTTTGGTGACCTCGGTACCCACGGCACGGGCTTTCACTTGACTAACAAATTCCTTAACAACCGGTAAGGCTACGTCTGCCTCAAGCAGTGCCATACGCACTTCTCGCAGCGTATCTTTGATGTTGTCTTCGGTCAGACGGCCGCGCCCGCTTACATTGCGAAGTGTCTGGCCGAGGCGTTCGGAGAGATTCTCAAACATAAATCAATAACCTGAAACAAAAAGTAATCGCTGAAGTATACCGAAATTTACGCTGTTTACGTAGGGGGGATTAACGATTTATCGCAATCAGGCAGACATCTGGTTGAATTCTTTGTTATTCTGACGTATCTATACGGACTTATTTATCATCAACGGGTTATCTACAACGAATGGCTACCTTGTTTGCGCTGTTGGCAGTTGCTGCCTATTTGTTTTCAGCGGTTTCGGTGACGGGGCGATTTTTTCATAATCAGGGGCCTAACCGCATGCTGTCGCTGAGTATTGCGGCACTGGCAGTGGTATTTCACTCATTTTATCTGGGCGATGCGATTCTGGCCGCTCAGGCCGGACAGAATATGAGTATTACCAACGTACTCTCACTGGTTGCCTGGCTGATAACGTTATCAATGCTGGTTAGCAGCAGCCTGTTACCCAATACCATCTTATTACCCGTGGTATTCAGCTTTTCCGCGTTTACGGTGCTGGCATCCATGTTTGTACCGGTCAGCCATATTATGCATATCGACATGCGTCCGGGACTGGTGATTCATATTACGTTATCACTGTTTGCCTACGGGGCGCTGGTGATTGGCTTTTTATATGCGCTGCAGATGTCTTATATAACCCACCAGCTTAAACATAAAGGCGCTGGCTTATTACACTCTTCGCTGCCGCCGCTTATGCTGGTTGAGTCGATACTTTTCAAGCTGATTTTACTGGGCACCATCTTGCTGGTTATTGCTCAGTTAAGTGGCTTTATCTTCCTCGACAACATGTTTAGTCGCGGTTATATCCATAAAACGGTATTATCCATTGCCGGTCTGATTGTTTTTATTGTGCTGCTGGTTGGCCAGAAACTCTGGGGCTGGCGCGGAAAACAAGTCATATCACTAACTGTAGTTGGCGTAATTCTGCTCTCTCTGGCTTATTTTGGCAGCCGGTTTGTCAGCGAAGTACTCTTATAGTCGCATTCACCGAATAAACACTTGAAACCACGTAGCTGACTGTCTACATTGGTGGTTCTAATTAGTACAAGGGATTCCTTAGTTGGACGACATATCTACCAGTGCACTGCTGATTGCACTGGGCATTTTGATTGCACTTTCAGCCTATTTTTCCAGTTCGGAAACTGGAATGATGTCTATCAACCGCTACCGCTTAAAGCACCTTCAGGGCGAAGGGCACCGCGGGGCTAACCGGGTCCAGAAACTCCTCGACCGCCCAGACCGTTTGATCGGTTTGATCCTTATCGGTAATAACCTGGTTAACATTGCCGCCTCAGCCATAGCGACCATTATTTGTACCCGCTGGTTTGGCGAATACTGGGCGGTGTTTGCTACCACCATTGGCCTGACCATCATCCTGCTTATTTTTGCTGAAGTGACGCCTAAAACACTGGCGGCGCTGTACCCGGAAAAAATTGCTTTTCCCAGCTCGCTGATCCTGTCGCCGTTACTGAAAGTCCTTTACCCTTTCGTTGCCTTTATTAACGGCATTACCAACGGCATTCTGGCGATAATGCGTATCAGGCCACATGACGGTGCGGGCGACTCCCTCAGCCGGGAAGAGCTGCGAACCGTGGTGTATGAGGCCGGTACCATGATCCCTAAAAAGCACCAGGACATGCTGGTTAGCATTCTGGATTTAGAAAATGTTACTGCAGAAGACATTATGGTGCCGCGCAGTGATATTGTTGCCATTGATATTAATGACGACTGGAAAATCATTCAGAAGCAACTCACTACGGCGCAACATACCCGCGTGTTGTTATACCGCGATAGTATTGATGATGCGGTTGGCTTTGTGCACGTGCGCGACGCCCTGCGCTTGTTATCTAAAGATCAATTTACCAAGGCCTCACTGCTACGCGCAGTAAGGGAAATCTATTTTGCGCCCGAGTCTATTCCCCTGCATACCCTGATGTATCAGTTTCAGGCTGAGAAAGAGCGGATTGCCCTGGTCGTTGATGAATACGGTGATATTCAGGGCCTGGTAACACTGGAAGATATTCTGGAAGAAATTATTGGTGACTTCACCACCACTAACCTGCCCGACCACAGTAAGGAAGTCTCCATTCAACAAGACGGCAGCGTATTGGTAGATGGCAGTGCCAACATTCGTGAATTAAATAAAGAGATGGACTGGAGTTTTCCTACCGAAGGTCCTAAAACCCTTAACGGTTTGATTCTGGAATACCTGGAAGAAATTCCGGAGAACAATGTCAGCCTGCGTTTAGCAGGATATCCAATTGAGATTATTGATATTAACGAAAATATGATTAAAACCGTGCGGGTGATGCCTGAGTATTTCCGGGAAAGCGCGCCTACCCCTAACGAGTAATCTTCCGCTTGGCCAGAGCCTTTGCTTTGGCCGCTGCCACCTTGGCCGACAAATCACTTAATTTGCCCATCAGTTGCGTCAGCTCTTCGTCTTCGTGCAGGTCTGCTTCCTCAACATGACGCTGAAGCGATTTACGCAACTGTTCAGGGATCGACTGGCCGGACATACTCTCTCAAATAATAGATTCACTACAGGTTCTATATCGGAAAGCGGCCGGATTTCTAAAGCAAAAATGTATCAGAATAAACAGAAATTCAAAGCAGGAAAGATTGCAGATAACGCCAGCTCATACTGGTATGCCAGTTACAGCCCCTGATAGTGCTTGAGTAACACGCCTTTACTGCGGCTTAATGAATAGCGCACCACCGCCACTGAGCCAGTGGCGAACAACGACATCTTTGGCACATCGCAGATTTCGTCGAGAAAAAACGATACAAATGGCATATGACTCACCAGCAATAGCGGCTGACCGGCATTGTTCTTGATGCTCTGCCGGGCCAGTACGTCGACGTAATCGTGAACCAGTTTTACATTACCATCAGGCGTGATGTCGGCGCAGATTTCAAACTGACTGGCATGCAACGTGCTGGCAACCTGTTGATAAGACTGACGGGTCCGGGTATATGGACTGACCAGTGCGGTAGCGATCTGATTGTCGAGGCAATAGCTCTCTGCCAGCCAATGGCTGGAGGCCCCAACTTCCGCGTTACCCACGGCAGTAAGCCGCCGGCTCTTGTCATCGGTAAGGAGTCCCTCGGCCTCACCATGGCGCATGATAAAAATTAAAATGTCGTCTTTGCTGCTTTGACCTGACATAACATTGCTAATATGATGAGAAATGACAAGTGTACGATAACAAAGGTCGCGCCCCTCGCCTAGTACTATCGCATTGACTTAGACTAAGGTGGGATGACTCAGTCCGTGAGCCGGGCCGGAAGTATAATAATAAGCGAATAAGCGAAGACAAATACATTGAATATTTCCCAGGACTTAAACAGTACTGAATCACTTGTTCTCGAAAATGGACTCCGGGTACTCGTTATTCATAAACCTGAAGTAGACACCTGCTGCGTGTCGGTTAGCGGTAAGGCTGGCCACTTCTTTGACCCCACTGATTGTCCGGGGCTGGCGCATCTGCTGGAACACATGTTGTTTATGGGCAACGACCTCATCCCCGAGCCGAATGGCATTAACGACCTGATTGAACAGGCTGGCGGGTCTATCAATGCATGGACCGGTACCGAATTTGCCAATTACCATTTTCAGGCTCATGCCCAGGCGTTGCCACGCTTACTGCCCGCTTTAGCTGCAATGCTGGGAGCACCGCACTTTAAGCAAGAGCGCATAGCGGCTGAAATTCAGTCCATCGATGCGGAGTATCAGTACAAACGCAAGGACGACTTACGACGGCTCTATCAAATCCATAAGGAAACGGCCAACCCGGCGCACCCTTTCGCCAAGTTTTCAGTTGGCAATGAACTCATATTTAACCAGTTTCCGGTATCTACGCTAAAAGAAATGCTCAGCAATTTTCATGAGCAGTACTATTGCGCGAAAAACCTTACTTTGTGTGTATATTCGCCTTTTAGCGTTAGTCAGTTAACGCCCTGGTTGGAAGGTTCCTTTGGCCTGCTCGCCGCGGGATCCGCTGCTGAACTTGAATTACCGCCCCTGTATACGGCGGGGCAATTAGGCACGCAAATTAATATTGAGCCGTTGCAGGCCGCAAAGCGCCTGATCATTACTTTTGCTTTGCCAGCCTTGCATCTGGATATCAGTAGCAAGCCGCTGGATTTTATCAGCCATGTACTGGGCGATGAGGCCTCAGGCAGCTTGTTTGCCTATCTCAAAGCAAAAGGCTGGATCAGCAATCTGATTGCCGGCTCTGGTATCGAAGGGCAGAATTTCAAAGATTTTAATATTAACCTGCAACTAACCGAAAGCGGACTCAAACAGCAAAACGATATCATCAACGCGGTGTTTTATGTGATTGAGCAACTTAAGCAAGCCGCTACGGAAGAATGGCGCTTGCAGGAAAAAGCCAAATTGAATCAATTGGCCCGGCAATACGATGATTCCCATAAGCCTCTGCAGGCAATCAGTGAACTGGCTGAACTACATCAATATTTTAGTTGGGATGAGATCGCCAACGCCTGTGTTTCTGAAACCTTAACTCAGCAAAGCTTGTGTGATGCTCTGGCTTATTTTACGCCGGCGAACCTGCGGGTAAAAGTTATAGCTCAGGGCGTGCACACCACTAAAAGGTGTGCTTATTACGATGCAGCCTATGCGATTGAGCCTTATACAGAGCAGCAACTGGCAGCGTGGCAGACTCCCAGCCCGGTGCAGGCTATATTTATGTCGCCTCCAAACCCTTTTATTGGTGATAGCTACAGCCTTTGTAAAAATGAAGCACAATTTGCACTGCCGCAACAAATAGTAAGTGATAAAGGGTTTGATTTCTGGTTTTGTCAGGATCACATATTCAATGTACCCAAAGGTGATATTTTCGTGTCTTTTGATATCCCGTCTTTGGCCCAAAATATTCACCAGGTAGCGGCGAAAAGGCTATGGCTGGCCGCGCTTAATGATTTTCTGCAGGGTCGCTTCTATCGGGCGGAAATAGCCGGACTACATTACCGGATATACGGCCATCAGGGTGGCTTTAGTATTCACACCCGAGGGTTCAGTGCTCAGCAAGGGCAATTACTGAATCATCTGATTGATGCCATCAAAGGGTTCACACCAGATCCACAAACCTTCAAACAGGTTCAGTTACTGCAGTGTCAGAGCTTACATAACACACTGCTAAATAAACCAATTAACCGTTTATTCTCGCGCCTGAGTGTATTAATTCAAAAAAACACGCACGCACCGGTAGAAATGCTGGATGCCGTGCAGCATTGTCAGTTTGACGATATTCAGCGACTACGAGACAGAGCCTTTGATTACTATCATGTTGACGGGTTGATTCACGGTAACTGGTCGTCCAGCGCTGCCCGTCGTATTGTTGACAGTGTGCAGACACAAACAGTCTCTGCCAAAGCGCCACCGCTGCCCCGCCCGGTTGCCAAACTACCGGTGGGCAAAACCTTATATCATGAAGTAGCCTGTGAGCACGATGACGCCGCGGTTGTTTTGTATCTACAGGCGCCCAGCAATGACATCCAGGATGTCGCTATGTGCATGGTACTGGAGCAAATGCTGGCGGGTTCCTTCTTTACTACCTTGCGTACAGAGAAGCAACTCGGCTATATAGTGGGCACCGGTTATGTTCCGCATAATCAGCATCCGGGCATCGCTTTTTACATTCAAAGCCCCAACAATGCGCCGCAGGTATTGCTCGATCATATATCCGCTTTTTTGCAGCAACAAACCAGCGAAAAAGCGTTTTACGAAGGTTATTGGCCACACATAAAGCGCAATCTGTTAAAGCAGTTGCAGGATGTTGATATTAATCAATCCATGCGTTCTCAAAATATCTGGCAAAGCCTGGGCGCCAAAGACCCGCAACTTAATAACAACCAACGCCTTGCACAGGCTATCGAGTCGATGCGATTCAGCGATATCGAACACTACGCCACCGACATGAATCTCAACCAGACTTTCGGACAACTGGTATTGTTTGCCCCGGGTAAATTTAAAACCATGAACGTCGCAAATGACGTCTTTATTCCGAATATCGCGGATTTTAAATCTAAAGTTGAATTTTACCTTTGAGCATTTAATCCCCTCTTTCCTCCTACTGTCACCACGGGTTGCCCAAGAAATACACAGGCAGTGATGGCAATCAAAAAAAACCTTGTAGAGACGCTGTTTATTGGGCATATTGGGTAGCGGATAGTAGGGAAGCTAGACACGATAAGAAGTAAAAAAGATAAGGCATTCAATGCCAAAGGTGTATGGTGCGCTCAACCCAAAGAACGACTTTTGTACTGATATTTTCAGTGCTATTCCTATTTACCCGTGCGGCTTTTGCTGCCGCGGATTTTAGTGACACTCGCTTCACAGCTCTCAGTGATATCAGCTTCACAGAATACAAGATAGAAGATGGGATCAAAGAAGACATCATAACATCCATCGTTGAAGGCCCAAATGGCTTTATATGGGTTGGTGCAACCGAAGGATTATTTCGTTACGACGGCTATAAGTTTCGCGAGTATAAACATTCCAGGACTGATCAATACTCAATGCCAGAAGGTTCAGTCAGAACTATGTTTGCATCCTCAGATGACGAGCTATGGGTAGGTACATACAATGGATTAGCTAAGTACCAACCCGACAATGACAATTTCAAAATATTTAATATCGATAATTCAATATTAAGAAATAATGTAATCTGGTCGATTGATGAAGATAATTCTGGGAACATCCTTATTGCCGATGTTTCAAACCTCTACACAATTAGTCGAGAAACCGGGGAGTTAGCGCTTCTGGACGGACGAATAGATTTTCCGGATGACATCGAAAAAATTAGAAATGAAACAAACCGGATTTGGATAGCAACTATTTCATCTGGAGCTTACATTTATGACAAAAAGCGTCGTCAGCTTTTCTCCCTGAAATCGGTCAACCCATGGCAAATCAACCTACAAGCAGACACCGTCTTTGATATTCAAACTATTAACGGCAATTACTGGATAGCAACCAACTCTGGCATAGAAATAATAAGCAACGAGGGAAGAGTTGTTAAAAGGATTAATAAATCAAGCTATCCAAACCTCAAAAACAGTACTATTCGATCTATTTCGCAGATATCTAAAGATATAATCTGGATCGGTACTGAAGATGGCTTGGTTATCTACAATGAAGTTAAAGATAAAATAAAGGTCATCGATGCTGATATGAAAAATATCACTTACCTCGATAACCAATTCATATTACGTATTTACAAAGATTCTTTATCCTCAGTCTGGCTTGGAACTTTGGAAGGATTATATCGTTATTCAGCAGGCTTTAACCCTTTACGACTTTATTCGCACTTAAGAGATGAAAATAAAGATGAAGCTAAGGATGAGGATGAAGAAAAAGAAGAAAACATTGGCTCTCAAAGAATCTGGTCTCTTGAAGAAGATAGTAAAGGCAATTTTTGGATAGCGACTCAGAGTGCGGGATTAAACCGCATAAACTTTCAAGAAGAAGAACAAAGATATTATCTGAAAAATCGAAACAATCAGTTGTGGGACCTTATAATTGACCGGTTTGATCAAATTTGGATTGCCACCTCTAAAGGAATAGAATTTTACGAGTTGGAGAATAATGAACTCATAGAAAAAGGCATTTTCCTCAAGAACGAACTCATAGATAATTTTCATTATGACGGCCAGAACATCTGGGCTTGGACTGAACAAGATGGTCTAATATCAATAGAACCAACTAAAGGTACTTCAGACGAAAAGCCTATTTCTTATGAATTAAAATTTCACTCGAGTTCATTGAAGGAAGCGATATCATCCCCTATTTACACTGACCTAGACGGCCAAATATGGCTAGCTGGAGAAGGTGAAATAAAAATTTATGATCCGGCAACAGATAAAGTCAGCAAGACAATAACACTTAAAGGCCATCAACAAAATTCACTCCCAAGAGCGATGTCGGTATACCTATGGGGGAATTATTATTGGTTGACCACCCAGTCAGCCGGTTTTTTCCAAGTGGATAAAAGCACCCTAAATGTAGTCCGCCATAATAGTTTAAATTTCGACTCAAATATTCTCTCATCTATTGGTTTAAAAGACGCAATTTGGATAGCTACTGCATCAAATGAAATTAAGCAAATTCTTTTGCCTAATTTCGAAACTGTATTGAATTTGTCCAGTACACTGCTTGAATTAAATGATTATTCCGAAGGAGCTGTTGCTAAAACGGATAGTAATGGTTTGATCTTTGGTGGAGATCGGGGCTTTCATCATTTCTATCCTGAGTATTTATCTTTAGATAAGTTTACTGATATTCCTTCACAAAAACCGGAACTGTTGACGTTAAAACTATTTGGTAATGAACAAACAATAAACCAAGCCGACACAGTTTTGGATAAACCTCTCAATCTCAAGAGCTCTCTTTCCTTATCTTATTCAGACTCTAGGTTCAGCTTCAGTTTCGCAGTTCTCAACGCTGTTTCTCCAGCAACGGTTAGTTATCGATACCGACTCAGAGGTTGGGATAAGTCTTGGACAACATCAGACACAGAAAGAAAAGCCCCTTACAATAATATATCTTTCGGTGATTACGTATTTGAAGTTCAGGCCAAAGAAGACGGTAAAATCTGGTCACCCTCTCGCGAGTTGAATCTGACAATTTTACCCCCCCCATGGCTGCACCCTGCAGCTTTAATATTTTATGGCTTCTTTGCGGCAATTATTACTCTGTATGTAGTTCGTCAATACCACGTTCGTCGTCGTCAGCGAATTGCTGTTTCCGAGTCGGAAGAACGCTTAAAACTCACGCTTTGGAGCAGTGGCGATGAGTTGTGGGACTGGGATGTTTATCGAGGCCAGGTTTACCGGTCAAACACCTGGGGTACCCTGGACTTTCCTCAGGACGATATCCGCACCAGTAGCGCTTATGACGCCAATATCCATCCCCATGATCTTAAGCGCGTTCAGGATGCTCTGAAGGAACACCTGGAAGGTAAAACTGACTTCTACGAAATTGCGTATCGAGCCAAGACCTTTACCAATACCTGGCTATGGATACTGGATCGCGGCAAAGTGGTACAGCGGGACCACAACAATGAGCCCATCAGGATGACGGGCACATTGAAGGATATTCAACATCTGAAAGACGCCGAAGAGCAGCTCAACCTGTTTAAGCGCTCTATCGAAAACATTTCTGAAGGCGTGTTCATTACCGATACCAAATTCCGCTTCATATCGGTGAATAATGCCTACTGTACTTATACTGGTGAAACCCGGGATCAGGCATTGGCTACTTACCTGTATTTCCATCAGTACCCGGAAGCATTTACCGAAGAGATTAAGAAAACGCTGCGCTCCAGAGGCAACTGGAGCGGTGAAGTTGAAAGTAGCCGGGTAAATGGCGAACGTTACGAAATCGAGCTGAATATCGATGCGGTGCATGACGACGACGGTCGTATCTCGCATTTTGTAGGCGTATTTTCAGACATCACCTCCCGTAAGAGTACAGAAAAAGAATTATTGAAACTGGCTAACTCCGATCCACTCACTGAGTTGCCTAACCGTTCGTTTTTCCAGGCCAGTCACAGCAACCTGGTTCGCCGGGCGACTCCCCATGCCCTGCTCTGCCTGGATATGGATAACTTTAAGAAAATTAACGACTCGCTCGGTCACCAAACTGGCGATATTTTAATTAAGCAAATTGCCAAGCGTATCCAGCGCATGACCGATAGCAACTCTACCTGCTATCGCCTTGGCGGTGACGAATTCAGTATTCTGATGGAAGATTTTTCGGATATACATACCATCACCCACTTTGCTCAAAGTATATTAAACACCCTTTCACGGCCGTTTATTATCAACAAGCAAGAGTTCGTGTTGGGTGCCAGTATTGGTATTGCCCTATTCCCTGAAGATGGTTCCTCACCTCAGGAATTATTGAAAAACGCCGATACGGCCATGTATTTCGCTAAAAACAATGGCGGTAACAGTTATCAGTTTTTCAGTGGCGAAATGAATCAGAACGCCGTTCGGCAATTGCAGATAGAAAACCTGATCCGTCAGGGTATAAAAGACAATTTGTTTACCGTTTACTATCAGCCGAAAGTAGATATCACCACCGGTAAACTAGTCAGCATGGAAGCGCTGGTGCGTTTTGAGCACCCGAATAAAGGCATAGTAAGCCCAGGACAGTTTATTCCGCTGGCGGAACAAACCGGGCAGATTATCGAGATTGGTGAACAGGTTTTACGCAAAGCCTGCGAAGATACCAAGCGCTGGGTCAGTGAAGGCTTATTCAGCGGCCGGGTGGCAGTCAATATCTCGGCAAAGCAGTTTGAGCTACCGGACCTGGATGACCGCATAGAAAACGTACTTCGTCAGGTGGGTCTGTCTCCTCTGCACCTAGAGTGTGAGATTACCGAAGGCACATTGATGGAAAACCCGGAAGAAGGCCTGAGAATGATGCAGCGGCTGCGTGATCGCGGTATTCACCTGGCACTTGATGACTTTGGTACCGGCTACTCTTCGCTGGCTTATCTGAAGAAATTCCCACTCAATACGTTAAAAATCGATAAAGCCTTTATTGATGATATCGCCAACAGTAATGTTGATCGTCATATGGCGGCTGCAATTATCAATATTGCTCACAACCTGGGCCTGAAAGTGGTTGCCGAAGGGGTGGAATATGAAGAGCAACTGAATATTCTGCGCCGCTACGACTGCGAAATGCTGCAGGGTTTCCTGTACAGCAAACCACTCAATGCAGAACGCTTCGAGAAGCTACTCCGTGAAAACAGCTTACTGCATAAAATCATTAATAAGGTTTCTCCAACCTAACTAAGTCTGTAATGACTTATGTCGCAGGCGCCGGTCATATTTTAATGCCATTCTTCTGTCCCGCTAGCTAGGTGTAAGCTGGCAGGGATTAATGCTAATGCATAACTGTTTCATCTCACTTTATTACTAAATCTCATACAACCTGTCCTTACACTGCTATCTGAGGCAGTTTCTTGATAAAACCCTTCATGTTATTAGCCAGTTACAAAGTAAGCGATCAATATAGACCCGGATCACCCCATTTTATCTAAGTCGCTCGTTAATTTTTTGTCCGCGAATCTCTCTTTCCAGACTCTTGGCGTCAGGTCGAGTACGTCTTTGGCCGGATGCAGTGCTACACGCTGCAATACATCCACGAGGTAATGGTAGGGATTGACGCCTTGCAGGCGGCAAGTCACCATCAGGCTTTGT
>NZ_PVNP01000197.1 GCF_002993365.1 Marisediminitalea alba
TCGTTGTTGACACTCTTAATGAGTGCCCACACAGATTGTCTTGTTATAAATTGTTAAAGAACAGTGCGAAATCTTATTTCGCTGCTTCAGCGTTCTTTTAGAACCTGCCGAAGCGGGATGCGTATAATACGCCTTTGGTTTTCTGCGTCAACACTTTTTTGAAAATTTATTTTCGAAGCATTGTCGCTGTATACCGCTTCACATAAGGCTTTCACGTTATGCCGGGTTGGCCTGTTAGGGCGATCCCTTTCGAAGTGGGGCGCATTTTAGAGATTTATAATTAAAGGTCAATACCCATACCTAACATTTCTTGTAATTTTGTGATCGAACGGATACTTTGTAACCAATGTGACAATTTTGTCAGCTATTGTTGAACTAAATCGTAAAGTGCTGTTCAAAATTTAGCTAAAAAGTCTCTTTACTATTATAAGTAGGGTTTGAACATGAATCGTAGTTGTTGCTTTATCCTTGGTTCGCTGATGTTACTCACTAACCACTGTGCGCTTGCTATTACAGACACAGCTGTTAAAGAAAGTGAAAATAAGGTGCTGCAAGTTTTCATTAAGCGCCAGGTAAACCAGTCGATGTCTGTAGGTCGGGCAGTTGGCTCGATTACCAGTAACTATCCAAATGAAGTTGAAACCATCGTAGCAACTGCACTCGATTTATACCCGGAAAATTACCAGGAGATCATCCATGCAGCAATTTCCTCGCAACCTACGGCTACGTCTAAAATTGTAAAGATTGCTATAGATAAAGAAGTCAGTAGCTGCCCTAATATAGTACAGCTGGCGATACAAGCTGATCCCAGTTACGTGGATTTTGTGGTTGATGCCGCTGCAAATTCGAATCCGGAACAGCTTAAAGACATTGTGCGGGTAGCGGTTCTTACTGAGCCGGATTCTGCCGATACTATAGTACAAACCCTTACTGCTGAGCATCCTAATGAACTGGTTGACATTCTTTCCAGCGCTATTCGTGCCGTACCACTGGTAGGTGAGTATGTAGTGGATGCATTACTGGCAGTATTCCCAGGCGAAGCTGAAGCGGTAGTGACTACAGCAGTTCGTGAATCCGGTGAACAGCGGGAACAGGTACGCAAGATTATTGAAGCTGCGCATCAGGCCGGAGTAGATGAAGACTCCCTTAAACGGTTTGCTATTAATGGTGGTGCCAGCGAAGAGGAGTACAGTGCGGCGGTACAGCAGGATAATTAATTATCCTGGACTCACTCCCGCCTTCCCGCAAAACGCTTGCGCTAATCTGGAATAACACAAATATCAATACCCGTCATCCCCGCGTGCTTCTGGCGGGGATCTCCTTGCTGGTTATCGTAGAGTTCAAAAGTGCTTTAATGAAAAGGCTGATTTGGCTGGGCCAACCTTTTTAGGAGATCCCGGGTCAAGCCCGGGATGACTGTATTGAACTTTCTTGTTCGCTCTTTTCTTTAATCGAGAAGTTTTCACGGCGAAGCGTCAGGTTAGGGTTATATGCCGGATCATGGGCAATCACCTCAGCCCAATTAGATTTTAAGTAATCAAGCTCCGCGTTAAAGCGGGCCATTTTCTCTTTACTAACATCCAGCCCTCGCGACACCGACTCATGGTGGTAGAGTTCGGCTTCAGCGCAATAGAGGTTTCTAACTCCTTGGGCTCTAACCCGCAGGCAGAAGTCTACGTCATTAAACGCGACAGTGAGATCGGTTTCGTTTAATCCCCCCACCGCATCAAACAACGACTTTTTCACCAACAAACAGGCGGCAGTGACTGCACTGTAATTATGTGAGGCAATTAGCCGGTTCATATAGCCGGGATGGTATCGGGGAAAGTATTTATGGGCATGCCCGGCTCCACCGCCATAGCCCAATACCACTCCGGCATGCTGAATACGGTCGTCGCCGTACATGAGCTTCGCTCCGACACAACCAATATCTTCTCTTAACGCATGACCCACCATATATTCCAGCCAGTCCGGGGTGATCACTTCGATATCGTTATTGATCAGTCCGATCACTTCTCCTTTGGCCTGCTGCGCAGCAAAGTTATTGATAGCCGAATAGTTAAAGGGATGTGGGTATTTTAGTACTCTGATCTTCTCGTGTTGATTAAGCTCCTCGAAATAAGCCAGGGATTCAGGCTCATCGGAATTATTATCCACCAGCAGTATTTCAAAGTTCTGGTAGGTGCTCTTAGTTAAAATAGACTCGATACACTCTTTTACCAGTTCTTTAGCATTTTTGGTGGGTATGATGAGCGAGACTAAAGGCGTATTAAATATTGGCCACTGGATAACATTAACGAGTTTGTCGGACACTACCCTTGAACGAGCGTCTATAGTGTTAACGAGCTGAGTAATCTCTTTAAGCTGAGCACGTTTTTTAGCATTGCTATCGGGGCGGTGAATTAACGCGTAAGGAAAATGCTCGACCACCATATCCGGCGATTTGAGCCACCACTCGCTAATGAGGCCAGCTATGGACTTTGCTGTTATGGTGCTAATTGTTTTTCTCCAATCTGCAGGTAGCACAACGCCTGTTTCGATATACCCGTAGGTTAACTGATAATCCGGATTCCAGTCTGGCAACATTCGCGCATTCTCAAAGGTGTTGCCTGCATTTTTTTCGTCGGTATCCACATAGAGTAATGCAGTGATGTGCTGACGAGCCAATAACGCCAGTGTTGATGGATGCAGTTCATCACCACACTCTAATAATAGCAAGGGTACATTCTCTGACGTTACAACATCATCCGTCAGGTGGTTAAACGCGGTAATGTTTAGCGTTTTTGTATTGGTCTGCTGTTTAAACAACGTGCACTGTACAAGAACGGATTCAATATGAGCCGACTGATGAACTAACGATGCCAGGGTTTTTGATACTCCCAGCGCATCATTACCTATAATCGCGACTGAAATTTTCGCGTGCAGTACCGGTAAATCAGCGAGTATTTGATTCATGTCGCTGGCTTGCTTAGCTAACGACTGATTGTAAAGTGCCTGAAGTTTTTTCTTACTCGGAAAGCCGTAAAATAAACCAGACTTTTGTAATGAACGGCTATATAAAGACGTTAACGCCGGGTTTTTCTTGGCAAAATTACGCACCGGCTTGGGGACAAGTCCTACCCCGGCCTTAATAGCCAACATTGAATATTTTTTTAAAGACATGCGCGAAGAATTCACAAACCTTGTTTAGTTATTATCCGGTCACCGGTAATACCAACGTGCTGTTGACGTTTGATGAACAAATTTTAGTCCAAATGGAAGCATTTTAATCGCGAAACGGTCCAGCAGGCCTAGTGGGCTAAGTCAAAGGACTGTGACAAAGAGTAAAAGGTTTCCATAATAACCCCTTTGGGCAACGTTCGTGCACCATTCATACTGCGTTAAATGTTTTTCATTTAGGCCCACTCGACCTTCAAACAGCCTCTTTGTCTAAGTGGCGCACGAACCGCTGTAAAAATGAACAACCAAGGTCAACAGACTCTAGCAACCGGCGGGCAGTATCGCTTAAAAAACCCAAAGGGGCAAACTGCCGCCACAACCAGTACTAGAACAAGCTAGCCAACATCCTAACTAAACGTTGATTAATCGAACAGGTCAAATGGAAAATCGTCAAAGGGCAGTTCGGACATGGGAACACGCGTGAAATTAAATGATTGAAGTCGTGCCGTTAGGTGCTTCTGCAACCCTTTAACCGTTTTAATTTCCCTGCACTTTGCCATGAGATTCTCAACATCTTGCTCAAGCGCCTGCCGATATTCTCGTAAGCCTTTTTCCCGGGCGGCCTTTGTGCCACCACCAAAGCGCTGCCAAATTATCACACTCAGTCCGTCACCGCGTCGCAACTCGTGATAATCGGCGTTTAACTGTTTAACCTTGTCTTTTAATATTGTTTCTAACTGCACAGTTAAATTGTCGTTTAACTCCAACTGATATTCTGGCAAATACTGCTGTGCTAACAAAAATATAGCCAGCGGATCCTTAACGTCCCTGGCGTGTGAAAGTTGTTGCATCAAACCCATTTTTTCAGCCTTCTTATCCGGGTCGAGTTCCCGGTCAGGATGCAGCTTTTTAGCTAACTGCCGATAGAGTCTGTTGATTTGTTTATCGCTGAACAAAGCAGTAGCTACATCGACATTCGTATTATGGAAGTCTTGATTATGTTGTTGGTACGAATGATCGTGTTGATCTGACTCGTCATGAAAATATGGCGACTCCTGCCCGTGAATATCTTCATCATCACCCACGTAACCTGATTCCATTTTATGTTTGAGCACCGATTCAAAATAGGCCATTGCCTTATGCGGGTCATGGATCAACTCAACCAACTCTTCGTCACTGAGTTCTATCTCTTCTCCAAGCATTAGCGACAACTCAATCCGGTAATGATCGAGTTGCTCCTCAGGTACCTCGCTGGAGTTGGGGTTCTGCTTAATTGAGGTGACTATCGCTTCATTAAAAGCGTCCCTCAAGTCATTGGTATTCACAGGATTAAACGGATTCGACTCAAGTATCGTTAATTCTTCCTGGATCCAATCCAGCAGGGCCTCATGTTGCCTACCCTTTATTGATTTACGCGACACAAAAGAAACTAGATGGCGGATCCACTGCTCGTTAGCCCGGCAGACCTCCTGTTCAATGGGTTCAACCGATTGCTTGAAGTACGCCATAAACGCTTCAAGCTTAGCCTGATAACGGTCATTTCGTTGCTGTTTTTTGTTAACTTCTACCCACAGTTTATCGAGCGTC
Source organism: Marisediminitalea alba (assembly GCF_002993365.1). Lineage (GTDB taxonomy): Bacteria > Pseudomonadota > Gammaproteobacteria > Enterobacterales > Alteromonadaceae > Alteromonas > Alteromonas alba. Next base: position 4,747 of record NZ_PVNP01000197.1, read on the forward strand.
TCCCGTGCTTGGGCGCTTTGGCTTCCTGAGGAACTCACTGATACAACCGTTAACCCACTATTGCTGTTGATGTGACCTTGCTTAGCCATTACTTATCTCTTTGTAGACCTTCATTCCAATTCGCCAGCATACTGTTAGCAAACCTTTCATTACATTCAGTGATCCTACCATGTTTGTTTTGCTAAACCGATGTTACTAACCACTATTGCAGTAAACGTATGCGCTCTCATCCCCTGTCATAGCCGTGACAAATGTTGATGTGACCTTGCTTAGCCATTACTTATCTCTTTGTAGACCTTCATTCCAATTCGCCAGCATACTGTTAGCAAACCTTTCATTACATTCAGTGATCCTACCATGTTTGTTTTGCTAAACCGATGTTACTAACCACTATTGCAGTAAACGTATGCGCTCTCATCCCCTGTCATAGCCGTGACAAATACAACCAAACTATTGTTACTTACATCCTAGTTGCCGTAACTGCTCGGTTAACAGACTGAATGGAATTCTTTCTTGTTCCAGCCTTAAGCGCGGTTGCCAATGATCTGCTTTTAGCTTTGAATAGAGTGCAGCTTCGGCGGGAATGAGGTTGGGCAGGCTTTCTGGCGTTTGGCGTTTGTTAAGCGCTTCCGCGCCCCAAAAAGGCTTGGTGGCTAACAATGTCGCCTCATCCATCAACAGCGACTGCGTGTTGCTAAAATAACCGCGTATTTGTGAGAGCATGGCAAAACCGTCAGTATCAACATCCCCCCAATAATAGAGCCGGCAGCGGTGTAACCACTGTATCTGTTTGAGCAGTTGAACACTGTAACCTTTACCAAAGATCACCAGCGCATTTTTCACATTGGGAAACGCCAGACCATTTACCAGGTTTTCCGTTATGAAGACACGGTCGACCATTAACGATAACTGAGCAAAATGGCTAATCGGTAGCGAAATATCCCTCAACCCGCCAACTTCATAATACAGTTGTGGATCAAGCAGTCGAAAGCGTATCTGCGGCTCATCAAAACGCAAACCAAAGCGCTTTTCAAAACCGTGTTCACCCATCTGCGTATACTGGCTGTTAATCGCGTCTGCGGGTAATACCGCATCTAACAGCGTTTTTACGGTTTGCTTGCGGTGTTCTATAAATTTACTGTCTACCCCGGCAACGGGTAGCTCGCGCAGATAACACCCGGGTAACGGATTCGCCCTGAAAAAGTGCGCAATTGCAATAAGCTTCTCCCACTCACCCGCATGATTCAGTAACTGTTTAATCGATACCTGCTGGCCAATGCGCACATGGGGCAAACCCGCTTGCAACCGCTTGGCATCGGCAATGAATTGCTGCCATTCCTGCCATTTACCGCAAAACCGGGCCAATGCTTCTGGCGACTCAAACACCACAGCAACGGGGACATTCTGACGCCCCATAGTGGCATAACTGACTTGTTGTTTAAGCAGACTCACACCAGCATGAGGCAGAAGCTCCCGCTCAAAGGCCTGTTGAGCGGCCGTCAGTACGGCAAAATCGTGCAGCAGTTGTTTGTCTGTCGGCCGTTTGAGTGAAACCTGCAAAGGAAATGACAACTCGCCACACAGCCACTGCTTGTAGAACACCTGATTTTGCCATTGCTTTTGCAGTTTTGCTTTCAGCGCTTTTACTGTCTGCACCTATTCAGCCCCTTATTCACGTTTAAGCGCTGGGTTTTGCTCTACCTCTTCCACCAGCGCTTTATATTGCTGCTGCGATTTGTGTTGTGCGAGCCGCTCACGATATTCTTTTATCGTCATATTCAGCACCATGGAACGATTACTGCGCTGATCAACAAAGTGCACTTGTTGTACGTAGTGTTCAATGACATCGAGTTTCTGTAGCGGCGTTACCAGTAACAGCTGAAGTCCGAGTTTTTTAAACAATTCAAGTCCAAAGCGCGTACTGTCTTTTGAGCCACGGGCAAAGGCTTCGTCAATCACCACCAAATTAAACCGGCGTTTGGCTTTTGCGCCGGTCTCGTCATCCACCAGGCGATATTGCAGCAGGATGGCCGCTGCCAAAATGGAATACGCCAGCTTCTCTTTCTGCCCGCCGGACTTACCCCCTGAGTCGGAATAACACTCTTTCTCACTGTTATCTTCACGGTATCGCTCAACCACATTGAACAGTTGCCAGTAACGTACATCCACTACTTTCTGAGTCCACGTCGGCTCGTGGCGCATTTGCTCAATCAGCGTTTTGACCTGCTCGAACTTCTGTTCGGAATATAAATTGTCGTCGGTAGAAAACTCCACGCAACTCTTCAGGCGCTGCTTGAACTCACGAATATCCAAATCCGGTGAGGAAATACTGTCTATTTCGATGTAGGTGCCCTGCTGATAATCCAGTTCCCGTAATGAACGGTTGATCATACTGACTCGCGCATCGATTTGCTCTTCCTGCTTATCCAGATAGCTGCGAAACAGCGCCATCGAACGAATGGTGTCCTGATTAAGCATTTCTTTAAAACGGGTTTCATGGCGGGGTAAGTCTTCATCCTGCAGTGTTTTCAGCATCTGCTGATATTCAGACAGTGACTGCTCACTAACGTCCAGTTCGGTTACATCGTTAGGAAAACGGAAAGCAAAATCTTTCATGGCGGTGAGCATCTGCTTTTCCCGCTTACTGCGTTTCTCCTCAAGATGCTGGATTTTTTCATTCAGTTTGGTGCGTAACACCGAGCATTGGTTCGCCAGCATGTCGATGCGCAATTGCGCCGCACCATGCTTTTCATACAAGGCGGACAGATCCGGGTAACAACGCTGCTTTACCTGTTCGGATACCGCGTTACACTCGGCTGTCTTTTCAGCCAGGATCTTATGATCGTCTTCCAGCTTAGTCTCAAGTTTACCCAGTTGTTGATAGTGCGCTCGAAACGCTTCTTCCACCTGGGTTAATTCGGTTTGTGCGTGCTGAAACTGTTGTTGTAATTCCCGCAATACATCGGAGCTTTGTTCCAGGACCCGTATTTCTTGCCTGGCGACTTCCAACTGATTGGCAAACTGTGACCAGTTGATTTGCTCAAAGGTTAAGTTAAAGTCGCTGAGATTTTTGGCCTGACGACGCAATTCTTCAATATCGCGACGCTGGCTGGCGCATTGCGCTAACGTGGTTGCCATGGCCGCGGCATCAGTTTGCAGTGCACGTATTTGGGCGGCCAGCAGGTCGAGCTTTGCCTGGTTACTCCAGCCAAGTACAAAGCGGCTTTTGTCATGCAAGCTGTGGCGATCGTCTTTCTCGTGACGAAAACGACCTGACTTCACCTGCCCCTGCAAACTAATGGCTTTTTCACTCCGACGAAAGTCAGTCATTGACTCGCAGCACTGATAGTCAAAACGCTGCTGTAACTCGCGATGCAGCCATTGAAAGTGCTCACTGTCGCGCTTGATTTCTATTTTTGCCAGCAGGGAGTCCGGCTGCGGCGATTGCGGATAGTAATTCTCGGTACTTTTTACACGGTAATACACCAATCGCGTACCCAGATGGGTGTTTTCAACAAAATCACTCACATCAGCGTACAGCGAATCCGGCACCACCAACGACAGTGCAAAGTTGTGCAACACCCGCTCAATGGCGCCCTGCCATTGAGTCTGGCTCTGTTTTACCTGCACCAACTCACCGACAAAGGGTAACCGCCTTTCCTCTACCTTAAGATGTTCACACAGTCGCTCGCGGATGTTTAACTGGCGTACCGGAATATTGGATTTACGATGGCGTAGCGCTTCCAGCTCTTGCTGCACCGCCTGTTGTTGCTGTTGCAACTGGTGATTTTGCAATTTGTAATCGTCTTGCCGGCTCTCAATATTTTCGAGTTGCTGTTGATGTTGTTCAAACAAAGAATGCGATTCACGTATATTGCTGACATAGTTATCTGCTGTTAGCGCTTCGGGCAGCCCAAGCGGCTTAACCAGTGCGAGATAGTTATCACACAAACGCTTACTTTGGTTTCTTGCTTCATCTAAGCCTTTAATTTTATCTTGCAGTTGCTGCAACCGGCCCCCACCGTTTTGATCGATATCGCTTCTGAGCTGACTTACCGTTTGATTAAGGCGACGTTTCTGACTTTGCAACTGCTGTTCATCAATGGCCAGTTTTTCAAGCTCACCTTGCTGGCGGACAATCCGCTTTTCATACAGTACAACCGCTTTCTCGGCCATAAAGCTGTCTACGTAATCACGGCAGAACGCAAAGTGTTGTTTTTCCTGCGCCGCCTCTTTCGCCTGCCGGCCATGTTTATCAATCGGTTGAAGTAAGGTAATTTTTTCACGAGCCGCGACCACCGCGTCGTGAAGTCGCTTTAATGATTCATAATTGCGCTCCAGTTCCTGAATTTGCCCCTCCACATCGGGCTGTTCAAGCATATTCTGGCGCACAAAGTCGGTCACAGAGCCGACTGATTTCATGGAAATAGTTTGATTAAACAACTCCAGCGCCTTGCCATCGGTACCTAACCCCAACCACTTACTGAAGGTTTGTTGATATTGATTAAAACTCTCAACCAGAGTGAGCTCGGGCATTTTTTGCAAGCGTTTACGCAACGCCTTAATTTGCGTACCAAAGTCGCTGAAGTGGGTGGCAATGTCGAGCGCCTCCGGAACAACAACGAACAAGCGTTTCACTTTGTTTTCGCCAGGTTTGAGCCAGAAGATCTGCGCCAGCGTTATTGTTTGTTGCAGTGCCACGGAGTGAAATTGTGCCAGCAGTACCGAATAGTGATTTCCCTTGCTACGCAAACCGACCGCACGGGCTTTACCCGACTCATCCTGCTGTGACGTATAATAGCCGTAAAAGTACGACTCCAGCGAACGCTCTTTGTTTTCAGCACCCGCAGCCTTATTAAACGCCAGCTTTCTGGGCGGAACCAGCAACGTTGTCAGGCCATCGACCAACGTTGATTTACCGCTACCGATATTGCCGGTGAGCAGGCAATTGTCGCCACTATTGTCCAGGTGCCAGATCTGCCTATCAAAGGTCCCCCAGTTTAATACCTCAAACCGGGTTAAACGAAAACCCTGCCGCTGCGTTGCTTGTGATACAGGGCGAGGATCGCTGTGTATTGGCGCAGCGGTCTCCGTTAACGTGTCACTGCTCATCACTGGCTTCCTCTTTGCTATGGATATCGAATAATTCCGTGTACCGGACAATTTGCTCTGCTGTCACAAAGGCTTTGAGGATACGCTGGACTTCAAAATCATTTTTGTGATTGGGTAACTGATTCAAAAAGCCCATTTGGGTGATCTTTTTAATCAGCGCATCAAACTCTTTGTGCTGCTTTACTTCGTTACTGGCATCCGGGAAATGAGGGGCGAGCCACTGCCATATTTCCTGACGCTCAACAATAAGACGCGGACTGCTCTCTTCACTATCGTGTTCGGCCAGGCGCTTGCGTAAAAATATCAGCAGCAAGGTTTGCCCAAAGCTCAGTTGGCGACGGGTAATAAGCGAGGGGATCTCTGTTTGCTCTTCTTCGGTATCAACCTCACGCTGTTGTAAAAATGCATACCCTTCTGCATCATCGAGTCGCAACGACAAACCGATCTGGTCAAAATAACTGCGGATAAGCGCCTGATCACGCTCCAGCACATCCCACAGGTCGCGATGTTTTGCCCGGTAAACCGGCCCTTTGAGCAGCCGGACCTTCAATGCCGCATGATGCTGCGCAGTCAAGGCTTCTGCAGATGCTTGTTCGTTCATGATGACGTATCCCGAATAAACGTAATAGTGGGTACCGACAGGGTGCGGCTAACGCCCGGCTCACTCTGCCAGCTAACATGTTGCGGTTGTTGGGTATCGATACTGGCAGGCACAACCTCTTCACAGGCTAATTTAATGTAGCTGAGTACTTCATCGAGGCCGTATTGCACGGGGTAGTCCTCAAGCACACTACCCAGGGTTACCTGTCCGTGGTATTTGTCCAGACTAGTAAAGATCTGCCGTTGTAACTGCAACTCGTCAATATGGCTGACTTCAAACAAGTTGCTTAAATCCACATCGGCGTCCTGCGCGCTCTCTACCAGGTCAGAGTCCAATTGTTCAGGAACTTTAGGAACAAATAAACTGCGGCTAAGATGCGGATAAATAGCCGCCTGAATACCGGCAATCTCGGCAAACTGGTGCTGCACAGACACGGAGGTACCTGGCGTATTCGCCTGATGTGCCGCGGCTTCAAAGTCACGAATAAGTTCAAGGATACGCCGGTTATCCTGAGACTGCTCCTCGATGTAGCGGCGCAGTTGTTCGGTGATTTGCTGCTTGGTGCGATTAACTTTGTCACCGGCCTCCAGCAAATAACTGTATAAATGCTGGAGCAATTCGTCACTACTGACAAACTCGTGCCCCAATTGGTGGTGCATGATCTGCTTTAAGTTTTGTCTTAACGAGTCGCGCATTTGCTGGGTCATTAACAACTCAAAAAATGCAATAAAGGACTTCCCCTCATCGGAACTGTTTATCACGTCCTGATCGGCAAACACGATATCCAGCACTCGCCCTTTATGACTTCCGCCCAAGGTGATCTTCTTACGGGTGTCTTTATCCAGAAGGCGAAAATTCGCCTCTACCTGCCGGAAATCGCCGAGTAATTTACGCGAGATATCCGACACCAGATACAGCCTTTCCCGTACCTCCGTATCGTCAAGCCCAAGACTGGTGCCTTGTTTTACCGCCTCGATTTGCTGTTCGATTGCCGCTTTTTTCTGCTGTAAGGCCTCTAGTTGCAATGATTTATCGTCGGTGGTGCCCTGCACCAGCTCCCCAATTAAATCGATGAGTAGTTTTAGGCGCGATTCCGTGCCGACAAATTGGCGCCCTTGCAACTCTTCAACCCAATGCAATGCCTTTTCGACATCGGGTAATAAATCGCACTCTGGCTCGTCACTGTTGTGCGGCAGGTATTTGCGTAAATAGCCGGGCTTTTGATTGATCCAATCATCAATATAGGCGCGTGCCGTTTTCGGGTATTTTTGCTCGCCATACACTTCTGCTATATCGTTTAGGTGATAATCGAGCATCGCGATGAGCTCCTGATACGGCACCGCCCGGCGATTATGGCGAATAAACGCACTATGAAAAAAACTCGTCATCAATGGAAAGTGTTGGGCGCGCAGCAAACGCAAAGCGACACTTTGTTCTTTAAATTGCTCCAAAAACTCTACGCTGAAATCGGCTTTCATTGCGTAACTCCCGGTAGCAACGGACTCACATCCATGTTTTTCAGCACCTCTTTATTCGCCAGCGCCAGTGGGAATTGCATTGGATCGAGCCTGTAATTTGCCGAGCAATCCACTCGCCATGCCTGGGTTAAATAGCCCAGCAACGCTTCGCGGGTTTGAACGGTTAAGCTGCCGTTCGTCATGTTGTAATCAAGTTCGATGGCTTGCTTATGCTTAACTCCCGGATGCGGTATTAAGTCCAAAGGGATGACATTATTCCAGGCCGTATCACTGAGCACCGACTCTGTATTCAGCGGCTGCGCGTCCAGTAAATTGATGTCTAAAAAACGATTACTGACAAAATCCCTGAATGCCTGATTGCTTCTGTCGTAGCAGCGTACGTGCCAGCGATAACCGTTATTAATGAGTGAATGGGGCACTAGTTCCCGTTCCGTTATGCCGGAAGACAGCGACACGTAGCGGCAGTGTATGGCTTTTTTATGCATGATGGCCCGTAACAGCGGCGCAATAGTCGATGATGAAGCATGAATAAGACGCACCGCTTCAACGCATACATCACTGGGTCGCTGCGGTAACTTAAATTTATCTGCGTCTTTGTTTGCCAACCTGAACAGCACTTCTTCCGCGTGATGCGGAAACAACGGTGAAAATTCGGCGGTACGGTAATAGAGCTTGGTTTGATGCCTTAGCACCAGGTTGTCTGGTGCCAGTGATTTATACAACGTTAAATCACGGGTGGCGGAGGCGATCCCCGTTTGAAAATGGCCAACCAGGTCCGCTCTGGCCACTTGCCCGAAGAATTCCAGACAAAAATCGATAAACGCGAGCCGTTTTTGCTGAGTTAATGTAATGGTGCTGAAATCTGCCATGGCTTGCCACTGAGTGTATAACTATTGTTCAGCATAACATGAAATCATAATGATGCAATCATTTTAATTCCAACAGTGCGCGTATAACTGGATCTAAGCTTCAGAAAACTCAGCAAAACAGCGCATACCTTGAGCAGGCCAGCGGATTGTCCTGCCGGGGTAGAATGTCACTCTATGCACATGCGAGAAAGCAAACGGCACTATAATAAAGTTATTTAGCTGCGTTTAAACAAACTATTACCGACGTAAACCCGGCTGGCTTCCTTCTATTTATCAGTTGCTCAATGGCGGACGAACGACCGTTGAAAAGTGAAAAGATCGTGCGCGCGTTCATTGGGTACAGTACACTAACCCTTAGGTTGCTACTCATGTGTTCGATAGATAAAATAGCTTTATCAATTGAAGGAGAAATCAATGGGCCAGCTAGTAAGAAAAGTTTCTGTAGCAAAACGCCAAGATCCGCTAATTGATTTTACGACATTGGCGAAAATTGGTCGTCATGCTTCTCGCTCTGCGCGAGAAAAAGCTTTAAGCCAAGGTGTAGGCTTCACCTATGCCAAAGGTGGTCGAATTATGAAGCGTAACCCCGATGGTACTGAGCAACTTATTCGGGTCATGGATGATATGAATGACTTTCCAACTCTCCAAGCCGATTTATGCCAAGACTGAGGTTAATTGCCGGCCCAATGGCCCTCATTAAGATAAAAGATATAGTGATGCTGGCATTTTGTGACGAGTAAATCAGGAAACGTATCTGAAAATTTACGAATTACGACACTTTTGCGCCCGATAAGCTCAAAAGTGTCTTTTATGGCTTTTCTATAGATGTTTGTTTGTGCAACGCCCCAGTTCTCAAGGGTATAGCCAACAATCTCGCGAATATCGGCTTCAGCATCATCCGTAATGTCATACAAGGGCATTATTTTATTTGGCTTTCGCTATTTCTTCATCAAAAATGTCATCGACAGACTTGCTCGAAATTTTACCTGCTTTAGCGGCGGCAACACGCGGCGCTAGATACGCCTCAAGCTTTTGTAAGGCGGCTTGCTCGTCTGCATTAGGTAGTGCCCGTTCAAGCACATAGCTTTTGATACTCTTGCCTTGTAAGGCAGCTGCGGCTTTTAAGTTCTGATGCTGCTCAGGCGTGATTTCTAT
>NZ_PVNP01000198.1 GCF_002993365.1 Marisediminitalea alba
AAATTAGAGAAAGACAGTGTGTTGTGTAGTGATGGCTATAAGCCCTACATAGCTCTTTCTGAGAAAAATGATTTAATACACAAGCGCTTAGATGTGGCAGGAGGAATTAAGGTGATAGATAAAGTCTTTCACATTCAAAATGTTAACGCCTATCACAGCCGTCTGAAAGCGTGGATAAAACGGTTTCACGGAGTAGCCACAAAATACTTGGAACACTACCTGGGTTGGTTCAGGTTTATGGATAATCCAGAAAACCTTAACGAAAACAGGCTCTTTTCGATTCAACAACAGTTAATCCGAACATAGCCAAAAGTATTCACTCTGGTTTACACATCAAATGAGTGTTAACCGTGGGTACAACTAAATAGTTACAATCCACATAAGTCCACAGCAGTAAAGTACACAGGAGCAGGGCAGGATGAAGGCGCCGTTGCTAAATCTGTGATACTCGTGGAAGTACAAACCTTGTAAGTGTAAACACACCAACCTGTGGTTTTAGCCGTACTAGCTGGACCTCGGTATGGATCTCTGCGGGTTCCTGAACCCTCTGAGGGGTCATCCGGATGAGGATCGACTTTTTGCCCTTCTTCTTCAACAAATTCATTCCAACAATTTGACATTGTAGTATCCCAGAGTTGCACGACTTCACCTTCGACGAATAGCTGATTAACTTGCACTCCTTCTATTTTTGATATTTCCGGATGCAGTTTGAAGCCAATATCGAGTCTATCATTGACATCGTCCAACTGACCCGAAACGGAAAGGTCAAACGTTAGGTTATTACCGGTTCCATACGTTTTCGTTACCCGTAACGCCTTTTGGAAATATTCCATACCGAAACCATAACCTATTGCACCAACAGCAATATCAATTTGAGCCGAGTTTTGATAACCATCGTTAGTAAACTCAGTCCAGCTTCTGCTCCCCATTCCCTCTCTAATATCGTCAGCAATACCCCTAAGAATATCTCGTCTTGATTCGGCTGATTTAAAATAAGAGGTAGGATGATTAGCGTCGCAAAAATCTTCTGCATCTGAAGAAGTAGCTTGGACTGAAAGCCCTAGGCTCGAAGCTGTAGGGGAGGTTATACTCTCTGTCTGACTAAAATACTCGGTATGTACTTGATCGATAGCGGTTGAAATATCGTCCATCAAATTGAAAAATTTTGTAGAAATCTGAAGGTCTGCACTTGTAGGGTTCTGATCGAAAATACTGATGCTAGCGCCACCGAATCCAGGAATAACAACTAAATGAAACTTAAAAACACTTCTATCATTGACAGAAGTGATAATAATGTCTTGCTCTACTCCATCGCAAACCGATGGCGCCGATGGGAACGAACCGGGCATATCAGCAGTTGAGCAGCTTTCAACGACTGGCGCTTCTTGCATCGCTATTTGCTTAGCTTGCTCATACCCGCAGTTATAGCAGGCAAACGCTTTTGTTGCTTCACTCGCATTTGCAATCTGCACCCAACAAAGCGAGATTAATATAAATATTTTTTTAATAAAAATAATTCCTTTTATTACAAAAGCCAAAGAGAATTAACGTATGAATCATAAGGTTACGAACATGTAGAGACCTTGTGCTAACTGCCCCCAACAGTGAAAGCTGCAGACTTATATATATTGGCAGAGCTAACGCCAATTACGTGCAGGCCTGGCTAACCAGATAACGCTTAGTCGAGCACAATAATAACGCCGGCTTCATTGAAAAAGCCTTTATCATTAAGCTCGATAATGCGCTCGGCATATTCGCTGGCCAGCACAATTTCGGTACGTGTATCACCATAAGTACGCAGCGCCTTAACTAACAGCGGGCGATTTCCAACCACCGGGTGCTGCACAGCAAAGTCCACATCGCGGGCGAACAAAGACACCAGTTGACCACGCTCCAGTAAGCGCTCATTACTAGCGCCCTGATCCGGGTAAACAACCGCGCCGCGTAACTGGCGAATCTTCGGACTCAGTGACGGAATAAAGTTACTGCCTCTGGCATCCACTACCAGCCCGGTCGGCTGCACGTCGGCGGCCGGCCCAGGCTGGGCTTCCTGGCGACGGTTCTCAACCAGTTTTTGCTCGATGACCGACAAACGGCGGTTGAGCTTTTCCATTTCCTGCAGCCATGCCGGTTGCTCCAACTCTACATCATCCTGAGCATAGGCTTTACTGATCACTGCACCGCCTAACCAATCGAGAGTTGAGCGATAAAAACTTTGCAGACCGGTTTCCTGGTAGACTTCCTGATAAATCGTTTTAGACGCCTTACCGCCCAGGTTGATCACCATTTCAATTTTGCAGCTACCATCATTGGCAGGGGTGCGGCTGATAATGCGGGCATTACGAATAATCCCCTCCACTTCACTTTTTACCTCATCGTTACTCAACATGTAGTTGTCGATAACGGTGGTCGCAGTAACCCGGACGCCCTGGGTTGCCTCCAGCAGATTACGCTGAGCATCCACCACTGCCGCACGGCACGCCAGTAATGGCCCGGCTTTACCGCCCACATTGCCCGGCGGCAAACCATAACCTTCGGCAGAGACTTGCGCCGTGGTCCAGTTAATTTTACCGCCGGCCGCTGTCCATTCTTCATAATGAGCGTCCGCGGCAATGCTACTGCTGCTTACCAGCGCCAGGGCGAATAAAAGCTTTCTCATTATTTAGTCCTTACCTTACCTAAAATTGACGTTTCAGATGGCGCAGGTTGCCATTGGTTGCCCTCGGCTATGACCTCATAACTGGACGCGTTCTGAATATGAAACGGGAAATTATTCTGCAGCGTGCAGTCGGTCATATTGAGCTTGGCATAATCACTCACCACAATACCGGCCGTATTACTGCCGTCAATTACGCAGGAGCGTAAGGTCACATTGGATTCACCTTCGATACTCAACGCGGTAAAACGGCTGCCGGTTATCTCAATGGCTTCCAGCAGTGGCTGACCGGATTTAACCAGTATGCCGATGCCGGCACCGGAGATTTTTAGTCCTGAGATTTGTGTTGGTTTGGTATTGTTAACAATCAGGTATGGCTCCCGGCGCGCTTGTTCGCCACTGGCACGAATACGGATATCCTGTTTCAGCCCCCAGAAATACGCCTCACCATTAATTTCGATAGTCGCACCGGGTTCAAACTCCAGCACCACACCCGGCTCAATGTACAACTCACTGTCTTCTTCAAACACCACCTCACCTTTTACCTGATAAGGACTAAAGGTTTCGGTTAGCGACAATATACCGGTATAACCACCCTGCAGCGGGCCACTCACAAAGGTTTGTTTACCCACTTCCTTTATATAGGTAGTCAGCGTCAGTGCCTTAGGCTCACTGGCATTGCCGGCCTCATCAATGGCCACCACCTCATAGGTACTCTTACTGAATGCTTCTGAATCAATGTCGAGGTTCACGAAGGAGTCACTGCTCTGCTGTATGACTTGACTACCGCCGTCATTGGTACGCGTTACTTTATAGGCGGCTGCAACTTCAGCATCCTGCCAGGCCAGTTTAAGGGTGGTTTCAGTCTGACTGCCTACCAGATTAGTGACCGGCGGTGGCGCTTCATTATCAAAATTCACCAGGCCGGTAATACTCAGCAGGGTATTGGTGCTGCCATCGGTGTCTTGCAGAATACCGGTAACCGGCACCCGCTGTTCGTTCCAATCGGGTTGTACCGGGATCTCACTGATATAAATCCCTGGCTCCACTTCTTTAAGCTCGGTACGTAGCTGATTACCAAGCTCTACAAATGCCTGCAAACCTGCTTCGCCTTTCACGCCAACTTCGATTACGTCGCCATAGCGTAGCCATTTGCCAGCTTTGTCGTGAATAACTGATTCAATAAGAGGTCCGGCACTGCCTTTATAAAAGCGCGGTTGAGGAAATTCAAAAGCCACTTTGCGACCCAGTTCGTCGGCGGCCGCGAGCAGGTTTTCATCATCCAGGTTCATGGCGGCAATCGCAGCATTGAGTAATAAGCCCCAGGCGGTAGTCGATACACCACCGGCACGCTGAGTGACCTCATGCTCGCCGGTCCATACCACATCGCCTTTGGTGTTATACAGTGACAGTTTAATGCCCAGCCGGATCTCTGAATAAATTCCGGCAAAAAACCGTTCGAAGTCTACCACTTCACCAACCAGTACCCCTTCAACGCCCAGGTAAGACGCCATCTGAGTATGATCAAGCGGACCCGATGGCAGCCGTTTATCCACTTCCCCCGGATGCATTACCGAAAAGTTCCGGCCGGAAAGCTGGCTGTTAATGACTTGTCGAAGCAGCGGTCCGGCGACTTTTTCCTCGGTGACATTACTGAAGGGTAAAATGGCAATGCTCGAAGGAATCGCCTGCTGGTCACCGCTTACGCCGGTGTTGTTCTCAACTTCGCTGCTGGTTGAACGTTGCGGTGGACCCACCAGCACCGTGTCTTTTGTACTTACCGTACAACCAGCCAACACCAGACACACCGCACCTAACCACAGGCGCACAGACAGCTTATTCATGACTTGGATTCTCCTTCCACAGGCGGTGGTACCGCAGGGTCGTATAGGGATTCATCAGGCGGGAACAAACCATTATTTTCCCGCCCCTTGCCTGGTATCGGCGCGGGCTCCCCGCCCTGTAATAACCAATGTTGACGTAACTGGCGGGTGAGACCATTTACCTCAAACAATAAATTGTTAAGTAATGCCTGGGTTTCTGGCATGTCTGCCACAGTGGGTTCCATATTCACCGCGATAGCATTAATACTTTCCATTAACTGTGCCGACTGCTCTGCCACCTCGGCAAAGGTAGCCATATTATCGTTCACCGTTTGCGAGCCTTCCTGCAGCGTGTTTTCCATCACCTGCATGGTGCGCTGCATCTGATTAAGCACGTCAGGCAACTGCTGACTGGCTTCGGTCATACTGGAGGTCAGCGCAGCAACGTTTTCCAGACTTTTCGTCAGTGAGTCCTGATTATCACTGACATTGGTCACTATGTTGTCGAGGTTCACCAGTATATCGGCCACTTTTTGTGACAGCGCCTGGATATCCCATTCCTGCATAAGATCCTGTATTGACCGTGGCTCTTCGGCTTCCAGCAAGGCGCCGTTTTGTAATTGCCCCGCCGGCCCGGGAATAAAAGCAATGGCCGCGCCCGACAGCACGTTGTCAATGGCCAGCGTAGAATCTATCTTAAGCCGGCTTCCCGCCCGGTACAGTGGCTGGTATTCCCGTTGCATCACTAAGTCCAGCGCCACCTGCCCCTGCTCACTAAGGCGGATATTATCAATCCGGCCCACGCTGACACCATTAATTTTCACCGGCGAGCCCACGCTCAGTCCGAACGACGAAGAAAGGTTAGCCCGAAAACGCAGTTGATCGGCGTGTTGTTCCTGTAAATCCTCAAACAGTAACCAGCCAGCCAGTAACACAGCCACAACCACAAACAAACCAAGCAGCGTATCCTGCGCACGGGAAGACAGCGACTGTGATGGCGCAAAGCTCATTGTACTTCCTCCAGTTGATGGTTATGGATTGCCAGTACCCGGTCGGCAAAGTCGGTGCGATCGCCGGCGGTGACCGTCATCACTACCGCATACTGATGCGCTTGCTGTTCCCTGAGCAACACATTTAGCATATTTTCACGCATTTCGTGTGACATTCCGCTTTGCACTTCATCCAGTAGTATCAGTTTAGGCCGAAACACCATGGCCCGTAACAGGTTCATCATACGGGTTTGCACATCATTCAGCTGATGCGGTTCGAGCGCCAGTAATTCGGTTATTGCCAGCGCCTCTGCCAGGGGCTCTATGTGTTCAGCAATTTCCTTTTCAGACATCCGCGTATGGTACAGCATCGGAAAGGCAATGTTATTGTAGTTAGTAAATATACTCAGTAACCCACCGTCTTCAAAAGCCATACAGGTAGCTTTAAACCGCGCCTGTTCGGTCATATCCCTGAGCGATAAGCCTTCGATAATGATGTTGCCGTCATCCGGTTCGCACAGCCCGGCAGCCAGCTTTAAAAGACTCGACCCACCATCGAGCACGCCAGTTTCCACACACACAATTTCACCGCTATTAACGCGCAGGTTGAGCTGCCGGAACACCACATTATCGTTAAACCGCAAATCAACATTATCTATCTGTAAGCAAGTCATAGGTACACCAGGTAAGACAAGCCCACGTTCAGCACAAAAAAGGCAAACAGTTGAAAGGTGTTTGAATTAGAAATTGCCCGCGACACATCGGTAAAACGGTCTTGTACATTGTAGCCAAAAAACAGACTCGCCAGACCAATCAGGCAACCGCCCACCAGCGCCTTGGTCATACTCACCAGCACTTCGGTGAAAGTGAGCTGCTCTAGCAGGGCACGGATAAATGCCATCAGTGTAATGCCACCCTCATGATATAACTCGATGACCGCATAGGAGGTAAACACGCATATCAGATTAAAATAGAAAAACATCAGCAACAAAGACAGCGGAAACGCAAAGAACACGGGCAGCAAGAAAACCAGTGCCGGACTCATATTCACCGCAGACAAAGCATCAAACTGGCGGTATAGCTGCATTTGCCCCACTTCTGCGGTTACCGCCGAAGCTGAACGCGCGATCAGTATAATGCCGGAAATTAGCGGGCCGATTTCCCGATTCACCACAATATTAAAAAACTGCGCGTAGTAATCGATAAACTGCATATTATTGGGAATAACCGAATAAGCCTTGGACATCACGAACACGCCCAGCAACACAGCAATAATAGTGTTGATCGACGCTGCTCTGAGGCCTGAGTTATACAACTGACGCTTAAACAGCAACCAGAATATACGACGCCGCTGAGGCTTTAAAAGTTGCGGGCAGGTATTAATCGCCAGCCCGAGCAGACCGGTTATCCCTACCAGCACATTGGCATAACGCCGGGCTCTTAATCCCAGGCTACTGAGCATGAACCGTATCCCTGCGCCAGGCTCTGACCTGCTCTGCCCGGGCGGCCTCGCCCAGCAGACTAAGCAGCAGCGCTGCCCGCGACGCATAATCCGCTGCCGTGTCCGGTTGTCCCTGCTCGTATTTTAACTTTGCCAGTAAAAAATAGCTGTCTGCCATATTATGGCGGGCATCAAACTGCTCAAATAACACCAAGGCTTTTTGTAAAGCTGGCTCATTAAAGGCAGCTTTACCAGAGAGATAACACTGTAGGGCTAACCACTCGGTTGTTTGTGTACTGTTGAGGCAGCTATCCACACTGATATCGAAGATAGCCCGGTAAGAGGCGTCGCTGGCCGGCAGTGCTGCCATGGCCCGCGCATAATCATCCCGATTGCCGGTAATAAAATACTGCCCCAGGTGGGCTCTTGCCTGGGCTAACTCATCGCCCTGAATAATTGCCACGTCCAGCAGTGCCGCACAATCATCGGTGACTCCCGTGGAGGCAACCCCTCGCTGGCATAATTTCCACAGCGCCTTCGCCATCAGTGGCAGGTCGTTATTCAGATAGGCCTGATTGGCAATATTACGCATGGCGTACACCGGAAAACCGGCGTCCCGGGCAAGCTGTTGATATTGTGCAGACAGGCTGGGCGGTGGTGGCGTGCTACCACACCCCCACAACAATGCAGCGCAGCAAAAGCTAAGTGTTCGGAATATCGCCATGTTCATAACTTAGCCTTACCATACGAGTGAGTGTATGGAGGTTATCTTCCGTGTTCACGTAGCGGTTAAGCAACGTCATGATTTCATCCTGCGACATTTGTTCCTGCATAAATTTTATACTGCGGCGCAGAGGTTTTAGCTCGTTAGTCGAAAGCTGAATTTCCAGCAAATCAACAAAGTCATCGTAATCACCTTTTAAAAACAGTTTGCGACTGCGACGCATAAAGTTCCAGTCAGAGAACTTACGCAAATATTTCGACATCACCGTACCTAAGGCAAATGCCATGGCCATAGCAATAAGATCAAAGAGTTTATCAAGAGTGAGTTCTTCTAGCTGCTGGGCCTGCTCACTCACCGACGCATCGTAAATAGACCGTATTACTTCTATCCGGCGGGCCGCAAGGGCATTCAGGGGGTTAATTTCCAGCGCCCGGCGAAAGGCCACTTCGGCCTCGGCTATCTGCTTATTTTCGTACAACGCATCACCATAGAGAGACAGCAGCATGTCATTGCCCGGGTACTGTACCGTGGCATTCTCCAGATAACGAATAGCTTCTTCGTACTCGCCGCTTTCAATGAGGATTTGCGCTTCGACAATCGCTACTTTGGGTGACGCATGGGCAACCGGCTGGCAAAACACCAGCAGCAGGCACACCAATAACCCTCGATAGCAGGTGGCGCTCATCATCTGGCAATCACTATCATCACTTCGGCGTTACCCAGCGCTTTTTGCAGGGTTTGCTGGGATTTCAGTAACGCCACGGCAGCGTCACTGATGATTAAATCTGACTTACGCGATTTATAGGTGCCTTCAGCCGGAATGATAAAAGGTTTAACCGCAATGCGCGCGTTGCGTACCGCATCATTCACATCAAAGTCGTAAGACACCGGGCGGCTGCTGATCCGGCCCTGGGTTAAATCGTCCGCGGTAGGGTAAATAATGTCGCCCTTCTGATTTCTGATACGCGGAATGGTCGCCAGTTCAAAATTAGCAATCTGGCTGGCATCAATTAATACGCCGGTAAAGTTACTGTTACTCTCGTAGAACTCTATTTGTTGTTCCAGCTGAGCGATAACCTGTGGCTGGCTGTGGGCTTTCAGTAACCGGGTAATTTCTTTTACCAGTTCCAGTTGGTTGGGGTTGTCGATAACCAGATGGCTCTGGGTTGTTTCTGCTGCCGCAGCCGTGGGGAACAGAGTAAGCGAGGGCCATTCAATCTGGCCGGTGCGTGCCAGTACCCATTGCACCGGTTTATCGTACCAGTTTGCCGCCGTCATGCCGCCTTTTGCTACCTCAGGCGCAATCATCTGAATAAAACGACCGTCCAGTGACATGGTCATGGTAACCGTTGCAACGTCGTTCTGGTAATGATCGGCGGTCATCGCAGCGCCTTTAATCATGGCTTCCAGGCTGGTTTTCACCGTATCGCTCTGGGCCACCATTTGCTCAACGACCGTTTCAGACGATACCCGCACGCCTTTAATCATCTCGGCCAGGTTCCGGTAAGCATCCAGTTGCGCTGCCCGACGGGCCAGCAACCGTTGTTTTACAAGCGGTACATCATCCGGTGCAACGCCGTAACCGTAGGCTGAAATCACCCCGGAAGACCAGTTAATTAAGCCTCCGGGCTTTTGCTCAACGACTTCTTCTGCATTCGCGAGGCCGGTAAGGAACGCACACACCAAAGTTAAATATCGCATTGTGTTCATTGTTGCTCTCACTTTAAACGGGTTACGCATCAAATTGTTTATATTTGGCCATTCGGGTAACTACCTTTTTCAGGTAGTTTTTAGTTTCCTGGGCTGGCAGGTTTTCCATCAGAAAATCATAAACAGCATCGGGTGACATCTCATTGATAGTGTTCACCGCGGCGGTAATGCTCTTTTTGCCGGTAAAGGTTCTGGCTACGTTGCCCACTCCGGTGTTGTAACTGGCAACCGCACAGTAAAAACGCGCCTGCGGGTCGGTGATCTTGCGTAGGTAGCGGTGGGTTAGCAGGTGGAAATAAGCTGAACCAAGCTTGAGGTTGTTATCCTCATTAAACAAATAGTCAGCACTTACTATCTTTTTCTCGCCGTGCACAAAAAGGTGTGCGTCGAGGCCAGCGGTTTTAGGAACCAATTGCATTAAACCAAACGCGGGAACGGGAGATACCGCTCTGGGGTTATAACTTGATTCTGTTTCGATGATGGCCATGATCACTGAGACCGGCACATCATACTGTTCTGCATAGCCTTTAATATCATCAAAATACTGCTTAACGAGTTTTTCCTGATAACCGTTCACGAACTCAATTTTTAACTGCAGGCGCGTTTGCCCGTTTTCTTCCACTACGCTCAACACCGGCATGGGGGCGGGTACCGGAAAGGGTTTGGCCTGTTCAGCAGGTTGTCGGGTTGCTGCTATCTCAGTTTCCACTTTGGGGTTTTGCGGTGTAGCTGGCTGCTCAACGACAACAGGTGATTTTTCTACAGGTACAGCGGCGACTTGTGGTGATTCTTCCGCCTTGTCATTTACCTTTGGCTGCGGCCGTGGCTGCCCCGCATTGTCTTTGGCTAGTTGTTGCTGTTGCGCCACTTTGCTTACCACCGCACTGATATCAACCGACTCAGATTCAATCTTTAACTCAGGCACTGCAGAGAAATCCTGCTGTAAAGCGTCAGCCAAACCTTCGAGCTGACCGCCGATGGTGTCGGGCAGCACACTGGCCAGGGATGAATCAGTAGATGATGTAATCGCTACCGGCTCTTCGGTGACCTCGGCCACCTCTTTGGTGACTTCCTGGAGCAATACGTCCTGCTCATCCAGCTCGGCGGGTGTGGCAGTGGCAATGGAAGATGACATTTCCATCAGTTCAGCAACCCGTTCCTGCAGATCCTCACCAGGCTCAACCAGGGTTTCGATGATCAATTCACCCGACTCAAAGTCGGCGATTGCCCGGCTGCTCATGGTTTTGTTATAGGTAACCCAGCGGTGCCTTTCAGGCAGGGCGCCATCCGGCCATTTCACTTCAATGCGTTTGGTCAGGCCACGAAAAGCGCGGTCGATGGCTTCATCGACCGCCTGGTAGATATCATCGATACGCTTTGTCTGGTTTTCAAATTCGGCATCCATCCGCGCACTGATTTCATCGAAGTCGTCTACCGACTGCGCAGCACTGAGCGAACTGCATGCCAGCGACGCGGCCAGCAGGCTAATACTGAGAATTTGCCGCATTACTGATCGCCTCTAAACTTTCCCGTTCTTTGCAAATATCAGCTTCGTTTGTCAGGCAGATGCCCAGTACCACTTCAGCAATCCAGGTACCTTCCTGCTCATACACTTTCTCGTCTACCACAACGGTACCCTGTAACCAGGTTTTAACGCGGGTTGCAATGATATCGCTTTTTACTTCATATTCTTCTACAGTAGAACCGGCACGTAATTCGATCCCCTTTACCTGCTCAGACAACTGACGCTGAGCATCAAGCTGAGCAGCGCGTTTAGCCAGCATGCGAGCCTGGGCGTTGGTTTTTGCCATCGCCGGATCCACAGTACCAAAGCCCTGCGCCGTCACTACGCCGGGTAAATCTTCAGCCTGAGCAAGGCCGATGAAACCGGCCAGCAATAACAGTAAACACTTTACTTTCATGGTTTAATCCCTTTTTGCTTAAGTACCTCAGCGTAGACGTGATTAACCAGGTCAATCTCTACTCCTTCCCGTACTGAATCCATCAATTGATCAACAACTTCCACTTTAAACGCACCGGAGAGCAAAAACTGACGCACGCTCAGCAGTTCACGCTTACAGGCAATGGGCGCATGAGCGATAGCAGAGTTAACATCGTTGACTTTTAAATATAGCGTGCCTTTGGCTAATACACACTCGCGATACTTGTCGCGCAGGCCTTCCAGCTCTTTCGACTCGCTGACTTTCTTAATCGCAGAATACTCGTTGGCTACTGCCATATTGAGACCGGAAAACACTGTTACTGCCGAGCACAGCAATAACAGCTTGGATAATTTGATCATGTTAGTTCCCTTCTGCACGCGGTGCAGTGGTGATTTCAGCAGAAGCCGAGACGCTTCCTTCTAATTCGTCTTTATCTACCGCGGATACCCGGTAGCAGTAACTGCGATTGCCAGACACATCAGTATCAACGTAGTTGGCGGCACTGACAGCAGCAAGTTTTCTTACATTGCCACAACTGGAGCCGCGGTACACCTGATAAAAATCAATATCGCTTTCAGGCGCCGGCTGCCATTGCAGCACCACGTTAGGTGCTGATTCCATAACGCTGAGCCCCTCAATGCGGGCCGGTAGCGGTTTGGTTCTGGCCTCAACCACAGGCGAGGTTACGCCATTGGCGTCATATAGATTATACGCCAGTATTTTGTAGCGATAGGTTTGACCATCATCCAGTTTGCTGAAGAAACTCCCCTCATCGACATAGCGACTGGCCGTTCGGCTGCTCAGGGTTTCCAACAGATCAAATTTGCCCTTGTCTTCACGGTAGATCTTAAAGCCTTTAACATCGGCATCGTTAGCCGGCTGCCAGGTGAGTGTTACTTGTTTCACCTGGTTACTCGCCGCCGCAAAGTTCTGAGGTGCTGCCGGCACCGCTTTGGTAGTGGCCGTCACGATATTCGACTTTTGCGTTTCTTGGTCACCATCCACCGCGCTAATCGCATATTCATAGCTCACGCCATCGGCCAGATTCCGGCGGTCATTGTCGGAGTACTGAGTAATGCTCGGTGTAGTAATAGCTGTCACCAGCTCCCAACGGGTTACACCCTGCACCCGGCGGTACAGTTTATAGCCATCAATGTTTTTATGAGCAGTCCAGCTTAAATCCGTTCGCCGCAACATGCCCTGAGCAGCCACACTTAGCGTTACTTCATCAGGACTAGCAATGCTGGCAAACGCAGACGGGTCACTGCGCAGACCGTCTTTATCCTCGGCCACCACATAATAGGAAGTTTGCGCATAAGGTTTAAGGTTAGCATCGGTAAATGCCGACTCATTAGCGGGTACCACCGCAATTTCCTGCCAGCCCTGGTTATTCCAGCGCCGGTATAAGCGGTACTGTTTGATGTCAACCTCACCCGATGGCGGCCAGCTGACACGAATTGTATTGTTGTCTGCCGATAGCGCCGGGCTTTGCGCCTGATCCGGGCGTGGCTTGGTTTGCGCGCTGCGTGTTTCTGATACAAAACCAACGCCTTTGAATTTATTCAGTGCAACCACGAGATAATGATAGGTCGTGCCGTCTTTTAAAGGCTGACCGTTATCCACGCCATCAATAAATTGAGTTTTATTGGCGCCGCTGACATCGGCTAATTCATCGAGCAGGGTATCCTGTTTTAGCTCTCCTTCCGTACGGAAAATCCGGTAACCCACTACATCGTCGTCTTTTACCGCCTGCCAGTACAAGTGCGCCGACTTAACCCCACCCGACACGCTGAACTCTGCCGGTGCTGCCAGTTTTTTAGTTTCCTTGCGGGTAATATTGGAAGGCGCTGAGGCAGACAATTGATCGAACAGGCGAACCTGATACTCATAAACCAGGCCATCTTCCAGCCCTTGTTTGTCTAAATATGTGCCGTTGTGACCCGGATTAATTTCGCCTACCGTTTGCCAGTCATTGGTACCGGCACCGCGACGCTCGATGCGCACGCTGTATTCTGATGCGGCCGGCTGCCATTGCAGGGTGACTTCACGGGTTTTTATCTCACTATCCGCATTAAGCAGGATGATCGGCGCACTGGTTACCATCACCGGTGGAGACTTGGCACTTTCCTTACCACTGTTGGTTACCGTAGTTACCGCAAACTCATAGCTCTTATCCGCTTCCATCAGATTAACAGCAGACACGGAGTAATTAATTTTACCGGTGTCTTCAATTTTCACCGCAGGGGCCCAAACGCCGCCGACTTCACGAAAATACACCTGATAGGCGGCGGTTTTTTCCTGATTAGCAATCGAAGGAACAAAGTCGAGTTTTACGCCATTAACGTAAACCTGATGCTGCAGGATAGATGGCGCTGCCACATCGGCACTGGCCTCGGCTTTGGCAATAGTGGCTTTACTGACCAGGCCACCATCCATTTCATCACCGGTTTCCAGGATAATATCCAGACGGTAATAAAAAGTGCCACTTTGGGGAATTCGGGTATCGACATACTGGCTTTCAGTGGTGCTTTCGACAAACTCAAAAGGCCCCGATTCTGACTCACCCCGATACAGATTGTAGTAAAAGACCGCACCAATATCCGCCGTTGCCCAGTTCAGCACAATCTGTTCGCCCTGTGCTTTGCTGGTAAATGCCGTTAGCGCGGCACTGGCCTGGGCGATATCCGGCTGCACCGACAGTGCTCGGCGGATGCGTCGTTCCAGTGACTCAACAATTTCCGGCGCGCGGGTTACCAACTCACCCTGGGTTTGAAAACTCTCCTGCCAAATTGCCGCTTCCCGGCTGTTTGACACATCAATCAGCTTAAAGTCCACAATAATGGTGGCGCGCTTAATGTCGATGGAGCCAGACAAAATAAAGTTAACGCCCAGTCCGTTGCCGTATTGAATAATCTTTTGGGTATCAGCTACCTGGGCACCACCAATACGGTACAGGCCTTCTTCCATCTGGCGTCTGGAAAGCAGTTGATAGGTTTGGGAACGCTCCAGCTCTTTACGCATAGAAAAGAGCAGGTCACCGTCCAGACCAATGGCATCAATACTGGCCGGTGACAGGTTGAATAAAGCGAGGCTGGTTTTTGCAAAAGTAGTGGTTGGTAACAACAACATTACCAACACTACTACCCTAAAGATTACTGCTTGCATATCCCTCGCCTGCTAACTAGTTTTTAAATTGATAGGTTTCGATGATTTGCTTCATGTACCCGTCAATTTTGGCGGAGATTGGAGAGTTAACGTTTGATTTAACACGCTCGTCAAACTTAGCATCAACAAACCGCTCCAGTGCTTCCAGCGACTCTTTTCGCTTCAGCAGTAACTCTTCACCGGCTTCGAAGTAATCCACTTCACGGTTACGCAGTGGTTGTAATACTTTACGGGATAAATCTTCCACCACCTGATCGGCCATCATCTGCAGCATTTCAGTGTCGGTGGCGATTTCCAGAGGATCGTAAGCAATGTTGGCGTCTTTCACCCCATCGTTACCCACATCTTCTTTAACCAGACGCGAACGGATGGTATCCACACTCACGTTTTGTCCGGTTGAAACATCAACGATACGGTAAGAAATCTCAATAAAACCCACCTTTTTAGCTTTGTTTACGGTGTATTCTTTTTCGGCATAAACCGGCACCATAATTTTCGCCTGAGGCGCTTCTTTCAGATCGTTTTTATCCGGGTTAGGGTTCAGCGCTTTCCAGTTAAGGAAGTCAATGTTGTCCTGGATTTCCTGGCCAACCTGATAACGTACGGTTTCGGCACTTTCAGATTTGGTTTCGTCTACTTTAAACAATAGTACCGAGCCCATAATTGCCACGTCGATACCATACAGGCGGCCCATTTCTTTGGCGGTATCTTCAGATACCACACCGATTTGGCCCAGCTTCATTTCTTCCAGAATGGATTTGAGGTTCTCACGTTCAAGGATGTTGATATCCTTGGTGGCGTTGTTGAACAGGTTTGAAATCAACTTACCGGCAATCAGGCCACCCGCATCCATGTTATAAGAAGGACTCTTGAAGTCGAATACCGCGATAGATTTGATGACACGCTCGCGAATTTTATCCTGCACATCACGTGACTTCTCGAACAGGCCTTCCATTAACGGATCGAGCTTGCCGATTAACTCATACATGTACCAGGCAACCCCCCAGTAACGATTGTCCATGTATTCAATGGCAATATCTTCGGCGCGGGATACCACGGCGTTGCGCAGTGCAACGGCACGCGGAGGCAGTGCACCACCGGTATTCTCATCAATTTCAATCGCCAGATTGATTGCCCGGGCGATATAGCCCTGTTGCAATAAACGGGTTGCTTCGACAATTTTCTCATCAACCTGTTTTTCCAGCGCAGTAGCTTTCCATGCAATACAGTCCTGGTCGTTAGGACTGAACGAAAGCACTTTTTCACAGGCAAACTCAGCCTGACTCCAGTTTTGCGTATCTAACGACTGGGCAGCCAGGTTTTTAAAGAATGTTGCATTGTTCTTTTGATCGGCGTCGGCGGCCATCTTCTTGGCGATGGCGTTGTTCGGATCCAGCATGGTGGCCTTACGGGCTGCCAGCTTGGCATCTTCAAACTCATACTCAACGAAAGCCTTTTTGGCTTGCAACAGATAGTCCCGGGTACCTTCGGTTTTAATCCGCGAAGCTAAGGGGACTGACGCTTCAAAGTTTGGATACAGCTTTTGTACCTGCTGTAGTGTGAGGTTCGCACGCACCCAGTCCTGACGATCAATCAGTGCCAGCGCTTCAGAATAACGTTCTTTTACTTCATCAATGAGTTCGCTGCGCGAGCTGTCGATCTGACTTTCCAGCGGCGCAATGGCCGGTAGGTTTGGCGAAAACTGCTTGGCTTCTGCCACCAGAGACTCAGCTTTCTCAATGTCATTAATGCTGACACTGGCCGCATTCAGGATCCCCTGTGCCTGACTGATTAATGTCTGTGAGGCTTTCAGGCGTAAACTGCTAAGCTGAGCTGAATACTGTTGATTATCCGGCTCCTTGGCAATTGCCTGCTTAAGGTAAGCAATGGCCTCAGCATAATTCCCGGCTGCAGCGAGCTGCTGAGATACATCAAACTCTTTTTTTCCCTTGCCCGTTGATTGACAGCCTGCCAGGGCTGACAATACCAGAGCGGCCAATACGTACCGTCTCATTGGTTGATCCTCAAACTTTGGTTGCGGTGATTTTGTTACCTGTGACGCCAACAATCTGTATTTTATGTCGTTGCGCTATATTACTGGCCAGCAGTTCTTCATATAACTGTTCTGTCCAGCCCTTATAGCTTATGACAAGGTGTGCCACACCATTGGCGATATTAGAAATCTCGATTTGCTGAATAGCCGGCATGGCCTCCTGAATGACCGCTTTCATCTGATTGGCGACCTCCAGTGACTCAACGCCCTCAATATCAAGAAACATATTTCTGGCTTTTATCTGCTCCTGGTGCCAGAAGCGAATCAGTTGCTTACGTAACTGAGGCCATTCCTTGCGAATGATATCGGCTGATAGCTTTGCAAAAATACTGTTCGATTTAACACCCGGCTTGCTGGCGCTTTTGCTGCCTGCTGCCAGTACCTGGTTATCACCCACCCGGGTGACCTGCATACCCAGGGTCAGCTCGTTGGCATTAATTTTCATGCCCTGAAATTCTTCCGGCTTTATTTGGGAATCCACGGTCAGGTTTACGGCAAAGCCGGCATAAATCGGTTCGTCTTCGTCAAACACCTGAAAACCATCCCGCAACAAACGTTCGGTCATCTCATTACGAGCATGCTGGGCAATGATAGGGTTAGTGGAATTTTCGTCGAGTACTACGGTAACGCGGGGCATTTTGGTCCAGCCCATGGAAGCCTGAATCTGGGCGACTCTGTCGACCAGTAAATCAACCCGCACATCAGCCTGAATAACCACTTCGTAGATGTCTTCGCTGTCACCCACGCCGTCATACATAATTTTGTATTCGTCGATTTGCCCGGCCGTGCTGGAAAATATCTGATCTTTGCCGAGCAGGTAATTGTTCACGTCGGTACGGGAGCGCACAAAGGTGCCAACCACTTGCTCTACTGCAGCCCGTTTTGCATTTTCCAGGGCCACTTTGCGGGCTTCAACAATGTTGTTGTCTGCCACCGCGCTGATACCTTTGGCTTCAACCAGCTTTGCAGACGCTGATGAACTCACAACGCTCAGAAAAGCAACGAAAAATGCGGCAACCACGAAAGAATATTGTTTGATGCTTCCACTGCACACTGCCATAGTGTCTCCAAATACCCACTATTACTACCAATAGTAGTTCAATATAATTCAATACCCCGTAATTTGCACTATTACCTGGGGTACTTTACCCGAATATCGTAAAAAGAAGTCATCTTATCGAATTTAGGTGAGCTTAATTTGAGTATTCTATGGGTTTTATTTCGTCATTTATAGGACAAAAGTTGACAAATAAGCCCCACAAATCCGATGTGTTGCTAAATAGCGACTTTTTACAGCCGTAAATAAAAAAAAGCTTTATAAAGTTGCCATTGGCGTATAGCTTTAATAGTTTGTACAGGCCCAATCCAGCGCGATTACGCTGTCTGCCTACTTTTATCCTTCCCTCCCGGCTTTATTTTTGAAGGAAAGCGCAATGCAAAGTGACTCAACCGGAATCTGGTATTTTGAATGTGACGTATCTGATATCGAAGCGCACCTGCTGAACCTGCAAAGTCGTTCTGTTATCTATCCCGATGAATGCGAATACCTGATTAAAAACCTGCATAAACTGCATGCTACGTCAGAGCAGAATACCCATGGCGTGGTCCCGTTGTGCCACCGCTGTGTCACGCTCATTGCTAAAGATGACAAAGTTGAAATTGTTATAAACCGGGAACAGGAAAAAATTGACCACGTCACCCAACTGCCATTACGTGTGTCTCTTTTGCGTCAGTTGGGTATCTGGTACGAACAGGATCCGGAGGCGATAACCGGTATCTGTCTGGTCGAGCTCGACGATTTCAGTGATATTAACGACACCATTGGCCATGCAGCCGGCGACCTGATTCTGTTTGAAATCGCCCGTCGCCTGGAGCGTTACCATGGCTCCCGGTTTAAGCTGGTTAGGCTGCATGGTGACGAATTTGCCCTGGCGGTCACCCAACTGGACGATGCCGAGGATATCTGGCAGGTCTCAAAATGGATTTGCGAACAGTTCGAACCACCGTTTATGACCCAGAAAGGCGCCGTCTTCCTGACGCCATCAATTGGTTTATCGCTGAATATTAATACCGGTGAAGAACCCGTTACCCTGCTGGAGAGTGCGTACATTGCCCTCAACCATGCTAAAGACGATCCGCTGACCAAAGAGAAATTGTACAATCCTCAGCAGGAACATACCCTTACCCGCCAGGTATTGCTCGAAGCCCAGCTCAATCAGGCGCTTACCGAAGAAAACAGTTTACTGGTGTGGTACCAGCCCAAACAGGATTTGCATAACCGGCAGATTAATGGTCTGGAAGCACTTATCCGCTGGAACCATATTACCGAAGGGCTCATTTCCCCCGGTGAGTTTATACCCCTTGCTGAGCGCACCGGTTTAATTTGCAGCATTACCGACTTTGTTGTCCGTCAGGTTGCCAAAGATATCCCCAAACTGCGCATGCACGGGTTTACCGGCAAAGTGTCTATCAATATCTCAGCTAACGACTTTATGCGAGCTAACCTGGTGGATAGTCTGCTGGCGTTGCTCAAGCCTTATAACATCGATACCAGTGACATCGAGTTAGAAATCACCGAGGGCGCTTTTATCAGCGACTTTGATCACTGCATATTACTTCTTACCGCCCTGCGTGACGCCGGGTTTGCCCTATCCATCGACGATTTCGGCACCGGCTACAGCTCTTTGAGCTATCTTACCCGGTTACCGGTAGATACCATAAAAATCGATATGAGCTTCGTCAGGGAACTGGCTCGCTGTGAGCAGGCCCGGCAAATTTACAAGGGGATGATTGATATCTGTAAAGCAATGCATTTCGACGTGCTCGCCGAAGGCGTGGATGATGATGCCCAGCGTGAGGCGCTGGCAGCTATCGGCTGCGATCGCATCCAGGGTTATCTGCTGAGCAAACCTTTACCGGTTGATAAACTTGGTGATTTTCTGAATAAATAATCCGCGCACTCATAAAAAGGGGTGTGTCTCGATAAACGGAATGCTCATCAGTTAGTCAACTTACCCCGCCAGCACAGTCATAGTAGGATTCAGGCCACGAAGCACCGGCCACACAAGCCGTTAATTTTACAAAAAAAACACATATTAAAAATAAATAAGCAACACCACGTAAAGCTTCCATACCAGAAGAGTCTCTATTCTGGTCCCGGGTAGAAGGCGCAGGCTACTCTGAAGCAGTAATGCACGTATAATAGGCGCTTAATTTTTCGTCAACCTATAAAACTAACAGACGAATTAACTTCATTCAGAACGACAGAAATCCAGTTTATTATTATGAAAAATGCATCACACAGTGTTTTTGAAGATGTTTTTGCTCTGCTATGCGCCGGTTTGTTTGTGGCGTTTGGTATTTTCCTGTTTCAGTCTCAGGAGCTCATGGTGGGTGGCGCCGCGGGTCTTGCCCTGCTGGCGACTTATGCAACACCGCTTGAGTTTGGCTTGTTATTCTTCCTGATCAACTTACCGTTTTATTATCTGGCGTGGCGACATATCAGCAAACGCTTTATGATCAATACGTTTATTTCCGTTACTACCGTGTCGCTGTTTTCGGAGTGGGTCCCCCATTTTGTTGATATTTCACGGGTTGATCCCTTTTTCGCGGCAGTATTCGGCGGCATATTAATTGGCGTGGGCATGCTCATCATGTTTCGTCACAGCTCTAGCCTTGGTGGACTTGGGATCCTGGCTTATTACCTGCAAAGCCAGTTTGATATTCGCGCCGGTTCATTCCAGTTGGTGGCCGATACCTGCATTCTGAGTTTGTCGTTTGTGTTTATCGACGCGCATCTGGTGCTAATCTCTATTCTGGCGGCGTTTTGTCTGAACATGGTGATTTCACTGAATCACCGACCGGAGCGTTATACCCTGCCCGCCGTAAAAAAGTCTCAGGCAGATGATGAAGTGGAGCATCTGCACCCGCAAAACGGCTAAACGCTGGTATCCACTGAAGTAAGCTGCTGCTGAGCCAGGTAGACTGCGCCCCATTCCGGTCCGTGCAGGGCGGGTTTGATGCGCGCAGCAACAGACTTTGCCAGATAAGGCCGCCATGCGGTGGCCAGGCCACCGCTGAACACCAGATTCATATTGCTGTTTATAAGCGCCCGGTTAGCCAGCTCATTTAAATAACCCGCGCCTTCTTTAACAATCGCCGCTGCCGCCGCATCGTCTTTGGCCAGTTCAAACAACCGGGGCGCAAAGCGGGCAAATTCACCAGGTAAGGCGTTGTTCAGCCGCTCAACCAATCCGGACGGGGTTGAACAATTATAGAACTGACTCACTTCCTGCCATAACAGACTGTCATGGCCAAGTTCATCGGCCACCAGCAACGCTTGTCTGGCTGCCATCTGGCCGAGCCAGGCACCGCTGGCCTGATCACCAAGCTGAAAACCATAGCCGCCATACTGCGTTACTTTGCTATTTTGCAGCACCGCAGCACAGGAGCCGGTACCGGTAATCATCACAACACCATCCTCGCCACCATGAGCACCAAGTAAAGCAGTATGCAGATCGGAAGAGAAAACCAGTTCAGCAAAGGGATGTTGCCATTGTTCCAGCAGCGCTGTGGAGGATTCCAGGTAAGCACCGGCAAGGCCTGCACTGACTACCAGCTCACTGCTGATGTCACTAAACTTCAGCCCGGCATCAGTCACGGCATCCTTTACCGCAGTCAGTATCGACGACAACGCCAGCTGCCCATGCCTGGCAATATTGGCAGGCCCGCCAACTCCCTGTCCTAACGACTCACCGAATTCGTTAAACAGCTCAGCCCGGCACTTGGTGCCGCCGCCGTCTACGCCTACCCAGTATTCGCCGTATTTCAGGTTTTGTGTCATTTCCATTACCCCAGTAAAACATCCAACAACATCATTACCACAAAGCCAATAAGCAGGCTGAACGTGGCTATGTTCTGATTACCATTCTGGTGGGTCTCCGGAATGATTTCATCAGAAATGATAAACAACATGGCGCCAGCAGCAAATGCCAGCGCCCATGGCATAAACGCTTCAGCGCCGGATACAGCAACAGCGCCTACAAGCCCCCCGAGAGGCTCAACCACGCCACTGCCAATACCTATCAGTGACGCTCTGGCCGGAGTAAATCCCACCGATAATAATGCTACTGATACCGCCAGGCCCTCGGGGATATTTTGCAAGCCGATGCCCAGTGCCAGCGACAGGCCATTTGCCATTTCACCACCGCCAAAGCCAACGCCAACGGCAAGCCCCTCCGGAAAGTTGTGCAGGGTGATGGCCAGCACAAACAGCCAAATCCTGGCTAATTTGGTTTTCGACGCCCCTTCACGCCCGGTAACAAAATGCTCATGGGGCACTGTCTGG
The DNA here is from genome assembly GCF_002993365.1 of Marisediminitalea alba. Classification (GTDB taxonomy): domain Bacteria; phylum Pseudomonadota; class Gammaproteobacteria; order Enterobacterales; family Alteromonadaceae; genus Alteromonas; species Alteromonas alba. Next base: position 21,852 of record NZ_PVNP01000198.1, read on the forward strand.
TGGATAAAAAACAGTAAAAACGCGCCAGTCAGCAGGCCCGTTGCGGCCACCATACCGCCTGCCATCTCGCCACCGTACAAGGTACTGCTATATTCCAACGACGGCAGTAACAACGAAAAGAAAGTGGCGGCCAGCATAATGCCCGCTGCCAGGCTGAGCAGGGCATCTTCCAGCCGGCGTGACAGCTGCCTGATTAGAAAGACCCCGAGGCTACCAGCCGCGGTGCCCAGACTGGCACAGCCACTGGCTATCACACCTGCCCAAACTATTTGTGAACTATCCAATTATCCATTTCCCATGTTAACCAGTTACTCTTGGTACTCTGGCCGAGACACGGGTGATCAATTCATAACTAATGGTACCGGCCCAGTCGGCCACCTCATCCACGGGTAATTGCGCTCCCCACAGTTCCACATCGTCACCCAGAGCTACCGCTTCGATGTGGGTAACATCAATGGTAATCATATCCATGGAAACCCGGCCCACCAACTGTCCTCGCTGCCCCCTCACAACTACTGGTGTACCATTCGGGCAGTGGCGGGGGTAACCGTCGGCATAACCAATTCCGACTGTGGCGATGACGCTGTCCCGCGGCGCTGTCCAGGTCTGGCTGTAGCCCACAGTTTCACCTTGTTTTACATTATGCAATGCAATGATTTGCGCGATCAGCGTCATCGCCGGTGTGAGGCCGTATTCAGCGGCAGGGTGACCTGTCACCGGACTGGCACCATACAGGCCAATTCCCAACCGACACCAATCGGCCTGACTCGGCGGATTACATAAAGTCGCCGCAGAGTTAGCCATACAGCCAGGTAGAGCCAGTGACCCTGTTAGTGCTAAAAATTGTTGCAGCTGGGCGGCATTATTCGGGTTGTCCGGATCATCTGCACAGGCAAAATGAGAAACCAGCACCGGCTGCTGTTGTTGCAGCCAGTCGTAGCTGCTCAGTACCTTTGCAATATCGTCGGCGTTAAAGCCTAACCGGTGCATGCCGGTATCAACCTTGAGCCAGACTTCGGGCCGTTGTGACTGTTCAAGTTCGTCCAGCCAGGCTAACTGTTGCTGGTTATGTACCAACAAGATGAGATTACCGGCTTTGGCGGCACGGCAATCATCAGCATCATGAGGCCCTTCAAGTACCAATAACGGCTGGTTAATTCCCGCCTCTCTGAGTGCTGCCGCTTCATCGCAAATAGCAATGGCAAAACAATCACACTGCTCAGCCAGCGCTTTAGCTACCGTTACCGCGCCGTGCCCATACGCGTCGGCTTTAATCACCGCAATAGCCACACAATCCCGGCCAGGACTCAGCCGGCGGAAGTTATTGCGAATAGCATCCGGGTTAATGATGGCGCGGGTTGCTCTGCTCAAACGACTGACTCTCAGGTTGCGGATTTCATTGGGTATATCCTGTACGATACACCTTGCTCATAAATTAATAAATTCTTAATTTGAAAATGGCGCAGAATAATATATTCTAAATTCACACCAACTCTGACAAACTGGTGTCGATATCGATGGTTATTGGTTACACAGCTCCATGATAACCCAGCTTTCAAACGGTGAGAACGAGAATAAATGCTAGCCAATTACACCCTGCCAGACTTATTGCTGTTTGCCTTTTACGGGCTGCTGTTGTTGGTATCTGGCTGGTACTTTAATCGCCGTGCGCAAAACACCAGTGACTACTTTTTAGGTGGTCAGGCAATGCCGGTGTGGATGGTTGCCATGTCGGTACTGGCAACATCTCAGTCTGCCGCCACGTTTTTAGGCGGCCCGGATCAGGGGTATCGCGGTAACCTGACCTATCTGGCAACCAACCTCGGCGCCTTTATTGCCGCTTTCTTTGTAGCCAGAGTGCTCATTCCACGCTTTTACCAGCTAAAAGTGTTTACCGTTTACGAATTACTGGAAACCCGCTTTGGTGCCGGCGCCAAACAACAGGCCGGACTGATGTATCTGTTTGGTCGCATCTTTGCCAGTGGGGCAAGACTCTACATGGCCGCACTCGCTGTCGCAATGATCCTGTATGGCAACATTGCTGCCAGTAGTGTAATCACCGCCACACTGCTAATCAGTGTAATCGGGCTGATATACAGTATTTACGGGGGTATCCGTACAGTTATCTACAGTGATGTCATGCAGGCGTTTACCTACATCGGCGCCGCCGTTGCGGTAATAATAGCACTGCTGATTGCTATCCCTGCGGATGTACCGGCAATCCTCGACGTGTTACAAAACCCCGGTGCCGGTGAGCCCTCCAAACTCACCCTGTTCGACAGCCGCATCGATTTTTCGCCTTCCGGCGTGTTTACCCTGACTTCGGTATTTACCGGCTTTGTATTACTGAATATCGCCGCCTTTGGTCTGGATCAGGATATGACCCAGCGAGTGCTGACCTGCCGCAATGCGCAAGAAGGGGCCAAAGCGATGCTGTGGTCGGTAGTTATGGTAATCCCGGTAATGTTACTGTTTATCGTGATAGGCCTACTACTGTATATCTATTATCAGCAACCAGATTTAATGGCCAGCAACGCCGGTGCGCCGGTACCACAGTTTGCCGGCGAACCGGTAACAATATTTATGTATTATGTACTCACCGACTTACCCGCTGGTTTAAAAGGGCTGGTAACCATAGGTATCCTCGCTGCCGCGCTATCCACACTGAACTCCGGGTTAAATTCCATGTCGAGTGTACTCATTCAGGACTTATACCGCCCCTGGCAACGCAAACGGGGGCAGCAGCGCAGTGAACATCATTTTGTCAACGCCGGCCGGGTTGCCATGGCGTTAGTAGCATTGGCGTTAGCGTCCATGGCGTGTTTATGCTATTACTGGCAACAGTATTCAGATACGCCATTATTACAGTTTGCACTGGGCGTGATGGTTTTTTCCTACAGTGGCTTACTTGGCGTATACTTTATTACACTATTTACTCAGCGAGGCAGCCCTGCCTCTGTCACAGCAGCATTATTGTGTGGTTTTATTATCCCCTTGCTGCTACAACCTTATGTGATGAGCTGGTATTTACCTGAAGCCTGGCAACTGAGTCTGGGTTTCACCTGGCAACTGGTGATTGGAACACTGGTGGCCACGCTGGTATGTGCTGCAGGCCACCAGCCTGAATACATGCCCGAGAAGAAGGCGGAAGCAAAATGAATGGAATAACACGTTTAACCGGGACGATGGCTAACCTTAAGGCCGGCAGTTAACTATGCACATGACAAATAAACAGTCAGCAACATTGCTTGAACAACTGAACAGAATTATTTCTGAGGGCCGTAACCCTCACACGATGGATATTGATGTGCTGCCGACCATCGAGATTCTGGAAAAAATCAATCAGGAAGATGCCGGGGTGGCCGATGCTGTACGTAAAACTATCCCTCACATCGCCAAAGCCGTGGACGCCATAGTGCCAAGCTTACAGGCTGGCGGCAGACTGATTTACATGGGCGCCGGAACCAGCGGCCGTCTGGGTATTCTGGATGCAGTAGAATGCCGGCCCACCTTCAGCGTACCGGAATCCATGGTCATCGGAATCATCGCCGGCGGCGATCAGGCCATTAAGAACGCCGTGGAAGGCGCCGAAGACGACACCGTTATGGGTGTGGAAGATTTAAAAGCCATTAACTTTTGTGCCAATGACGTACTGGTTGGTTTATCGGCCAGCGGCCGCACGCCTTACGTGATTGAAGCAATGAAGTATGCAAACTCGCTCAACGCTGCCACCATTTCTGTTACCTGTAACCCGGAGTCACCCATGATGCATGTAGCCGCCATTGGCATTTGTGCCGTGGTAGGTGCTGAGTGCATTACCGGCTCAACCCGCATGAAATCAGGCACGGCACAAAAGCTTATTCTTAATATGCTCAGTACGGCCAGCATGATCCGGTTAGGTAAGACCTACGAAAACCTGATGGTAGACGTAAACGCCACCAACCAGAAGTTAAAAGCCCGCGCCACGCGCATTGTTATGCAGGCTACCGACTGTAGCGAAGAACAAGCCGATACAGCATTACAGGCCGCCAATAACCGAGCAAAACTGGCTATTCTGATGATCCTCACGGGCCAGAGCGCCACCGAAGCAGAAGCACAACTGGCCGACAACGGTGGCTTTTTACGCCGTGCCGTGCAATCTCACTCCTAGTCATGACGCGATTTCTGGCCATTATTCTGCTGTTGCTGATCTCGGCAACAACACAAAGTGCAACATTACAGGTTGGCGCTAAGCAGCCAGAGCGTTACTTACCGCTGCTGGCAGGCAAAAAGGTAGGACTGGTAGTTAACCAGACCAGCCGGGTAGAACAAACCCATCTGGTGGATTTCTTGGTGAGCCGCAATGTGGCAGTGCAGGCGGTATTCGCGCCCGAACATGGTTTTCGAGGCAAATTAGGCGCTGGCGAGAAAGTCACCGATGGCATAGATCCGAAAACGGGCCTGCCGATCCGTTCGCTGTATGGTAAATATAAAAAGCCAGACCAGGCAATGCTCAACGACATCGACCTGCTGGTGTTTGATATTCAGGATGTCGGCGCGCGCTTTTACACCTACATCAGTACCCTGCACTATGTTCTTGAAGCTGCAGCCGAACAAGGCATTGAGGTTATTGTGCTGGACCGCCCCAATCCCAACGGGCGCTATGTAGACGGGCCCCTGCGCGAAGCCGAATTTACCTCCTTTGTCAGCCTGGATCCGCTGCCGCTGCTACATGGGCTGACTGTGGGCGAGCTGGCAACAATGATAAAAGGCGAAGCCTGGATAAATCAGGCAGAAGAGCTGAGCCTCACGGTTATCCCGGTTGCCGGGTATAGCAAAACGGTTGACTATGAATTACCGGTAGCCCCCAGCCCGAATTTGCCCAACAGCACGGCCATCCGCCTCTATCCGTCGCTTTGCTTATTCGAAGCCACCGTTGTTAGCGTTGGCAGAGGCACCGCCTGGCCGTTTCAGGTTATTGGTCATAACGAAGTAACTCTTGGCGACTTTACTTTTACTCCGCAATCCATGCCGGAAAGTGCGCCGAACCCGAAGCTTAAAGGCGAATTATTATTTGGCCGTGATTTACGCGACAGCGTCATTGAGGGCTTTAACATTGAATTGCTTTACGCGGTGTATCAGCAGTTTGAGGAACGTGAGCAGACCTTCATCGACCGTCCTGACTTTTTCGACCTGTTAAGTGGTACAGACAAGCTGCGCAAACAGCTGAGCGAAGGGCTCGACCCTACCGCCATTCGTGCAACCTGGCAACCAGGATTGAATGCCTTTAAAGCGCAGCGCCAGCCGTACTTACTTTACCCGCAATAATTAGCCGGGCGTCAGCTACCCTGAGTCCCCGAACCACCACGTCGGAACTGGGAAACAATCTCGTTGGTTTTCTCCAGCAATTTGCGGCCAGGCCGTGATGCCTGGGTCAGTGCAATAAACAGCATGTCGATAATCAGTTCCTGAGCGGTTCTGGCCAAGATTGAGGACAGCCGTGCCGACGCTTCCTCGGCCACTGAGTAAAGCTGCACATCAGCCGGCTCAGATACCGGCGTAGTGCCATATTTGGTAATGGAGATGACCTTAGCGTGATTGTCCTTAGCCTGATTGACCACATTTACAATCTCCCGGGTAGCGCCGGATTCAGAAATCGCCACCACCACATCACTTTCGTTAAACGTAGCAGCCAGCGCTAATTGAACGTGTCCGTCGGCTTCGGCAATTGCCATCATGCCCAGCTTTTGCAATTTGAATGAAAAGTCTTTGCTCACCAGCGCTGAGCCGCCTACCCCGCAAATCAGAATGCGTTTGGCGTTTTTAATGATCTCTACCGCCTTTTCAAACTCAACCAGTTCGTTGAGGTTACGGGTTTCATTAAGCACACTAATCTTACTGCTTAGCAGCTTGTCAGCCATTTGCTCAAAACCGTCATTGAGGGTGATTTTGCCATGTAGCTGTGTGTTGGGGGTTTCCCGGTTAAGCGCATCAATCACTGCCAGTTTAAACGCCGGGTACCCCTTGTAACCCAGCTTTTGCGCGAACTTCACCACACTGGACTGACTCACGCCCACCACATTGGCCAGTTCCTGAGAAGACAGGTCCCGCACCGCGTTGGGTGAATCCAGCGTAAAGGTCGCCAATTTTGATTCACTGCTCGACAATGAATGCTTTATTGCTTTGATTTTAACAAAAGCTGACATGCGCGTGTTCCTGGTTGTCGGCGTCGGTTACTAAGCAAAGAAACCAACAACAAAAATAACGAAAGAATTTTTTATTCAAATATAAACCAGTTGATAAGAATATCAAAATCTCTTTAAATAGAGTTTTCGGCGCGCTACGCGTTTAACTGTTTGTAAGGTTACCGTAATTTATGAAAGCTGCCCATCCCCACGCGCCTGCACAGGCTATTGCCAGCCTCTGGGATTCTCATCATTTTAGCGCACTGGATAAATCTCATCTGCGCCACGCGGATATTCAACCGGTGCTCGATGAGATTGCGGACTATCCGTCGATCACCCGGGAGACTATTGGCTACAGCTGCACCGGCAAATCCATTGAGCGACTAAGTATGGGCAGTGGTCCGCTAATTATCCTGGCCTGGACCCAAATGCACGGCGACGAGCCGACGGCTACTGCTGCGGTGCTCGACTGGCTGAAACTGCTACATCTTAATTCCACCAGCAACTCACTGGCATTGGGCAGTGACTGGACGTCGCTGGTCACTCTGCACATCATCCCGATGCTGAATCCGGATGGCGCAGAGCGTGATACGCGGGTCAATGAGCAAGGCATAGACATCAATCGTGATGCCAAGCAGCTGCAAACCCCGGAAGGCAGATTGTTGTGGCAACAAGTGCAAACGCTTAAACCGGATGTGGCCTTTAACCTGCACGACCAAAACCCATATTACTCGGCGGGCCCGACGGGTTACCCGGCAACCATTGCTTTTCTTGCGCCGGCTTTTCACCCGGATAAACATGTTGATGCGCCGCGTCTGCGGGCTAAACAACTGATTGCCTGTATGGCAGATACCCTTAGCCACTGGCTGCCCTGCCATATCGGTCGCTATGACGATACCTATTCGCTACGCTCGTTTGGTGACAACATCGCCGGTACCGGGGCCAGCACGATTCTGATTGAATCCGGAGCACACCCTAACGACCCCCACCGTCAGGTGGCCAGAAAGATGAATGTCATTGGCTTGCACAGTGCGTTGGAGGCTTTATTAGGTAATTTGTATCAGCAAAAATCCCTGGCCGACTATTACCGCATTCCCGATAATGTTGAAGATGGCCTGGTCGATATTAAATTTTCCCGTGTTGCGCAGCGCTGCGCCAGCCATGATTACGTGGCGGATATCAGTGTGAATAGAGATAAGCAGGGCCGCGCTACGGTAAAACATATCGGCGACCTGTCGGGTCAGGCCGGCTTTACCAATATCAGCGCCTACCAGACCACCATACTGCCGGTAAAAGCCTATCAACTCGACGGCCCTATGGTGCTAACAGAGACTGATTACCTGGCGCTACTTAAACAGGGCTTCAGTGTTTTTACCGGTGATAGTTCGCTGCTTGATAATCTCAGCGGCTTGCCGGTGTTATGTTTGCCTGAGCCGCCCGCCTATTCCACCTTATATCCCGGTGCAGACGCTTTCTGGATAATGCAGGATAGCGAGGGCAAACAACGGGCCGTGTTAAACGGCAAAATGATTAATCTCTAAAAGGTCTGCCGGGTCAGCTCGGCAACCAGCGCCTGATTAAAGCGCTGCATAAACGCCTTATCTACCCGGTTGCGGCTAAATAGAAAGTGCACCCGGGTTTCATGTATCACCTGTTTGGACACCTTGAAGTCGTCAATACCCAGCTGCTGTGCAGCAGCTTCAAGTACTTTCTGATCGCCAACCACCGCATCCACGCGCCCCATTTTCAACAGCTGCATGCGCCGCATCGTCCCTTCCGCGTGGATCAGGTAGCGATCGTGAGCATCGAGCGCCTTACGCTGGAAGTCTTCGCCAAACCAGCCACTTTTATTGACTGCGACCAGATAATTTTGTTGCAGCAAAGAGCTGACATTGACGTCACTGAAATAGGGATTACGGGAAAACCTGAAGCCAAATACGATGGTTTCCTTACGATAGGGCATTGAGTAGAAGTTATGGGCTTCGCGGGCCTTCGTATAGGCAGCGCCAAGGATCACGTCAACTTCGCCCTGTTTAAGCTCCAGCGCCAGACGCTTTTCCGGTAGCCGCTGCGCATTCAGCTCATAGCCGAGCCGCTTCAGCGTGCGGCGCAGTAAACGTAAATCTTCGCCATCGGGCTCGCCCTGTTGATTGATATACAAGTAAGGCTTCCAGTCAACCGTAACGGCCAGATCGAAAGGCTCTTCACTGCGGGCCATAAAGCCCACCGCATACAGACAAACCGCCAATATAAAGATTAACAAGTCGCGCAACGTCTTTCCCTGTGTTTGCGTTAACGGTGTAATACCAATCCACATAGAAGTTTGCCCACTCAGCAAGACTGTCAGGCTTTCTGGCTAGGCTTGGTTGCACAGGTTTGGTGGTTCCAAATCAAGCAAGCGTAACAACGCCAGAAAGCCTGCCAGCTCGCCCTCAGGGAATTGCCCAAAGGGAGTGGCCAAAACGACTTACATCTGTGTTGCGCCCTCTGGACATAGAATAACTATGCCGCAGAGAACGCGTCGTGATCTAAGTCGTTTTCGTCTAGCCCTCAGGGATCACTCTGAGAGGGTAAACTTCTATGCGGATTGGTATAAGATGATTATTGCACCGGATCTACCCGGATGTGGACTTACCAGCGTTTAAATCCGCCAGAAAAAACCATTATTATACATAAGCTTAATTGGGTAATAGCAGATTATCAGAAAAACTGATGCTAACAATAGCGAAGCCATTTCTGCAGGCAGAGGGAGCGCTTGCATAAATCGCCAGGCATGACCTTTCAGAGAAACACCGTCAACTTTAATAATAAGCAGTACCCGGGCGAGAATACCAGATAACATGAAAAAGGCGATGCTATTGGTGCCGGCAACTAATAGCGGATGCCCTTTGGGCAAAGGGCCAGCCTTACGTTCGTACAGGATACTTAGCCAAAAAAGGATGGTTAGTATACCGCTGGTTACCAGCACAAAAGTGGGCGACCAGAGCGCTTTATTTATAGGGTTGATGACTGCCATGCCATAGCCGGCACAAATGCCCGCCAGAGCCAGCATCATCAGTTTATTCGGGCAGCCGTGTTGTACCAGAACGTAACGCCCGACCCAGACACCGGTCAGGCAAGTCACTACCGCAGGCAGGGTTGACAGGATCCCCTCTGGGTCAAAAGCAAATGGGGTCGCAGCGGAATAATAGACATGATTGGCCCCGAGCAGATGATGATCAAGATAAGCGGCAAGGCTGTTACCAAATTCCCAGCGGCCCTGATAAATCCCGCCGCCGACGTCAGCATAGGGGATCCACTCCATGGCGCCCCAGTATCCCGCCAGCAATACGGCAGCCAGCAAGCCAACCCAGCGCCAGGATACGGCGAGGATGAGCATCACGGTGAGCCAGTATACGACGCCGAGCCGGGGTAATACGCCGGCAAAACGCAGCGACAGCAGGCGCTCTTCAACCCAGTTATAGCCGGGGCTACCGGTGTTGTACCAACACAGATACAACCCCCAGCCCAGTAGAATTAGAGTGATTGCACGGCGGGTAGTGTTTCTGACTACAGCCATCGTACTGTTCAGGCGGGTTAGCTCCCGCGGTAAGTGGATTGCAATAGTAACGCCCATCACAAAGATGAAGCCCGGGAAGATAACATCGGTTGGGGTCAGACCATGCCAGTCAGCATGTTTTAGCGGCGCGTAAATAGCCTGCCATGAGCCCGGATTATTAACCAGCACCATGGCGATGATGGCCAGCCCCCGCAAGGCATCCAGAGCACTAATGCGCTGCATAATTGGTCTTACTCGTCGATGGTGACAGGCGACTTACCCGGCATCGGCGACCGCCCGAGTAAGCCTTCTGCCAGCGCGGTAAAGACCGCACCATGAGCCCGAACTGTACCTTCCTCTTCTGCACCGGTTACGGTGACGTTATAACCGAAGGTAGCCACGGCGGCGCCGGCAAGGTGACGATAATCCGAAATAATATAGGGCGCTCTCAGCGCAATGAATACCGCATTAACCGATTGTTCACCGGCGCTGACTAACAGCCGTCTTACCCACGCTTCCTGAGTGTTTTTATCCGGTCGGTTACGCCAGACGCTCAGGTCTGCCATGCCGCCCATTTCAGCAAGGCTGTGTTGGGGCGTAATATCGCCCACAATCACAGCATCGGAATCAGTCAGGTCGGGCAAGGCTTTATCAGGATCAATGGCGGTTAACGCATCGCAGGTGAGTTGCAAACCTGGCTGAAGCTTTAATAAAGCTGTTGTCATCGCCATGCAACGTGCCTCGTCGGGCATTACCACGTAAAAGCGACTCCCTCTGAGTGGCAACACACCACGATTATAAACCTGGGTTAAGGCGGCGCTGGCCAGCGCCATCTCGGTGCGCTGGTTGTCTTCACCGGGCAGCGTGTCGACAGCGCTTTGGATCCGCTGGGCCAGCGGCTTGCGGGTAAACTCATCAAGCTCAAATTGCTGTTTGGCCTGCAAAATACGCTTAACCGACAACTGGGTTTGCTGGCGGTCAATTTCGCCGCTACTCATGGCCTGTACCCACTGCTTATAGAGCTCCCAAAAACGACTGATACTTTGTGGATTACGCACCGCATAAGGCATCAATGCGATATCCGCCCCGGCATTAAAGGGTTTTATTACAGCGTTCTTATGGTCCACATAGTGTGCAATACCAGCCATATCCAGCGCATCGGTCACAATAATGCCTTGGTAGCCCATTTTATTGCGCAGTATACCGGTGAGAATCTTGTGCGAGAGGGTGGCTGGTACCAGGGTTTCCTCACCGTCGAGTGCCTTAAAACGGGTGTCATCAAGCAATGGGTACTGAATGTGCGCAGTCATTATCATTGCCGGAGCCTGCCCCTGCTCAATGGCATAGCGAAACGGCAGTAAATCAACCGCTTCTACGGTGGCCAGATCGTGATCAACCCGAGGCAGACCGGTATGACTGTCGGTATGAGTATCGCCATGACCGGGGAAATGCTTCAGGGCGCTGAGAATATTTTCGCTCTGTAGCGCGGCCACGGCCGCAGCGCCAAGCTCTGCCACCATTTGTGGGTCTTCACCGTAGGACCTGACGTTAATAACCGGATTATCAGCATTGACATTAACATCCACAGTCGGCGCGAAATTTACGTTAAACCCAAGCTGACCAATGCTTTTAGCAATGCCTTTATTTACCCGTTCTGCGAAGGTGGTGTTATACAGCGGGTAGGTTGCACCAATTGCCATATTGCCAACATAACGGGTTGCCACTTCATCCGGCAACCGCGCAACCCGGCCCCCTTCCTGATCGATGGCAATAAACAGAGGCGGTAAACCTTCCTCTTTGGCAAGTTGCTGAATGGCATAGTTGAGCTCGATAATCTGCTGGCTGTTGTCGAGGTTTTCAGCGAACAGGATCACCCCGCCAATCCGGCCCTGACGAATAATTTCGGCAAACTCAGGAAGCAAGGTGGTAACCGGTGTTTTGCAACTTTCGGCTGGTGTACCATCGGCGCAGTAATAGCGCATGTCCAGCATCAGCTTCTGGCCCAGCATAAACTCGGTGTCCTGCCCGCCGGAGCAGCCTACGGTTAACATTACAAGCAAACTCACCAGTACGGCTTTAGTACGCATCACTATCAGGGCCCTTTCCAAATGCATCAACGTCGATAACCAAGCTTACCCCAGCGACCACAAAAAATAAATTATTCCACCCTGACATTTTGAATCTTTGTTTATCAAAGCCATTAAGGCTTACCACTATCAACCAGAGTCGCAAACAAAAACACACGAAGATGCCTGTATAAAAGCGCTTAACCAACAATTAACAGTTGCCAAAAAGCGCTCAATTCCACACCACACAATAGGAATATTTTATTATGCACAAGCCTTTCGAGTATGGTAGTTTGAGTAATGTAAGCGTCTGTGCCTCAGGCAAACGCCCGGCCAACAAATGAACCAAAGAGTAGAGGAATTGCTGTGACCAGCCGAAGTTTTCGCGGTGTTTTGTTATGGACACTATGTGCACTGCTTTTAATTAGCTGTAGCAGTCGACGGGTAATTGAAATGCCGTCGGCCAATTATGGCGAGCGGGTCAAATCACTGGTGTTGCACTTCACGGCAATTGACTATGCCCGCTCAGTCACGGCGCTGGTTGATGAAGGCGGTTTAAGCTCCCACTACCTTATACCTGAATCCAATGATCCGAGCGATCCCGGCGGCAAGCCCAGAATAATCCGGTTAGTGGACGAAAATATGCGTGCCTGGCATGCCGGCAGAAGTTACTGGCAGGGGCGTACCGGCTTAAATGACCACTCCATTGGGATCGAGATAGTTAATGTGCCGGAATGTGAGCGCGACGGCGATATGGCTCCCTCACTGGCCGAACATGGCTCAAACCGCTTATGTTTTTTCCCGGATTACGACCCGGCCCAAATCGAAGTCGTTATTGAGCTGGTAAAAGACATCATTGCCAGACACCCGGATATCGAGCCCACTGCGGTAGTCGGTCATTCGGATATCGCTTTCGACCGCAAGAACGATCCCGGCCCGCGCTTTCCATGGTTTGAGTTATATCAGGCTGGCGTTGGCGCCTGGTACGACAATGAAACACTGGCCGACTACTGGAAAACCTTTAACGAACAGCCAGCCAGTATTGGTTTGCTGCAAAGTGCACTGCGCGCCTATGGTTATGGTGTAATCGAAACCGGTATCGCCGATACCAGTACTCTTAATGCTATTTCTGCGTTTCAGATGCATTTTCTGCCCTGGCATGTCAGTGGCGAGCCTGACAGCCGTACCACGGCCGCCGTGTTTGCCTTACTCGATAAGTATTTTCCCGAGCAAAAAGACGCGCTGCTGAGCCGTTATGAAAAAGAGCGTGAGCTGGCTATTGCCACCGCAGAAAGTGAGTTACCAGGCGTTCGGCGCGGTCAGGTAGACGCGGTGTTGCCAGACCTCAGGCCATCCAAGCGCGCCTTTGTTAAAGACCGCTTCGCGTTTAAGAGCTATGCCGGTCGCGGCGAGCTGATTATTGAGAGCAACCTGCCAGCTTCGGCGACGGTGTCGGTTAACGGCGAAGTATTATCGCTGGATGACGAGTTTGCCGCCGACAATACCTATCGTTATTCTCTGGCCCGCCGCACCCGAACCGGCATCAATACCCTGGCTGTGAGCAATATAGAACCCGCCGAAGCGCAGTTGCATATACAGGTGCCCTACCCTGAATTAAAAGACAACACTCAGGCCTACCAGAACCGCTTTACCGCAGTAGACGAGCTGATCCATCAGGAAGTAGCTGAAGGCTTTCCGGGGGCGGTGTTACTGATAGTCAAAGACGGCGAAATTATTAAACGTACTGCCTATGGTTACCAGAAGCGCTACGACGAAAACGGGCTACCGCTGGCCAGCCCGCAGCCAATGCGTACCGACACCATTTTTGACCTGGCCTCTAACACCAAGATGTTTGCCACCACGCTGGCACTGATGCATCTGGTGGAGACCGGTCAGCTCGATGTAACGCAGCCCATTAAACATTACCTGCCGGAATATCAGGGCGCAGGTCGTGAGGCAAGACGGGTCAGCGATCTGCTGTCACATCAGTCCGGCTACTCGCCAAGCATTGCTTTTTACGACCCGGAAAACCCGCTGGGCAAACGCTTTTATTCCCAGTCCCGCCAGCGCACCAGCGAGCTGCTGATCACCCAGGCGCCCTTTGAAGTCAGTAACGGGCTTAACGCCTCTTACAGTGATATTAATTTTATGCTGCTTGGTCTGATTGTGGAGCGTATTACTGGCATGCCCCTGGACCGGTATTGCGAAGAGTGGCTGTATCAGCCGCTGGGGCTCAAAAACACGTTGTTCAACCCGCTGCAGAAAGGTCACCACAAGGGCGAATTTGCCGCCACGGAGCTACGCGGGAATACCCGCGATGGCCGGATAACGTTCCCGAATATCCGTGAATATACCCTGCAGGGAGAAGTTCACGACGAAAAAGCCTTTTATGCCATGCAGGGTGTGTCTGGTCATGCCGGGCTGTTCTCCACCGCCGATGAACTGGCCGTAATGGCACAAATGCTGTTAAACGGCGGTGGCTACGGCGAAACACATGTGTTCGACAGCAATATAATCAATGCCTTCACCAAACCGGATAATCGCTTCTGGCACTATGGGCTCGGCTGGCGCCGGGCGGCTAATGGTACCAACCGCTGGCACTTCGGCCCTTATGCCAGCGATCTGGCATTTGGCCATACCGGTTGGACAGGCACGGCTACAGTTATCGACCCAGCCCTTGATTTGGCCGTCATCCTCTTGACCAACGCGCGCCATTCGCCCATTGTGGAAGAAGACGAAGAAAAGCTGCAATTTACCGGTAAGCAATTTGAAACCGGCCGCTACGGCAGCATCGTTTCACTGGTCTACGAAGCAATTCTGAACAAACAGGCCAATTAAAATAACGACATAAAAACAACAAGGGTTCATTCGTATGGATTGGGTTTCCATCATTCCACCTGTCATCGCCATTGTGATCGTTTTCTGGAAGAAAGAGGTCATTATGGCATTGCTGATGGCGGTTCTCAGTGCTGAGGCACTGATCCTCCTCACCGCTGGTACAGACAGCCTGTTGCTGGCACCGATAACTTCCGTCGAACGGGTGGTAGACGTAGCCACCAGCGCCGGTAATACCCGCATTTTATTATTCAGCGTTTTGGTAGGCGCACTGCTGGCGTATATTCGTGACTCAGGCGGCGTTACCGCAACGGTAGACTGGCTGACTAAACGCGGGGTCGCTAAGAGTCGTCGCCAGGTAGGCGGGCTCACCATGCTCACCGGTATCGTTGTTTTCATTGAATCTAACCTCAGTGTGCTCACCGCCGGTATTTTTGCCCGCGGCTTATTTGATAAGTTTGGTATGAGCCGCGCGCGCCTTGCGTATCTTATCGACAGCACCAGTGCACCAATTTGTATTCTTATTTTGCTCAATGGCTGGGGCGCGTTTGTCCTTGGCATGCTCGATACTTATGAACTGCCCGCCTCATCGGCCAGTATCTTGTGGGGCTCGGTATTCTTTAACTTCTACGCCATCATCGCTCTGCTCATCGCCGCCTACACCGTGTTTGCCGACAAAGTACACGGCCCCATGGCCAAAGCGGAACAACAGTTACAGAGCAATCAACCGCAGCTTTCTGCCGCAGCCGCCACCAAACCCGGCTATATGGTTATCCCTATTTTAACCATGGTAGTGAGCATGGTTGGCTTTATGCTGTGGACCGGCAATGGCGTACTCTCTCAGGGCAGCGGTAGTAAGTCAGTACTGTATGCCACCATTCTGGCCACTGCTGTGGCTTACCTTATGCTGGTATTTTCCAAACGCTTTAGCCATCACGAAGCGGTAGATGTCGGCTTTAAAGGCATGGGCGAATTGTTGCCTTTAGTTACCATCGTATTACTATCGTTAACTCTTGGTAGCAGTTTAAAGGTGCTGGGTACCGGTCTGTTTGTTGCGGGTATAGTTGGTGAGTACTTACCATTATTTCTGATTGTTCCCATGCTGTTCTTAGCTGGCGGCATTATGTCGTTTACCACTGGTACTTCCTGGGGCACTTTTGCCATTCTTATCCCCATTGGCGTGCCGCTCATCCAGCAGCTTGGCCTGCCTCCGTCGCTGGTTATTGGGGCCATTCTGGGCGGCGGCGTATTTGGCGATCACTGCTCACCTATCTCCGATACCACCGCGGTTTCGTCGATTGCCTCAGGATGCGACCTGCTTGAGCACGTGCGCACACAAATGCCCTATGCCTTAACCGGCGGTGCATTAACCTTAATCCTTTATGTCATAACCAGTTTAATCATGGTGGGTTAGTTTCATGCGATATCTGTTAATAAGTGCCTTAATCATTTCTCTCACCGCTTGTTCGTCCTCCGAACAGGTCACCACTACACCGGCCAGCACAGCCGAGTATGCGGTGGCCATGCCCGATAAATTCGCGGCCCGGGTTGCACTCGATGTCATGCAGGACGGCGGAAATGCGGTAGACGCAGCCATCGCGGCGCAATTTGTTCTGGCGGTAACTTACCCCGAAGCTGGCAATATTGGCGGCGGCGGGTTTATGACCATTTACATGGATAGCAGTGCCGATTTCCTTGATTACCGGGAAATGGCACCTGCTGACGCTTCCCGTGACATGTATCTCGATGACAACGGCGATGTACACCCTACCGACTCATTGTTTGGGGCTAAGGCCTCAGGTATACCCGGCACCGTTGCCGGTATGTGGGCTGCTCATCAAAAATACGGTAAGTTACCCTGGCAACGCCTGGTTCAGCCAGCCATAACCTATGCCAGTGAGGGCTTTGAAGTCCCGGAGAAACTGGCAGGCCGGGTGAGTCGCTACATTAAGCGTATTGAAAAACGCGGCCTTAAAACCAACTTTGCCAACTACTTTGGCGAAGCCGCCACAGCAGGCGTGTTATTTAAACAACCTGAGCTGGCGGCCACCTTAAGCCGCATCCGGGATAACGGGCCGGCCGGTTTTTATGAAGGCGAAACAGCCGATCATATTGTTAGCTACATGCAGGCCAATGGTGGTTTAATCAGCCATGAAGACTTAACCCGTTATCATGCTCAGTGGCGCACACCGATTAATTTTGACTGGCGCGGCTATCAGGTTGTCACTGCCCCGCCGCCAAGTTCTGGCGGTATCGCGGTGGCCCAATGGCTCGGCATGGTCGACAACGTGACCAGAACAAATATATTACCTGCGCATAACTCAGCGCCTTATCTGCATCTGGTGAGTGAAGCCGGAAAACGAGTATTTGCCGACCGCGCAGAATACCTTGGCGACCCGGACTTTTTTGCCGTGCCTCAACCGCAGTTAATCGCGCCGGACTATATCGCCAAGCGAGCGCGGGAAATTAACCTGACCGCCATTTCAGCTACCCCACAAATCAAACCCGGACTCCACGAAAGTGAGGATACCACCCATTTCTCTATTGTTGATCAATGGGGCAATGCGGTAGCCAATACCACAACCATAAACCTGAGCTTTGGTGCTGGGGTGGTGGCTGCAGGCGCGGGCTTTTTGTTAAATGACGAAATGGATGACTTCAGCGCCAAACCCGGTGTGCCAAATTTTTTCGGCGCAATTGGCGGAGAAGCTAACGCTATTGAGCCATATAAGCGGATGCTTTCATCCATGACCCCCACTATTGTGCTCGAGGACGGACAGGTTAAGCTGGTGACCGGCTCACCCGGTGGCACCACGATTATTTCCTCAGTGACGCTGTCGATTCTCAACACCCTGCTATACGATTTAAGTGCAGAAGAAGCAGTAAACCTGCCTCGTTTCCATCACCAGTTATGGCCAGAGGATCAAATCCGCGTACATGAAGGGTTTGACCCGGCTACACTGAATACGCTGCAAGACATGGGCTACAACATAAAAGAAAGTAACTTTGGGGATCTGCACCTGATCATGCAACAAAACGGCAAACTATCAGCCGCTTCCGAAGCTCGCGGACGGGGTAAAGCGGTAGTGCAGTCAGTAAAATAAATAATCCACCTTCTAAAGAAGGTGGCTTTGCGTTAATCCCCTAAAACGGGGCTCAAATCGAAGAAAGAACAACAATTGTGCCCTTCTTCAGTGTTGTCATTGTCACTGGCAGACATAACAAACTGGAAGAATCATCATGGATGAGGATTCAGTCAATGCGGCACAGGGATGTGCCGTCATTGACGGTCTAGTTTGTTCTGCCAGGGACGATGACGCTTTTCACTGATAAGGGCTGCGGGGAGTCCAGAGGGTGTCGCACAACACCCTCTGGTCGCTGTCGGCGACTCCGACAACAATCTATATACAACTTTCTTTTCTGACTTTTATATATGGGCCAAGCCCTACCTAGAATGATAACCACCTACTGAAGTAGGTGGTTTAGGACTGGAAATAAAAAATCGAAAATAGCCTGGGGCCAGCGGCTTCAGGCTATTCAGAAGTAAAGCCCGGGAAGCTGGAGGGCCAGTATCCTGAGTAAATAACCGCTAAAACAAGCAGGACGATTAAGCCGCTAGCCGCGCAGGTAAAACCGGTATGCGCTTTTTCCTGACGAAAAATGGCTCGCTCGCGTTCAACTCTTCTGGGGTACTGACCAAGGGTGAGGATTTTACAAGCCGGCCAGCCAACGATGTAGCACAACCGCCAGAACAGCAGCTCCGCAATAAGAAAACCAATTCCCCTGAAAAACCCTTTGCCAGCCTGGGCAACTACATCTTCAATCACGATAAATCCTGTCGGTTTTTATTGTTGTTATAGGTTCAGCACAACGCTTGTTGCGTTGACTACTGCAGAGTTAATTTATCTGTCTTTACCTGAGGAGCTAAGCAACTCAATGACGTAGCATCTCTATTTGTGCCACGGTTACATTATTAAATTATTACAAATCGCCATAATAAACAATCAGTTCGCATTATAGGGCAAGCTCCGACCAACTAAGTTTAATCTGTCGCAAACAATTGGTTAATATCGGCAAATGCCTTGAACTCCAAGGCGTTGCCCGCCGGATCCATAAAGAACATGGTGGCCTGTTCACCGGCCAGGCCCTTAAAACGTACGTAGGGCTTAATGACAAATTCCATACTAGCGGCAGTGAGCTTATCGGCCAGGGCCTGCCACTCCTCCATGGTTAGTACCACACCAAAATGCGGGACCGGCACACTGTGACCATCCACGGCATTATATTCAGGCGCGGAGGGCATGGCCTTCACCAGATGCGTTACTAACTGATGGCCGGCTAAATCCCAGTCTATCCACTGCGTATCGCTGCGCCCCTGTTTGCAGCCAAGTAACTCGCCATAAAATTCGCGGGCTTTCTCCAGGTTGTCTACCGGAATGGCTAAATGAAAAGGTTGAGGCATGGCGATACGGCTCCTTCGTCGTTAATGAACGTTAAACTACAGTAATTTTTTAAGTAAAAAGCGCTTACGGGCACTTGAGGGCGCATAACGAATAGCGACATCAAACCAGAAACTGCGTTTCATTACGCTTTTGAGATGACTGAAAGTATCAAAGCCAAATTTGCCATGGTAGCGGCCCATGCCGCTATTGCCTACTCCGCCAAAGGGCAGTTGCGGGTTTGCCATAAACATCATGGTGTCATTGATACACACACTACCGGCACTGACCTCATCTGCAAATTGCTGCTGAATACTCTGTGACTCGCTGAATAAATACGCCGCCAGCGGCTTGTGGCGACGCTTAATAAAATCGATAGCTTCGCTGACGCTGCTGACTTCAATAACCGGCAAAACCGGCCCGAAAATTTCTTCCTGCATAACCGGTGTGTCGATATCCGGATTTAAAATCACCGTGGGTGCCAGTTTCATTTGTGCTTCATCGAGCTGGCCACCGATTACTATCTCATGCCCTTCGATGTATTGCTTTAAACGCGTTAGATGACGCTCATTAACAATGCGCCCATAATCCTTGCTTTGCAATGGTTGATTGCTAAACTGACGGGTGATTTCCTTACCAAGTTTGTCGATAAGCGCGTCGGCACAGCTGCGCTCAACCAATACATAATCAGGCGCAATACAAGTTTGGCCGGCGTTGGTCCACTTTCCCCATACGATTCGGCGCGCGGTGGTGGCGATATCAGTATTGGCGTCTACCACACACGGGCTTTTGCCTCCCAGCTCAAGAGTAACAGGCGTTAGGTTTTGAGCCGCTGCAGTCATAACAATTTTACCCACAGCTTCACCGCCAGTATAAAAGATATGGTCAAAGGGCAACGAGAGTAATTCACTGGCCACGTCCTTATCGCCCTCGACCACCGCCACGGCGTCGCTATCCAGATACTTAGGGATAAGGCTGGCCATCAGAGCAGAACTGGCCGGTGCCAGTTCAGAGGGTTTGAGAAGCGCACAGTTGCCTGCGGCCAGTGCTGCAACATAGGGGGCGAGCGTGAGCTGTACCGGGTAATTCCACGCACCGATGATCAACACAGTACCAAGTGGCTCCGGTTGCAGAGAGCTGCGGGCCGGTTGTGCCACCAACGGTGTGCCGACCTTACGAGCTTTCATCCATTGACGCAGGTGTTTTTTAGTGTGCTGTATATCACTCAGCAGAAAACCAATTTCGGTAGTAAAGGCTTCTGCCTCACTTTTACCCAGATCCGCATTGAGGGCCTCAACAAACGCCGCTTCGTTTTCGCTGAGCATGCGCTGCAAGGCTTCCAGTTGCGCTTTTCGCCAGGCATAGGTTTTGGTTTTGCCCAGCACATAGGACTGCTGTAAACGCTCAAAAACTGACACGATGGCGCCCGGTGCTCTACTCACGAAACAACTCCTGCAGGTACGATGTGTTCATACTAGCACTATTTCACAGCAATAAAAAAACCCCGCGAAGGCGGGGTTTTTAATCTTTAACCATTTTTATGCGTCGTAAGGATGGCGCATCACAATGGTTTCATTACGGTCCGGACCGGTAGAGATAATGTCCACCGGTACACCGGTAATCACTTCCAGACGAGCGATGTAGTCTTTAGCAGCCTGAGGCAGCGAATCATAATCGGTAACACCAAAAGTGTTATCGCTCCAGCCAGGCATTTCTTCATAAACCGGCGTCACCAGATCATAGCCATCAGCCGCCATGGGCGGAACATCTTTTACGTTACCGTCTTTATCTTTATAACCCACGCAGATTTGCAGGGTTTCCAAACCATCCAGTACGTCCAGCTTGGTGAGACAGAAACCGGTGATAGAGTTTATTTGTACCGCGCGCTTCATGGCTACCGCGTCAAACCAACCAGTGCGTCGCTTACGACCGGTCGTTGCACCAAACTCGTGACCTTTAACACCTAAGTGTTGACCGACATCATCTTCCAGCTCGGTAGGGAAAGGACCAGAACCAACACGGGTGGTATAAGCCTTAACAATACCCAGCACATAATCCAGGTTCAGCGGGCCAAAACCAGCACCGGTTGCTACGCCACCAACAGTGGTGTTCGAAGAGGTAACGTACGGGTAAGTACCGTGGTCGATATCCAGCAGTGTGCCCTGCGCGCCTTCAAACATGATAGGCAGGCCGGCTTTCTGGGCTTTATCCAGTTCGTCGGTAACATCAACTACCATCGCACGCAGGATATCGGCAACAGCCATGGCATCAGCCAGGGTCTTATCGAAGTCAACCGGCTCTTCGCCGTAATATTGCGTTAAGGTAAAGTTATGGATATCCAGCACTTCTTTTAACTTGGCAGCGAAATCTTCGGCATTGAACAAATCGCCAACCCGTAAACCACGGCGGGATACTTTATCTTCATAAGCCGGACCAATGCCGCGACCGGTAGTGCCGATAGCCTTGGCACCGCGGGCTTTTTCACGCGCCACATCAAGGGCTACATGGTAAGGCAGAATAAGCGGACAAGCTTCACTGATTTTCAGGCGTTCACGCACTGGGACACCGCGCTCTTCCAGCATGGAGACTTCAGTCATTAATGCTTCCGGGCTCAGTACCACGCCGTTACCAATAATACAGGTAACGTTTTCGCGCAGAATGCCGGATGGGATTAGATGCAGAACGGTTTTTTCACCGTCGATTACCAGTGTGTGACCTGCATTGTGTCCGCCCTGATAGCGAACAACATACTTTGCACGGTCAGTAAGCAGATCTACTACTTTACCTTTTCCCTCGTCACCCCACTGGGTGCCAAGGACCACAATATTTTTAGCCATGAGTCGAGTATGTTAAAAAATTAGGCGTGGATTCTATCAAAATTAAGGCCACTGGATCATCTGTTTTATGCACAAATATTCAGCTGACCAGTGAATATTTGGCCTGTTTAGCGTTAATTCACTATAAAGTATAAACAAACTGAGCCAATCACCACCAGAGTGCCACCAATCTGACGCAATTGGCCGGCCTCTGATTCGGCGACTTGCCTAAGATATTGCCGCCAGCGGTTTGGTATAAGCAAAGGCCCGATACCCTCAACGATCATTACCATAGCCAGCGCCGCCCAGAACCAATTTGGCATACTTGTCTCAAAAATGCGTATGTTTGTCCCGCACTATACCAAATAATTCACCTCATGCGACGCCGGGCGAGTTATAATTAAGTACGACAAATCACTAAGCACAGAACATGCTATTCCCCAACCTCGGTCAGTACAGCCTGACTGTTTCAAATAACATACTGGAGATATATGCCACCGGAGCGTGGGATGTGGGTATGGCAACTATGCTGAATGATGAAATGGCGCCCATCGCCAGGCAGTTTGAACAGCGCAACTGGGCAGCGATTGTAGATTGCCGACGTTGGGTGATGAGCACCCCCGAGTGCCAGGGTATCGTGCGGGAAGGTATTTTCGACAATATCCGCAACGGCTTAAAAAGAGCAGCCTATGTGGTGGATACCAATCACATAAAGCACGCCCAGTTGGAACGCACTCATCCGCAGATGAAATCGGACGATCCGATTTTAAAAGCCTACAAGCGTGAGTACTTTACTAACTATCTGGACGCCATAAAATGGCTCAGAGATGAAGGTTATCAGCCCTGAGCCGCCATTTAATCAGTACATCAGGCTGTATACTTTACGACGATAACCAGACTTCAGTGAATCGCCATCCGGCAGGGCATTGATAATATCGAGGATAAGCTTTTTCGCTTCGCCAAAACCGAAGTCTTTCAACAACACGCCATAGAGCAATTCCAGCGCTTCTTCAAAACGCTGTACCTGATAAAGCGCTACGGCTAAATCCACCTTCACCTGTAAATCATCCGGATTGGCTGCAGCCTGTTCCTGTAACGCACGGATCTCGGGCGTATCAGCGGCCTGTTCGGCCAGCTCCACCTTGCCCTGCAGGGTATGATAACGCTGATCCTGATCCACCAGCTTTATCTCTGCCAGCAGTTCTTTTGCTGCAGGCACTGCGCCGGTTTCAATCAGGCAGTCAATATAAAGGTATTTGCTATCGACATTGTCCGGGTTAATTTCGTAGGCTTGCTTTGCCATGGGGAAAGCGCCGCTGTAGTCACCGCTCGCGATAAGCTCGGCAGCTTTGGCCAGAAACTCATCTTCCGGGCTAGGCAGGTATTTACCCAACATGGCGCGAATTTCAATTTCCGGCTGCATACCAGCAAAGCCATCTACCGGCTGCGCATCTTTCACTACCATTACGGTAGGCAGGTTACGAATGCCAAACTGAGCGGCTACCTGCTGCTCGCGCTCACAGTCAACACGGGCCAGTAACAGGGCGTCCGGATAATCACCGGCAATTTTTTCCAGAATCGGCGATAACTCTTTACAAGGCTCATAGCCTTCGGCCCAAAAGTCGATTAAGACGATTTTCTCTTTAGACACTTCCAGAATGATCTGCTGAAAGTTCTCTACCGTTAAATCCACGATGTTGTTCGACATCAATTGCTGCATGCTTATTTCGCCTGTTTGCTTTCGTTCGATTGTGGTTATGAATATGGGCGCGCTGGCCTTAATTACAAGTCCTTAAAATACAAATGCTACACTATCTGTGACAAATTACTAAGGCGATAAGATGACAACAACAAAACGCTTTACTTCATTCCGGGAATTTTACCCGTACTACCTGAGTGAACATCAGAATGTAACCTGTCGGCGACTGCATTTTATCGGTTCAACACTGGTACTCACCCTGCTGATATTGAGTTTATTTACCGGGCAGTTAAGGCTGCTATGGTTACTTCCGGTAGCCGGTTATGGCTTTGCCTGGCTCGGCCACTTTAAATTTGAGCACAACAAACCTGCGACCTTTCGTTATCCCTTGTACAGCTTAATGGGAGACTGGGTCATGTATAAAGATATCCTGCTTGGCAGGATAAAATTCTGACGACAGTAAGCAAGGAAAAACAATAATGAATAACACCATAAAAGCTCTGGCAGCCAGCGTTATGCTGGGCTTGTCAGCCGGCGCGGCGGCCGATACCAGCGCCCCCACCACCTTCGATTACAAGGACGTGTTTGCCCTGGAGTACGCAGCTTCACCAGTGTTTACCCCCGACAGCAAACACATTATTTATGAGCGTCGCAGCAACGATATTATGAACGATCGTATGCACATCAGTTTATGGCAGGTAGAAGTAAAGAGTGGTCAGCATCGCCCGCTGATTGCTGAGCATGCCAGTGTGCGCAGCCCGGTACTTTCTCCCGACGGCACCAAGCTGGCCTATCTGTCTGACCGCTCGGGCTCACAACAACTTTATGTGCGCTACCTCGACAGTGGTGAAGACGCCCTGTTAACCAATACGAGCTATGCGCCGGGTAATGTCGTCTGGTCGCCAGATGGACAATCGCTGGCATTTACCCAGTTTACCCCGAAAGCAGATAAACCCTTGTTTACCGATATGCCAGGCAAACCGGCCAGGGCCAAGTGGGCAGAAACCGGTAAGTTTATTGATGACCTCAACTACCGCTCTGATGGTGCGGGTTACGTACCGGGCGGCTTTAATCAGATTTATCTGTTACCGGTAGAAGGTGGTACCCCCCGCCAGCTAACGTTTACCGATTACCCGCTCAATGGCGATCTGAGCTTTTCAAACGATGGCAAGCAGTTGTACTTTTCTGCCAACCCCAGCGACAACTACGCCATGGAAGTGATGAGCAGTGATATTTATACTCTGGATATTGCTTCGGGAGCGTTTAAGCAGATCACCAGCCTTGAAGGCCCGGAGAGCGCCCCGCAATTAAGCCCGGACGGCAGGTATCTGGCGTTTAAACACACCACTGACCGTAAGTTAAGCTTCCAGAGCAGCGACTTATGGATAATGCGTATGAAAGACGGCAAGCTGACTAACCTTACCGAATCCTTCGACCGCACTACCGGACAGTTTGCCTGGGGCGAAGACAGCGATGAGTTATACGTCAGTTACCAGGATGCCGGACAAACCAGAGTGGCCGCTGTCGAACTCGACGGCGACATGGATAAGCTCAACATCGCCCTGAGTGGTCAGTCGCTTGGGCGCCCGTACACTTCAGGCGAGTTTGCAGTGGCCGATAATGGCGCGCTGGCTTTTGTCAGTTCCGATGGCTCGACACCGGCAGATTTGTTTGTGCGTGAAAGCCGCGGCAAGGTAACCCGGTTAACTACACTCAATGAAGATGTACTTGGTCACCTGAATATGCCGGCGATTGAAGTCATGACTGTTACCTCAACGGTGGATGAACGTCCGATTGAGGCCTGGATGATTACCCCTCCGGATTTTGATGCCAGTAAGAAATACCCGCTGATTCTGGAAATACATGGCGGCCCACACACTGCTTATGGCCCCAACTTCAGTGCCGAGATTCAGTTAATGGCAGCCAAAGGCTATGTGGTGGTGTGGTCAAACCCGCGCGGCAGCACTTCTTACGGTGAAGACTTTGCCAACTTAATCCATCACAACTATCCGTCAGAAGATTATAACGATTTGATGGACGTAGTAGATGGCGTCATCGCCAAAGGCTTTATTGATACCAACAACCTGTTTATCACCGGTGGCTCCGGTGGCGGCGTACTGACCGCCTGGTCAATTGGTAAGACCGACCGATTTGCCGCCGCAGTGGTTGCCAAGCCGGTAATCAACTGGATGAGCTTTGCCTTAACTGCTGATGCTTATCCCTACTTTACACAGTACTGGATGCCGGGCATGCCCTGGGAAATCCCGGACCATTTATGGGCCCACTCGCCTTTATCACTGGTAGGTAACGTGACCACGCCAACCATGCTGCTAACGGGTGAGTCTGATTACCGCACGCCAATCAGTGAGTCTGAACAGTTTTATCAGGCCCTGAAACTGCGTGGAGTAGACTCAGCCATGTTGCGCCTGCCTGGCGCATCCCATGGCATCGCCTCAAAACCGTCACGGCTTATCCAGAAAGTCGGCAATATCCTCGCATGGTTCGAACGCTATCGTACCGAGCCGGAAACAAAGGCCGAGTAGAATGAAAAAAGGGCTACCTCGGTAGCCCTTTTTACTAGTTAACCGGCGTTATCTGCAGTAACTTACCGTTACTTTCATCGGTTAACAGATAAATCAGACCGTTGGGACCCACTTCGACGTCGCGGATCCGTTCGTTACGGTCGCGCAGGTACTCGGTTTGTGACTCCACTTCGCCGGCCTCATTAAAACTAATGCGGCGCAGGTGGCGAAACTTCAGCGCGCCCACCAGCAAATCGCCCTGCCAGTCTTTAAATACATCGGAAGCATAGAACGTCATGCCACTTGGGGCGATGGATGGATCCCAGTATAAAACGGGCTGCTCCATGCCTTCCTGTTCAGTTTTATCGGAAATAATACTGCCATTGTAATCAATACCATAGGTAATTTCCGGCCAGCCATAATTGTTACCGGCTTTGATCAGGTTTACCTCATCTCCACCTTTCGGACCGTGTTCCATGGCCCATACTTCGCCCGTTTGCGGGTGCACGGTTAAGCCCTGGACATTACGGTGGCCGTAACTGAATATCTCCGGGGCATCGCCCTCTGCAAACGGATTGTCACCGGGCACATCACCATTACGCTTAATGCGTACAATCTTGCCAAAGTGATTGTCGGTGTTCTGTGCTTCTTTCATGTACTTATAGCGGTCACCCAGCGAGACGAACAGGTGCTGGTCATTATCGAAAGCCAGGCGACAACCAAAGTGGAAACCATTATTTACTACCGAATCGGCCACAAAAATATCTTTCACGTGGGTCAGACTGGTGCCATTCAGAGTGGCACTGGCTACGCTGGAACTGCTGCCACCGTCGGTCGGCCGCGAATAACAAAAATACACTGTTTGATTATTGGCAAAATCCGGATCGGCAGTGATGTCCAGCAGACCGCCCTGATTATCGGCGGCTACTTCGGGAACGCCGCTTAATGGCTTGCTTAGTCCGGTGGCAAAATTAAACTTGCGAATTTGCCCGCTTCGCTCGGTGATCAGCATTTCGCCGGTAGGCAGAAAAGTCATTCCCCATGGATGATCAAGGCCGCTGGCCAATTCGTTTACTTTCAGTGTTTCTGTCGCCTGGCTGCTAAACGCAACAGCACCGGCCAGGGCCAGTGCTGTCAACGTCGCAACCTTATATTGAGGTCGCTTCATAATCGTCTCTTGTTGTTTTAAATTTTGTTATTGCACCATCGCACGTAACATCCACGCCGTTTTTTCGTGCACGCGCATACGGTCTGAAATAAGGGCTACGGAAGACTCATCGTCTGCCTGCTGGGCAAGTTTCAGTGCTTCACGGCAAGTTTTCACTACCTGCTCATGAGCGTGAGTCAGTAGCTGCACCATTTCACTGGCTTCCGGCACACCTTCAACTTCTTCAATTGCACTGAGTTCGGCAAATGCTTTATACGTACCAGGCGCGGCAACACCCAGGGTACGGATCCGCTCGGCGATGTCATCTACTGCAACAGCAAGCTCGGTGTAATGCTCTTCAAACATCAGGTGCAATTCGCGGAATTGCGGGCCCGTCACGTTCCAGTGGAAATTGTGCGTTTGCAGATACAGTGTGTAGGAATCTGCCAGTAATTTCTTTAAGCCGTGGGCAACCGCTTCGCGATCTGCTTCTGCAATACCGATGTCAATCTTGCTCATTATAAACTCCTTGGTTTATTCCAATTATAGTATTAATAGCAATAATGTACTGATTTGGATTAATTTTAAAGCGACCCGTTGTCAGTGGTGGTGATGCCCACCCGGTTTCCCCTGCTCACCTACGGTAACTTCTACCGTTTTGCTGCGTTGGTCAGCGAAATGTAACGTCAGGTTAAACTTATTGCCTTTTGTCAGGGGCTTAACCAGCCCCATAAGCATTACATGGTAGCCACCAGGCTTAAATTCAACCATCTCATCGGGCGCAACATCGATGCCATCGGTTACTTGTCGCATCTTCATCAAATCGCCTTCCATTACCGTTGTATGGATCTGTGCTTCGCTGGCAATATCTGCTGGCACACTCACACCGGTTAAGGTAAACGCTGCCTCGCTATGGTTCATCAAAGTAAGGTAGACGGCGGCCGTGGTAGCCATGGCAAAGGTCGCCCGGGCATTAGCGTTGTGCACCATAACACCGTGCTCCATTTTTGCGGCAACGGGTAAAGCCAGTTGCAAGCCCAGCACCAGTACTAGACACTGCCAGTATCGGTTAATCATTGTTGTCACTCCTGTTACTTTACAATAAGAAAAGACCCCACTGGCAAGTGAGGTCTTAAAGGTTATTCTAGCTTACTGAAGCCAGCCGGTTCGCTTCATCGGTCAGGCAGGGAAAGTGGGCCAGCGAAAGATACTCACTAAGCTTTTGCAGTTTGCTGCCCAAGTCAGCATAACTCGACGCCGTTACATTGATATGACCCATTTTGCGCTTTTGACGCACAGACTTGCCGTACCAATGAAAATGTACACCCGGCACGCTTAACAGCGCCATCTGATGGTCGTCGCACCCAATGATATTGATCATTGCACTAACCGCTGCTTCGCCTCCGGTGTTACAGGCCAGACCCAAAGGTAAATCAAGCACAGCCCGTAAATGATTTTCAAACTGACTGGTAGGTGAACCCGCCTGACTCCAGTGCCCTGAATTGTGCACCCGCGGGGCCAGTTCGTTGACCAGCAGTTCGTCACCACACTGGAATAACTCAACCGCCAGTACACCAACGTAATCCATGCCGTTAACCAGCTTGGTAAAGATGTCTTTGGCCTGGTCGTTTAATGCAGCTGTGCTGGCACTTGCCGGCGCCACAGAGACATGCAGCTGTCCTTCGTGATGAAGGTTTTCAGCCAAAGGATAAACAACCACTTCACCGCCAGAACTTCGAGCGCCAATCAGCGATACTTCGCGGTCGAAATTGAGCATCTTCTCTACCACCAGCGGCACGGCTTTCAGATCAAGCTCTGCTAGCTGTGATTTAAGCGCCGGTAACTCAGTGGCCGCTTTTAAGCGCCACTGGCCATAGCCATCGTAGCCGTCACGGCTGGCTTTGATGATTAGGCGCTCACCCAGATTCTCAACACAGCTGTCCAGTTGTGTCAGGTCGTCAACAATCTGGTAAGGGCAGTTCGGGATAGCAAGGCTGCTGAGTAATTGCTTTTCACGCACGCGGTCGGCTCCGACCAGGATAGCGTCGATTCCCGGATGCAATTTACCTGACGCCTCTGCTTGTTGCAGTAGTGCCTCAGGAACATGTTCAAACTCAACCGTCAGTGCGTCTGCCAGTTCAATAGCCTGCTCAAGGGTGTAATCCAGCGGCGCTTTACTGACCGGGTGAACCACAGCGTTATTACTAACATCCACCGCCATAACATTGATGCCCAGCGGCGCGCCATCAAGATACATCATTTGTGCCAGCTGTCCGGCACCGTATACCAGCACCTGCATTGTTACAGCTCCAGTTTACCGTTTGCTAAAACCGTGTCTGTTTGTTGTTGGCGAAAGGCAATAATTGCATCGCGGACCGCCGGGTCCTGCAACGCAACGACCTGAGCAGCCAGCAAGCCGGCATTTGCCGCGCCCGCTTCGCCAATCGCCAGGGTACCCACGGCAACACCTTTGGGCATCTGCACGATGGACAATAAAGAGTCCAGGCCATTTAACGCTTTCGACTTCACCGGACAGCCGAATACCGGTAAGTGAGTGTGGGCGGCAATCATGCCAGGTAAATGGGCTGCCCCGCCTGCACCGGCAATAATTGCGCAAAAACCATTTTGCTCTGCCTGCTCGGCAAATTCGACTAACAGATTAGGAGTGCGGTGTGCCGAGACAACCTGAGCCTCAAATTCAACACCGAATTGTTTGAGCATTACTGCCGCGTTTTGCATTGTTGGCCAATCCGAAGTCGACCCCATCACAATTGCGATTTTCGCCATTTTGCCGTCCTCACAGACTTTGCGTTTAGTCATCCGCTTAACTCGTGGTTGAGCAGTGCTTGAAAAGCGGCCGATATTAGCTCATTTTGCCCCGTTTGCCCATAGTAAGCGTCTATTTGTGGTCAATTACAAACTGTCTGTAAACGGATATTTCCTCAGTTTTAACGCAACCCGGGAAATATAGATAGAGATAAATGAGTTTTTAGTATATTTTTACACAAACGCTTTCATGGGATGCTTTATGAATACATTGACGTTCAGACTACTTGAAGTTTTTCAGCAGGTTGTTGATTGCGGTTCGGTAACCGCCGCCTCCAATGCCTTGCAACTATCACAACCCACCGTGTCACTTCAGCTTAAAAAACTAAACAGTATTATAGGTCTGCCCCTGATTGAGCATTTTCAGGGTAGCGTGCAACTCACCGAAGCCGGCGCAGCCGTATACCGTTGCGCCCAGGAGATTTTGTCGTCTCAGGATAAATTGAAAAGCCAAATCAGCGCCTTGCAGGGTGTAGAAGTGGGCTCTCTTAAACTGGCCGTGGTGACCACAGCCAAGTACATCATTCCTCCGATGCTCAGCCCGTTTTGCAAACAACATCCTAATATCGACGTGCGCTTTACCGTGGGTAACCGCGAACAGATCGCCGAGCGTCTGATGCAAAACCGTGATGACTTGTATATCTTCACCTACCCGCCTGAAGATGATGATTTGGTCTGCGAACCGTTTCTGGCCAATCCGCTGGTAGTGATTGCCCCGCCGGATTACGCTGGCCCGGATAACTGCAGTTTAGCCGACCTGCAAAGCGCTAAGTTTCTGCTCAGAGAGAAAGGCAGTGGGACCCGCCGTACGTTGGATGAGTACTGCGATAAACACGATGTGCTGTTGCGCAACTCTATGGTAATTGAAAGTAACGAGGCGATTCGCCTGGCCGTTTCTGCCGGTTTAGGCCTTGCGGTGCTATCCCAGCATACGCTCGATCAATCTGCTATCGACAGCGTTAAAGTACTTACTATTAGCGACTTCCCGATTCAAAGTACCTGGCAGGTGGTGACCAACCGCCGCCGCCCAATCAGTCTGTCGGCCCAGGCGTTTCGTCAGTCACTGCTTGATAACCCACGTACTTGATCAACATGGTAAATAAGCTGGTGCGCCGCACCGGCTTACTTAAATAATCATTCATACCGACACTCAGACAAGCTTTGCGGTCATCATCAAAAGCATTGGCAGTGAGGGCAATAATGGGAATGCCGGATTTGTCGCCAGGCAAATCACGGATTGCCCGGGTTGCAGAAAAGCCATCCATCACCGGCATCTGACAATCCATTAATACCAAATCAAAATCGATTTTGGGGATGACTTCGAGCGCCGCCGCGCCGTCTTTGGCTCGAATGCATTTAACCCCAGCATCTTTGAGCATATCGAGGATAATGTCGGCATTAATGTCATTATCTTCCACCACCAGAATTTTTAACCCTTCAGGTAATGTGATAGCAGATTGCTCTGGCACCGGTGCAATCTGTTTTGAGGCGGGCAATGGCAACCTGACAATAAACTCCGTACCCTGGTGGCGCTCGCTCTCCAGCTCAATGGTTCCTCCCATCAGGTCGGTAAGCTTGCTGGTTATCGATAGACCCAGTCCAGTGCCACTAAACTGCCTTGATGTGGAGGCATCCGCCTGAACAAATTGTTCGAAGATCGTCTGCTGCTCAGCTTTTTTAATACCAATACCGGAGTCTTTGACCACCATTACGAGCTCGCCATCCTGGTACGAGACCTTAATTACAACCCCGCCGATCGCGGTAAATTTCACAGCGTTACTTAGCAGGTTATTTAAGATTTGACTTATCTTGCCGGCATCGCCGAGCAGAAAAGACGGTATGCTTTCATCCCAAACC
Source organism: Marisediminitalea alba (assembly GCF_002993365.1). GTDB lineage: Bacteria > Pseudomonadota > Gammaproteobacteria > Enterobacterales > Alteromonadaceae > Alteromonas > Alteromonas alba. The sequence goes on from NZ_PVNP01000198.1 coordinate 53,761, forward strand.
ACTTCGAGGTTGATCTGCTTTCGACTGGCTGCCTGACGATGAATTTCGGCACAAGCCGGAATTATATGTTGTGGTGAAAAAGGATGGCGGGTCACTTTCATTTTACCCGCTTCAATCTTCGACCAGTCCAGAATGCTGTCGAGGATCAGCAGCAGGTTATTGGCCGACTGCACTATAACCTGAATTCGCCGCCTGACATCATCTGGTAAGGATTGCTCAAGGAGATTTTCACAGGTGCCCAGAATACCGTTCATTGGCGTGCGGATCTCATGGGACATATTGGCCAGAAATTGAGATTTCGAGACGTTGGCCGCCTCGGCCTGGGCCAGCGCCTGAATTAACGAGGCCGTCTTCTCCTCTACCCGTTCAGTGAGGGTGAGGTTGAGCTTTTCCAGCTCTTCATTGAGCGTCCGCTGACGCTGGCGCGAGGTGGAAAGCTCGTTAAAAGCACTCACAAGACGCTCTCCCAACTCGCTAAACTCTATCGCTAACCCGGATATTTCTTTCAACTGCAGGCGATTGTGGCTGAATGAGGACATTGGCACCGGTGACTCCGGAGAATACCCGGCGAAGGTTTTCATTAATTCGCGCAGCGGCCGGGCAAAAATCTGCGCCACTCGTCCACCAACAATAATCCCTACCAGCCCCAACGCAAGAAGCAGAAACAGCGCCCAGCGCACATAGTCCGTACTCATAGCCATATAGCTGCTGTTTTCAAACAACATGGTTATCGTCCAGCCCGAGATTGGATCGCGCGATTGTGCAATAAACCAATCCCGCGACAGCGCAGATTGGCGGAAAAAACAACTGTCCTGTTCACAATCTGGCAAGTCAGGGCGCTGCAAGGCCTCGAGCCGGAGCTCCGGCGAAGCATAAACCACTTTCCCGGCCTCATCCCGGTAAATCGTCCAAAATCCGGCTAAATTACGACTGTCATATTCAATAAAGCTGCTGAGATTGAGCGAACCTTCAAGGATCCCCCTAAGGTTGCCTCCTCCGTCGTAGAGCGGGCTGGCAATGGCTACAATGGGGTCGTTACCAAAACCCCGCCCCTGAAACGCCTGCGATACAAAGGTCGACTCGGTCTGCATGGCCTGAATGAAATATTCGCGCTCAGTCACTACCGCCTGATTCAGTCGCTTTGCCCGGCTCAGCAGGTTAGTCGGGTAAGAATGGGTAATGGCACCTTTTTCATCGGCAATCAAAAACGTGAGAAACTCCGGAAACTCCTGAGCCAGATTAGACAGCGTTTCATCAGCGATAGCCGGTAACGGCGCACCGTGCTTCTGCGCAATCGCCATAGACCTGGCCGTTTTGCTGATGGCGGAGGCATGCCCATCGAGAAACCGGCTTAGCTCGGTACTCATGACCTGCGCCCGCTGAGTCATGTATAAGGTTAATTGTTGCGCCTGCTGGCGTTGTAACTGGCCGACATGTACATAAGTCATAATCAGTACAACAAAGAAAAACAGAGTGGCAAACATGTAGCGGAACAGGGTTTCTACATTGAAGTGGAGCTCATTACCCACCGGCAGATAACGCAGCAGCGTCATAAACAATAAATGACCAGACAAACAGGAAAAAATGCCGCTTATCCAGGTAATGGAGTAAGCCGTAAAGGCCATGGTAGGAGAGCCACTGTAGGTTGCATAGGCAAACACTATATAAACCGGCACAATCAGCGCGCTCCACCAGCCGATACCCAGTTTTAACGGACTCAGCGCATCCGCTTTGTTCGACAATGCATTTATCAGCAAAGGCTGCACCGCCAGAAAGGCGATCATAAACGGGTCGTTGCCATGCACCAGCAACACAGCATAGACGGCAGTAGACACCACCAGTGTAAGGGAAAAAGAAAGTAATAAGGCGGCAGCGATAGCGAAACCACCACCAAAAAACACCACCCCGCCGGTTTCCAGCGGGGCAGGGATTAGATTAACCGCAACTCCGGCCAGCGCCAGAGCAAGCGCCTGCAGCAACCTGTTTTCCATAGGGAATTATTCTGTGTTAGCATCCATGTAATCGAGAGTCAGATTGGTGAGTACCCGCACACCCAGTTTCATCCCGGCATCGTCAACATAAAACTCCGGCGTATGGTGAGCCGGCGAGTCTTCCACAGATACATCAAGGGGTTTACCGCCCAGCCACATAAATAACCCCGGCACTTTTTCCTGATAGAAAGAAAAGTCCTCAGCACCGGTGACCGGCTTAGCCAGTATGGTGTTTTGCTTGCCCGCCGTACGTTCCACCGTTGGGATCATTTGCGCGGTGAGTTCCGGGTCGTTATAGGTAATAGGGTAATTATAATCCAGTGGCAGGGTGAGCTCGGCCTTAGCGCCCATGCTGTCAGCAATACCCTTAACCTTACGAGCCATCGCCTCGTAAACGTGTTCTCGCGCGGCATGGTTAAGGGTACGAATAGTACCAACCAGCTCAACCTCGTTAGGAATGATATTCGAGCGGTTACCGCCATGGATGGAACCAATGGTTACCACTGCGGCATCATCAATGATTTTCAGTTCACGGCTGACGATGGTTTGCAGTGACATGATCATCTGTGCAGCAGTGGTGATGGGGTCGACACTCTTCCACGGGTAAGCGCCATGAGCCTGCTTACCGTGGATGACGATTTTGAAGGGGTCTACCGCGGCCATGGTACCGCCAGGGTTATAGCTTACCGTGCCGATATCGTTATTAGCGCTGATATGCAGGCCGAAAATCACGTCTACATCCGGGCTCTTTAAAACGCCTTCCTGCACCATAACTTCGGCTCCGCCCTTTTCACCAGCGGGCGCGCCTTCCTCTGCAGGCTGGAAAATAAACTTCACCTTGCCATGCAGCTTATCTTTCATTGAAGTTAATACCGACGCCGCCCCCATCAGCATAGCCATATGGGTATCATGACCACAGGCATGCATGACCGGCACGTCATTACCATTGTATTCGCCGCGCTGTGTAGAACGCCAGGGCAGATCATTTTCCTCAGGTACCGGTAAGCCATCCATATCGGCCCGTAACGCGACTACCGGGCCAGGCCGGCCGCTGTCCAGAATTGCCACTACGCCGGTTTTTGCAACACCGGTTTGCACTTCAAGATTTAGTGAACGCAGGTGCCGGGCCACGTACTCGGCAGTTTTAAATTCACGATTGGATAACTCAGGGTACTCATGCAAATGGTGGCGCCAGCTAATGACCTCACTCTCAATCTCATTGGCCAACCGATCCACTTCACCGGACTGAGCAAAAACAGGCAGGGAAAAAAGAGGTAGCAGGGCAGCAAGTACGACGCGACGCATAATGTTATCCATAAAATTACAATAACTTTACACTACCCCGTTTGCTCAAAAATCACAAAAAAAACCGCTGTCAGGCAGCGGTTTTTAGCAAAATATAAACTAATGATTAACTTCGCTGGCGCTTCATCGCGTCGAAGAACTCATCATTGGTCTTGGTCATGGAAAGTTTATTGATAAGGAATTCCATGGCGTCGATTTCTGACATTTCATGCACAATCTTGCGCAGGATCCACATCTTCTGTAATTCGTCCTGACCGGTGAGTAGCTCTTCACGGCGCGTACCAGAGCGATTAAAGTCAATAGCCGGGAATACACGCTTTTCAGCAATCTTACGATTAAGGTGCAGTTCCATGTTCCCGGTACCTTTAAACTCTTCGTAGATAACTTCATCCATCTTAGAGCCGGTATCAATCAGTGCAGTGGCGATGATGGTTAAGCTACCACCTTCTTCTACGTTTCGGGCGGCACCGAAGAAACGTTTTGGTTTGTGCAGTGCGTTAGCATCCACACCACCGGTAAGTACTTTACCTGATGATGGAATAACCGTGTTGTAGGCACGCGCCAGACGGGTGATTGAATCCAGCAGGATAACTACGTCTTTTTTGTGCTCAACCAGGCGCTTGGCTTTTTCAATAACCATCTCAGCGACCTGAACGTGGCGGCTGGCCGGCTCATCAAAGGTAGAGGCAACCACTTCACCACGCACCAGACGGTGCATTTCGGTAACTTCTTCCGGACGTTCGTCAATTAGCAACACCATCAGTTCACAATCGGGGTGATTAGCCGCAATAGATTGTGCGATGTTTTGCAGTAATAAGGTTTTACCCGCTTTCGGTGGTGCCACAATCAGACCACGCTGACCTTTACCAATCGGTGACGCCAGATCCAGTACACGGGCGGTAATATCTTCTGATGAACCATTACCACGCTCCATGCGCAAACGTGAATTTGCGTGCAGTGGGGTTAAGTTTTCAAAGAGGATTTTATTACGGGAGTTTTCTGGCTTGTCGAAGTTAACTTCGCGGATTTTTAACAGGGCAAAATAACGCTCACTGTCTTTCGGCGGGCGAATTTTCCCGGCGATGGTATCCCCCGTGCGCAGGTTAAAGCGTCTGATTTGGCTGGGTGAAACATAAATATCATCTGGCCCCGCAAGATAAGAAGAGTCAGCAGAGCGCAGGAAGCCGAAGCCGTCCTGGAGGATTTCCAGTACGCCGTCGCCAAAAATGTCTTCGCCACTTTTTGCGTGGGATTTTAGAATCGAGAAAATAATGTCTTGTTTTCTCGCGCGGGCCATATTTTCGAGGCCCATTTCTTCGGCAAGGGCGACCAATTCGCTGATTGGCTTATTCTTAAGTTCCGTTAGATTCATACTGGTGGGTCTTTGTGCTTGAACGTCTTTTAGGGAAATTCGTTAATTAATAAGAATAGTGCTTGAGCCCGGAGGCGGGCTAGTAAGGATGCCAGGCAAGCCTAGACTTAGTAAAGGTAGCACCATATTTTACTATCGTCCAGACTAAATCCCGTAAATGTTAAAAAAAGATTGCGAAACCCTCGCAGCCCTTTTTTCTTCTATGCCGGCACCGGCTGTGGTTGCTCAATACAGCGTAACAACATGGCCATCTCAGGAGAGAATCCCGCAACCGCCGGGATCTTAACTTTATAACCACTGCCCGGTGCTACCACTAATGTTTCATCTTGCTGGGAGCGCAAGGTATCAAGGACAATCTCGGTATTTCCGGCCGGTGTCATCACTTCCAGTTTGTCGTTAACGCTGAAGCGGTTCTTTACTTCCACGTACCACCAGTCGTTGTCACCATGGGTTACCTCACCCACCAGCTGACGGGTATCACTGGCTGAATTACCGCGGGCATATTGCTGATAGTCCTGATGGTTATGGCGTTGCAAAAACCCATCGGTATAGCCCCGGTTCGCCAGGTGCTCCAGTTCCAGGAACCAGTCGGCATCGAATGCCTCTCCCCGGCAGGCTGCATCAATAGCCTTACGATAAACCTGAGCGGTACGTGCGCAATAGTAAAAAGACTTGGTCCGCCCCTCTATTTTCAGCGAATCCACGCCAATCTCCACCAGCCGCTGAACATGCTGAATTGCCCGTAAGTCGCGGGAGTTCATTATGTAAGTCCCGTGCTCATCTTCAAAGGCGGGCATGGGTTCATCGGGGCGCTGGGGTTCGGTTAATAAGAATGCCTGGTCAGTAGGTGTGCCCATACCCAGAGTTGGCTCAACGGCATCACGAGCAGGAATAAACTGGCCGACTTGATTATCCACTGCTGCCTCCGCTTTATATTCCCAGCGACAGGCATTGGTGCAGGCCCCCTGATTAGGATCCCGTTTATTTATATAGCCGGATAACAGACAACGTCCCGAGTAGGCCATACACAAAGCGCCATGCACAAACACTTCAAGTTCGATATCCGGGCAGCGCTGGCGAATTTCTTCAATTTCGTTTAATCCCAGCTCCCGCGACAGGATAACCCGCTTGATCCCCTGCTGCTGCCAGAACTTTACAGCCGCCCAGTTCACGGCATTGGCCTGCACTGACAGGTGAATAGGTAAGTCAGGAAAATGCTCGCGAGTGAGCATTATTATGCCCGGGTCCGACATGATCATAGCATCTGGTTGTAACTCAGCCACCGGCGCCAGGTCCTGCACGAAGGTTTTTAACTTGGTGTTGTGCGGCGCAATATTATTAACGATATACAGCTGCTTATGGTGAGCACTGGTGTAATCCCGGGCTTCCTGCAATTTGGCCAGGGTAAATTCGTTGTTGCGTACTCGCAGTGAATAACGGGGCTGACCAGCATATACCGCATCGGCGCCATAGTGCAGTGCGTATCTCAGGTTTTTCATCGACCCGGCGGGTGACAGTAATTCAGGTTTTCGCATAACGTTAAAATGACCGGTTAAAAAAAGCGCCGAAGCTTAACCAACCTATGTAGTAATGGTATTAACCGAGATCAAATAATGCGTTTTTCGGGCACAAAAAAACCGGCTTAAGCCGGTTTTCTCAGTACGATTTTCACCGTATCAGATGTTTTCGTTCAAAAACTCAGTCAGCTGCGCTTTTGACAGTGCACCCACTTTAGTGGCTGCAACATTACCGCCTTTGAACAGCAATAACGTAGGGATACCACGGATACCGTATTTCGGCGGAGTTTCATTATTTTCATCGACATTCAGCTTGCCAACTGTTAACTTTCCTTCAAAGTCGGTTGCGACCTCTTCCAGAATAGGGGCAATCATTTTACACGGGCCACACCATTCAGCCCAGAAGTCAACCAGCACAGGACCTTCAGCATTGATAACATCTGCTTCGAACTTATCGTCAGTCAACTGGATAATTTTGTCGCTCATTCTTTTCTCCGTAATTGGTCTGTCGCTGAATTGTTCAGCTCTACCATAAGTGTTATATAGAAACTGTTTTTTAATGCAAGCACTGATAAGCTATAAGCTATGCAAACAACTCATTTAACCGAAACACATTTTTCCGATTTACCCATCAATAGCAAAGTCATTGATGCCTTAAATGCTGCAAATTTTACGCATTGTACACCAATTCAGGCGCTAAGCTTACCTCCTTTATTAGAAGGTAATGACATAGCCGGCCAGGCCCAAACCGGAACGGGTAAGACCATGGCATTTCTGGTCGCAACTTTCCACCATATTTTGAGCCGGGAACCAAATCCTGACGGTGAAAAGGAAGGGCCAAAAGCCATCATTATGGCGCCTACACGGGAACTTGCCGTACAAATTTACAATGATGCAGAACTGCTTAGTAAGCATACAGGGCTTTCACTTGCTCTCATTTATGGGGGCGAAGGTTACCAAAGTCAACGCGAAACTTTGCAGGATGGGGTAGATATCGTCATAGGTACGACAGGCCGCATACTGGATTATTATAAACAAGGCGTGTTTTCGCTGAATAATATCCAGGTTGCCGTACTCGATGAAGCAGACCGTATGTTTGACCTTGGCTTTATCAAGGACATTCGCTTTTTATTCCGTCGTATGCCGCCTGCCGCTGAACGCCTGAGCATGCTGTTCTCAGCCACGCTAAGCTACCGTGTGCAGGAACTGGCTTACGAGCATATGAACAATCCTACTCACGTACAGGTTGAAGCCCAGCAAATGACCGCAAGTCGCGTGTCAGAAGAATTATTTTACCCGTCAGACGACGATAAAATAAAGCTGCTGCTAACCCTGATGGAAGAAGAATGGCCGGACAAAGCCATTGTATTTTCTAACACCAAGCATGGCTGTGAGCGCGTTGCCGACTGGCTTGAAGCCGACGGTCACCGGGTCGGTCTGTTAAGCGGCGATGTACCGCAGAAGAAACGCCTGGGTATTCTGGAAGACTTTACCGGCGGCAAACTGGACATTCTGGTCGCCACCGATGTAGCAGCCCGAGGCCTGCATATCGAAGCCGTTTCCCACGTTTTCAACTATGATTTACCCGACGACCCGGAAGATTACGTACACCGTATCGGCCGTACCGGTCGGGCCGGAAAAAGCGGCGTAGCAATTAGCTTTGCCTGTGAGAAATACGCGCTCAACTTGCCGGGCATCGAAAGCTATATTCAGCATGCGATTCCGGTTACGGAATATGTGCAGGACGCCTTGCTTGACGATATTAAGCCACCGAAACCGCGCCAGCGTCGCCAGAACCGTCGCCCGTCTTCGCGTCGCAATAACTCAGGCAGAAGTTCAGGTAAGCGCCCACAGCATAAAAAGAATTAATGTCGCAGTAAAACGTTATGCAGCCACAAACCGATTTTGACGCCGAGACGCTCGGCGAATACTACGCCGCCGTAGACCTCGGGTCGAACAGCTTTCATATGGTGGTTGTACATGTTGCCAATGGCAGCGTGCAGATCATCGGTAAGGTAAAACAAAAGGTCCGCCTGGCGGCCGGTCTCGACAAAGACATGGTTTTAAGTAAAGAAGCCATGCAACGGGGCTGGGATTGTTTGCAGACGTTTGCCGAGCGGTTACAGGACATTCCGGCTTCAAACATCCGTATTGTTGCTACGGCAACATTGCGTCTGGCTGTTAATGCTCAGACCTTTATCGATAAAGCAGAGAAAATCCTCCACCATCAGCTCGACGTCATTCCCGGCGAAGAAGAAGCCCGGCAGATTTACCTTGGCGTGGCCTATACGTCGGCTAATCAGGGCAATTCCCTGGTGATTGATATTGGCGGGGCCAGTACCGAAATTATCATCGGTAATGATATGCAGCCTATCCATATGGTCAGCCTCGATATGGGCTGTGTGACTTTTATGGAGCGCTATTTCCTCGACGGCGAGCTTTCGGAAGCTAACTTCCAGCGCGCCAAAGAAGCTGCCTACGAGCTGCTTGACCCGGTTGCCGATGCTTTCCTTTGCTTTGACTGGCAGAACTGTCTGGGCGCGTCTGGTACGCCTCAGGCGATCACTGAAATTCTGGTAAAGCAGGGGATCAGCGATGCTATCCGGATTGACTATCTGTATAACCTTAGACAGCAGTGTATTGACTGTGGCAACCTGAAAGATTTGGTGATCGATGGTCTTGAGCCTAATCGACAGCCTATTTTCCCAAGTGGCCTGACTATTCTGCTGGCCTTGTTTGAACGATTGAAAATCCGCACCATGAATATTTCCGGCGGCGCGCTCCGCGAGGGTTTGATTTATGGCATGCTGGATAACCTTAAACATAACGACCGCCGTACCCAGACCTTAAATACCGCCATTCGCCGGTACCATATTGATAAGCCCCATGCGGTTAACGTAAAGCAACTGGCAATCAATTTGTGTAAGCAGCTCTGTCAGCAATCGACGTTTTGTCATCTGGACACCGAAACGGTGCTGGATGCGGCCGCCATGCTGCACGAAATTGGCTTGCATATTGAGTACAAAAAACACCATGAACACGGTGCCTATATTCTTAACTATATAGATTTACCTGGTTACACCCGCTTACAGCGTGCCGCTATCAGAGACCTGGTGGGCGGCCATCGACAGGCTATCGATTTGCAACCTTTTGCCTTGTATCACGAGGACGTAAAGCCCATGATGGAAGGTTTGCTGCGGATCCTACGGATCGCAGTGGTTGTGTGTTTACGCCGCCATCAGCAACATATTCCTGCCATTGAGCTGAAAGTCGACGGCCTTGACTGGATGCTGACATTCCCGGAGAAATGGCTCAAGGAGCATCCTCTTATTAATGCGGAACTGGTTAACGAAGCCTGGTTACAACATAAAGCAGGCTGGCACCTGACCTGTCGGTAGGGCCAGCCCGTCAGGTAGCTTAGCGGTTTTGCAGCAGATGGGCCGCTTCCGGTGCAAAATAAGTTAAAATGCCATCGGCACCGGCGCGTTTGAAGGCCAGCAGAGATTCCAGGATAACCTGCTCACGGTTAAGCCAGCCATTGTCGAAAGCCGCCACGTGCATGGCATACTCACCACTCACCTGATAAGCAAAGGTTGGCACTGCCAGTTCAGACTTACAGCGACGCACGATATCAAGATAAGGCATGCCCGGCTTAACCATGACCATATCAGCGCCTTCTTCCAGATCCAGTGCAATTTCAGTCATGGCTTCATCGCTATTAGCCGGATCCATCTGATAGGTTTTCTTGTTACCGCCTTTGATATTTGCTGCAGAGCCGACCGCGTCGCGGAAAGGCCCGTAGTAAGCAGACGCATACTTAGCGGCGTAGGCCATGATGCAGGTATGGACAAACCCGGCCTCTTCCAGCGCATCACGAATGGCACCGATGCGGCCGTCCATCATGTCCGACGGCGCGACAATGTCCACACCGGCTTCGGCATGTGATAACGCCTGTTTAATTAAAATTTCGACCGTTTCGTCGTTCATCACATAGCCGTATTCATCAATCAGGCCATCCTGCCCGTGGGATGTGAACGGGTCGAGCGCGACATCAGAAATAAGCATCATTTCTGGTAGTTCGGCCTTCAGCGTGCGGATGGCTGTTTGGGCGATCGCGTCAGCATTAAAAGCCTCACTGGCACACAGGGACTTTTTCTCTATGGGAGTCACCGGGAATAACGCCAGGCTGCGGATCCCCAGTTCATAGGCCTCTTTAGCTGCTTCTACCAACAGATCGGTGGATAACCTTTCTACGCCGGGCATGGAAGGCACGCTTTCGCGCTGGTTACTGCCAGGCAGCACGAATACCGGGTAAATAAGGTCGGCAGCAGTGAGTTGGTTTTCGGCAACCATCACGCGTAATCCCTCGGTGCGGCGTAAACGGCGCATGCGGCGCGGCAGATATTGTGAATAGCTCATAGTTTTGTCTCAATGTGGTTTAACTGAGGTAGCAACAACCCGGTTTCGACCGGCCTGTTTAGCGGCATACAGCCTTTCATCGGCCAGTTTAAGCAATTCTGTTTCGGCATCTTCATGGGAAATAATTGCACTGGCAACACCGCCACTCAGGGTTAGTGAAATGCTTTCATTATCGATAATACAAGGGGTCTCGGCTAACTGCTGACGAATCGACTCTACCAGCTGACCGGCCCCCTCGGTCTCGGTATTGGGTAAAATAATAGCAAACTCCTCGCCACCGTAGCGGCACACGTCGTCGGACGGGCGCTTAAGTAAGCTATGCAGCATTTGCGCAACATGGCGAATACAGGTGTCGCCAACACTGTGACCGTATTGATCGTTAATTTGTTTAAAGTGATCGATGTCTATCATCGCCAGTGCCAGTGGTGTTTGCTCTCGCCGGCTGCGTCGCCCTTCGGCTTGTAAGCGCTTGTCAAAGTGCCTGCGATTGCGGATGCCGGTGAGCGGGTCGATGGTATTGAGTTTTTCCAATTCGCGGTTAGCATCCGACAACTCACGCAGCGCAATTTCAAGCTCCAGCGTGCGCTCCTGCACTTTGTATTCCAACTCATCCTGAGTCCGCCGTTGCAGCTCAATTAGCTCCTGTTTTGCCGACACTGACTCGCGTTCCTGATCAAGCGCCTGCTCCTTTGCCTGCATCATCTGATCGCGCTGGCGACTGTAACTCATGGCGAGGATAAACGATAACATCAGGGCTTCGATAGTGGCACCGTACACCAGCAGTACCTGTGACGGAATGCTGATATTCAATACACCAAGATTATCCAGGCTGGCCGACAAGGCACTGATCAACAGCGCACTCCACGCCAGCGCGTAATATCCGGCAATACTGATGCGGCGCACGGCAAACCAGATGGCCACCCCCATAATCAGAATAACCGTGATAGTAAGCAGCATTAAAAAGACTTTAATCGAGATGGCATAATCGAGCAGCAATGCGCTCACTGTTAATACCAGAAATGATAGCGCCAGGGCTCTGAAGCATTTGGTAAAGAACGGGCTGTGTTGCCGGACTTCCAGCAGTGAACCTGAAAAAATGACCGCAAAGAACAGCGTGGCGCTGGCCAGAAACCCGACGGCCTGGCTTTGAAACCAAACCTGGTTGGGCCACAGGTACTTATAACCAAAGCCATGCAGACTCGCCAGCGTGAGGCCAAGGCACAGTACGTAACCGGTATAAAACAGAAAGGTCAGATTACGGGTGGTAAAAAAGAAAAACAGATTACTCAGCCCAATGGCCAGTAACAGGCCAAAGAACAGGCCCATTATCAGGTTGGTATTGGCGGTATATTCACTGAATGCCTGGCGCTGCCAAACCTTTACCGGTAATTTCACCACACTGGATGACTGCACCCGCACAAACACCTCTGCCGGCCAGTCATTTTCCGGCAGGGCAAATAAAAAGCTGTTGTAACGCAACTCGCGTTGATTAAAGGGTTCGTTATCACCCGCCGAAAAATGGTGCTGCGCTTCACCCTGCACCACCCACAGGTCAATATTATCCAGCAGGGGGTAATCAATTTCGATATAGGACGGCTGACTATCAAGACTGGCAGAGGCTAACGAAAACCTTACCCAATGGGCTTTATCGCTGTAGCCAAAGCTGATTGGGTTGGTAACCGGGTGCCAGTCGGTATTAGTCTGTGCCTCTAGCTCGGTTAAGGTACCTGGCGACGTGCCTGCGACAGCAGCTCGCAAGTCAGGCGAAAAACTGTGCTGGGTATCATCAAGGGCAGACCGGGTGATTACAATAAGCACCGCCACAACCAACAGGCTGGTTAGTATAAATAACCACTTTTCTGTAACCAGTTTGGTTGACGCAAAAAGCTGCATACTATTCGCTCTGTTAGCCAAATAACTGTTTGGCGTTGTTAAAGCTGATATTTTGTACCTGTTCAACACTCAGCGTTTTGATCTGAGCGACAGTTTGGCCAATATGCGGCAAACAGGCCGGCGCATTATTGCGCTGTCTCGGCTTCCGATCCTTAGGATACAGATAGGGCGCATCGGTTTCCAGAATAAGCCGCTCCGGAGGCAGCTCGCTTAGCGCTTCTCGTAGCGACTCTCCGCGTTTAGCATCACACACCCAACCGGTAATCCCTATGTACAGTCCCAGTGCCAGGTAGGCCCGCATTTCTTCAGGAGTACCGGTAAAACAGTGGGCAATCCCGCCTGCCAGCTTACTTTTAAACGGTTCGAGAATAGCCAGTTGTTCGGTAAAAGCGTCCCTTTCATGCAGATATACCGGCTTGTTGAGCTCAACCGCCAACGCCAGTTGTTCAGCAAACACGGCGCGCTGCACATCACGGGGAGAGAAATCTCGGTTAAAATCCAGACCGCACTCCCCCACTGCCACTACGCCGGGCTGTTTAGCTCTTTCCCGCAATTCCTGCCAGTGTTCAGGACGGGCATCTTTAGCATTATGAGGGTGAACACCGAGAGTATAGCAGAGCTGTTCAGGATACTGTTGATAGTAATCTTCAGCCTGCTGCCATTCATTCGGATGCGTGGTGATAAGACAAAGTCTGGAGACACCGGCGGCTAGTGCGTTTTCTATGGTTTGCTCGACGGGCATACGCGCATCGAACATATTTACCCCGGCATCAAACCAGGTCATGTTATCGGATCCGCTTTACTTTTATGCGGCGATTTACGCCGTCATGACTTAAAAAGAACGCGCCGAGAAAACCGCGTTCGATAGTGACTTCCAAACCGGTGGTTAGCCGCATTGGCTGACTATCTTTTTGTTGCCACTGAGTGCCGTTATCCAGAGTGATTAGCAGTTTGCCACGGGCAGTCTTACCGAGTTGTGAGATAATGGCGGTGATTTCATCAATGTCTTCATCTACCGTTTTTGGTGGTAAACCGAAATCGGCTAGTGCCTGACTGCGCGGCTGAGTCTGCTTGCGCTCATCGCGCCGGGCCTGAGCTTGTTCAGACATGTTAGCAGCCTGCTTTTCACGTGCCTTTTCTGTGCCCGTGAAGGCTGGTTTCTGTGGCTTTCTCTGGTTGTTTTCAGATGGGGTATAACGCTCAAGGGCCGGGTATTGGATGGTATCAAAACAAGCCAGGCGCCGGGAGTCATTGTCGATGGCTTTACAGGATGCAATGGCCTGAAGCAGGTTGTCGGCATAGCTATTTCCCGACACCAGCCACAACAAAGCAGGTAAAATCAAAGCAGACAGTTTTTTCATGGCTGGCATCCCTTGGTTTGGTTTTGTTTTAGTGTCTCAGGCCATATGTTGTAAACAGTTTAGTCCTTCGCGGCGGACTCTTCCTCATCATCTTCGTTTTCATCTTCGTCATCGCGACTATACAATGCGCCGATAACTACACCGCACTCAAACAATATCCACATCGGGATAGCCAGTAACGACTGGGAAATAATATCAGGCGGTGTCAGCAACATGCCAATAACAAAGGCCCCGACAATAACGTAAGGCCGTTTCTGACGCAGGCTGTTGGCATCGGTTACGCCGGTCCAGCAAAGCAAAACAATGGCAATGGGAATTTCAAATGACACCCCAAAAGCAAAAAACAGCTTCAATACAAAATTAAGATAACTGTTGATATCGGTAGCAACGGTTACGCCTTCCGGGGCCACCGAGGTAAAGAATGCAAACACCACCGGAAATACCACGTAATAGGCGAACGCCATACCGGCATAAAACAGCAGGGTGCTGGAAAACAGCAGCGGTGCTACCAGCTTTTTCTCGTTGCGATACAACCCCGGCGCAACAAAACCCCACACCTGAAACAGCACATAAGGGATAGCAATGAAAAACGACAGCACCATGGTTAACTTGAAAGGTGCGAAGAAAGGCGAAGCGACATCCGTGGCAATCATGGATGAATTAACCGGTAACGTCCGTAACAGCGGCTGAGCCAGCAACTGATAAAGATCGTTAGAAAAATAAGCCAGGCAGACAAATACCAGAAATACGCTGAGGACAGCGCGCAGCAACCGTGAGCGCAACTCAATCAGATGCGATATAAGACTATTTTCTTCAGACATTTATGGCTTTTTATACGGTTTTTGAACAGATTCGGCAGCTTCTTTGAGTTCGTCCACGCTGTTTTTCAACTCCGGAGACAAATCCTTGAGCCCTTGTTGTTCCGCTTTTTTTAAATTCTCATGCAACTCGTGAACCCGCAGTTGATGCTCGACTTCTTCCTTGAACCCACTGGCCACGTTTCTAATGCTTCGAATCGTTTTCAGGGTAGAACGCATAGCACCGGGTAGCCGTTCAGGCCCCAGCACGACAAGCGCTAATACACCGATTAACAGGATTTCCCAAAACCCAATATCGAACATTAGTGTTTTTCTTTAGTTTCGCTTTCTGTTTTTACAGATTCGCTACCAGCCTTTGGCTTTTCTTCCACTTTTGACTGTGGCTCTTTAAAGTCAGCGTCTTCTTCTGACACGGCTTTCTTAAACCCTTTAATGGCCCCGCCTAAATCCGAACCAATGCCTTTTAATTTTTTGGTACCAAATAACAGCACAACAATTACCAGCACGATGAGTAGTTGTACCCAACCAATATTGCCCATAAAAACCTCTTGCTTACATCAATGACTACAGTATGCCACCGACTGTCAATTCAAACAGCACTTTTATCGATTAATCGCGATATTCTACCGACCTATTTGTGATAAGCCAGTATTGATTAGTCTGCCGGGCAAAATAATCGCAGGTCAGATCTCTGCCAGCCGAATGTGAAAATTTTATTTGCAGCCTTCGGCATTATCACGCAAGCTAACTTAATCAGTTACAAGCATTTTCATGGAAGTCTGGTGCTTAACTACCAATGTCCGAATGAGACACGCTAACAATAAAAGGAACTGGCCATATTGTTTAAATGCAGGCTATTAGCCAGTTTGCTGCTCCTTTGGTTATGGGTGAATAACCAGGCCCTCGGTCAATCTGATACCACATCGGTTGAACGGGATAAACCGCAGCAAAATCCGCCGGCTACAGAAAGCTGGCTGGATAACTGGCACAGTAATTTTAGTGAGTCAATGGATTACACCGCGCAACGTCTCGATGAGTTTTTTGCGTTGGCAGACAGTGACGAGCATGAAAATGCCAGGGCAGAAGGCAGAGTACGATTTGGCTGGGAGCCCCGTACCCGCGATCTGGCTGCACAGGATTTTCGTTTTCGGGTCCGGGTAAAATTGCCGGCGCTGAAAGACCGCGTGGATTTAATGCTCTCGGATGATGAAAGTTACGACCGGCAGGACTCCATCCGTGCAGCAAGGGATGCGGTTAACGAAAACCGCGATTCCACCACACTGTCGCTGCGCTATCAGGAGGAACAGGACTCGCCGATTTCCCACCGTATTGGTGCTGGGCGGCGGGGCCAGCTGTTCGCAAAAAGTCAGTATGAAAGCGATTACCATTTCACAGATTTCCTGAAAATGGATTACGATGCCGAACTTTACTACTACACCCGGGATCAACTGGGGGCAGAGTTAGGCCTCGATTTTACTTACCTGCTGGCCGATGAAAAATACCTGCGCTTTAATAATCGCTATTATTACCGTGACCGCTTTGAAGACTGGTTCTGGCGACATGAAGTGCAATACCTGCGGCCGCTTACTCAGGAAAGTGCGATATTGTATACCTTTGTGACCAAAGGCCTGACCAAACCCAACCACCACCTCAACGAGGTCTACACCAGTGCTCGGTGGCGCACTAACTACTTACGCTCGTGGCTTTATTTTGAACTTGAGCCGTTCGTAATATGGCTTCGCAAAGAAGACTTTAAGCCCTCTTACGGGGTCGCCATGCGCTTTGAGTTTTACTACGGCCGACAGTAATTGGCCATAGTGCGCCGCTTGCTGATGGTTAAGCTCAAACCATAATGTTTACTTTAAGCCTGATGCTTTATCGCTATACCAGCTTAAAAATAAAACAACATGAAATCAGTGTATTACTCTATGTTTATGTCATTTCGTAATAAATATAGTCCCCAGCCCCTTGCTCACAAACACAGAATTGGGTTTAATAGACCATCTGGACTGGTTAATTATTAATCGTTATACGCAACAAGGAGGGGCATAAGTGCTATTTAAAAACTGCATTAAACTATTATTTTGCCTCGGGCTATCCCTGCCAGCGTCTGCCTTGCAACCGAATCACGATGAACTGCTGGTGCAATTCCAGCAAAGTTTCGGTTATCAGAGTCCGCCCCTGTTTTATACACCCCAGCCACAGCTCAGCGCCAAATTTGACGAAAGTCACCTCAGTGTGTTTTTTTCCTTCTTCTCTGTGGCACTCATTGTACTGGCTATTCGCGGTCAGCAACGTCAGGATTTCAGCCAGTTTCGGGATCCCCGCAAACACCACAGGCTGGCCTTACCTAACCACCAGTTTTAGACAAAAAAAGCCCGGCTAAGCCGGGCTTTTTAGTGTTTGAGTGGTTATGGGCGCAGAGCGCGCTCACCCCGGGCCAGGCCACACACGCCGGTGCGGGATGACTCGATGATCTCTGTGCATTGCGCCATGGTGGTAGCAAAGGCATCCAGTTTATCTGTGGTACCGGTTACTTCCATGGTGTAGTTGTTTAACGATACATCAAGGATGTTGGCGCGGAAAATGTCGGCGTTGCGCTTCACTTCTGCACGAATAGCTTCATTACGGGTTGCTACTTTAATCAGCATCATTTCCCGTTCAATGTGCGCATTTTCTGATAAATCGATCACCTTAAGCACGTCCACCAGCTTATTCACCTGTTTGGTAATTTGCTCAATAACCTTATCATCGCCATGGGTGATGATGGTCAGGCGAGACAAGCTCGGATCTTCGGTTGGTGCCACACATAAAGAGTCAACGTTGTAACCGCGCTGTGAAAACACCCCAACAATTCTCGACAGTGCACCTGGTGCGTTTTCCATTAATACTGAAATAATTCTTTTCATCAGGTTCTCTCCGTCTTGCTCAAGCGCATGTCATCCATCGCGCCGTACTTAATTTGCATGGGATATACGTGTTCATTCTGGTCGACTGCAATATCCATAAATACCAGACGATCAGTGATGCTAAAGCACTTTTCCATTGCTGCGTCTAATTCAGACAGCGAGTCAACTTTGATCCCCACGTGGCCATATGCCTCGGCCAGTTTGACGAAGTCGGGCATGGAATCCATATAAGAATGGGAGTGACGCCCTTTATAAATCATATCCTGCCACTGGCGAACCATACCCAGAGCACGGTTATTCAGTGAAATAATCTTGACCGGCAGGTTGTACTGCAAACAGGTAGACAGTTCCTGAATGTTCATCTGAATACTACCGTCGCCGGTCACAACCACTGAGGTCGCATCCGGGTGAGCGAACTGTACGCCCATAGCGGCCGGTAAACCGAAGCCCATAGTGCCCAGGCCACCGGAATTGATCCAGCGACGCGGCTTATCATACGGGTAATAAAGCGCAGCAAACATCTGGTGCTGACCAACGTCAGAACTAACGTACGCTTCGCCATTAGTGTGCTTGTAGAGTGATTCGATAACCTTTTGCGGTTTGATCACCGACTCTCCCTGTTCGAAGTTCAGGCACTTGCGGCTACGCCACTGAGTGATTTGCTCCCACCAGTCAGCCAGTTTAGCTTTCTGCTCTGGCAGCTCTTCAGGGGTTAACAGGTTTAAAATCTGCTCCAGTACAGTTTCTACTGAGCCAACCACCGGAATATGGGCATTCACTGTTTTAGAAATCGACGCCGGGTCAATATCCACATGAATGATATCCGCATGCGGACAGAATTTTTCGACATTATTGGTAACACGGTCATCAAAACGGGCACCCAGCGCTAAGATGCAGTCTGAGTTGTGCATGGTTTTGTTAGCTTCGAGCGTGCCGTGCATGCCCAGCATGCCGACGAACTGTTCGTGAGTGCCTGGGAATGCACCAAGCCCCATCAGCGTGCAAGTTACCGGCGCTTGTAATAACTCAGCCAGTTGGGTAACTAAGCCAGACGCTTCCGCTGTAATGGCACCGCCACCTACGTAAAGTACCGGACGCTCTGCTTTTTTAAGTGAAGCAACGGCTTTTTTCACCTGCTTCATGTGGCCGCGTACGGTTGGATTATAAGAACGCATGGTGACATCCGAAGGGAACACATAAGGGTGTTCTTCCATAACGTTCACAATATCTTTTGGTAAATCAACCACTACCGGGCCCGGACGGCCGGTATTAGCAATGTAGTAAGCTTTCGCGATGGCATCAGGAATATCCTCAGCCCGCTTTACCAGGAAGCTGTGTTTTACGATTGGGCGTGAACAACCCACCATATCCGTTTCCTGAAAGGCGTCTTCACCGATGTGCATCGATGGCACCTGACCAGACAGAATAACCATGGGGATCGAGTCCATATACGCTGTGGCAATACCCGTTAAGGTATTGGTGGCGCCTGGGCCTGAAGTGACGAGGACGGTACCGGTTTTACCTGTCGAACGCGCGTAACCATCTGCCATATGAGCAGCTGCCTGTTCATGACGCACGAGGACATGTTTGACATCATCCTGAGCAAATAATGCATCATAAATGTCAAGAACGGCACCACCCGGGTAACCGAATACATGTGTAACTCCTACATCTTTTAGCGCTTCCACCACCATGGCGGCGCCCGACATCATCTTCACGGTGTTATCTCCTGTTGGATCATTAATTCAAACTAATCATTTAAGTAATTCAATGAATTAGTTAAAGCAAGTTGCTTGGCTGACAATCACAGAAAGTCGATTGTAAATTGACCTTGGTTGTCGTGTACGCGGACTATATCGAAGGCACCGGGAAGATCAAACAACTTTCTTAATAAAAGTGAGATATATATCCCAAATAGTGAATATAGTAGGATATACATCCTATTTTCAACTATCAAAACCACTAAAAACGAAATTTTTATATTTACATGATTTTAACAGAAGTAATTATCAAAACAGCTCTGCAGCGCTTAGTAATTAACCCCTTGCAAATTTATTACGGCGAAAAAATCAATTTAATTTACCGCATCAAATTAGGATGAATATTTCGTTTAATCTTTTCAGCTTTTTTAGCTCTTCCTTTGGCAATAGCTTATTAACAGCTTTATGGGCCACTGCTGCGATGGGCAACAGCTGCCTCTACACATTCCCGTACCCGGCAAAGCACTGTACCAGTGTAATGGATTTCTGCACACAAAACGAACAGAGCATCCGCCCATATTAAGTGTACGAAGGTGTCCGCGCCGGACACTTAAAGTGTCCGGCATTGATAAAACGGACACCTGAAAACAATAAAGTCAATACAAAACATAAGGTTAAAATATGGCACGCATCTGGTATCTGTGCTGGTAACTGTTCGAGGAGGAACATCCTATGTTACTAATTCATTTTCTTGCCGTACCCGCAATGATACTGATTACCGCAGCATGCATTACCCTGTTGGAATCAATGAACCTTGGTGGCCTGAAATGATCAAGGACACCAGCGCCCAGGACTCTGTGGTTATGCCCAAACGTCGCAACGGCATTAAACGATTAGCTATTATCGCAGTAGCACTGATTGCCGTTGCTCTGTCTGCTCACGCCATTCTTAACACAGCGTCGGCAGCGAAATCTGTGGATCGGGCCAGCGTGCAAATTGCTACGGTAGAACGCGGTGATTTAGTTCGTGATATTGCTGCTACCGGCCGAATTGTGGCCGCCAATGCGCCTCAGGTGTACAGCCCCGAAGAAGGACTCGTAACACTCCTGGTACGGGCCGGAGATTCGGTAAGCAAAGGTCAGCAAATAGCCCGGGTAGACAGCCCGCAATTGCAAAACCAGTTGCAACAGGAACGCTCTGAACTGGCGCGCCTGGAAGGTGAACTGGCGCGCAAATCCCTGGATGCCCGCCGCCAGACGCTGCAGTTAAATAAGCAACTGGACTTAGCCAAAGTAGAACTCAAAGCTGCGGAGCGCGAAAGCCGTCGCGCCAACAAGTCGATTAAAACCAATATCATTAGTCAGATTGACTATGAGAAGGCCGAAGATGAGCTGGCCCGCGCCAGACTCACCGTTACCCATGCTGAACAGGAAGTCGCCCTGGCCAAAGACACACTGGCCTTTGAAGTACAGGCTGCCGAGAACACCCTTGCCAGACAGCAACTGGTTGTTGATGAGCTGCAACGTAAAGTTGGTAACCTGACCATAGCGGCCAGTGTAGAAGGCGTGGTGGGCAATTTGTTTGTTACCGGACGCTCTCTGGTAACCGCCAATCAACCGCTGATGACTCTGGTGGACCTCACCGCTTATGAAGCAGAAATAAACGTTGCAGAGAGCTTTGCTAATGAGCTGGGTCTGGGAATGGATGTTGAGCTGAAAATCGGTCGTCAGACCGTGATGGGCAAACTGTCAGCCATTTCACCGGAAGTCGCCGAGCGGGAAGTGACCACCCGGGTGCGCTTTGATCAAAGCAACCTTAACCAAATTCGTCAGAACCAGCAGGTCACGGCGCGGGTACTGTTGGAGAATCGCAATGATGTGCTTAAGGTTCGTCGCGGCAGCTTCCTCCAATCCGGCGGCTATGTAGCCTACAAACTTAACGGCGACATAGCGAGCCGAATCGACATTGAAACAGGCGCAACCAGCATGCGTGAAGTAGAGATCCTGACCGGCGCAATGCCCGGCGATCAAATCATTGTGTCCAGCTATCAGGGCTTTGCACAAGCCGAATCCATTTTATTACGTTAAGCCTTGCGGCCAACCAGCGTACTTAACTGAAAGGAATACTCCATGTTAATAATGAAGAATGTGAGCAAAGTTTATCAAACCGAAATGGTGCAGACCCACGCCTTAAGAGATTTTGACCTGGAGGTTAAAGAAGGCGAATTCATTGCAGTTACCGGCCCTTCAGGCTCTGGTAAAACCACGTTTTTAAACATTGCCGGCATGCTTGAGCCGTATACCAGTGGCGAATATATGTTGGACGACGTAAATGTGGGCGGATTATCCGACAATCAGCGCGCTGATCTACGCAACCAGAAAATCGGCTTTATCTTTCAGGGTTTTAATCTTATCCCCGACCTGAACTTATACGAGAATGTGGAAGTACCGCTGCGCTACCGCGGTATCAAGGCAGCAGAGCGTAAAAAACGGATTGAGTCCTGCCTGGAACAGGTTGGCCTTGGCAGTCGCGCCAAACACCTGCCCCAGCAACTTTCTGGTGGCCAGCAGCAACGCGTAGCCATTGCCAGAGCGCTGGCCGGCGAACCCCGTTTTTTACTGGCCGATGAGCCAACCGGTAACCTCGACAGCCTGATGGCCCGCCAGGTCATGGAACTGCTGGAACAAATTAACCGCGATGGAGCCACCATTGTGATGGTTACGCACGACCCTGAACTGGCCCGCCGGGCGCCCCGCAATATTCAGATTGTTGACGGCCAGGTGGCCGACTTAACCCTGTATCAGGGCGTTACCGGCCAGACGGATCGTCAGGTGGTAGGAGGCTGATATGTTCCTGCACTATATAGATTTAGGCTGGCGCAGCCTGCGCCGTACCCCGCTGGTAAGCTTTTTGATGGTGCTGGCCATTGCGCTCGGCATTGGCATTACCATGACCAGTTTGTCGGTTTATCACATGATGTCGATGGATCCTATTGAGCACAAAAGCAGCCGTTTATTTCATCCTCAATTACAAACCATGGATGACGGCGAAGATACCTGGTCTGAGGATAACCTGCCGTATCAGTTAACCTATCAGGATGCCAAAAACCTGGCTGAAGCCCCTTTTCCGCAGTATAAAGCAGCGATGCTGCGCACCGGCTTTACGGTGCACCTGGACAACTCTGAAATTCGCCCGTTTATTCAGAATACCCGGGTCACTCACAGTGACTTCTTTACACTGTTTGATTTGTCGTTCATTTACGGCTCCGCCTGGACGCAGGAACAGGCTGATGCAGCCAGTCCGGTCGCGGTGATCAGTGAAGAACTTAACCAAAAGCTGTTTGGCGGCGAGAATTCCGTGGGCAGGCAAATCTATCTCGACGATACCAGCTTTCGGATCGTCGGTGTCATTGCCCCCTGGGAAACGCATATGAAGTTTTATGATGTGAATAACGGCGCCTTTAACAGTCAGGAAAGCATTTATATTCCTTTTAGCCTGATTGCAGCCATGGACATTAATACCTGGGGGAACAGCAACGGCTGGAAGTTCCAGAACATCCGTTCTATGAAGGATAAGCGCCAGTCTGAAATCTTCTGGCTGCAGTTCTGGGTGCAGCTTGAGGATGAGGCCGCGGTCAGTCAGTACGGCGATTATCTGATGAGCTACATGGCAGAGCAGCAAAAGTTTGGCCGCTTTAACCGCGAACAGCTCGAATACGGACTGCGCGATGTGAATGCCTGGCTCGATTACCGCAATGTGGTGTCTGAAGATAATGAAGTATTGGTGGCATTGAGCTTTATGTTTCTGGCGGTATGTCTGGCCAATATTCTGGGCCTGTTACTGGCCAAGTTTATGCGCCGGGCGCCGGAAGTGGGTGTGCGCCGGGCATTGGGGGCCAGCAAGCGTCAGGTCTTTTTGCAACACATTATTGAAGTATCCATGTTAGGCCTGATAGGCGGCCTGATGGGGATCGGTATCGCTCAATTGGGCTTATGGGGCGTGCGCCTTACTCAGGAGTACTACTCACCGCTGGCCACCATGGACCTGACTATGCTGCTGTCGGCACCGGTGATAGCCATCTCCGCCTGTGTGATTGCAGGCCTTTATCCGGCCTGGCTGGTTTGCCGCACCACACCTGCCACCTACCTTAAAACCCAATAGGAGCTGCACGATGTTAGAAATTAAACCCATTATCAATGCACTGCGCCGCTCTAAAGTGGGAGCGATTCTACTGCTGATTCAAATCGCCATTACCACGGCAATTGTTAGTAATGCGGCCTTTATCATTCAGGATCGGATGACGTACCTGCAGCAGGAAACCGGTTATCCGGAGCAGGATATCTTCTCTATAACCGTAATGACCTACGGCAAGGATCGAGATTTGTCTCAGCAGTTTGAGGAAGACGAGGCCTTACTGCGTAACCTGCCTGGCGTGGTGGATGCTGCGCTCAGTAATGCAGTGCCGCTCAGCGGCTCCGGCAGCGCCTCAGGTATGGGTCTGAAACCAGCGCCAGAGCCAGGTCGTAACGTTCGTGCCGGTTATCTGTTTGGTGACGATCACATGCTCAATACCCTGGGCGTCGAGCTTATGGAAGGGCGCAACTTTGCGTCTGACGAAGTCATCGTGACTCAGGACCCTGGCAAAGTCCCTAACGTGGCCATTGTCTCGTCGACTTTTGCCCTGGAAGCTTACCCTGATGGCGACGGCCTGGGTAAACTCATGTACATGGGTGACAAGCCGTTCAAAATCATAGGTATTGTCGATAAGATGAAAGGCCCCTGGCTGAAAGACGACCGGCCGGACAACGTAGTGATTTTCCCCTACATTAAAGCCGAAACCTATCAGCATATTATTGTGCGTACCGAGCCTGGACAGCGCGCTACCGTAATGCAAACGGTGGAAGATAAATTACTAGCGGCCTACGACAAACGAGTGTTCACCAATGTGATCACGCTGGACGAAAATAAGCGCCAGTACAACGCCTCGGATACGTTGATGCTGCGGATGCTGATGGTGCTGATAGTTGTACTGGTGGCAATTACCGCACTGGGCATATTTGGTCTTACGCTGTTTAATATCAGTAAGCGAACCCGTCAGATTGGTACGCGCCGTGCGCTGGGTGCCCGCAAATCAGATATTATTCGCTACTTCCTGGTTGAAAATACCCTGATATGTAGCGGCGGGCTGATTATTGGCTGCACCGCGGCAGTGTTAATGGGGCAGCAGTTATTACAACGCTTCTCACTGCCGGCACTGGAATTTCAATATGTTGCAGGTACAGCAATAATGGTACTGGTGATGACGCTGGTAGCGGTAATATTTCCGGCCCGGCGCGCAGCCCAAATCTCGCCGAGCGTTGCGACCCGCAGTATTTAGCGGTAAGGTCTCAATGTGTTGGCACATAACCCATAACAGGCTGATTAAGCGCTGAAAATGATGGATAAAATTCTACTAGTTGATGATAACCCGGCAGTGCTTGACGCACTGTCGTTGTTACTGGAAATTCATGGTTATACCGTGGTGACGGCGACGAACCCCATGGCAGCCCGGCAAATTGTCAATTACCAGGCCATTTCGCTGGTTATACAGGATATGAATTTCAGTGCCGACACCACGTCCGGAGAGGAAGGCAAGCAGTTATTCAGCGCCTTGCGCGAACTCAACCCCCATTTACCGGTGATCCTGATCACTGCCTGGACCGAGCTTGAGCAGGCAGTGGAACTGGTGAAGGCCGGCGCGGCAGATTATATTGCCAAGCCCTGGGACGATCAGAAACTGGTGAATACTGTAGCTAACCTCATTGAACTGGGCAAAGCCCGCTCCCAAAGCGCCCAACTGGTAAAGCAACAAAGTGCCTTTTTAGATACTCGTGAAGCCGCGGCCCGGGTTGGGCTGGTGTATCAGAGCGCAGCGATGCAGCGCCTCACTGACATGGCGATTCAGGTCGCTAAATCCGACATCAGCGTACTGATTACCGGGCCTAATGGCAGCGGCAAGGAGAAAATTGCCCAGCTCATACAGGCCTGCTCTCCTCTAAAAGACAAACCTTTTATCAGTATCAATGCCGGCGCATTACCACCGGATTTAATGGAAGCCGAATTGTTTGGTGCCGAACCCGGTGCCTACACGGGTGCACAAAAAGTGCGGATCGGCCGCTTTGAAGCCGCTGATGGGGGCACCTTATTTCTCGATGAAATAGGTAACCTCTCGCCCGCCGGCCAGATGAAATTACTGCGAGTACTGCAAACCGGTGAATTTGAACGACTGGGATCGGTGCAAACCCGGCGGGTGAATGTAAGGGTAGTCTCTGCAACTAACGCCGATCTCACTACAGATATCCGGCAAGGCCGATTCCGTGAGGATTTATATTACCGGCTCAATGCCATTGAGCTGAGGCTACCGCCACTGAGTGAACGCCCGGATGACGTAATGCCGTTAATTCAGCACTTCCTGCCCGGTCGCGAGATTGGCCTTGATGTGCAAAAGGCCCTGGCCGACTATCCCTGGCCCGGTAATGTCCGCGAACTCGAAAATGCCTGCAAGCGCGTGGCGGTGCTTAAACCGGATGGAGAAATTAGTCTGGCTGATTTTGCCCTGACCGGCTCAACCACGGTAACCAATACAACACCTAACACCGCAGAGCCGTCCCGCCAGGCACTGGAATTTGCAATCGAAAAACACGAGGGGGTGATTGCCCGGGTTGCTAAAGAATTTGGTATGAGCAGGCAATCGCTGTATCGCCGGCTCAAAAAGTTCGGGATTGAATATTGAGAAGTCCATTACCACCCTTTTTTATGGTTTATGCGGTCACCGTATTTACCGTTGTCATCGCCTTTATACCTTTGATGTGGCTGCTCGACTGGGACGTCAGCTATAAACTAGCGTTATTTACTGCCACTCTCATTGTTTGCCTGCTGATATTGAAAAAGGGGCTCACCAGACTTTCCACCTCACTGGAATCGTTAAAAGTAGGCCTGCTTAATTTTAAAGACGGCGAATTCTCAAATCAGCTTGTTTATCGCGATAAGGATCCGCTGGGCGATTTATGCTTATTATATAACGAGTCGGCAGAAAAGCTGCGGCAGGAAAAGCGTTGGTTACATCAGCGCGAGCTGATGCTCGATAAGGTGTTACAGAACTCCCCTGAAATACTGCTGTTACTCAACGACCACCAGCAGGTAGTGTTCAGTAACTATGCGGCCAGAGACTTCTTTGATGCCAGCGACCGGCTGGAAGGCTTCCCGTTATCAGCCTTGCTAAGCAACATCTCAGCGCCAGCGGCCACCGTTCTTAGGGAAGCAAAAGAAGGGTTATTTACCCTGCCCTGCCCGACTGGCGAGAACGAAACCTGGCATTTATCCATAGGCCGTTTTGTATTGAACAATCAGCATCACATACTGTTTATTCTTAAACAAATGACCCGTGAACTGAGTCGACAGGAAGTGGCCGTCTGGAAAAAGGTGATCCGCATTATCAGCCACGAACTGAATAACTCCATCGGACCGGTGTCTTCCATGCTGCACAGTGGGCGCTTGTTGAGTGAGAACCTTAATGAGCCCCGGCTTACCCGGGTCTTTTCGACCATCGCCGAACGGGTGGAGCATTTAAGTGACTTTGTGCAGGGTTACGGTAAATTTGCCAAACTGCCCGAGCCTAAACCAGAAAGGATAAACCGGGTAGCGTTTATCTCTAAGTTGCAACAGCAATGGCCGTTTCATTATCAGGAAAAAGGGGAAGGCGAACTCTATGCCGATATCATTCAGCTGGAACAGTTGCTTATCAATCTGCTGAAAAACGCCCATGAGTCAGACTCCCATGACGAAGATATTACGTTGAGTATTGACCTCAATAAGCAACGCACTGTTATTGAAGTCAGCGATCTTGGCCAGGGCATGTCTGATACCGTGCTGTCGCAGGCGCTTATCCCATTTTATTCTACAAAAAGCTCGGGAAGTGGACTGGGACTGGCCTTATGCAGGGAGATTGCAGAAGCCCACCATGGCCAGATTGCCTTGCAAAACCGCGAGGAGCGAGGGCTGACAGTGCGCGTTACCTTCCCGTCATTCTCCACAGGTTAAGATTTTAAAGTCTAAAAAGACTATTTAAGAACAAACAGCTGCTCAACGGGCACGTTGAAATAAGCTGCTATTCCCAATAGCGATTGCTATATCAGCTTGGTTGCGTAAAACGCTTGCCAGTAAAAAGGGCCCAGTCGAATGCAGACGCATTCGCCTGTGTTTACTTACTTTTTATGCTTAGGCACCCAGGCCCATAGCATTTCACACACCACAGGTTCGATATTATTGGCATCGGTTACGGTGACCTTAACCAACACCTCACCTTTTTCCTGTTGTTGCATCATCTTAATCTGTTCGTCACTGAGCGAGGCTACTGCGGTCATATCGCCTGTTGCCCGCTTTACGTATTGCAGATTCATCGATTTAATCAGCGGCAACTTATCTCCCGGCAGATTTAAGCCAACAATAAAGCCCGTGGCCGATTCTGCCAGCAAAGCCATTGCCGCGGCATGCACACTGCCAATGTGATTCTGCACTTTTTTATAGTTTAGTTGCCTGAAAGTGACTGTAGAAAAGTCGGTAGACACAATCTCCACCCGCGCAGTGCCCGCCAGCTTAACTTTATAACGGAACATCCATGTTAGCAGGCGGCTGCTCAGCCAGGCAGGGTAATGATTTACTTTTTCGGCATAGCGCCTTAAGGGATTACTCGACATAAAAACGGCTCAACTGGTTAGACCAGAAGAGCCTACGTTTTCTTAGCGCACAAATCAAGAGCAAGCCACGCATAAAAACGGCCGAGGATCTTACAATGGTCGGCCGTAATTAGTATCAATAGCTTATAGCCGCCAGGCGCAAAATGCGACTGGCAACTTTGTTGAGCAAGGAGGCGTATTAATTGGCTAACGTGTAGTTAACGCCGAAGAATAACGTACGCCCACGCGGACCTACTGGCCATGCTTCTTGTGTGGCAAAAGGTATTTCATCAGTCAGGTTATTAATACCACCGAACACAGCAAGACCATCGTCAAGCTGATAGCTCACGTTTACGTCATGAATAACGGTGCTCCCGAAGAAACCGCTTCCTGCGCCAAAGAGTTGCTCGTAGTCGTTAATTCCAAGCGCTTCTTCCATTTCACGATAAGCCTGGCGGCTTTGATAAGTGGTTTGGAAGGCCATACTCAGATCGCCACGGCTCCAGCTTAGCTCAATGTTGCCGGCTGTTTTCGGAGTACGAATTTCTTCAATACCAATATCAACGTCTGCGGGATCCGTAGGGTTGAAGTATTCATTCAGCTTATTCTGACGAGTACCCACAACGCTGATCCCAAAGTCGTTTGCATCGACGCTAAAGGTATAGTTAACCGACACGTCATAACCTTCGGCTTCAACCGCAGCAAAGTTAATCTGCCCAGTGGTCAGGCTGTTAAGGCCACCATCGCCACGACGGGTAAACTGATCACAGAATCCCAGGCCAGGATAGTTTGCTGAGTCGTAACAACCATTGAGAATATCAGACGAGCCCACAGCCGAGATAGCATCTTCGATTTCCACGCTCCAGTAATCCACCGACAGAGTTAAGCCTTCGATGAATGTGGGGCGGTAAACCGTACCAATGGTGACGGTTTCTGCGGTCTCAACATCCAGATCAGGGTTACCGCCTGACGTACCAGAGAATCGTGCGGTTAATGGGTTAACCCATATGTAGTTACCGTCACCATCAACAATGTCATCCAGTGGCACACCGGCAGCCTGTAATCCGGCTACACAGTTATCTACACGTGATGAGGTACCTGCGCCAATATTAGCCGGGTCGCAAGGATCAAGGTTTAGGTTAACGGTAATTGGCAACTGTGGATCAAACAGTTCAGAAATGTTTGGCGCTCTCACCGCTTCCGAGTAAGTACCGCGAATATTCAGCTCTTCAACCGGGCTGTAAGACAAGCCTACTTTCCAGGTAGTCGCCTGACCCAGAGTGGAGTAGTCCGCTACGCGAACCGCACCATCGACGGTAAATTCGTAGGCGAATTCTCTGTCCATAAAGATTGGCAAACGAACTTCCAGGAAGGCATCCATCACGTCGTATTCACCAGCCGTATTGAACTGCTGCACATTATCAATACCGGTCAGGAAGTAAAGCCAAGGCGACACTTCATTAACCTGCTGACCTGCAGTGTAAGACGTACCTTCTGGCAAAATACCGCGAGCCAGTGGGTCCAGACGGTTGTCACTGGACTCTTCACGGTACTCGATACCCGCAGCATAGCCCAACGGACCATCCAGTACGCTTTCGAATACTTCAAACTGACCCACACCGGTTAGGTTAATGACAGTTTGTTCAATGGTCAGCTTATCTTCCATTCTGGCAGTGATAAAATCCTGGGCGGCCTGACTGGCAGCGAAGGTACCAAAAGGATTGAGCGGCGCACACTGACCGTCGCCAGGGGTAAATGTGTAGTAACGGTCACTGTAGTAGTTGCCGTTTGCGTAATTGTTGCCTGCCACGAAGTAATCGATTTCGTAGGCGGCATTAGGGTCCAAATCTGAACGACACACGACATTACCATCGGCATCAGTAGTTGCATCCATCGCCGCAAATACCCGGTCTGTCATTTGTTCAGAGTATTCTGTGGTATTGGTAAAGCGACCATAGTTAACGGAGAATTCCAGTGAGTGATCATAGGAATAATCCCAGGTAAAACCACCCACAAAGCGCTGAGTTTCTCGGGTGTAAGTGGTTTCATCGTCATCCCAGCCAATGGCATCCTGGGTAATTAACAAACCACCAGTCTGATCAACTACCCCCGACAGTTCTGATGGAATAAACGGGTTATCCGGCAGAATAAACAGTGTATCGTAGTAGGAGTCATACTCTGCGTAAAAATTCGTTTCAGCTTTTACATATTTAGCTTCGAAAAACGCATTCAGTTCATCGGTGATCTGATAATTACCATTGAGGTTAACAATGGTTTTATCCGTATTTGGCATCAAAGTGTCGTTGTCGAAATTAAATTTGGCGCCGTCACCACCACTACTTAATAACCCATCGTAAATTGGGCCATCACTGTTAACGCTAACGGTTCCATCGGGATTGGTAATCCAGCACCCGGCAAGATAACCTACACGACCACCCTGAGATTCCTGACAGTCAGGCACGCCATTATTGTTGATATCTACATAGGTTACATCACGGCCACCAAAGGTAGGCGCTATGGAACCTTCATTTGATGTTAGCCAGTATCGGACATCACTGGCAAGCTGCAGCTGTGTATCACCATTCGGGTTAGCTACAATGGAGGAAAGTCCGTTATTTCTGGACCAGTCACGGTCGCCATGTAGAAGCTCTTCTTCGGTTTCATAAGACAGGGTCAATACAATGTTACCCTTGTCATCATCAAAGTTTTTACCGAAGGCTGCGTCTAATGCATAGGAGTCGCCGCCAGATTCTTGTGGCAGTGCCCCGGTGGCATTTATTTGTACGCCTTCAAAATCGTCTTTCAGAATAAAGTTAACTACACCCGTTACCGCATCGGCACCATATACTGCCGAGGCACCACCAGTGGTAACTTCTACCCGTTCAACCAGAGCACGTGGAATTGTACCAATATCAACAGCAGACGTGCCTCGGAAACCTGCCACGTGACGACGACCATTGACCAGTGTTAACGTTCTTTCGCCGCCCAGACCGCGAAGGTTCAATGCGTTTGCACCAGTATCTGAGTTTTCGGCTGTTTGTGATGAAATCAATGCCGGAATATCGTTAACCACATCAGCCAGGTTAAGTTCACCGGACATTGCGATATCTTTACTGTCCAGTGACTGAACAGGCACAGAAGACAGTACATTAGGATCAGTTGGGATCCGGGAGCCGGTGATGTTAATCACCTCAACGGCTTTAAGATCTTCTTCCGTTTCCTGTGCAGAAGTATGACTCGAATACCCTGCGCTTAATGCTGCCGCTATACATAACGAAATTGCTGAACGTTTATTATTGTGTTGATGTGTGCTTTTACCCATAGTGGTTCCTCAACGACCTATTTTAATTATGCTTTTAGAATCACAAACGAGTAGCGCAGCATACTTTGTACCATATTATCGAAAACACCGGAGGAGATTGATATCGGTGAAATTTTGAGGAAATTACCCGTTAGCTATGGAACAAGATCAAGCGGAATGCACCAATAAAACAGGAGTTCTGCACCAAAACAATGCAACAGCACGCCAAAATAAGCACTTCATGCTATATTTTGTTAGTTTAATCGAAATAATGACTGCATTGATCAAGAATGTCTGGTCTTAAGCTGCTTTTTAGTGCATTGAGGCCCTGATCAAACTTTTGCCATGTCCCAATACCATTTCGGTTGACGGGCAATCTCACCTGCTCACTACTGGCAGTATGAACCGCTCTGTCGGCAGAGTGAAAGTTGAGACAAGCCGACTCATACTCTAAGCCGATATGCCGAAAGATACGCCTAAGTTCCTGTTCAGGTGAAGCCACCAGTTCTTCGTACTGCACGTTAAGCACCCGGCCAGGCAATACAGACTGCCAGTGTGCCATAAGATCGACGTACTCATTGTAGGCAGCACCGATATGCGCCAGCCGATAGCTGAAATCCACACCCGACTGAAAATACTGCTTATACAGACTCCAGCCACAATCGAGTGGATTACGTCGCATATCGATAATAACAGCGTGAGGTAAGAGCTTGTGGATCAGACCTGTATAGCGAAAATTAAAGGGCTGTTTATCGAGATAAAAAGGACAGTGCTGCTGACGAAATAATTGCCCCTCCTCAATATAGGCACTGCCAAACGAGGTCAGTTCAGTTGCTGACAACTGCTCCAGTGAATCATTCAGGCTAGCGTTATAATGTTGCCTGACATAGCGCTGCATGCGACGCTCGATGGCGGGCAGGGTTGGTTGCTCCAGCGTTCCCTCTATCTGGCTGTGGCTGGCTAACATCTGTTCCAGAAGCGTAGACCCCGACCGCGGTAATCCAACAATGAATACAGGGGTGAGCTGGTTAGCACTGTATTCGGCCTGTACTGATAGCGCCGTTGGAGTGTAGGCCTGACGCAATGCTGAAAACTCTCGGGTCATGGCTTCCGGGTGATATTGAGGGGGAGCTTTGCAAGTGTTCGCCTGGTTATAAAGCGACAGGGTATGCGCAAAGTCGTTGCCTTGTTCGCTTATTTTCGCGGCAGTAAAAAGGGCCTGACACCGAACAAAATCCGGCAAATCAGATTTTATGAGACTGGCCAGTTGTTGTTTCTCACCGTGTGTGAAAGTGTAATTTTTGAAATCGGCCAGTGCCCACCAAGCCTCGCTATTCTGTGGATTAGATTTCAAGCTTGCTCTTAAACTGGCAATACTTTCCTGCCGGCGCCCCAGAATTCGTAACGCCTGCCCACGAATCTGCTCCACCTGACTCTGCCTTGCCTGATTATCAGAGGTATAACTAAGGGCTTGCTCACACTGCTGAAGCAATTCGGTGTACTGGCCATATTTCAACAATAAACAAAGCAAAGCCCAGTGTGCCTCGAAACCAGGGTCCAGCATGGTTAAAACCTGACAGGCATTAATTGCCAATATATACCGTCCCGCGCTGACATAACTGTCTGACAGCAATTTACGCAAGGAGGCATTCGCCGGCAACTGCGTAACCGCCGACGCCAGGATATCGATACTTTGTTCCGGCTGTTGTTCAGCTAACGCAATACTCGCCAACGTAAAACACGCCCTGGGATGAGATGGGTAATCTTCAAGCATTTTTCTGGCGAGTTGCTGAGCATCCTTGCGCTGCCCTTTTTGCATACAAAGCTGAATACCATGAAATTGCTGCTGCAGTGGGTCGACCCGCTCAGCGTGGTGAGCAACCTGTACTGCTTCACTCACATAACCGGCTTCAAACAGGCCTCTGCTGAACAACAGCCATCCCTCATAGCAATCAGGGTATTGACGCACCAGTGTGTATAGCAGTTTGACGGCTTCGGCAGGCTCACCAGCAGCAATGTGGCCTTTAGCCTGAGATAGTAGCCGCTGTAGTGTAGCTTGCTGCATGGAGGCATATCCTGACATATTGCGCTGTGACGATAATGGCGAAAAAGACTATCAGCTAACTTTTTACGGCGCAAGAAAGGCATACCAGTGATAGCGCTGAACCCAGAGCGTGAATTCTCAGGTAGCACTTACAAAACGAATGTGAAACGAATTAAACAGACAATCGCTGAGCGACATTGACGCCGTCGCTAACCCCTTGGGGCTGCTGCAAACTATTATTTTTGATTTTAAAACTTCTCTGAATGAGAAATTGGAGCGGGAAACGAGATTCGAACTCGCGACCCCAACCTTGGCAAGGTTGTGCTCTACCAACTGAGCTATTCCCGCTTAAGAGTGGCACTTCGTTTGAAGTGGTGCGCATTTTACAAAATTATTTTGCCAGTGCAACACCTATTTTCATTTTTTTGCGTTTTTTTGTCTGAATGCTTAAATACTAAACACTTTCTCACGATAGAACTGCATTTCGGCGATAGATTCACGAATATCATCCAGAGCCTGATGAGTGCCCTGCTTGGTAAATCCATCAAGCGCTTCCGGTTTCCAGCGACGAACCAGCTCTTTAATGGTACTGACATCCACATTGCGATAATGGAAATACGCTTCAAGCTGTGGCATGTATTTCACCATGAAGCGGCGATCCTGACCAATAGTGTTGCCACACAGCGGCGATTTACCTGCGTCGACGTATCGGGCCAAAAAGGCAATGGTTTGCTCAGCAGCAGCATCTTCATCCAACTGACTGTCGCGACAACGCTGAGTGAGTCCACTCTCGCCATGAACCCGGGTACACCACTCGTCCATACCATCAAGAATTTCGTCGCTCTGGTGCACAGCAATCACCGGTCCTTCGGCAATAACGTTTAGCTGGGGGTCCGTCACAATAGTGGCAATTTCCAGTACTTTACAGGTTTCATGGTCCAGACCGGTCATTTCCATATCGATCCACACCAGGTTGTCATTGTTTTTTGCCATTAACCTTGCCTATTTTCTCTCAAGAGGTGACACATAAAGTGCACAAAAGGTATCATGCACAGCCTAAAACGCAAACTTCGAGAACGGCGTGGCCAAGAAACCCAAATTATCCCATCGACAAAAGCGACAGGTAGCGGCAAACCGCCAGAAACGCCTGTCTGGCAAACAGCAATCATCCCCTGATTTATCCGCATTGCTGGCTGGCCGGGTCATTGGTCGTTTTGGTAAACAAGCCGATGTTCAGGACACCGAAGGCAACGTGGTTCGCTGTCATATTCGTCGTACCATCAAATCGGTGGTATGCGGCGACGAGGTGCTGTTCGCCCGTTCTGAAGTCCCCGACGAAAATATAGGCGGGGTTATTGAAATTGTACAGGATCGGCGCACCGTGCTGACCCGCCCGGATTTTTATGATGGCGTGAAACCCATTGCTGCCAATATCGACCAGATTATTGTAGTGTCGTCGGTAAAGCCGGAATTGTCGCTGAACATAATCGACCGTTACCTGGTCGCCTGTGAAGATACCGACATTAAGCCCTTGCTGGTGCTTAACAAAGTAGAGCTGTTAAGTGACGATGAACGTGAAACCGTCAGTGCGTCTCTGGCCATCTATCAGGAGCTGGGCTACGAATTATTGTTGACCAGTTGTAAAAGTGGCGAAGGCATTGCTGAGCTGCATGAACGTTTACGTGATAAAACCAGTGTGTTTGTGGGTCAGTCCGGAGTGGGTAAATCGAGTATTATCAATCAGGTACTGCCCGATGCCGACGAATTAGTGGGTGAGATTTCCGAAAACTCAGGTTTAGGGACACACACGACTACCGCAGCAAAATTATTATCCATTCCTTCCGGTGGCGAGTTGATCGACTCTCCCGGAGTGCGTGAATTTGCCTTATGGCACCTGCCACAGGAACGCATTACCTGGGGTTTTGTGGAATTTAGAGATTACCTGGGCGGCTGTAAATTCCGCGACTGCAAACACCTCAACGATCCGGGCTGTATCATTCGTCAGGCCGTAGAAGAAGGTAAAATCAATCAGCAGCGCTATGATAATTACCACCGGATTATCGCCGCCATGGCTGAGCAACGCCCGGCATATGCGAACCGTCTTATATCAAACCCTGATGAACCATAACCTTATGTTGGTATGTTTCCCCGCAAAATCGGCTACAATAGGCACCATTAGGCGCAAATAGCCCTCAAGCCTGTGCCAGACAACATGTAATTAGGAGCATTCACTTTGTTGAATTGGTTTAAAGTCAACCTGCAGTATGTACTGCCTAAACACCTTATATCCCGATTAGTGGGTAAACTGGCTGCCGCTGAGGCAGGCGCCCTGACCACCTGGCTAATCAAGCTGTTTATTAAACAGTTTAAGGTCAACATGGACGAGGCTATGTATTCTCAGCCCGAGGACTACCGTACCTTTAATGCTTTTTTTACCCGTCCGTTAAAGCCCGGTGTGCGCCCTATTGAAGAAAATGAGGACGTGCTGTGTCATTCCGTAGACGGCACCGTCAGCCAGTTTGGTGATATTGTTGGCGAAGATCTTATCCAGGCCAAAGGTCACAAGTATACCTTATCGGCCTTACTGGGCGGTAACCCGGAGCTCGCCCAGCCATTTAAAGGCGGTAAGTTTGCCACCATCTATCTGTCCCCCAAGGACTACCACCGCATTCATATGCCCATTGAGGGCAAGCTCACCGACATGGTGTATGTGCCCGGCGAACTGTTTTCAGTGAATCCACTGACGGCAGAAAATGTACCGGGCTTGTTTGCCCGCAACGAACGGGTAGTCACCATTTATGATACGCCGGTGGGCAAAATGGCCATTGTACTGGTGGGTGCAACGATTGTTGCCAGTATCGATACAGTATGGGCCGGCACTGTTACTCCGCCAACCGGTAAGCATGTTACTCACTGGCACTACGAAGGCGACGAAGGGGTATCCCTGGCGAAAGGCGAAGAGCTTGGTCAGTTTAAGCTTGGGTCAACAATCGTGGTGTGTTTTGAGCCGGATAAGGTCGACTTTGCCGACCTGGCGCTCGAGCAGGTTACCCGATTAGGCCAGCCTTTTGCGACCAAAACAGCCCCT
Organism: Marisediminitalea alba; assembly: GCF_002993365.1. Lineage (GTDB taxonomy): Bacteria > Pseudomonadota > Gammaproteobacteria > Enterobacterales > Alteromonadaceae > Alteromonas > Alteromonas alba. The sequence continues at coordinate 90,193 of NZ_PVNP01000198.1, forward strand.
GCCGCTGATTAATGGATCCCGTTAAAAAGAGTCTTGTTACCCTTCATCTTGCGGTAGTGCTTTTAGGCGGTACCGGGCTCTTTTCCAAGATCATCCCGCTAAACGCCATCGACATTACGTTGGGGCGAAGTTTGTTTGCCTGTCTGGCCTTGTGCTTATTCGTCAGGGCTGGCAGAGATCACCTGCGTCTTGAGCGTCGCCTCGATTATTTTATTGCCATTGGGCTGGGCGTGCTGATGGCAGCTCACTGGGCCACCTATTTTGCTTCCATGCAGTACGCTGGTGTCTCGGTGGGGATGATTGCCATGTTCACTTTTCCGGTGATTACCGTATTACTTGAGCCGCTGTTTGAGAAAACCCGACTGGCCTGGCAGGACATGCTCAGTGCTCTGGTGGTTGTTATAGGCATAGTATTAATTGTACCTGAGGTTTCGCTGGATAACGACATAACACTCGGGGTTGGGCTGGGTGTTATATCGGCGGTCCTTTACGCAGTACGTAACCTGTCCTTAAGAAAGTACTTTTCTCACTACAGTGGTGCCCGTTCTATGGCCTGGCAAACACTGATTATCGTGTTATGCCTGCTACCGTTCAGTGACTTACCAAACACTCAGCAGGATACCAGCGTATGGTTGTTGCTGCTGGCGCTGGGTACCGCATTTACCGCGCTGCCTCATGCATTGGTGGCTAATAGTCTGGCTCACCTGCGTGCTAAAACCTTCTCCTTAATCGCCTGTATGCAGCCTTTTTATGGCGTCATCTTTGCCATTATCCTGCTTAACGAGTCGCCGGGATGGCAGACCCTGTTAGGCGGAATTTTAGTGACCTCAGCGTCAATATATGAAACAGTAAACACCCATAAATCAGCATCTGCCACCAATGAGTAATCGTTATGTGGATCTTAGGTCATCGCGGCGCCAGCGCTGCAGCACCTGAAAATACGCTGGCCGCGTTTTCACTGGCCATGACGCAACAGGCAACGGGCATCGAACTTGATGTTTATCAGGTCGAAGATGAAATTGTTATTATTCATGACCGCTGGTTAAACCGCACCACCAACGGCAAGGGCATGGTCACCAGCCATCCGCTTTCATACCTACGTAGTCTGGACGCCGGTAATGGTGAAGTTATCCCCTATCTGGCAGAGGTGTTCGAAATTCTGCCCGCAGAGGCCGTGCTCAATGTGGAAATTAAACACCTGAGTAATGTGGATAGCTGGCTGGAAAAAATTCATCAGGGCCTGACTCAGAGCGGTTTCCCGGCTGAAAACCTAATTATCTCATCATTTAATCACCGCTGGATCCGTCAGATTAAAGCCGCCTGGCCGCAGGTGCACATTGGTGCACTGACCGCTACCTACCCCGAGAATGGTCTGGGTTTCGCCCACGATCTGGATGCCTTTTCGCTACATATGGCCTTGGATGTAGTGGATGAATTCTATGTGAGAGAAGCCCGCCAGGCAGGTTTAAAAGTACTGGTGTATACCGTAGATTATCCGGAAGATATGCTGATGCTGAAAACCTGGGGCGTTGATGGGATTTTTACCAACGTGCCGGACTTAGCCCGACAGGTGCTTAGCCCCAGGGAAGAATCTTAGCGGTGATCACTAGCCAGATGCTGAGAAACCACCTTACCTTTACAACAACGGCATTTACGGCATAAGCGTAAGTTGAGCCAGTGGCCCAGAATAATCAGGCCGGCACCAAAGGCAATGGTAAAGGGCTCGCCGGACTCCCCAAACATGTCTTTAAACCAGTAAATTCCCCCTCCACTTAGCAATAGCAGCAGCGGATAGTATTTACCATGGTACCGCACAGCACCGCTGATAAGGGCAACGCTACCGATAAGAATGGATAAGCTTAAAATGGTCCGTTCAAACCAGGTTTGGCCAAACATACTGGAAGCCAGCAATGGCAGCAGCGGGATCGCAAGACAATGCAAAGCACACAGGCTCGAAATCCAGATCCCAAGCCGGTCTAAAAATGTTGGATTGTCGATGGGTGATTGCATAACTACCTTACCTTCAGCTGATGTTATAATATAACATCCCTGAGTTTTTTCAAGATCCCATCAACGATCTTCATGGAAATAGCGGCAAAATACGACGAATGACATGGGGTGATAGCTTAAAACCTTTCCGGCAGGGATTGCTTAGTTAGGCGCGGCAACACTTACCTGAGTGCTACTGACATATTCACGTTGCGGTGCATCAGGTTTATCAAAGTAGTCGTGCATCGATTTCAGCGCATAGCGTTGTGCCGGAAGATCAGCCAGTTTATTCTGCAGAAACTCGATAGTACCCGGGTGGGGATGAGCAATGATAATCACTTTCGGGTGCTTACGGGTTAGCGCTATCGCCCGCTGCCACTGTTCATTCATAAAGGCTTCGGTTTGTTCATGGTCCAAAAAAACGTGACGTCTGGCATTGGGGATCTGTTTTTCACGGGCCACCTGTTGGGCCACGGTGAAACGGGTAGTGCGACTATCAACAAAAAATAACCCGGTATGTTTAATGACGTTCATCAGTGGTTGTAGTGCCTGGCCCGAGGCAGTGAGCACACTGCCCATGTGATTGTTAACGCCAATAGCATAAGGTACTGAGGCAAGAGCAGCCTCGAAGGTCGCGGTCATTTCGCTGGCATACATCGAAGAGGTGATGGCCCCAGGTCCCAGCGGCTTGTCGGATCGCGCTTCCATTGGCAGATGCAGCATCACATCACGGGACTGGGCATGGGCACGTTCGGCAAAGGCCTGGCCCTGCGGTGTATGAGGCAAAATGGAAAAAGTCACTGATTCAGGCAATGCAAATGCTAGTTCGTCGGTGGCACGATAACCCATATCATCAATAATGATATAAAGCTCTGCAGGTGCCTGGGATGGCTGATGCGCGGTTGTTCGGCTGGCAGCCGATGTTGTTTGGCTAACCAGCATCCCCCACACAATAACGCAATAAATACCGAGCTGTTTCAAGAGCGCACTTAAACCTGACTATTTGTAATTGTTATGGCCGCTAGCATACCAGCCGGGTTCACAATTACCAATATCAACCACCTTATTTGCATCCATACCAGTCTGGCTGAGGCGATACGAAAAGGCTAAATATCCAGCCACTGTAATGGGTTAAGTGCTTTGCCCTTATGGCGTATCTCAAAATACAAATTCGGTGACGACTGACCGCCACTTTGACCCAGTAATGCTACGGTCTCGCCTTTAGCCACCGCATCACCAGCCGAGCGAAGCAGTGCCTGATTGTGTCCGTAAACCGACATATAACCGTCACCGTGTTCTATGATAGTGACCAGACCGAAGCCTCTCAGCCAGTCAGAATAGATTACGCGGCCATGAGCGATGGCTTTTACCGCGCTGCCTTCACGGCCATCTATCATGATCCCTTTCCACCGCACCTGACCCTGACGACGCTTACCAAATAAACGCCGCAGTGTACCGCTGGCAGGTTTTAACAACTTGCCCTTTTCTCCTGATAGGCCGGTTAATTCCTGCGGCACCTGACTGGCCCGCTGAGCACGTTCGATAGCTTCTAGCAATGCCTGCTCCGCTTCTCTTAACTGCGCAATCCGGCTTTCTTCGCTGGCAATTTTACTACGCAGCTTTACCAATGTTTGCTGGCGATCCTGTTGACGAGCTACCAGTTCATTTTGCTGACGCTCCTGATCGCTCAGCAACGCGCTTAATTCCTGAGCCTTGACCTGCAACTGGGTATTAACCTGTTCCAGCTCAGTGACGCTCGCCTTAAACTGAGTGATTTCTTTCTGTCGGGCTTCATTAAGGTATTTGTAGTAAGTCAGTACGCGTTCAAAGCGTGCTGCATCCTCCTGGTAAAACACCATTTTGGCATAGTCGTAGTTACCGGAGATAAAAGCTGTTCTTAACTGACCACCAAGCAGTTCCTGCTGCTGAGCAATGGCTTGCTCGAGCTCATCACGCCGGCTTTTAAGGGCTTCCTGCTGGTCGCGGTTTTCGGCCAACGCGGTTTTGGTGTTATTGAGTCGCCGGGCCACTGCACCGATATCTTTTTCTGATTGTTCCAGTACTGATTGCAGTTCCCTGGCATCGGCTTTACTACCCTGTAATGCCTGTTGCCGGGCTTTTAATTCTTGCTGTAGCTCCGCCAGCTCCTGTTCGGCGTCATCACTTTGTGCTAAGGCAAAACCAGCAGGCGATAGCCCATACAACAATGCCACCAGCACAAGGCTGGTGGCACAGTTCTTCAGCAACGCGACTACGGGCTGCATATCTCTATTTAAGATTTTAAAGTCATAATGGTTTTGCCGGTCATTTCTTCTGGTTGCTCCACACCCATCAGATGCAACATGGTAGGCGCTACATCGCTGAGTGTGCCGCCTTTACGAGGCTCAGCACTACGACCAAAGTAAATAAACGGTACAGGCTCACTGGTGTGAGCAGTGTGGGCCTGGCCAGACTCGTTATCTACCATTTGTTCTGCGTTACCGTGGTCAGCAGTGATCAGACACTCGCCGCCGGTTTTCTTCAGTGCCTTAACTACACGCCCAATGGATTTATCGACCGCTTCACAGGCTTTAACCGCCGCATCGAAATCGCCGGTATGGCCCACCATATCGCCATTCGGATAGTTACAGATGATCACGTCAAACTTGCCGGATTCGATCGCTCCAACCAGTTCGTCGGTGAGTTTTTCTGAATTCATTTCCGGCTGCAGATCATAAGTAGCTACATCGGGTGATGGAATAAGAATACGCTCTTCGCCGTTGAATTCTTTTTCTACACCGCCAGAAAAGAAAAAAGTAACGTGGGCGTACTTTTCTGTTTCTGAAATGCGCAGTTGCGTTTTACCCTGCTTCTCCAACCACTCGCCGAGCACGTTAACCAGTTTTTCGGATGGGAAGGCTACCGGTGCATCGAAGTCAGCCGAGTACTCGGTTAGCATCACAAATGCCGACAGCTCTGGCTTTACTGCCAGCTCAAAACCATCAAAACTCTTATCAACGAACACCTGGGTTAACTGACGTGCACGGTCGGCACGGAAGTTCATAAAAACAATGGCGTCACCATCTTCTACACTCACGCTGTCGCCAATAACAGTAGGTGGCACAAACTCATCGTTTTTGCCTGCCTCATAAGAGGCTTTTAACCCGGCGACCGCCGATTCTGCCGTCGCTTCGCCTTTGCCCTGAGTGATCAGGTCGTAAGCTTTCTGCACCCGATCCCAGCGCTTGTCACGGTCCATGGCAAAATAGCGACCAATGATAGTGGCCGTTTTACCACAGCCTATCTCAGCAAATACCTCATCGGCTTTTTCCAAAGACGCTTCAGCGCTTTGTGGAGGTGTATCACGGCCATCCAGAAAAGCGTGTAAGTAAACTTTTTTCGCACCGCGGTGAGCAGCCATTTTCAGCGCTGCAAAAATATGGTCTTCGTGACTGTGAACACCACCTGGTGAAAGCAGACCCATAATATGTACCGCTTTATCTTTACTTACCGCGTCGTCAATGGCTTTTACCAGTGCCGGATTGTGCTCAAACTCGCCGTCTGCAATGGATTTGGTTACTTTGGTAAAGTCCTGATACACCACGCGGCCTGCGCCGAGGTTAACATGACCTACTTCAGAGTTACCCATTTGACCCTCGGGTAAACCCACATCCAGCCCGGAACCGCTGATTAACGTGTTTGGGTACTCTTTGGTTAAAGCATCCAGATTTGGCGTGTTCGCGGCCAGGATGGCATTTTGATCTGCATCCTCACGATATCCCCAGCCATCGAGTACGATTAGTGCCAGTGTCTTCTTGGATTGCGTCATGGGTTCTCCTGTAAAATTTCGTTGCCCTTATCAGGCGATGCTGTTCGGGTTAGTTATCCGCTTGCCCGGCTTATTATTAGGTACCGATATTGTCAGGCTTTGGATTGTTCCGTAGGGCGAGGCATACATTTATATTACCAAACCCTAGAGGGGATTGAAGAGCAGATGTTGAAAAATACCTCAATCAGTTTAATTGAGAATGTGAATTAACCAACCGAAGTACAGTAATTTAGCGCGCTTAGCGTTGTATTAACTGGGCTTCCTCCGCGCAAAGCTGGTTTCTGTTGTTTTTTTCTATATACTTTGCACTCTTTTTTTAACAAACCGATGCATTGGGAAGACGTAATGGATCAACTCATCGAATTTGCCAGCAATAACATTATACTGGCGGGTATCTGGCTGGCGCTGGTTATTATGCTGATTTACAGCTATGTCAGCGGTCTGATTTCCTCTGTCAAAGAAGTCAGTGTGCACGAAATGACATTGCTGATTAACCGTGAAGATGCAGTGGTTCTTGACACCCGCCCTGCCAACGACTTTAAGGCAGGTCATATCACCGGTGCCCGGCAGATCAAGCCGGAAGAGGTTCGTGAAAAGAACTTCAGCAAGCTTGAAAAATACAAAGACACGCCCATTATTGTTGTTTGTGCCATGGGTAACAGCGCACGCGGCGTAGCTGCTGCAATGACAAAAGACGGTTTCAGTAAAGTAAATGTACTGAAAGGCGGCATGAACGCCTGGTCTCAGGCCGGCTTACCCGTTGCTAAATAATCAACCAAAAGGCCGCTATTGTGAGTAAAGTTGAAATCTACACCAAAGCTTATTGCCCCTTTTGCACCCGGGCAAAAGCCCTGCTCCAGCAAAAAGGTGTTGAATACACTGAGTATGCCATCGATGCCGAGCCTGCCTTGCGCGATGTTATGATTGAGCGCGCAAATGGCGGTTATACAGTGCCGCAAATATTCATTAACGACCAGCACATTGGTGGTTGTGATGATATGTTTGCGCTGGAAAGACAGCAAGAACTCGATCCACTGCTGGCCAGCTAATTATTCTTATAAAATTTAAAATTACACTTAGGTAAAAACATGTCTGAAGAAAACCAAAGCAATCAAGAAAACGCCGCTGCCGGCCAGGGTCAAGCGCCACAATTCAACATCCAGCGTATCTACACAAAAGACATCTCTTTTGAGTCACCAAACGCACCAGGCATCTTCACTAAAGAGTGGAAACCAGAAATCAAACTGGACATCGATACCTCTACTGACAAACTGGATGGTAACCTGTTCGAAGTTGTTCTGTCGGTTACCGTTACAGCCACCATGGGCGAAGAAACTGCATTCCTGTGTGAAGTAGAGCAAGCCGGTATTTTCATGATTGGTGACATGCCAGAACAAAACAAAGCGCACATGCTGGGTTCTTTCTGTCCGAACACGCTGTTCCCATATGCTCGTGAAACTATTTCTAACCTGGTTAATCGCGGTACCTTCCCGCCGTTAAACCTGGCGCCGGTAAACTTTGACGCGATCTTTGCTGCATACATGCAAAAACGTGCTCAGGAAGCTCAGGCATCTCAGCAACAACTGGACGCCTAAGACGCCCATGAATGATGCGTCGGTTACCGTTCTTGGAGCAGGCTCCTATGGCACTGCTCTGGCTATCTGTTTAGCCCGTAACAATACACCCACCGTACTGTGGGGCAGAGACGCCAAACAGTTATCTGTTATGGCTGACAGCCGCCAGAACGAACGGTATCTGCCCGGCGCCTCCTTTCCCGATGCGCTCTCGGTTGAGAGCGATTTAGCCTCTGCTGTTGCGCACAGTCGCGATATTCTGGTGGTGGTACCAAGCCATGCCTTTAAAGGCATGCTTGAGCAATTAGCGCCGTTACTGCACGACTCTCAGCGAATTGTGTGGGCCACCAAAGGCCTAGAGCCGGGCAGCGGTCGTCTGCTCAAAGAAGTTGCTTTGGAAGTGCTGGGTGATAAATACCCGCTGGCAGTGTTATCAGGGCCGACTTTCGCCAAAGAAATGGCGGCGGGCTTGCCCACGGCTATCTCCCTGTCTTCCACGGATGATAAGTTTATCGACGCCATGGCAGCCAAACTGCATTGCGCCCGTTCATTTCGGGTTTACAAAAACCCCGACTTTACCGGTGTGCAACTTGGCGGCGCGGTTAAGAACGTAATTGCCATTGGTGCCGGGCTGGCCGATGGGCTGGGTTTTGGTGCCAATGCCCGTACTGCGTTAATTACCCGCGGACTGGCTGAACTGACCCGTTTGGGCGTTCAGGCCGGCGCGCAGCCAGAAACCTTTATGGGTATGGCCGGGTTAGGCGATCTGGTGCTTACCTGTACTGACAACCAGTCCCGTAATCGCCGCTTCGGCCTTGCTTTGGGTAAAGGCACATCGGTGGACAACGCCATGGAAGAAATCGGTCAGGTAGTAGAAGGCTACCGCAACACCGAAGAAGTGGTTATCCTGGCTCGTAAGCTGGGCGTGGAAATGCCCATTTGCGAACAGATTTATGCCGTGCTTTACGAGGGCAAATCGCCTAAAGACGCCGCCCTGGCCTTACTGGGCAGAGAACTTAAGTCTGAATAACAAGCCTTAGCTTGTTATTCATGCAGGAATTGCAAAGCAATATCCGGTATCCCTTTAAATTATCTGATGAACTAAACAAGCCTTAGCTTGTTATTCACATGTTAGCGCGCGCCGTCGTAGCCAAACTGGCGCCAGGACTCATACACAAATACCGATACCGCATTCGACAGGTTCATGCTGCGACTGTCTGGCAGCATAGGAATGCGCACCCGTTGCCCGGGCGGTAACGAGTCGATGATGTCATCGGGTAATCCGCGGGTTTCCGGCCCGAACAATAACGCGTCACCCTTTTTGTATTGCACATCAGAGTGAAACGCTTTGCCTTTGGTGGTACATGCAAATACCCGTGCTGGCTGACGCTCTTCAAGAAAACGCTCGAAACTGGCATAGCGCTTAACTTCTGCAAACTCGTGATAATCCAGCCCTGCCCGACGCACCCGTTTATCATCCCAGTCAAAACCCAACGGCTCGATAAGATGCAGTGCATAACCGGTATTGGCACACAGGCGAATAATGTTACCGGTGTTAGGTGGAATTTCTGGCTGGTATAACACGATGTCTAACATGCTGGTTCACTCTTTTCTAAGTCGGGCGGCATTATGAGAGGTTTCGTGTAGCCGGTCAAAATTCGCGGCTAAAGAAATCGAATATACACTTCATCACCGGTTGGCGAATGGTGTCTGTCTCAATCAGAAGTTCATGGCGGGCACCCTCTACCAGAATATATTCGGCATCCGGCATGTTCGCTACTACCCTTTGCTGGCGCTTATTGTCGACCACGGTATCTTCGCCGGCTCCGAACACCAGGGCAGGCAATGTAATTTGCTGCGCATGTTGTTCCACCTTCCACATGGCGGCACTGGCCGCGGCAAGCCATTGCGGTGTTACTCCGCCTAGCTGAATCTCGGGCTGTTCAGCGTACAGGTTTCTGAATAACTGATAACGTATCTCACTACTGGTAAGCCGGTTAACCATAAAATCATCGGCATGATAATCGCGCTGACCAAAGAAATAGCCCGAACTTCCCGGCAGCAGCCAGTTAGCACAGCGGTTAACTCCGATTAAAACTTTAGCCAGCCATTCGGGTAAAGCCGGACGAATCCCAAACATGGGCGAACCAAATACTACCCGGTTAAACTGGGTGGGTCGTTGCAGGATGGTTAGCGCACCAATAGCTGAGCCCATGGAATGGCAGAGCAGATTTAACGCCCCGCGCTGCTGTGGGGTAACAATCTCATCGATGAAATGGCACATGTCATCCACATAGTGCTGAAAATCGTCGACATATCCCTGATGAGGATTAACCGTCATACGGCCAGACAGCCCCTGTCCCCGGTGATCCAACACAAATACCGCAAAACCATTGCGGTAAAGCTCATAAATCACTTCTTTATATTTAAGCAGTGATTCAATGCGACCAGAGCTGATAAGCACCGATTGCTTAGCTTGCTCAGGAACACAGTAGGCATAACTCACTCTGATATCGGCGTTTCCCTGAAAACTTCCCAGGCGCACATGCTCCTGCCAGAACGGTGCAATGTAATTTGTGAATTGTTGTTCTAACCGGGATTCGGTACACAGGTACCAGTTATGCTCTGTCATAGGATTTACAGGGATGTTGCCAAATGGTGTTCAGCTTGAATTAATCCCCCCCTGATGGCAATGTAATTTTGGTTATAGCGACATTCACGAAAAAGGAAAATCGAAAGAACAAAGCAATCAGGATGCTGGGATTAGGCGCGTTAATGACGTTTTGTAGCACAGCCTGGGCAGCCACCCAACCGCCACGACAAGCCCCCACAATGTCTGCCGATGATATTGAGCTGGCCGAATCCAGTTTAATTGTGCGTATTGACCCCAAATACCCGTCTCAGGCCGCCCGCGACGGCCTGGAAGGCTGGGTTATACTGTCTTACAACATCGATAAGCATGGCAGCGTTTACGATATTGCGGTGCTCGACGCCAGCCCCAAAGGCATCTTCGACCGCGAAGCTCGCAGGGCACTGGCTAAATGGCGCTATAAACCCGCCGTTAAAGGCGGCAAAGCACAGGCTGTACCCGGCGTAATGGTGTTACTGGAGTTTAACCTTAGCGACTAAATGGCGGTGTTTATTTACCGTAATCCGGCACCAAACGGCGATGACCGGGATCACTGAACAATGGCGAAGTGACCACCAGATCGGCGGTAGCCGGGGTACAGGCTACCGGTACATTCCATACTGAACACAATCTCAGCAACGCTTTAACATCCGGGTCGTGAGGCGCCGGGTTAAGCGGATCCCAAAAGAAAAACAGCGCATCGAGCTTATTTTCCGCGATAAGCGCCCCGATTTGCTGATCCCCGCCGAGCGGCCCGCTTTTATAACGATGCACTGACAGTCCTGTTTCATCACTGATTAATTTCCCCGTTGTGCCAGTGGCAACCAGATTAAACGGGGCTAATAACGCCTTGTGGTGTTTGACCCATTGGAGTAATTCGGCTTTTTTGTGGTCGTGGGCGACCAGAGCAACAGTGCGGGCAGTCATGGGATGTCCTGTATTTTGTATGATTTTTTGCGAACTATGGCAAATCCTGCTACATCCGGCAAGATATACAACATAAATTGTTGAAAAACCATAACGGCATTCACTTCCCGTAAATATTTATACAAATTTATTGCATAAATATGCCAAGATTGTATCATTAGCAGCAATTAAGATTCCGCACATTGTTTGTGCCTGACTAAACTATCAGTGTAGCGGAAGAAAATGACAGGATTAGGACATGAATATTAAAACCAACCGGCATCTCCCAGCGGTTGCTTTATCACAGTTTAGCTCTCCCCTGGCTGGCTACACTATGCAGTGCCTGTGGCGACGATGGAGTACATCAACGCCGAAGAAGTAATGCACTAATATGCGTAGCGCACTTTTTACCTTTGTGGTTTTATCGGCCTGCTCACAAGCACCAACACAAAGGTAAAAAGTGTTTTTTTAATTTTGTAACCCATCAATTTCAAACGATCAGATTATGTTTAACGTAGCAGTGATAGGCGCCAGCGGCTATACCGGGGCGCAGTTAGTGAGTTTAATCAGCGGACATTCACACATGACTTTGCAGCATGTATTGGTATCTGAGAACAGTCAGGATGCCGGCAAGACAATTGCCCAGCTGCACGGCAACCTCGCGCACCTGACCCAGCATGTACTTGAGCCGTTAGCCCCGCACCGACTTGCCGAACTGGCAGGCTCAATGGATGCGATATTCCTGGCCACTCCTCACGAAGCCAGCCACGACTGGATGGCAGAGTTATCTGCCGGTAAAGCTAAAGTGTTCGACCTGTCTGGTGCATTTCGCCTTAAAGATACCGAAGTGTTTGCTAAACACTATGGTTTTGCGCACACCTCGCAGGAGTGTCTGGCCGAGGCGGTTTATGGGCTTGCCGAATATAATGCCGATGCCATTAAACAGGCCAGTATTGTGGCGGTTCCAGGATGTTATCCCACCGCTTCTTTGCTGGCGTTAAAACCTTTACACGATGCCGGTCTGCTGGACAACAGCGTACGTCCAATCATCAATGCCGTTTCCGGCGTAAGTGGTGCCGGTCGTAAAGCCAACCTGGGTACCAGTTTCTATGAAGTGAGCCTGCAGGCTTATGGGGTGCTGGGTCATCGTCATACGCCGGAGATCGAACTCCACCTGGGTACGCCCGTGATCTTCACGCCGCACCTGGGTAATTTCAAACGTGGGATCCTGGCCACGGTTACCGTTAAGCTAACAAGTGGTACCAGCCAATCGACACTGGATAATCTGTATAGCGAAGTGTATGGTGACCAGCCTGTTGTGCGTTTGCGCGAAAGTTTCCCTAAAATTGATGATGTTGTGCATACGCCGTATTGCGATCTGCACTGGAAAGTCGACGAGCAATCAGGCTACGCCGTGATTACCAGCGCCATTGATAACGTGATGAAAGGCGCGGCCTCACAGGCCATGCAGTGTGCCAATTTAGCGCTGGGTTTCCCGGCGACCGAGGGATTAATCAATGGCTGACACATCATCGCCAGTAGTTATAAAAGTGGGTGGTGCTCTGCTGGAAAATCCTCAGATTGCCGGCCAGTTATTGGCTGAGATCAAAACACTGCAAAGCCAGCGTCCGGTAATATTAGTCCATGGCGGTGGCCCGCTGGTGGAAACCTTACTGGCCGCTATGCAACTTACCAGTACCAAGATTGACGGTTTACGGGTAACCCCCGATGAACAAATGCCATTTGTTTGTGGCGCACTGGCTGGCAGTGCCAATAAAAGTTTATGCGGCCTGGCTATTGGTGCCGGTATCACACCGGTGGGACTATCTTTGCTGGACGGTGGCATAACCGATTGTAAAGTACTGAATGAAAAGTACGGCGCAGTGGGCGTACCGGCTGCCGGCAAACCAGAGTTGCTTAATCAACTGCTCAGCGCCGGCTTTCTGCCCGTTATAAGCTCGATTGGCAGCAACGCCGAGGGGCGTCTGCTCAATGTCAATGCCGATCAGGCAGCCACTGTAATTGCTGAACTGATGGGCGGCGATCTGTTGCTGCTGTCAAACGTTGACGGCGTACTTGATGGCGACAAACAACTGATACATGAACTCGACCAGCCACGGCTTGATGAAGAAGTGGCTAAGGGCGTGATCAAAGACGGTATGTTGGTTAAAGTGGCAGCAGCAATGCAGGCCGCCACCGAACTGGCTAAGCCGGTAACTATTGCAAACTGGTCAGCGCCGCTGACAGCAATATTGGACAATCAAACCGGAACCCGCGTAATTCCGGCCTCCCAGACATCTGGAGTATAAAATGAAGCAGGATTTATTGACGTTTGCTAACTGGACACCAGAGCAAATGCAGGAGCTATTGTCATTAGCGGTACAAATTAAACAGGCGCCACAAGCTTATTCACAGGCGTTGGCGGGCAAGTCCATTGTTGCCCTGTTTGAAAAACCATCGCTGCGTACGCGCGTCAGCTTCGATATTGGTATTAACCGTTTAGGCGGACACATGGTTTACTTAGACAGTCAGTCCAACAAGCTGGCTGGCCGTGAAGACTCAGTAGACGTGGCCGCTAACCTGGCTTGTTGGGCAGATGCGATTGTTGCCCGGGTATTTTCTCACAGCACGCTGGAAACCTTTGCCGAAGCGGCCAAGGTTCCGGTAATCAATGCGCTGTGCGACAAGTACCATCCTTGTCAGGGCCTGGCCGACTACCTCACCCTGTTCGAAAAATTTGGCAGTTGTGAAGGCCTGACCATGGCTTATGTGGGCGATGGCAACAATGTTACCCATTCGCTGCTTATCGTAGGCGCGCTGCTGGGATGTCATCAGGTAGTTGTGACTCCTGAAGGCCATGAAGCCAGCCCTGAGATGGTTGCTCAGGCCAAAGCTATCGCCGCCAAGACCGGCGTAAAAATCATTGAGTCAAATGACGTTGCGGCAGCCAAAGGCGCCAACGTGATTTACACCGATACCTGGTTATCAATGGGCGATGACACGCCACTTGAAACCATTAAAGACAAATTCATGCCGTACCAGGTTAACGAAGCCCTAATGGAACTGACCGGTGCAACCCACGTGTTGCACTGTCAGCCTGCTCACCGCGACCTGGAAATTACCGGCAGCCTGATGGACAGCGATGCGTCGTTGTTAATGCAGCAGGCTGAAAACCGGATGCACGGCCAAAACGCAATTTTAACCCATTTACTTGGAGCCTAGTCAGGACATTCATTATGCGCAAAATCAATAAAGTTGTGCTTGCCTATTCAGGCGGTTTAGACACATCAGCCATCATTCCCTGGTTAAAAGAAAACTATGACTGTGAAGTAGTTGCTTTCGCAGCCGATGTCGGTCAGGGTGACGAAGAGCTGGAAGGCTTAAAAGAAAAAGCCATCGCCACCGGTGCCAGCGAATGTTACATCGTTGACCTGAAAGAAGAATTCGTTAAAGAATATATCTTCCCAACCATTACCACCGGCGCGGTTTACGAAGGTGAGTACCTGCTGGGTACGTCTATGGCCCGCCCGGTTATCGCCAAAGCGCAGGTAGAAATTGCCCGTAAAGTCGGCGCCGATGCGCTGTGCCACGGCTGTACCGGCAAAGGTAACGACCAGGTTCGTTTTGAAGGTGCATTCAACGCACTGGCCCCTGATTTAGCCGTTATCGCGCCATGGCGCGAGTGGGATATGGTATCCCGTGAAGATCTGCTGGCGTATCTGGCCGAGCGTAATATCAAAACCACCGCATCAGCCACCAAGATTTACAGCCGTGATGCCAACGCCTGGCACATTTCTCACGAAGGCGGCGAGCTGGAAGATCCATGGTGTGAGCCTAGCAAACAGGTCTGGACCATGACCGTTGATCCGGAAGAAGCGCCGGATCAGGCAGAGCGTATCAACCTGAAGTTTAACGAAGGCGCGCTGACTCACGTAAACGGCAAACAAGTTTCACCGTACGAAGGCCTGGTTGAGCTTAACAAGCTGGCAGCCGCCCACGGTGTTGGCCGTATCGATATCGTTGAAAACCGTCTGGTAGGTATGAAGTCGCGTGGTTGTTACGAAACTCCAGGGGGCACAGTACTGCTCAAAGCGTATAAAGCGCTGGAAACCATGGTACTGGACAAAGCTTCACTGAAATACCGTGAACAACTGGCGCTGGAATTCTCTCACGTAATGTATGACGGCCGTTGGTTTACGCCGCTGAGCGATGCCCTGATTGCTGGCGCAGCGTCTTTTGCCAAGTATGTTACCGGTGAAATTGTGGTTAAGCTTTATAAAGGCCAGGCAACGGTTACTCAACGTCAGTCACCAAACAGCCTTTACTCTGAAGACTTCGCTACCTTTGGCGCCGACGACGTATACGACCAGAAGCACGCTGAAGGCTTTATCCGCCTGTTCAGTTTATCAAGCCGTATTGCGGCCTTGAAAAAGCAGGGAGAGTAATCATGGCATTGTGGGGAGGCCGGTTCGCTGCCGGCAGCAGTAACATGTTCCGTCAGGTCAACGACTCATTGCCGTTCGACCAGGCCATGGCCGCGCAGGATATGGAAGGTTCAATCGTATGGTCACGGGCACTGGCAAAAGCCGGCGTGCTGACCAGCGAGGAACAGCAGCAACTCGAAGCTGCACTCAGCGAATTAAAAGCCCAGGCACAAGCCGGTGAAATCGACTTTAACGCCAGTGGCGAAGAAGACATTCACAGCTTTGTTGAAGCAGCCTTAATTGACAAGCTCGGCGACGTGGGGCGTAAGCTGCACACCGGCCGTAGTCGTAACGATCAGGTTGCAACGGATTTCCGCTTGTGGTGCCGTACCCACATTGAGTCATTAAAAGCCGATGTGACTGCAGTGGTTCGCAGCCTGCTGCATACCGCCAGTCGTCACCAGCAAGCGATTATTCCCGGCTATACGCACTTACAGCGCGCCCAGCCGATTCGTTTCCCGCACTGGTGCTTAGCCTATGTGGAAATGTTTAAACGCGACCTGAGCCGATTAAACGATTTACATGAGCGCATGAATCAGTGTCCGCTGGGCTCTGGTGCACTGGCCGGTACCACGTACCCGGTCGACCGTCATGAAATCGCCGACCAGCTTGGTTTTAGTGGCCCCTGCTTAAACAGCCTGGATGCGGTATCAGACCGTGACTTCGTGCTGGAGCTGCTATTTACCGCCAGCACCAGCATGATGCACCTGTCGCGTCTGGCTGAAGATTTAATTTTCTATAACTCTGGCGAAGCCGGTTTTCTGCAACTGGGCGACAGCGTGACCTCTGGTTCATCACTGATGCCACAGAAGAAAAACCCGGATGCGCTGGAGTTACTGCGCGGCAAATGTGGCCGGGTGTTCGGTCACCTGCAAGCGCTGCTGGTTACCATGAAAGGCCTGCCTCTTGCGTATAATAAAGATATGCAGGAAGACAAGGAAGGTGCTTTCGATGCCGTGAATCAATGGCATTGCTGTCTGTGTATTGCTTGTGAGGTGCTCGACAGTCTGGCGCTTAATGAAGAACGTTGCCGAATTGCCGCCGCCCAGGGCTATTCTAATGCCACTGAGCTGGCCGATTACCTGGTAGGTAAAGGCATTCCGTTCAGAACGGCCCATGATATCTCGGGTCAGGTTGTATTACTGGCACTGGAGCAGGATGCACCCATTGAAGATTTATCGCTGGCGCAACTGCAATCATTGTGCAGTGATATTGATGAAGATGTTTACCCTGTTCTCCAACTCGAATATGGCGTGGACAAGCGCAATATTCTGGGCGGAACCAGTGCTGAGACCGTTACCAAGGCACTGTACGAAGAACTGGAAAAACTGGATAAGTTAGGATAACTGCAAATGGTGCTATCGCATCACGAAAGTATTGGATTATTCAGAAGCTCGGCGCCTTACATCAATGCACACCGGGGTAAAACCTTTGTGCTGATGTTTGGCGGCGAGGCCATTGAAGACGATAACTTTCCCAATATTATTCAGGACATCGCACTGCTGAGCAGTCTGGGTGTACGCCTGGTGCTGGTGCACGGTGCCCGCCCGCAAATTGATCAACGGGTGGCCCTGCGTAAAACCGAGGCGCGCTTTAGTCACGATGTGCGAATTACCGATAAAGAAACCCTGGAATGCGTAAAAGACGCAGCGGGCTCGGTGCGCTGCCATATTGAAGCGCTGCTGACCATGGGCTTGCCTAACTCACCTATGCACGGTGCTCATATTCGTGTGTGTACGGGTAATCTGGTGGTAGCCAAACCAATGGGCGTGCTCGACGGCGTCGACTTTGAGAACACCGGTCAGGTGCGTCGTATCGACACCACCGGTATTAACGACCACCTTAATGATGGCTCCATCGTGCTACTGTCGCCAATGGGCTACTCCTCTACCGGTGAAGTGTTTAACCTGTCTCACGAAGATGTGGCAACCCAGGCCGCCATTGCGCTTGAAGCCGATAAACTGGTGGTATTCTCTAACTATTCAGGCATTTTCCGTAAAGACGGTAAGCTTATTCGCACCATTGAGCGAAACCTGCTTGAACAATTACACCGCGACGATGAACTGATGACCGAAGCCACGGTTATTCGCGCACTGACTACCAGCGTGGCAGCGGGCATTCCTCGCGCTCACTGTGTCAGTTATGAAACCGATGGTGCCCTGCTGCAGGAATTATTTACCCGTGACGGTGCCGGTTCACTGGTAATGGAAAACCACTACGAGCAGCTTCGGGAAGCCACCATCGACGACGTGGGCGGCATCCTCAATCTCATCAAACCGCTGGAAGAAAGTGGTGTATTGGTGAAACGTTCCCGGGAGCGGCTGGAGAATGAAATTCACCAGTTTATAGTGATAGAACGGGATGGCATGATCATCGCCTGTGCCGCACTTTACCTTTACCCTGATGACGGCTCAGCCGAGCTTGCCTGTGTAGCAACCCACTCCGATTATCGGGGTAAGAACCGTGGCGAGCGGATCCTCGATGAAGTGCGTGAACGCGCCATTGCCGCCGGTATTCAGCGCCTCTTCGTGTTAACCACTGTTACCGGTCACTGGTTTCTGGATCAGGGTTTCAAAGCAGCAGATGTTGATGCGCTGCCAGCTCAAAAGAAAGAGCTGTATAACTTTCAGCGTAAATCAAAAGTCTACACCCTCGATTTATAGCTATAGCCTGCGCTGTAGCCGGGTTCCCCGGTTGCAGTAGCAGTATTCCGGAAAATCCCCCTCTTTCATATTGTTAAGAGTTCGTTATAATTGGCTCAAACTGGTTAGACCAGAAGGTCATTTATGCTTTCTCCCCACGCTGTCGCCATTGAGTGTACAGACGATATTGCTTTATCCGGCTTACTCTACAAGCCTTTAAATACGCCTGTTGCGGCGGTAATGATTGCGCCGGCTACGGGCATCAAACAAGGATTCTATACCCGCTTTGCCACCTTTCTGGCCGAACAGGGCATTGCCGTGCTGACCTTTGATAACCGCGGCATCGGAGACTCACCCAAAACCCGCAAAGTGATGCGCGAAACCCGCTTACAGGACTGGGGCCAGAAAGACATGCCGGCAGCACTGGCTTTTTTACAACAACACTATCCCGACCAGCCACTGCACCTGATTGGCCACAGTGCCGGCGGCCAGTTGGCAGGACTAATGCCCAACGCCACCGAGCTGACCAGTATTATTACCTACGGCAGCTCATCCGGTTGTTTACGTAACTTTACCGGTGCCTATAAGTACCAGGCACAATTTTATATGAACGTGTTTATTCCACTGACCAATGCGTTGTTTGGCCGTACTCAGTCCCACTGGATGGGTATGGGCGAACCTCTGCCGAAGGGAGTGGGTGCTCAGTGGCGGCGCTGGTGTAACGGCCAGGGGTATGCCAAAACTGAGTTTGGCAGCCATATTCAGCAGCATTATTATGATCAGCTTACCCAGCCGGCATTATGGATACGCGCGGTCGACGACCAAATCTCTCCACAGATCAATGTGGAAGATATCCTTACCGTTTATGAAAATCTGAAGGTTACACGCAAGATAATCGAACCTGCCCAGCATGGTCTCGGGCATCTTGGTCACATGCGTTTTTTCTCGAAACACGGACTGCCGTTTTGGCCGGAGATTCTGAATTGGATCGTTAAACACTCCTGATCCCAATCCGCTAAAAGCTTGCAAAAAAAAAGAGGGGGCACTCCATCGCCCCCTGAGGATCAAAAGAAGGGAACAACAAGCGCTTCCTCCATCCGGATTGACGCCGTTGTGACACATCTGAAAAGCAATGTGCAATGCATGCCCTAGTGAAGCAAATGCATTACACTTTAGTATAATCAAGAGCCGTGCCAAATAAACTTTATCTATATTTTACAGATAGTTAATCAAATACAGCAGAAAAACAGGCGGATAAAGGGTGGGTAAATGTTGCAAATCGATAACAGTTTTTACCGACTGCGCAGCTGCGCAGCCGGTAATCGGGCCAGAATCAGATACTGACCCGCTTGTAGGGACGGTATTCCGCGCGCCAGTAGTTTTTCTCAATGCTGGCTAGCAGGTTGTCGTCAGTTTGCTCCAGTGCCAGTCCTTGCTGCATTGCCACCTTGGCAACATCAAAGGCAATCTGGCGACTCAGGGCCGAGATCTTACGCAGTGGTGGCAACAACTCCCCCTCACCGGTATTGGCCAGCGGTGAGGCATTGGCCAACGCGTTACTGGCGGCCATCAGCATTTCGTCACTGATTAAGCGTGCCTTTGAGGCAATCACGCCCAGGCCGATCCCCGGGAAGATATAACTGTTATTACACTGGGCAACCGGGTAAACATTGCCTTCGTATTCCACAGGCTTGAAGGGGCTGCCGGTAGCAATAACCACTTCCCCGTCGGTCCATTCGATCACCTGCTCCGGACGAGCCTCAACCTGGCGGGACGGATTGCTGAGCGGGAATATGATAGGCAGTTCTGTATGCCTTTTCATGGCGCGTACCACATGCTCGGTAAATAAGCCGGGCTGACCGGACACACCAATCAGCACATCGGGCTGCGCGCAGTTAACCACATCCAGCAATACCGGATATTCACCGCTGAATGACCACTCAGCAATTTCTTCCTGGGTATGTTGCAGGCGTTGCTGGAAGTCCCGCAGGCCCTCCTGCCCCTCCATAACCAGTCCGTAACGGTCGACCATAAATATTTGCTTACGCGCCTCTGTATCGCTGAGGCCTTCAGAAACCATTTGCTGGATCAGCATTTCGGCAATACCGCAGCCGGCAGAGCCTGCGCCCACAAACACAACCTTCAGATCCGAGAGCTTCGCTTGTTTCATGCGGCATGCCGCCAGAATGGTACCTAGAGTGACTGCCGCAGTGCCCTGGATATCATCATTAAAGCAGCACACCTCGTTGCGATAACGGTTTAACAGTGGCATTGCGTTGGGCTGAGCGAAGTCTTCAAACTGAATCAGCGCTTCCGGCCAGCGTCGGTTAACAGCCCGAATAAACAAATCGAGGAATTCATCGTACTCCGCCTGGCTTATACGAGGGTGACGCGCGCCCATATACATTGGGTCATTAAGCAGTTTTTCGTTATTGGTTCCCACATCCAGCATCACCGGTAAGGTGTAGGCGGGAGAAATACCACCACAAGCGGTGTAAAGGGAAAGCTTACCGATAGGGATCCCCATCCCGCCAATGCCCTGATCACCAAGGCCGAGGATACGCTCTCCGTCAGTTACCACAATGACTTTGACCTTACGTTTAGTCGCATTACGGACAATGTCATCAATCTGGTCGCGCTCTTCCCAGGAAATAAACAGGCCTCGTGAACTGCGATAGATATCGGAGAATTGTTCACAGGCGTCGCCCACGGTAGGGGTATAAATAATCGGCATCATTTCTTCAATGTGCGACTGGATCAGGCGGTAAAACAGGGTTTCGTTGTTATCCTGAATGGCGCGTAAATAAATATGCTTATTCAGGGGCTCATCAAAGGAGTTATATTGCAGATAAGCCCGTTCCACCTGTTCTTCGATGGTTTCGTAGCGCGGGGGTAACAGACCGGTAAGGTTAAAACGGGCCCTCTCTTTAGCGCTGAACGCACTGCCTTTATTAAGTAGGGGGGTTTCCAGCAAAGACGGGCCGGCATGCGGTATATACAAATATCGCTTATCGTCATCAGACATTATTAGTAACCAGTTTCTTATTTTGTTGTTTTTAAGTATAGACGTTAGAAGATTTCCTCTACGTCAGGCGTTGAGTCTTCCTGCTCAGCCGGATCCATGACTTCGTCATCTAAGACATACATGGTCGGCTCAGTGCCCCTCAGGAAATACTCGAATAGTGTGGTATGGTCTGTGCGCCGGGTCAACTTCCCACTGGTACGATCAATCCGTACCCGCACAATATCATCTGGTACCGACATGGCTTCTTCCGGCTCGTCCTCGAGCGCCACCTGCATAAAGCGAATCCACGCTGGTTGTGCCGCCATGGCACCGCTCTCGGTGCCCACCATAGCGTTACCCATCCAGCCAAACCGATCCGGATCGCGCTTGGCCAGCGGATTATTATAAGCCGCGCGACCCAGCTGCCTGGTCATGTCATCAAAACCAACCCAGGCAGTTGCCACCAGGTTACGGCTAAAGCCACTGAACCAGGCATCCCGGGAGTCGTTGGTGGTACCGGTTTTACCTGCCAGGTCGGTGCGCTGCAGAATATTTCTCGCCCGCCAGCCAGTCCCCTGCCAGTAGGTCTTTTTATTCCAGCTACCATTGGCTCTTACAGCGGTGCGCATCATATCGGCAACCAAAAAGGCATTTTGTGGCGTAATCACCCGGGGGGCTGCCAACACTTCATCACTATCGGTCTGAACCGGCAGCGACTGGTTTAACTCGGCGGCCAGCAGCGCTTCGATATCCGCTTCCTCACTGACCGGTTGCTGTTGCGGAGAATTGGTCTCATCACAGTCGCTGCAGGCAACCACCGGATTGGTTTGCCACAGTACTTCACCCGTCTCGTTCAGTACCCGGTCGATAAAGTAAGGTTCAATCAGAAAGCCGCCGTTGGCAATGGTGGCCATACCACGTACTATTTCCAATGGCGTATGGGAGCTTGAGCCCAGCGACACGGTTTCATCGCGGTGAATATCGGCCTTATCGAGACCAAAGCGGGTGAGGTGTTCAATGGTATTATCCAGCCCTACGCCACGCAGTAAGCGCACTGATACGACGTTTTTCGATTTACCCAGAGCCACCCGCATACGGATAGGACCGTCATATTCTGCCGGCGAGTTTTGCGGACGCCAGGCCACACCCGTTGCTTCATCCCATTCATTGATTGGCGCATCGTTGATAATACTGGCCACGGTGTAGCCGTTGTCGAGTGCCGCAGAATAAACGAACGGCTTAATGTTTGAGCCCACCTGACGCTTAGCCTGTGTAGCCCGGTTGAACTGACTTTGGTAAAAACTGTAGCCGCCTACAATAGCCTGTACCGCGCCGTCATAAGGGTCTAACGCCACAAAGGCACCACTGACCTCTGGCAACTGCGCCAGACGCCACTGATTATCCTGTTCCCTGATATAGACAATGTCGCCCGCACTAACAATATCAGAAGCCTGAGACGGAGGCTGCCCTTGTCTGCTATCACTTAAAAACGGCCGGGCCCAGTCCATCCCTTCCCATTCAATCACCCGTTCGATGCCGGTAACGTCTCGGGTGGTAAAAGATTGTTCGTCAACACTGATAACAGCCACCGGAAATACAAAGCCAAAAGCGCCGGCGTTATCCAGTTGGTTGATAAGGGTTTCTTCGGTTACTTCACAGAGCCAGTCAGGGTAGAGCGGCTCACTATCACATTCCGTCGATGTTTCTTCCTGGTTTGGTTCTGCGTTGCTCTGCTCCTGTGGCCATAAACGTGCCACAGCGCCTCGAAAACCGTGACGTTCATCGTAATCGTGTAGATTCTGTTTCACCGCATTTTGCGCGGCTTGCTGTAATTCAGACGAAACCGTCGCGTAAACCTGATAACCGCCGGTTTCAGCTTCTTCCTTGCCGTACAGCGTCACCATTTCTGAGTAAATCAGATCGGCCAGATAAGGCGCGTCCAGTTCGATTTCGGCACCGTGTTTTTCGGCTGTCACCGGTGCGCTGGCTGCTTCATCAAATTGCTGTCGGGTAATATACCCTTCATCCAGCATTCGTAGTAACACGATTCGACGACGCTCCACGGAGCGTTGAGGACGACTAACCGGGTTTAATACCGAAGGTGCCTGGGGCAGACCTGCCAGGGTGGCAATTTGCGCCAGCGTCAGTTCATCAAGCCGCTTACCGTAATACACCTGTGCGGCAGCACCAAAACCAAAGGACCGATGACCCAACTCAACCTTGTTTAAATACAATTCGAAAATTTCGTCTTTGCTGAGCTCAGTTTCCATGTGCAGAGCAATAAAGACTTCCTTAATTTTACGAATATAGGTTTTTTCCCGGGTTAAGAAGAAGCCCCGGGCCAGCTGTTGCGTGAGAGTACTCGCGCCCTGACTTTTCTCACCGGTCAGGACAAGGTTAATGAAAGCCCGGGTGATGCCGATAGGATCAATACCAAAGTGTTCGTAAAAACGATTGTCCTCGGTGGCCAAAATCGCTTTTTGCAGCAGATCCGGGGCCTGGTCAAGGGTTACCGGTATACGCCGCTTTACACCGTACTGGGAGATGAGCTTGCCGTCATGTGTATAAATACGCATAGGCGTTTGCAGCCGCACATCCTTGAGGATTGCAACGCTGGGCAGGTCCGGCTTGATATAAAAATATATACCCGTGAGTGCAATACCGCCGAGCAGTGCACCGATAAATCCGAGTAATAAGAAGGTTTTGATGTACTTCACAATAAGAATAAACAGGGCTTTTTTGCCAGAATGACTTATATTTTATACCTAAGTGTATTTATTAGAACCATTAAATGGAAAAATTTTAAGTAACATCTTATGTTAGAAATTGATCGCAAGTAAATGAGACTCAGTTGATATGCTAAAATCGCTGTTCAAAAAAAAGCAACCGCCCATTGTCGGACTCGACATTGGCACCCGTTGCATCAAGGCAGTTGTGCTGGAAGGCGCCGAAGGCGACTACATGCTAACCGCGTTTGCCTGCGAGCCAATTATTAAAGAGGCATTCAGAGAGCGAGAGATCACCGACTTCGACGCTGTGAGTGTGGCGCTGCGAAAAGTTCGCCTGGCACTTAAGAATAAAATTAAACCAGTAGCCATCGCCGTAGCCGGCACATCCGTCATCAGTAAAATTGTACATATGGAGCCTGATCAAACCGACTATGAGCTGGAAGGCCAGATAGAAGTCGAGGCCGACAGCCTGATCCCCTACCCGCTGGAAGAAGTGTACCTGGACTTCGAGGAAGTGGGTATAAGTGAAACTCATTCTGGCAAAGTGGACGTGTTGCTTACCGCCGCCCACCGTGATGTAGTCGATAACCGCTCCACACTGGCACGTGAACATAGCTTCGACCCGAAAGTAGTGGACGTCGAAACCTACGCTATGGGAAATGCGGTGGATTACTTTTATCCCCATAACGAAGAAGCCCAGCGCATTTGTTGCATTAATATTGGGGCATCACTGTTGCAAGTTTGTATTTGGGACAATGGCAAGACTGTGTATACCAAAGAGCACACTTTCGGCGTTGATTCGCTGCTTCAGGATTTGTCTTTGGTACATATGCTGGACCGCAAAGATACTGAAGAGCAGTTAATCAACAATACACTGCCGAGCAACTGGATTAGCGATACCCTGCCTATTTTTGCGGCAAATCTGCAGCAGCAGATTAATCGTGCCTTACAAATGTACATGAGCACCATGCAGGCTGAGCGCCCGGAAAAAATCGTCCTGACCGGCGCAGGCGCGGTTATACCGGCGCTGGTAGATACCTTACAGCAGGATCTCGGTATTGAGGTGGAAGTCTTCAATCCATTTACCAATATCAAAATTAGCGACAAGCTAAATACTGAGCAGGTCAAGCAGGTTGGCCCATTACTGGCTATTGCTGCAGGCCTGGCCAGCCGGGGGATGTCAAGATGGCACATGTAAACCTCCTGCCCTGGCGCGAACAACGCCGCCAGCAGCAGAAACAACAGTACATTGTGGTGCTGGCGTTTGTGGCCATTATGACCGGTTTGCTGTTCTGGTTTATTGGCCAGATTATCGATACCCAGATCAGTAATCAAAACTCGCGCAATCAGTATCTGCAAACCCAGATCACCGCCCTGGAAAGTCAGATTGCAGAAATTAAACGCATTAAAGAAAGTAAATCGGCCATCGAGCAACGCATGGCCCTGATTGAACAACTGCAAAGTAGCCGAAACCTGGCCCCTCAGGTGCTCGATGAGCTTGCTCGGATAGTGCCCCAGGGCGTCAGCTTTACATCGCTGCAGCGCACCGGCTCCAGTATTCAGGTACGCGGCACCAGCGAGTCGAATAACCGCCTGGCTGAATTTATGCGCCAATTGGAAACATCAAAAGTGTTCACTTCCGGCGAACTGTCATCCATCGTGGCAGACACCAGCGCCACTGATGCGGTTAGCGAATTTACCCTGACCTTTTCGATTAGCGAACAGGTTGCCATGGAAAAAGAACAGCAAGAAAGAGGTGGCAAATGAAGCAGTTTGACTTTGCCAAATTAAAAGAGATTAACGACCTCGACTTTGAACAAATTGCCATTTGGCCGTTTGAGGTAAAGACCGTTGTTGCTTTATTCATTGTGATTGTGGTGTCTGGTATCAGCTATTTCGGTATTGTTAGCCCTAAACTTCCCTCGCTCGATCAGGCTGAGGCCAAGGAAGCCGAGTTAAAAATGCAGTTTCAGGCCAAATACCGTCTGGCCGCTAACCTCTCGGCCTACAAGGAACAACTGACGCAAATTGAAGAGGATTTTTCCTCTATGTTGAAGTCGCTGCCCACCCGCAACGAAACGCCCGGGCTGTTAGATGACATCACCTACGTAGGAACCAGCGCCGGCCTGACTTTCCGGCTGTTAAACTGGGAAAAAGAAATCCCTAAAGAATTTTACACGGAGTTACCCATTCGTATTGAGGTATCCGGTAGCTACCACAATTTTGGTGAATTCGTGTCTAAAGTCGCAGACTTACCGCGCATAGTGACCATGCACGATTTTGAAGTGCATACTGATCAGGGTGGTTTACGCTTCAGTCTGTTAGCCAAAACTTACCGCGCCGCCAACACTGAGAACAAGGAGAGCAAGTAATGTCGCAATTTGCTCGCCTCCTGGGGATCGCAATGGTAGCCTTAACCGCAACAGGTTGTGCGCCGCATATTGACGATCTGGTGGCCTATACCAATGACGTCAAACAGAACACTAAACCCAGCATCGAACCTTACCCGGAATTTGAGCAAAAACCGGTGTTCGTCTATGACGCACAAGGATTTCGCAGTCCGTTTGTCCGCCCGAAAGCCAGCCGGGCGCCTGTGGTTGCACAGGTAAAAGCGAATTGTTCACAACCTGATGCCAACCGAACCCGTGAGCCTCTGGAAGCCTATGGCATCGATGCGCTGTCACTCACCGGTAGTTTCCGCTCCAATGGTGACACCTGGGTATTATTTAAAACCAATGATGGTGGGCTTTACCAGGCTAAAAAAGGCAGTCGACTGGGTTTGTTTTTCGGACAGATCATCAGCATAGGCAAGGACGAAGTGACTATTGAAGAGCTTGTTCCTGACGGCACTGGCTGCTGGCAGAAGAAAGAAACTACGCTAACGATGAAGTCGTGAGCAGGAGATTATTAGATGTCTAAGCGATATATCTTTAACGAAAGACTAAATCGGCAAACCAAACGCCGCTACTGGGTAGCGGGCGCCGTGGTCACGTTTTTACTGTTTAATGCAGTTGCCGCTGAGCTCCGCGCTCAGGAATCTCCGCAATTGATTAACCCGAATGCCGAAGCTGAGAAAGTCTTTAAGTCGACCCTGAAAGACATCGACTTTACCCGTGGCGCTAATGGTCTGGCAGTTACCACGCTGACCATGAATAACCGGGACGTGGAACCTCAAGTGATAGAAGCGAATGGTAAGTTAGTACTTACTTTACCCGCAACTGAGCTCGCAGAAGATCAATTAATCGAACTGGATGTAACGGCGTTTGGCACGCAGGTAACTACTATCGAGACCTTTCAGGAGAAAGACTCATCGCGCATTGAATTTAATTACACCGGTAACGTAATCACTAACACTGAGCAGGACGGTAAAACTCTGACGGTGACGGTCAGTCCCATGAGCCAGGAGCAAATGGCCAAACTGGAAAAGAGCCAGTATGAAGGTGAGCCAATTTCCCTCGACTTCCAGGACGTTCCGGTTCGTCAGGTATTGCAGATTATCGCCAAAGTGAATGGATTTAACCTGGTAACCACCGATACCGTTACCGGTAATGTATCGATTAGCCTGACCGGTGTGCCCTGGGATCAGGCGCTGGATATGATTCTAAAAATTAAGGGGTTAGATAAACGTCAGGAAGGTAACATTTTACTGATCGCCCCCAGCGAAGAGCTTTCTCAGCGTGAGACCCAAAAACTGCAGTCAGACCAGCAGGTTGCACAACTGGCACCACTTGCTTCAGCCAGCATTACGGTTAACTACGCGAAAGCCGCTGAATTATCGCAGATTCTGAAAGCCGAAGAAGGCGCCGGTGGTATTCTGACCGACCGTGGCACCGTTACGGTAGACAGTCGCACCAATACTATTCTGGTTCGTGACACCCAGGCCTCTATCGATGAAGCCCGCCGGGTCATCGAGTCTCTGGATATTCCGGTGAAACAGGTATTAATCGAATCACGCATGGTAACCGTGCGTGATAATGTGGACGAGCAGTTGGGCGTGCGCTGGGGTTTCTCTGACCGTCAGGACGACAACGGCGTGTCAGGTTCACTCTCCGGAGCAGAAACTATAGCGGGCGGCAACGTACCGGCTTTAGGTGATCGCCTTAATGTTAACCTGCCGGTGGCCAGTGCCGCAGGCAGTATCGGTTTTCAGATTGCCAGCCTGGCTGATGGCACCATTTTAGATCTTGAATTATCGGCCCTGGAGTCAGAAAACAAAGGTGAAATCATTGCCAGCCCGCGTATTACCGTGGCTAACCAACAGGAAGCCTACATTGAACAAGGTACAGAAATACCTTATTCACAAGCTACTTCCAGTGGTGCCACCTCCGTAGAGTTTAAAAAGGCCGTGTTAAGCCTCAAGGTAACGCCGCATATTACCCCGGATAACCGTATCATTCTGGATTTGATTGTGACCCAGGATACCCGTGGTGAAACCGTGCAAACCGCTACTGGTGATGCCGTGGCCATCGATACTCAGGAAATTAAAACCCAGGTATTGGTAGAAAACGGTGAAACCATAGTCCTTGGTGGTATCTTTCAACAGGTTAACAGCAATGATGTGAGTAAAGTACCACTGTTTGGCGATCTGCCGGTAGTTGGCGCATTATTCCGCAATAGCTCAACCGTGTACCAAAAACGTGAACTGCTGATTTTCGTAACGCCCAAAATCGTTACCGAAGCACTGTAGTTTTTTATGCCTCTGGCAGGAAATCTCGGCCTGAGGCAATAATTTTCGTCTTTTCTCCCCTCAATCCGGTTCTTAATCCTTTGGCTAAGCTTCATTTTTGGCGCTTTCGCCCTAATCCCTGCAACAAAACTTGCATAGCGGTCTGAGAAACTGAGATAATCCCGCTCTCGAAATTTTTACGAGGTTTTGTGTATGTGCTTATTAGCGACAAAATAAGCACGTGTGAACGGGTGGTTGAGGAAAACAGAACATTCTGCCCTTAACATAGATAAGTTGTGAAATAAGCAAATATGGCTGAAAAACGTAATATCTTTTTGGTTGGTCCAATGGGAGCAGGTAAAAGTACCATTGGTCGTCACTTAGCAGATGAGTTACACCTCGAGTTCTTCGATTCCGATCAGGAGATTGAACGTCGTTCTGGCGCAGACATTACCTGGATCTTTGATCTCGAAGGTGAAGATGGATTCCGCAAACGCGAAGAAAATGTCATTAATGATTTAACTGACAAACAAGGTATTGTGCTGGCCACTGGCGGCGGTTCTATTATGACCAAAGCAGTGCGTAACCGCCTGTCAGCGCGTGGTATTGTAGTGTATCTGCAAACCACCATCGACAAACAGGTTGCCCGTACCCAGCGCGACAAGCGTCGCCCCTTGTTACAAAAGGATGATCCGGAAAAGGTATTAAGAGAACTCGCTGAACTGCGTAACCCACTGTACGAAGAAGTGGCCGATTACGTGGTAGAAACCGACGATCAGTCAGCGCGAGCCGTTGCTAACCAAATTATAAGCAAGATTGGGTTATAACATTTAAAGGAGCTACAGGCGTGTCAACCTTAACCGTAGAACTTGACGAGCGTAGCTACCCTATTCAGATTGAAGCCGGACTGTTATCACAGCCCGGCTTTTTTGTGCCCTACATCAAAGGGCAACGTGCTGTTATCGTCACCAACGAAACTGTAGCACCCCTTTATCTGGAACGGGTACTGGCGGCATGCGGAGACAAGCAAACCGACGTCATCACTTTACCGGATGGCGAACAATATAAAACTCTTGAGCAGTTTGAAGTAGTAATGACCCGCCTGCTGGAAATGAACGCAGCCCGGGATATTACTCTGATAGCCCTGGGCGGCGGAGTTATCGGCGACCTTTGCGGCTTTGTCGCAGCCACTTATCAACGGGGCGTGCCTTTTATTCAGGTACCTACTACCTTGTTGTCACAAGTGGATTCATCGGTAGGCGGTAAAACTGCGGTCAATCATCCCCTCGGCAAAAATATGATTGGGGCATTTTATCAGCCTGTGCTGGTAGCTATTGATATCACCACGCTTAACACCCTGCCAGAACGTGAATTCGCCGCTGGCATGGCAGAAGTCATTAAGTACGGCATTATTTATGACGCGGCGTTTTTTGACTGGCTGGAAAGCAATCAGCAAGATCTGAAATCACTCGAGCCCGAGGCACTTGGCAAGGCGATTTTCCGTTGCTGTCAGATCAAGGCAGAGATTGTTGCTCAGGATGAACGTGAAGGCGGTATTCGAGCGCTACTAAACCTGGGGCATACCTTCGGCCACGCTATCGAAGCCGAACAGGGTTATGGCAACTGGCTGCATGGCGAAGCGGTAGCGGCTGGTATCATCCTTGCTTGTAAAACGGCAGAACACCTTGATTGGTTAACACCGTCAGAAACCCGTCGTATTGAAGCGCTCCAGCAGCAATTTAAGCTGCCGGTTGCCGGCCCCAACAGTATGTCTGTGGCTGACTACATGCGCCATATGGCACGCGACAAGAAAGTCGAGGCAGGCCAGATCCGTTTTGTTATCCCCCAGGGCATTGGCAAAGCGGTGGTAACCAAAGACGTTACCCAGCCTATTCTGGACGCGGTATTAAGTTAATCGGGTAATATAACTGGCCGTTTAATGAGGAAACTACCGTGGCATCTGAGCTGCACAGCAGGCTTGAATATTTAGTCAACTACTCGTCTCAGCTGATTTTTGTCAGCGGAGACAGTATTGCCGAGCAGCAACGCACACTGGAATCCTTCGTTTTTCAGCAGTCCGATAACACCGAACTGGCGTTTATTACCGCTGAACCGGATATGCAGGTCACCGATTACCGTGGCACCCTGTGCAAACAACTCCTGGGCCAGGTTGTGGGCAGTTATATCCGGCCGTTAAATGAATTACTCGCCGGTCTTAATCATCATGATGGACCGGTACTCATCACCATCACTCAGGCGCAACACATTCCCAACAGCTTTCTGCAGGAATTGTGGGATTTGGTTTTACAAAGTCGGTTTGCCAATAATAAACAGCACCTCAATGTGTTGCTATTTGGTGAAAGTGACTGGGCCGAACAAGCCAAAGAGTGGCTGCCGGCGAAGAACACCAACACGCCCCTGTTAATTAGCAGCCAGTCAGTATCTACTCAGCAATACAGTAGTGATGTGGATAAATTACTGGCTGAGCGCCGCGCCGCTTTTGAACGTTACCGTCAGGAACGCGGCGAAGCAGGCGCTCCCCCGCTCACCGATAACCGTTTACGTTCACCCTGGCTGTGGATTGGCGTTACGCTGGTGTTTTTATCCTGCTTTGTTGCGATTATGGGCTGGCAATACGGCGCTACCATGACCACCCTGTTTGATCCGCTTGATAGCAACGAACCGAACACCGCGCAGAACATAACCGATGAGCCAGAAGCGCTTATCAAGCCAACCCGAACACTGAGCATTGTAAAGCAGGATAATACCGACACCAGCGACCAGCAGCCAGTAACAGAATCTGCTCCGCCAGCCGCACAATCGCGCGTTATAGCCAGTTTTAATGATGCAATTAAAGCGATTCCGGCCCCTGCCAACAATCAGGTTACTAACGATAAATCCAATACCGAGGAACCGCTCGCGGCTACCGATGTAACAGAGCCTTCTTCAGCAGAAACCGCCACCGTACCAAACGCTCAGCCACAACAAGTGACTGCATCAGCTGAAACAGAAACGTCCTCAGAGCTTGCTGCGGAAGCCAGCGACCGGGCTGAGCCGCAGGAAGACGCTCTGAATACCGAGGCTGTGCCGTTAGCCAATGAACAACTGGCCAACAGCGATGCCGATCAGTACTGGATTCAGATTGCCGGCATGAAAGACCTGGAGCTGGCCCGGGATTTCTTAACGGATCATCAGCTAACCAACCAGGTCACTATTTACAAAACCTATCGCTACGGTGGTGACTGGTATGTCATTCTGTGGTCGACGCCCGCTGCCTCTTTGCCAGCCGCTCAGCAGCAACTGCAGGCTTTACCGCAATTTCCTGGCAGCGACAAAGCATTCGTTAAAGCCGGAAACCAGGTAAAAGCAGAAATAGCCAGTCTGCCCTAATAATTATCGATTTCTGGCTATTGTCGGTTGTCGAGATCCGCGCTGACAGATACAATCAATGATTCGTTAAAGTTGAATGCCACCCAAGAGTAACCTTTCCGGGTGCGGGATGCTGGGCTTTGTGGCAGTTGTTCACAATATCCCCAATAATAAAAATCATAGCGTCAGTGAGTAGTTACCAACATAATGGCCGTCAGTAAAAACCGGGCTTTCCTCAAATGGGCAGGAGGCAAATACAGTCTGGTTGAACAAATCAATGCACACCTGCCAGAGGGGAAGAAGCTCATCGAGCCTTTCGTTGGCGCAGGGTCGGTGTTTCTCAACTCTGACTTTCAGCACTATGTGCTTAATGATATTAATCCGGACCTGATTAATCTCTACAATCTGCTAAAAGCGCAACCTGATCCACTCATCAATGATCTGAAAGATTTTTTCTCGCCGCACCATAACAACGAAAAAATCTATTATGGCCTGCGTGAAGAATTCAACCAGACCAGCGACCAGTATTACCGTGCTCTGTTGTTTGTGTATCTGAATCGACACGGCTACAACGGCCTCTGCCGCTACAGTCTGAAAGGCCGCTTTAATGTGCCATTTGGCCGCTACAAGCGCCCCTATTTCCCGGAACGCGAGATGTTCGTGTTCGCAGAAAAGGCACAAAAAGCCAGATTCACATGTTTACCTTTTGAAAAAGTGTTTCAGCATGCCCGCAGAGGTAGCGTGATCTATTGCGACCCGCCTTACGCGCCAATCAGTAAAACCGCTTTGTTTACCAGCTACGCGGCCAAGCAGTTCAGCTTATCCTGTCAGCATAAACTGGCCACTCTGGCTCAGCGCGCCGCGTTTAAACGAAACATTCCGGTGCTGATTTCAAATCATGATTTGCCGATGACGCGGCAGATGTACTACGGCGCTCAAATCACTACATTAAATGTGAAACGCTCAATCAGTCAGAAAGGAAGTGCTCGCAAGCCGGTAAGTGAGTTACTTGCGTTATTTAAGCACAAGCCTGTGTACCCAATCACCGCAGTAGACGACGAATAGTTACCACAGCTATAAAACTGATTCAGGGGGTAAGCCAGTTCACCAGGCCAATCAACCCGAGTACCAGCAATACAACGAAGATAATTCCCACCACAATATAAGGGACAATAGTTGTTTGTGAAAAATCCTGCTGGTATTTTTGCTGACTCTGAACACCAAAGGCACTGGCCAGTACGCTTTGTACGACTCTCAGAAAACCCGGTTTATTTGCCACAACGCTTAAACCAGCGAGCGACTACTCGCTGTCTTTGCCTTTGTGACGTGACAGTAATTCGAGAAGATCGAGAAAATGAAAACGGTAGGATGTAGAGCGACCTGTCAACCAACTGACCCAGCTGACTTGCTCAGCTTCATCGAGCACGTTTGCCACTCGGTTTTCCAGACGATCTGCCTCTGGCGATCCTACGCTCAGGTTAAAACTGCCCACGGTTAAAGCCAGAGCAAACACTGCTCCTGCGACCCGCCCGGTTAAGCTTTTCTTTAGCTTTGTCATACTGAAAACCATTCCAGAATAAAATCCATTGGTGTAATTATAATCAGTCTGTTACATCTGGCAATGAAAATTTCAACCAAAAGTGCAAAGGCCACACTAATCTGTGGCCTTTGCGTGCACAAAACATAAACACTGTAAAAGTGTTAAAGGTCTCTTACAGTTCGAAATCTACTGAGTAAGAAACAGTGTATTTGATTGAATCGTTATCAGTCGCATCGGCACCAGAATCATCCAAATCAGTAGTGCTGATCATGAATGCAAAACCGTCTTTAGCGATAGACACATTGAAGTCTCGATAGTCCCCAGGTACGCCGTTAAATGACTCACTAAAATCACCTTGATGTGAACCAACGTGTAGTCCAATTTCAGTGCCACTCTCCAGTGCAAAGCCATAATCTAATGAAATGTATGTCGTCGACCCAAAGTCGAAGTCCAACTCACCAATTACCATGCTATCTTCATCGTAAAGCTTTTCGTCTGCTTCTGTATTAGCCAATACATATAATGAAACGCTAAAACCACCATATCCGATAGTTCCATAAATCTCACCAAAATCGTATTCCGCGACATCATCATAGTTATAATACAGGTAACCGACGTCGTAGCTGATGTCACCAGCTTCGCCAGCATAGCCAAAGTAAACATCATGTTCGTAAGAGTAAACATCATCCGCAGCGTACTGTACGTTAGATGCCCAAGTACCCGCGTAGAAGCCGCTGTCGCTAGCGTAGTCAATACCACCAGATACTGCGGGCTCGTTAGTAGTCTGAGTCAGACCACGCCAGATGTAGTTATTAGCTACGCTTACGTTCGCAGACAGGCTGTCAGCCAGTACAGCTTGTGATGAAAGGCAAGAGCCAACAACGGCTAAAGTTACCAGTGTTTTATTAAATTTCATGTGTGTTCTCCGTATAAATCACGCATAAGTGTTTTTATTTAAATCACTTTTCTGTCTGTATTTTTATTTTTGTGATGTCGGTATACGCAAAACTAGTGCCCAATGTGTCGACACTTGCCAAAGGGTTACATCAACTTAATAAATTGCTGTTTTAAATGCATTTTTATTCACAACTTTTACAGCATAAAAATCTTTGAAAGCGCTTTCGCACAGTCAATTAGCAATAACCTGCACCAAAAAGAAGCAAAATCACCGTTAAGGTGCGAGATAAAACCTTTTGCCAGTTACGATAATCCGTTAAAATATCGTTCAATAAATACGCTGGCCAAGTGTTTGTTTTGTCGTACATATCACATAACAACAGCGCTTCTCATCACTCGCCCGGCATTACTCTGCTTCCCTACACCGTCTATAAGGGTTAATCATGCAACGATTCCTGATAGCACCGTCGATACTCTCGGCGGATTTCGCCCGTCTGGGTGATGATGTACAGCGTGTACTCGACGCCGGCGCTGACGTGGTTCACTTTGACGTGATGGACAATCATTACGTGCCTAACCTGACCTTTGGCCCAATGATTTGTTCTGCGCTGCGTGACTATGGCATTACGGCACCTATAGATGTGCACCTGATGGTTTCGCCGGTGGACGACTTAATTACCCAGTTTGCCGATGCCGGTGCCAGTTATATCAGTTTCCACCCGGAGGCCAGCCAGCATCTCGACCGCAGCCTGCAGTTAATTGCTGATAAAGGCTGTCAGCCGGGTCTGGTATTTAATCCGGCCACGCCGCTGCATTATCTCGACTACGTCATGGACAAACTGCATCACATCTTATTAATGTCGGTTAACCCTGGTTTTGGTGGTCAGTCATTCATTCCTGGTACGCTCGATAAGCTCAGGGAAGTCAGGTCTCGTATCGACGCTTCTGGTCAAAACATCCGTTTGGAAGTTGACGGCGGAGTTAAAGTCGATAATATCGCTGCCATTGCCGCTGCCGGTGCGGATATGTTTGTCGCCGGTTCAGCGATCTTCAATCAGCCGGACTATGCCGCAGTTATCCAGCAAATGCGTGACGAACTGGCTACAGTGTCTTCAAAGTAATTAAGTGTGAATAGGTAAATAAGTAATGAGCGCAAAACCAATCGTATTAAGCGGCTGTCAGCCATCCGGACAGCTTACCCTGGGTAACTACATGGGTGCGCTGAAGCAGTGGGTCTCCATGCAGGAAACACACGACTGTCTGTATATGATTGTGGATTTGCATGCCATAACGGTTCGTCAGGACCCGGCCAAACTCAAAGAAGCTTGTCTGGATGGTCTGGCGTTGTATCTGGCCTGTGGTATCGACCCAACCAGGAGTACGCTGTTTTTGCAGTCTCATGTGCCTGAGCACGCGCAGCTTTCATGGGTACTAAACTGCTTTACCCAAATGGGTGAACTGAACCGCATGACCCAGTTCAAGGACAAGTCGGCCCGCAATGCCAGTAATATTAATGTAGGCCTGTACAGCTATCCGGTTTTACAAGCCGCCGATATCCTGCTTTATCAGGCTAATGAAGTGCCGGTAGGTGAAGACCAGAAACAACACCTGGAGCTTACCCGCGATATCGCCACCCGCTTCAACAACATTTACGGCGACACTTTCCTCATTCCGGAGCCTTATATTCCTGAATTCGGTGCCCGCATCATGAGCTTGCAGGAGCCGGATAAAAAGATGTCTAAATCAGACACCAACCCGAACAACTTTATCGGCTTGCTGGAAGAACCTAAGAAGGTGGCCAAGAAGATCAAACGCGCTGTCACCGATTCTGACGAGCAGGCGCGCATCTATTTTGACTGGGCGGAAAAACCAGGCGTGACCAACCTGCTGACGTTATTATCGCTGGCTACCGGCAAAACAGTAGACGAGCTGGTACCCGCTTACGAAGATAAAATGTACGGCCATTTAAAGTCAGATGTGGCTGATGCAGTGGTTGCGCTGATTGAACCACTACAACAGCGTTACAATGAGCTGCGTGCCGACCGGGCCTATCTGGATGAAGTAATGCGCCAGGGCGCCGAGAAAGCCCAGGTACGTGCGGCCGCTACGCTCAAGGCCACTTACGAGGCGCTGGGATTTATCGCTAAGCCCTGAGCAGTCGATTAAACCTTGATACTACTGATCGACAATTACGATTCCTTTAGTCACAACCTGGCCAGATATTTTCAGGAGCTGGGTTGTGAACTGCAGGTAGTTCGTAACGATGCTATTACAGTGGCCGATATTGATCCGGCAAGCATTCAGGCAATTGTCATCTCGCCAGGCCCCTGCACACCCAATGAATCCGGCGTCAGTCTGGAAGTAATCCGTCAGTTTGCCGGAATCATCCCAATCATGGGCGTGTGTCTTGGTCATCAGGCCATCGGTCAGGTATTTGGCGCGACAGTAAC
Organism: Marisediminitalea alba; assembly: GCF_002993365.1. Classification (GTDB taxonomy): domain Bacteria; phylum Pseudomonadota; class Gammaproteobacteria; order Enterobacterales; family Alteromonadaceae; genus Alteromonas; species Alteromonas alba. The sequence continues at coordinate 126,880 of NZ_PVNP01000198.1, forward strand.
CAATGCCCTGCAGGTTCGCCATGGTAAGCTCTCCGGCGTTAAACACTACGGCGACAGGCTGTTTACTAATATCCCGCAACAGTTTGTGGTCACCCGCTACCATTCTCTGGTTATCGATCCGGCTTCTATCCCCGACTGCCTGCAGGTAATAGCCTGGAGCGATGACGGCGAGACACCTGAAATTATGGCTGTGAAACACAAAGACCTGCCGGTATGGGGTGTTCAGTATCACCCGGAGTCGCTACTCACCGAATATGGCCATCAGGTTCTGCTAAACTTTTTGCTACTGGCTAAGGTTGTCTCGCCTGATGCCGATATCAATTGTGTATCAGAATTCAACGGTCAGTCCGTTACACTGAATAATGCGATGTAAGGCACTGGTTATTTAAACGGTCTGATTGCCTGAACAAACACAAACATGTCCTAGCCTTAGCATTGCAAAACAGATAAGGTTCGGGTATTACATGGATAGAGCGGGACTTCAATGGTAGAGCGGTTACTGACCCCACCAGCTTTTGCTAAACGATTTAACTATTTATTGCTGGCACCTGAGCTTGCCAAAGCGATGGTTGGCCGTCGTGCACCTGGTGAAGTGAGTTACGCCGAGTCCGAGCAAAGCTTTACCCGCCGTCAGTTGCTTAAAGTTGAAAAAGACGCCATTAAAAGCAAACTGGAAACGGCGAAGATCCAGGCCAATTATGTACAGCAAATTAACCAGCAACTGCACTCGGTTATCGACAAAAAGCTGCTACAGACACTGGCCGACACCCAGGATGTATGTGAAAACCTGCTGAACTGGTCAGAACATACTACCAACCTGATAGACTTACTTGCCACACCATCGGCCACCATCAGCAAGGTTGAAGCCATCGCAGTCAATATTCCCTGGCTGGTCGATGAGCTGCTTAAACAGGTAAACCAACCGCAATACCGACGCCGCGATGCCCGCGGTGATGTGATTGCCGTAGATACCCTAAAAACCGCTCTGAGTTTCATTGGTATCGACAACGTAAAACGGGTCATTCCGGCCCTCATTTACAAACAGACCTTGCCGTTAATAAGCGATCCGTTTCCGCAAATAAAGCACAAGGTCTGGGAATACAGCCTTATATGCGCCAGAACCGCCGAAGCCATTGCTAAAAGCCATAAGGTAAACCCCTTTGAGGCTTACACCCTGGCTCTTTTTAGCCAGCTGGGTAGAAGTGCTATTATCAAGCTTTATTTTCGCCTGTTTGAACAGGTGCACCTGGACTTTTTACGCCATGCGCAAAAAGCCAAATTACGCAATCTGCACTCGGCGCTGGTTCAACTGGTACCAGACCCAAAACGCTTACTGCCTTTAATTGATGAACACAGTGACAAAGCAGCCCTGCATTTGTTTGAATACATGGTCTTTAAGCGCGTTGGATATACCAGCGCCATGCAACAGGTGTTGCAGGACGTATTACCAGAGGATGCTGATCCGCTCACACAAGTATTGCAACAGGCCCGTTATTACGCCAAATACCGCATGTTAAAAGACAATAACCTGTTCCTCGATGACGAAAATGACAAATTCATCGCGGGCTGTGCTATTGAGTCCGATTTGCTGCAAAAACTGCATAGCCAGACCCTTCATCAGCTCCCCATACTGACCGATCTATGAACAAAACAGCGGCGAATAAGCCGTTATGAAGACCAAAAATGCGCTTTTTCAACCGATTCATAATCATTCAGCCGTAAAGCCTGTTTTACAGGCAAAAACCTCACTATAGCCAGCATGGCGCAGAATCCGCCGATATTTTTGCCCCGACGGCCGCATATTCACATATATGGATAGTTATTCACATTTTATGCAATAAGTGCCAGACCCCTTGATTTTACTGCCTTTGAAGAAAGGTAATAGACAAGACAACAGCCATTTAAGGTGGCATACTGGAGCGCTTAAAAATGAATTGAAGCCATAAATTCGCCAGCCTGAAAGACGCGGGTTTATGACGATAACTAACAGTTAGAGGTGAAAAAATGCAGGTAACCCGCGAAATGTTTGATCAAGTCATGGTTCCTAACTACAACCCGGCCAAAATGGTCCCGGTACGTGGTCTGGGCTCGCGAGTTTGGGATCAGGCAGGTAACGAGTTTATTGATTTCGCCGGCGGTATTGCCGTAAATGCACTGGGCCATTGTCACCCGGAGCTGGTTAATGCCTTAACTGAGCAGGGTCAGAAGTTATGGCACCTGAGTAACGTTTTCACTAATGAGCCGGCATTACGACTGGCCAAAAAGCTCACTGACTATACCTTTGCTGAGCGCGTTTATTTCGCTAACTCAGGCGCAGAAGCTAACGAAGCCGCTCTGAAACTGGCTCGTCGTTTCGCCCTCGAACAATTTGGTGAGCACAAACAAAAAATCATCGCTTTCACCCAGGGCTTCCACGGCCGTACTTTCTTCACCGTAACAGTAGGCGGCCAGCCAGCTTATTCTGATGGCTTCGGACCAAAACCAGGTGCGGTTGAGCACTGCGATTACAACGACCTGGCAGCATTTGAAGCGCTGATTTCTGATGAAACCTGCGCGGTAATGATGGAGCCGCTGCAGGGTGAAGGCGGTATCATTTCGCCGGATCCAGCCTTTGTAAAGGGTGTTCGTGAACTGTGCGACAAGCACAACGCACTGCTGATTTTCGATGAAGTCCAATCAGGCGTAGGCCGTACCGGCCACCTGTATGCATACATGGGTCTGGACGTAGTGCCGGATATCCTGACCACAGCCAAAGCCCTTGGCGGCGGTTTCCCGGTAGGTGCTATGCTCACCACCACCGCAATTGCCCAACACCTTAAGCCTGGTACTCACGGCAGCACCTACGGTGGTAACCCGTTAGCCTGTGCCGTGGCCGAGCGTACTTTTGATATTGTTAACGATCCGGTTGTACTGAACGGCGTTAAGCAAAAAGAACAACTGTTCCGTGACACCCTGGAAACCATCAATGCCAAGCACAAAGTGTTTGCTGAAATTCGTGGTAAAGGGTTGCTGCTGGGTTGTGCATTAAACGACGACTTCAAGGGCGAATCACGTAAATTCCTCGACGCGTCTGCCGAGCAACAACTAATGTGTCTGGTAGCCGGCGCTAACGTTGTTCGTTTTGCTCCGTCTCTGATTATTCCGGACGAAGACATTGCCGAAGGTCTGACTCGTTTTGAACGTGCTATTGCGAGTGTGGTAGCGGCACGCTAGTTAACCGGGAATTGCTCATGTACATTATTCGCCCTATTCGATCGAGTGATTATGACGCCCTGTATGCAGTAGCAGAAGAATCCGGCATCGGCTTTACGTCGCTGCCGGTCAACGAAGGCCTGCTCAAGCGCAAAATCGGCAAGTCACTGGAAGCGTTCAGTCGCGATGTGTCTGCGCCTGGCAATGAATCCTACCTGTTCGTTATGGAAGATATCGTTACCGGCGAAGTCGTCGGTACAACGGGTATCGAAGCCGCGGTAGGCACTGACGATGCTTTTTACCACTACCATCTGGGTAAGGTGGTACACGCGTCCCGTGAACTCAATATCCATAACACGGTTGAGATCCTAACTTTCTGTAACGACTACACCGGCGTCAGCGAAATCTGCACGCTGTTCTTGCGGGAAAATGCCCGCAAGGGCGTGAACGGCCGGTTCTTATCCAAAGTACGTTTTTTGTTTATGGAAGAGCACCGCGAGCGTTTCGCCGAAATCGTGATTGCCGAAATGCGCGGTGTCAGCGACGAAAATGGCCGCTCGCCATTCTGGGAGTGGCTCGAGGAGCATTTCTTCTCCATGGACTTCCCCACCGCAGATTACATGACCGGCATTGGTAATAAGGTTTTCATTGCCGAGCTTATGCCGAAATATCCGATTTACGTCAATCTGCTCAGCCAGGAAGCCCAGAACGTCATTGGTAAGGTTCACCAGAAAACCGAACCAGCTCTTCGTTTACTGCAGGAAGAAGGCTTTAGTTGCCGCGGTTATGTCGATATTTTCGATGGTGGCCCAACGGTGGAAGCCCGCTTAAGTCACATCAATACCGCCCAGCGTAGCCGCCGTGCGACGGTGCATATTGACGACCAGTCTGCCGCCCAGGACGGCGAACTTTGCTACATCATTAATACTAAAATCGCCGATTTCAGAGCGGTTGTTGCCGATGTCAGTTTTGATGAACAGACCGGCCAGGCAGTGCTTTCTCACAAAGCTGCAGCGACGTTAGACGTGGAAGAAGGCGACTCAATTCGGTTCGCGAGCGTTAAACCCCGCAACTGATATCAATACACAATTACAACAGCATCAGGACAGAAATCATGCAACAAGCCATTCATTTTATTAATGGGCAGTGGGTTGCCGGAGAAGGTTCTCCAATTACTTCGGTCGACCCGACCAAAAATCAAACCTTCTGGCGCGGCCAGGCCGCCTCAGCTACCCAGGTTGACAGCGCCCTCAACGCCGCCCGCGCGGCGCTTCCTCAGTGGTCAGCTAAAACCGTTGAAGAACGCCTGTCACTGATTAAAAAATTTGCCGAATTGCTGGGCGAAAACAAGCAACAACTGGCAGCGCTGATTGCACAGGAAACCGGTAAGCCACTGTGGGAAACCGCCACTGAAATTGGCGCGATGATTGGCAAAATTGCCATCTCAGAAAAAGCTTACTTTGAGCGAACCGGCACGGTAGAAAACCCAATGCCGGTGGGCAAGGCATTCATCCGTCATAAGCCCCACGGTGTCGTGGCGGTATTCGGCCCTTATAACTTCCCGGGTCACCTGCCTAATGGCCACATCGTGCCAGCGCTGATCGCCGGTAACACCGTCGTATTTAAACCCAGTGATTTAACCCCGGCAGTTGCTGAAGCAACCGTTAAGCTATGGGAGCAGGCAGGTATTCCGGCAGGCGTGCTTAACCTGATTCAGGGTGAGGTGGAAACCGGCAAAGCGCTGGCTTCACATCCGCAAATCGATGGCCTGTTCTTTACCGGCAGCTCGCGCACCGGGAAAATCCTACATGAACAGTTTGCTGGCCATCCGGGTAAAATCCTGGCGTTGGAAATGGGTGGCAACAATCCGCTCATCGTTACCGAAGTAACCGATACTAAGGCCGCCGTGCATGACATTATCCAGTCTGCGTTTGTCACCTCAGGACAGCGTTGCACCTGTGCCCGTCGCCTGTTTATCCCGGCTACTGCCGCTGGTGATGCGTTAGTGGATGCCCTTGTTAACGCAACCCGCAAGATTTCGGTGGGTCACTACGACGCCGAGCCACAGCCCTTTATGGGCGCTATGATTAGCGCCGCTGCAGCGAAGGGAATGGTAGCAGCCCAACAGCAACTGCTCGACGCCGGTGCTACAGCACTTGAGCCGCTTAAGCACCTTGACGAGCAAACTGGCCTGGTGACACCGGGCATCGTGGACGTAACCACTATTGCCGACACCATGGAAGACGAAGAACACTTTGGTCCGTTACTTAAGATCATTCGCTATACCGATTTTGATACCGCTATTGCTCAGGCCAACAACACTCGCTTTGGCCTATCGGCCGGACTGTTAAGCGACAGCGAAGCGGATTACCAGCATTTCTTTACTCACATCCGGGCCGGGATTGTAAACTGGAACCGTCCAATTACCGGCGCCAGCAGTGCCGCTCCCTTTGGTGGTATTGGTGAAAGTGGTAATCATCGCGCCAGTGCCTACTACGCGGCAGACTACTGCGCATACCCGGTTGCCTCAGTTGAGCTGGATAAAGTGACTTTACCCGGCACTCTGAGCCCTGGATTAGAATTAGAATAAGGACAGAAATTCGTTATGCATAAGACAACCGATAGCCTGTTTTCGGCGCTCTGGAACGATTACGTTAGTATTACCCCCAGTGCGCTGCGCATTCATAAGCTGCTGGCCGGTGAGGAAAACAGCCCGCAAATCGTTAACGACCATGTGGCGTTTCGTACCTTTGCGCTGGATAAAACCCGCCTCTCTCACCTGGCTGAGCATTTTCTGGCACTGGGTTACGAAGCGAAGGGCGACTACGACTTTAAAGCGAAAAAAGTCACCGCCCAGCACTTCGAACACCCGGATCCAACCGTGCCTAAAGTGTTTATAAGTGAGCTACGCGTAAATGAGTTCTCCGCCGAAACACAGCGTATTATCCATGCGCTGGTAGAACAAATGCCTGCCAGTGTAGTAGAGGCCGAAAACTTTCTTTACTCAGGCCGTCACTGGCAGCTTTCCACCCAGGAATATCAATCGCTCATCAGTGAATCTGAATATGCCGGCTGGCTGGCCGCCTGGGGCTTTAGGGCTAATCACTTTACCGTGAGCGTAAACCACCTGAACAACATCGACACCCTGGCCGATGTAAACACCCTGCTGAAAGAAGCCGGTTTTGTGCTTAACACTTCAGGCGGCGAAATCAAAGGTGGTGAGTCTGTCTACCTGGCGCAGTCATCGACTATGGCTGATGAATACAACCGGGCGTTCAGCGATGGCAGTCTGAATATCCCTAGTTGCTTTTATGAGTTTGCCCAGCGCTACACTATGCCGGATGGCAAGCTATATCAGGGTTTTGTTGAAGCGTCTGCAGATAAGATTTTCGAAAGCACTAACGCGCGTTAATCTTGTATAGCACGGTCGGGTATTATTGTCCCGACCGTGTTTACTTAACCATGCGCCAGCCCTGGGTATGCTTTAATATAAACTGATCATAAGGCAGCGGTTTTTCAAACAGGAAGCCCTGATAAACATTTATGCCTATATTTTCCAGTAATGGCAAATAAGCAGAATTATCCACCCCTTCAATAATGACCTCCAGGCGCAAGCTGTCGAGCATTTTATAAATCCCATTTAACAGCGCACGCGCCCGCTCAGAACCATCTATCCCCTTTACCAGACTGCGATCGAGCTTTATCACATCAAAGTCAAACTTGCGCAAATAACTAAGCGACGAAAAGCCGGAGCCGAAATCATCCAGCGCGAGAATAAATCCATGGGATTTCAAAGCCGCCAGCCCTCTAATTGCCGCCGCTTCATCCTGAATGAAAATAGACTCAGTAATTTCGATCTCCACCAGCTCGGGCGACACAAAATGTTCTGCACAAATAGCAGCGGCATCTTCAGCAAAAGATTCACTTAACAACTGATTAGCACTGATGTTCACCGACAGTGGCAGGCTGATGCGCTCGGTTTCCAGCATGCTGATATATTCACAGGCAGACTCCAGGGCCACCAGCCCGATATCCATATCCAGACCGTGTTGCTCAGCCAGTGGAATGAAGATCCCGGGACTGACGATAATAAATTCGTCGCCACCCCAGCGGGTAACAATCGCCGAGGCAGGAAAGGCACTACTCAACAGGCGGGCAACAATCTGCAGACACTCATCGCCGAGCTCATGACCGGCAATATCATTGATTTGTTTAAAGCCGTCCAGGTCAATGAAAGACAATACAAAATGTTGTTGCTCATCCACCAGCTCTTCCAGCGCGCTACGCAAGCCTAAGCGATTCTTCAAGCCGGTGAGATCGTCGTGATTGGCCAGCACGCGTAGCTGTTGTTCGTTTTTCTTGCGTTCACTGATATCCCGCAAGGTGGCAATTAAGTAAGATGAACTCTGGTGCCTGGCTTCAAATACCGCCAGTGAAACGTCAACCGCAATAGCCTCACCATCCCGGGTAGTGAGTTCGGTTTCAAACCTTTCCTGCCGACTCTGATTAATTCGCTCCAGCGGTTCCTGAGCATCACTTAGAAAACAATCCAGCCGCAACTTTTCGACAGTCTCAGTATCACCGAGCCTGGCTAATCGCCTGAAAGCCTTGTTAGATTCCGTTATTTGCAGACTGGTAGACAACACCAGCATAGGTTCGCGGGAGCTGGAAAAAGCGGAAGCCATAAGCTGAAAGGATTGCTCGGCGCGATGTTCCCGGGTTTTATCCTTAGCCATTCCGACGATGTAGGTGGCGGTACCGGTTTACCCTCTTTCCAGCACCTTGCCTCGGGCGCGGGTCTATTGGTAACCACCCACCCCACGGATCCGGCAAATCAGTTCAATATCGTCGCTTTCACCATTAACCGCCATAGACCAGCTTAGCTGTGCCTGGGGTAAATCATCTGCATGCACCCTACGCATCAGCGCGATGGCATTTTGTTTAACCTCTCGCAGTTGCTTGTGGCGTAAGCCGAAGGAACGGATGATGAAAGCATCTTCCTCTGCATGCCACTCAAAATAGCTCTCCTGACTGGCCCATAGCGCCAGTTCAAGCTTTTCCTGGTCGCTACGACTTGTGGTCAGCGCATCATAAAGGGCCCTACTCTTTTCTGTGAGCAGAGTTTCGGCTTGTTTTCTGGCCGCCTTTTCCCGTTCCAGTCGTCGGGTCAGACTGGCAACACTGGCTGCAGGGGTGAGATATCATTCACGATGCAAGCAATTTAACGTCTATATGATAAGTGTGCGGTACTTCGGTTGGCGTCACATGATGCTCAACCCGTTGCGAGAAATTCGCTGCTGTGCCATCAATAAGCCCCTCAGCCAGGGCATAAAGGTCGTGCATGGAATGATATTCCATCTTAATTGTGTCGGGAGTACGTTCCAGTACCTTAAACGAAGGCAGGTCAGCGTCAGGGTACAACTTCCTGGCCTGCACATGGATATCATCATCCAGGCAATCGAGGATCTCCAGCACCGACTGTCGGTTGGCCATCATCTCGGCATGACCTGCCGATAACACCGTGAACAGGTACTCGCCATAATCGTACAATAAATCGTTCAGTGGCCGGCCGGTCTTATTGACCAGCACCACCATAATTTTTCGCAGCTCACTGAAAGTGATAATAACCCACCGCGGTAAAAGCACCGTCATTCTCCAGGTTTGCCTTAACCAACACTTCGTCGGCAAACTCAGGTGAGATATTGTCCTCGAGCATTTCCACCAATGACGTGAACACAATTCCAAGCATAGCAACTTTCCCTAAATCCTATGGCAATTGGTATTAAGTGTAGAAGAAGTGGCTGAAAGTACACACAAATTGCCCGCTAAAACAGGATTTTTAGACTAAAGGTGATAGCACTGGGGGGACGTTTTACAGAAATGTGTGCGCCCTGTGAAGCGAGGGCGCTAAATAACAGTTAAATTTCGATGTCGACCTGGTCAACGCGCTGTAACCCGCGGGGGAGCTTATTACCGCGACGACCGCGCTCGCCCTGGTAGTGCGCCAGATCGTCCGCGCTCAGGGTCATACTTCGTTTGCCCGCAGTAATTTTAACTGCCGCACCTTCAGGAACGACCGCAAGCACTTTGACATACTCTTCGTGGGTTTGCGCTTTGGCCGATGGGATACTGATAAGCTTGTTCCCCTTACCTTTACCCAGGCTCGGCAAATCCCGTAATGGAAACAGCAACATACGACCTTCGTTTGAAATAGCCATGCACCAGTCAGTTGCCAGGTTATCCACTCGCTGCGGGGCGAGCACTTTGGCACCAGTCGGCAGGTTAAGATAGGCTTTACCTGCTTTGTTTTTACTGATCATATCAGCAAAGGTGCCAACGAAACCGTAGCCAGCGTCGGAGGCCATCAGGTACTTTCCGTCATCTGCGCCCATCACTACATGGCTAAACTGCTCCCCGGCCACCACACTGAAGCGACCGGTCAGAGGCTCACCCTGACTTCGGGCCGATGGCAAGCCATGCGCATCACAGGAGAATGCCCGCCCGGAGGTGTCGAGAAATACCACTGGCTGATTACTGCGCCCCTGCGCACTGGCAAGGTACTTATCGCCTGACTTATAACTTAAGGCCTCAGCATCAATATCGTGCCCTTTAGCGCACCGTGCCCAGCCTTTTTCAGAAAGCACTACAGTAACGGCTTCACTGGGCACCAGTTCTTTCTCGCTCAGAGCCTTAGCTTCCGCTCGCTCAACAATAGGAGAACGGCGGTCATCACCGTAGATTTCAGCATCCTGGAGAATCTCTTTCTTAATCAGTGTTTTTAAACGGCGATCGGAGCCAAGTAACTGCTGCAGATGGTCGCGTTCTTTTTCCAGCTCTTCCTGCTCACCCCGAATTTTCATTTCTTCGAGCTTGGCAAGGTGGCGCAGTTTTAATTCGAGAATGGCTTCGGCCTGTTTGTCACTCAGACTAAAGCGGCGCATTAACTCCGCTTTGGGTTCATCGTGGAAGCGGATAATTTCAATTACCTCATCAATATTCAAAAAGGCAATCATTAAACCTTCAAGAATATGCAGGCGAGCCAGTACTTTATCCAGACGGAATTGTAATCGACGAGTGACAGTATCTTTTCTGAATACCAGCCATTCACTCAGGATAGCCCGCAAATCCTTGACCTGCGGCCGGCCATCCAGGCCAATCATATTCAGGTTAACCCGGTAACTTTTTTCCAGATCGGTGGTGGCAAACAGATGCTGCATCAATTGTTCGGTATCGACCCGGTTAGACCGTGGCACAACCACCAGCCGGGTGGGATTTTCATGATCTGATTCATCGCGCAAATCGCTGACCATGGGTAACTTTTTGGCCTGCATCTGGCCGGCAATCTGTTCCAGAATTTTCGCACCCGAAGACTGATGCGGCAGTGCAGTAATAACCACATCGCCATTTTCTTCATGATACTTAGCGCGCATCTTAATGCTGCCGCGCCCGGTTTCGTAGAGCTTACGAATATCACTGCGCGGGGTAATAATTTCGGCATCGGTGGGATAGTCAGGACCCTGAATATCCTCAAGTAATTCATGTAGCTCGGATTTGCTGTTATCCAGTAATCTGGCACAGGCATTAGCGACTTCACGCACATTGTGCGGCGGAATATCGGTGGCCATCCCCACGGCAATACCGGTTACCCCGTTAAGCAGGATATGCGGTAATCGTGCTGGCAGCACCTGCGGCTCGTTAAGCGTGCCGTCAAAGTTAGGGATCCAGTCAACGGTTCCCTGGCCCAGTTCTGACAACAGTACTTCACTGAATTTAGACAGCCGCGCCTCGGTATAACGCATAGCAGCAAATGACTTAGGATCGTCTGGCGCTCCCCAATTGCCCTGGCCGTCGACCAACGGATAGCGATAGGAAAAAGGCTGAGCCATGAGGACCATGGCTTCGTAACACGCAGAATCACCATGGGGGTGGAATTTACCCAGTACATCACCCACGGTACGGGCTGACTTTTTGTACTTTGCCGTGGAGCTCAGGCCCAGATCGGACATCGCATAAATAATCCGCCGCTGTACGGGTTTGAGGCCATCACCAATATTGGGTAAGGCACGGTCCATGATGACATACATGGAGTAATTCAGATAAGCGTCTTCAGTAAATCGTCGAATGGGGAGCTGTTCGACACCGTCTTGGTTAATGGTAATTTCGTCGCTCATGGGTACTGTTTTATTCTCGTCTTATTATTTACACCAATCCGCCGGGGGAGTGTGAGTTGCCGCAAAGATTTTCACCCCATTGTGAGTGAATCCGCCATGAAGCGCAATAGATCATCTGTGTCACCCCGGGCAGATTAATCCTTATTCAATCAAGCTTTTGCAGACGAGCCAAAGTTAGGGTTTAATAAGCGTTTGGCAACCGCCATCTGTATTTAAAGGCGCACTCATTTTGATCGGCAAATTCTCCGTTATCCGCTGGCTACTTTTGCTTACCTGGCTCAGCCTGCCAGCGCACGCCGGTGTGCATCTGTATGACGGTGAACAAACCCAACTGCTGGCCGACAACTTTGCTATTCAGCATGAGCAGTCTTCGCCCTTTACCATCAGTGACATCCTCAAACGTCGCCACGAATTTATTTACCAGGCCGACAATAACCCCAACTATGGTTTCAGCGATAAAGGTCTGTGGCTGTATGCTGAGCTGTCCAACTTGTCCCACAACACCGACTGGGTATTCTCATTAAACTTCAGTCAGCTCGATACGGTTGACTTCTACCTGGTGATTAACAACGAGGTGGTATCGCAGAGTCATCAGGGCAAGCTACAACGCGAACAGCTTTACCGCGTGCCGACCTTTAACACCAGCATTTCCATTGGGGAAGAAGCTGAACTGTTTATCCGCGTACAGAGCGATTCTTCCAGCCTGATTGCACCGATTTATGTAATGTCTGAGGCGGCCGAAATTCGCATCAGCCAGGTAGATAACCTTATCTGGGGCCTGTTTTATGGCGGACTGTTCATTCTCGCTATCTACAATCTGGTGCTCTACTTTGGTTCCCGTGAGCCAAGCCTGATTGCCTATGTGGCTTATATCGTTACCGTACTGGTCTGGCAGTTTGTATGGGGCGGCCACATCGACTTTTTCTTTCCTGATTCCCTGTCACCACTACTGTCGCCCTATACGTCGCTGATATTCTCATTAATAGGCATCAGTTCCGGCATTTTCTCGCTGATATTTCTGGAAACCAAAGCCAATTCACCGTTCATGCATCCGGTGGTTGTGGCCTTTTTATGGTTGCAGGCCATTATGGGACTGGCTACGCTGGTCGATATCTTCCCACCGGTATGGGAGCATAATCTGGTGTATGGCATTGGCATGTTGTCGATCACCAGTTACATCGCTGCGGGGTTTGAAGCCTACGGTAAACACTACAAACCGGCCCGTTATTTTATTTTTGCCTGGGGTATTCTGGCCACCGGCGCCATCGTTGGCATGCTTAGTCTGGTGGGTATTTTGCCGTCGAACCTGCTTACCACCTATTGTTTTCAGGTGGCGGTATTCTGTGAGGCAGGCCTGTTTTCAATAGCCCTGATGGAGAAAAGCCGCAGCCAGCTTGAGAACGAAGTCAGCCAGGCCACCGACGAACTACGTCATAATATGGAGCTGATAGAAGAGCAAAACGCCCGGCTCGACATCGCCCGTAAAGACGCCATTAAAGCCAGTAATGTTAAGTCACAGTTTCTGGCTAACATGAGTCACGAGATCCGCACGCCGCTGAACGCTATTTTAGGTTTCAGTAAAGAGCTCACTAACCTCACCCTGCCGGTGGATAAAATGGAACAGGTGCGGATCATCAACACCGCGGCCGACAACCTGCTTACCATTGTTAATGACGTGCTGGACTTCTCAAAAATCGAAGCCGGTAAACTACAAATTAATAATCAGCCATTCTCACCCAACTCTTTGATTGAAGAGATGGTGACCATTATGTCGAAGTCGGCACATATGAAAGGACTGGAGTTTATTCTTGAATTGGGCCCGTTACCGGAAAAACTGATTGGCGACGTATTCCGTATCCGGCAAATCCTTAACAACCTATTAAGCAATGCTCTGAAATTTACCTCGTCAGGCTATATCAAATTAGCCGTTCAAGGCAAGGCGCTGCAACACGGCATTCATGAACTGGAGATTAAGATCGAAGATACTGGGATTGGTATCAGCCGTAAGGATAAGAACAAGCTGTTCAGTGCGTTTTCACAAATAGATGATGCGCTGAATCGCAGCTATCAGGGGACCGGCCTGGGCTTGGTGATCTGTCAGGAACTGGTTAAGTTAATGCGCGGCCAACTTACCCTCAAAACCACACCAGGACAAGGCAGCATCTTTACCGTAGTGCTGCGAACCAACCAGTTAAGCCAACGTTACGCACTCTCGCCATTGCCTGAATGGCTTAACAAGCGGGTATTAATTTTTGATCCGCACCCCCAGAGCCGCCGCGCTAGTGCGCAAATGATGATTAGCCTGGGAGCCAGGGTATATTGCGTGGAATCCATTGCCCACCTTCAGTCTCTACAAGAAGCATTTGATTACCTGTTTGCCACCCTGCCAACGATGAAAAAAGCTTCCCGTGAGCAAATGCTCGAAGCCTTGTGCGTATTTAACGCCGGCAAGCGAATTCTATGGTACTCCGGTGACGAGCCACTGACCGATTTTCCTGCCTACACCGAGGATTTTGAGGCCCAGGTCAGAATGCCACTCACCATTACCAAGCTCGAGGGGATTGTTCACGGCAACATTAAAGAAAAAGTATCTCCCCAGCAGAGTAAACTCAACACCTTGCCGAAAGCCCGTATCCTGGCGGTGGACGATATGGACATGAACCTGAAACTGCTGGATACCTGGCTGGCTGATTCGCCGGTGCAACTCACCTTGTCCACCAGTGGTCAGGACTCAGTGAATCGCTGTAAAAATGAAGAGTTTGATTTGATTCTGATGGATGTTCAGATGCCAGGCATGGATGGCATTCAGGCTACCCGCCACATCCGTAAGACGCCGCTTAACGCCGGAACCCCAATTATTGCCGTTACCGCCCATGCATTTAAGGAAGAGCAGGAACGCCTGCTATCATCCGGCATGGAAGATTATCTGCCCAAGCCCATTGAGTTTTCCACGCTTATCACCCTGATTAAACGCTGGTGTCAGGGCGTAGACAGCAGTGCCATGGCGCTGCCAACGCTGGACTGGCAGCTGGCCCTTAAGCGTGCTAATCAGAATCGGGATTTGGCGATGGAACTGCTTCGTGAGTTTATTGCTCATTTACCGCAAGCGGCAGAGATCATCAGAAGTGAATGGGATGCCCGGCATTACAAGGGCGTCCAGGATGAGATCCACCGCCTCCATGGTGCCTGTTGCTACACTGGAGTCCCTAAACTCCAGGCATTGGCCAATGAGATGGAATCAGCCCTCAAACTGGGCAATCATTATGAAGTGGCAGAAATGCTGCCGACCATCATTCTGGAATGTGAAATCGCGGCCGCCCAGGCTGACAAGTTTATCCAGGACAACGGGGCATTTAATTCCCACTAAGCCTGTTCTCGTAAACGCGCTACCTGGCATTCACGTAACAGCCCGACAAACTCGCCCGGCTCACGGTCTAACTCGCTGGCGGAAATAAACACGTCATAGCCCAGCGCACTTCTTACCGCTGTCATGCGATTAGCCAGAATTGCCTTAATACCAGTTAAGGTCTCACCATTTTCCAGTACGAAGGGCTTATCTTCAAACAAACTGCTGCTGTAGCAGCCGCCGGTTGAACAGGACTTGTCCTGAGCGTGAACCATCAGTGGCCGTTGTTCAATAATGATGTGCGAGGCCAGACGCGGCGAGATGGTGGTTAAAAATTCGTCGTACCGTTTTAACTTAAACCCCACTAGTTCCAGGGTGTCATGGTCCAGCCCACGGCTCACCCGGGGGCAATCCACCCGCTGGATATCGTCCCAGGCAATATGCCATTGTCCGCAGCGATGCTGGTAGCTTACTTTATCGCGGCCGATAGCCAGACTATGCGGCGGCTCCCGTAATTTAAACCAGCCCACTAATATGGTCACAATGCCGCCACTTATGGCAAAGATGAGGGGTAGAAACAACCAGTCAGGGCTCAGGCTCAACGCCACTGAAGCAATCAGCAATACGGCTACGCCAACCAGTAGCGTGGTCAGGCCGTTGCGCTTAGCGGTAGAGCGGATAAAAATGTAATCATCGCTGGAAGACATAGAAATACACCACAAACATTAATATTGTCCAAATCACATACAGGCGCATACGTTTACAAAACGGGCAGTTCGTTGACCACCAGCCGGCCTTGTTTTTACTCCCCTTTACAGAGGACTCTGTCTGGCTCTGGTTCGTCATTTTGTTGGGCTCAGGCATACGCGGTACTGTTCATTTAAACGACGGATTTGAGTAAATAGTTTATCATGCCCCGGTTGCAACGCTGAGGGAATATATTTAGCACGCCAATCTTGGCAAGATTTACGCACAGGGATATGATCCCGCGCAACGATAATCCGCACGGCAGTTAGCGATTTTTGCTACACTAGCCACAAATCAATGAGGCCGCAGCTAAATCTATGTCGAGTTTCACCGGTAATCATATTCTTTCTGTCTCTCAGTTCGATCGTGATGCGATAGAACTGGTTTTTAGTGTCGCCCAAAGCATGGAACCTTACGCCAAGCGCCAAAAGAGAACCACTGTTCTTGATGGCGCAATTCTGGGTAACCTGTTTTTTGAACCCAGTACCCGAACCCGGGTGAGCTTTGGGACTGCCTTTAACCTGCTCGGCGGTGAAGTGCGGGAAACCACCGGCATGGCAAACTCTGCGCTGGCTAAAGGAGAATCCCTTTACGATACTGCCCGGGTACTTAGCGGCTACTCCGACATTATTGCCATGCGCCATCCGGCTGCCGGATCGGTTGCTGAATTTGCCCAAGGCAGCCGGGTACCGGTGTTAAACGGCGGTGACGGCGCCAATGAGCATCCCACCCAGGCCTTACTTGATCTGTTTACCATTAAGCGTGAACTGCAGTTTAATAACAAAACCATTGATGGTCTGCATATCGCCATGATTGGTGATTTACGTTACGGGCGAACCGTGCACTCCTTGTCTAAACTGCTGTGTTTATTCAAGAATGTTCGTTTTACTTTGATATCTCCTAAAGAACTGGCGATGCCGGACTATATTCTGGAAGCTATCGAAAATGCCGGCCACTCGTTACAGGTTACCGACCAGCTGGAAGGGAATATGGACGCCGATATTTGTTATCAGACCCGTATTCAGGAAGAGCGCTTCCCTTCGCAGGATGAAGCCAATAAATACCGCGGAAAATTCCGTTTAAATCAGTCGATTTACACCCGGCATTTTCAATCTAAAACCGTTATTATGCATCCGTTACCGAGGGATTCCCGTACAGAGGCTAACGAGCTGGATAACGACCTCAATCTCAACCCTAATCTGGCGATTTTCAGACAAACCGACAACGGCGTATTAGTGCGCATGGCGTTATTCGCTCTCACGCTCGGCGTGGAAAATCTGGTGAGTCAATACGAAAAGCCTGTCATCTGGTATAGCAATAAGAGCTAAAAACATTATGCAACGATCCGAACAACTATTTGAGCGCGCCCAACTTTCTATTCCCGGTGGCGTAAATTCACCTGTGCGAGCCTTTAAAGCAGTCGGCGGAACACCGCGCTTTATTGAAAAGGCAGACGGCCCGTATATCTATGATGTGGATGGCAAGCGATACATTGACTATGTGCAATCATGGGGGCCTATGGTGCTGGGCCACAATAACGACAAAATCCGTGAAGCGGTTATCCATGCCGCCGCTTCGGGTTTGAGCTTTGGCGCCCCCACTGAAGCCGAAATTATTATGGCCGAAAAAGTGCGTGAGATAGTGCCATCCATGGAAATGGTCAGAATGGTGAACTCAGGCA
This sequence comes from Marisediminitalea alba, assembly GCF_002993365.1. Classification (GTDB taxonomy): domain Bacteria; phylum Pseudomonadota; class Gammaproteobacteria; order Enterobacterales; family Alteromonadaceae; genus Alteromonas; species Alteromonas alba. The sequence continues at coordinate 144,017 of NZ_PVNP01000198.1, forward strand.
CCGAAGCCACGATGTCAGCCATTCGTCTGGCGCGTGGTTATACTGGCAAAAATAAGCTGGTGAAATTTGAAGGCTGCTATCATGGCCACGCCGATTCCCTGCTGGTAAAAGCCGGCTCCGGCGCCCTGACTCTTGGCGTACCGAGCTCTCCGGGCGTACCAGCCGACGTAGCACAGCACACCTTAACCGTTGAATACAATAACCTCGATAGCGTTAAGCAGGTGTTTGCTGAACTGGGCGACGATATTGCCTGTATTATTGTTGAGCCGGTTGCCGGCAACATGAACTGTATTCCTCCTGTCGATGGCTTTTTGCAAGGCCTGCGCGATATTTGTGACGAACACGGCGCGGTACTGATTTTTGACGAGGTGATGACTGGTTTTCGGGTTAGTCGTGGCGGCGCGCAGGAGCGCTATGGCGTGACTCCCGACCTGACTTGCCTGGGCAAAGTCATTGGTGGCGGTATGCCGGTGGGTGCATTTGGCGGTAAAAAGTCCATCCTCACCCATATTGCGCCAACCGGCCCTATCTATCAGGCGGGCACCTTATCAGGTAACCCTATCGCCATGGCGGCGGGTCTGGCAGCAATGGAACAAATTGCTGAGCCTGGCCTTTACGAACCTATCTTCAACAGCACCAAGGCACTGGTAGAGGGATTTCAGGCCATCGCTGATGAGCACGGTATTCCGTTTACCACCAACCACGCCGGTTCAATGTTCGGCCTGTTTTTCACCGACGTAGATAAGGTTGTGAACTATCAGCAGGCAATTAACTGCAATCAGGAGCGCTTTAAGCAGTTTTATCACGGTATGCTCGACGAAGGTGTTTATCTGGCTCCGGCCTCTTATGAGGCGGGCTTTGTGTCTAAAATGCATACGCAGGACATTGTCGACGCTACACTTGAAGCGGCGCGCAAAGTGTTTGCCAACCTTTAAGTTAACGGGCGGGTCAGGAACAATGCAGGGATGACGCTGCTTTACACAGCCTTTGTGTGCGTAACGGTACTCTATGCCGGGATTGTTACCCTGCTGCTTATCAGACAGAAACGGGTAACCCGGCGTATTGCCCGGGCGGCGACCCGCGTTATTACTGAACCGGTCATTCGAAACGACAATAGCGAACAACGTTTTCTGGAAAAGGCAGATGAAGCCATGCGGCTAAATCAGACTTTCCAGAAATTTGTACCGAAACAGTTTGTCGAGCACTTTGCCAAACATGGTATCGACACGCTCGAACTCGGCCGCGCCGATGAAGACGAAGTTGCCATCCTGTTCTGTGACATTCGGGGATTCACCGGCCTGTCGGAGAAAATGAAACCCCAGGAGTTAATGAACTTCCTGAATTCCTATTTCTTGCGCATGAATGACCCCATTCACCAGAACGGCGGCTTCATCGATAAATTTATCGGCGACGCCATTATGGCCCTGTTTGACCACCCCGGCGGCACTGGCACCGACAAAGCCACCGACGCGGTGAATGCAGCGCTCGACCTGCAAAAAGCCCTCAGCATGTATAACAGCCACCGGGCTAAATCCGGCTATGAAGGCATTCGGGTTGGTGTAGGCGTTCATATTGGCCCGGTTATCCTGGGCACTGTGGGCAGCGATGACCGAATGGACACCACTGTGATTGGCGACAGCGTGAATATCGCCTTTCGTCTTGAAGGGCTGGCGCCAAAGTATCACGCCGATATTGTTATCAGTTCGCAGACACTCAAAGCCATTAGCCATAAACAGCAAATAGACTGCCGGGTGTTGGATGTGGTCAGGGTCAAAGGCAGGCAGGCTCCGGTACGGGTTTATGAAGTACTTAATCACCTGAGTGAGGGTGCCCGTAAACAAAAGCTTATCGTGGCGCCCTATATTCGTGATGGCCTGGCTTGTCGCATTACCAGAGATTGGCAGGAAGCGCTCAGCCATTTCAATAAGGCTTTGCTGATAGCCCCCGACGACCGACTGCTGCATCATCATATTCATACCATTGAAACTCTGATGCACACTGACCTCCCGGCCGACTGGGATGGCGCTGTAGCACATTAACCAACAGGAAGCCGAAGTGAGTAATTACGATATACAGACAATTTTTCAATGGCTTATCCCCGTGGCTATCATCATGGCCGTGGTGGGGTTTATTTTAGGTAAACGCAAGACAGACAAACCCATACTGACCGCGCTGTCTCTGGGTATTTCTGTATTCGTGCCGATTGTGGCGATTGTGTATCTTATCTACCTGCTTAATAAACCTGATCAGGCTACCGCAAAATAAGCTGTTTTTGCCAAACCAATAAAAAAGCCGGACGGGAAGTGGAAGCCCGTCCGGCCAAAGCATTCAACCATCACCGGGTAGCGATGGTTGGGTTACTGATTAAACATGCTCAGTAGAGCGCAGCGCCTGGATCCGCTGTTCCAGCGGCGGGTGACTCATAAACAGCTCTGAGAAACTGCGTTTACCGGCAATACCGAAAGCCATCATGGTGCCTTCCAGTTCGCTTTCGCGGTTAGACTTGAGTCGCTCCAGTGCAGCAATCATTTTTTGTTTACCCACTAATGAAGCGGAACCCGCATCGGCACGGAACTCACGTTGACGAGAGAACCAGAACACCACCACACTGGCCAGCGCTCCAAAAATCACTTCCAGAATGATAACCGTGAACATATAAGCGAAACCGCCCACTACCTCACCATCTTCATCGTTTTGCATCAGATTGCTGATTAAGCCTGCAACCACCCGGGCCAGGAAAATCACGAAGGTGTTTACCACGCCCTGAATAAGCGCCAGGGTAATCATATCGCCATTGGCCACGTGAGATACCTCGTGGGCCAGTACCGCCTCAGCTTCATCCTGCGTCATGTTTTGCAGCAAGCCTGTGGACACTGCAACCAACGCGTTATTGCGATTGGCACCAGTGGCAAAAGCATTGATTTCCGGCGAGTCATAAACCGCTACTTCCGGCATGCCGATACCGGCTTTCCGGGCCTGGCGTTTTACGGTTTCCAACAGCCATTGTTCAGTCGCATTTCGCGGCCGTTCTATAACAACAGCACCGGTTGAGCGCTTTGCCAGCCACTTCGACATTAACAGTGAAATAAACGAACCACCAAAACCAAATACAGCAGCAAATATCAGTAAGCCACCCATACTCTGGCTGTTAATACCCAGCACGGCAAACACCACACTGAGCACAATCCCGAGTACCAGTACCACGGCCAGGTTTGTGATCAAAAACAGCACTACACGTTTCATAAAAGCCTCGCTAAACAAGAAACGAAAATTAACACTGTGCATTATATAGGGTCATACGCTGTAAGTTAAAATCGTATATAACTTACATTTAGTCAGGTAAAAACTGATCAAAAATGCCCGATTCTGCTATCAGCTACGCAGGGCTTTTACCAGTTGCAGAACGGCAGGGTGAGTGAGTTTGCGCTCTGGGGAGATCGCGTAGAGCTGCTCGGTAACACGGTTGATAACACCGACTTTAAGCAAGCCAAATTGCTTTTCCAGTTGAGGTGCCAACAGCAAAGGGGCAGAAAACGCGCCCAGCCCTTCCTGGGCAAAAGCCAGCATCAGTGCGCTGTCGTCAAATTCAGCAGTGATATCAGGCTGAATATCCTGGGTGCTGAACCAGCCTAACAACTGTTGTCGAATTAGCGACTTTTTGCCTTGCAGCAGAAAAGGGGCGTTATGCAGTGAGCGGGGAAAATCCTGACTTAGTGTGTCGTATTTATCGGCGGCGGCATACACAGCCATGGGCGACTCGGTGATTAAATGGCTGTATGCCTTAATGTGACTGCCGGTTTGAATGGGCTGATCGGATAACACCATATCCAGACGGTTAACCGCCAACTCGCCGAGCAGCGAGGTCAGTTCCCCCTCCCGGCACACCAGTTTTACCGGTAACTGTAAGACCGGCTTAAGCATTTCGTAGACCAGGGTTTTGGGCAGCACATCGGTGATCCCCACCGTAAAGCTCTGCCACTGGTTGTGCTGCTGATTAAGCACCGACTTGAGTTCTTCTCCGAGCTGAAAAATATCTGCCGCATAGCCCTGCACCAGTATCCCCAGCTCGGTAGGTATCAACCGCCTGGATTGGCGGGTAAATAACGATGCGCCAATAGTGTCTTCCAGCGCACTTATCTGGCCACTGATAGTTTGCGGTGTGATATGCAGTAATTCGCTAACCCGGGCAATAGAGCCGTGCTCGGCCACCATGTAAAAGTAATACAGCTGATTGTAGTTAATTGGCGTCATGGGCGGGTGGTGAGATCAGAGCTTGGCCTGGGCTTTAATAAACGCAATGGACGGTGCGAAAAACGCGCTGCCCGTCTCGGCCGCGGTATAGTCCAGCCAGCGGTCGTACTCGCCGTCGCCACTGCCGTACACCTGACTGTGTAGCATACGTTTAAAAGGCTGTGAACTGGCCGCACAGGTAACCGAAAACATACCCTGCGATGTCATATCGCCGTAAGGCATGCCCTGCTTGAGCAAGTCAGCCTTGCCCTGCTCCGTAGCAATAATACTGGCCCTGACGCTGTGAGAGGAAGGGTTACACTCCACACTCGGCAGATTATGCTCCTTGGTAGTGCCCATGATCTGTTCCTGCTGGCGTTCAGACAGGCTCAACCAACGGCGTAAATCGTGTCTGAAGCGCTGCACATGCACATAGCTGCCACCGGCAAAGCCGTTGTCATCCTCTTCGATAACCGCAACTTTGGCTCGCTGAAGGCCACGGGGATTGTCCTGGGCGTACAAATAGCCATTAAGATCGCGACCGTCCAGATAGCGGAAACCCTGTATCTGTTCCACCAGCTCTACATGGATCCGCAACAGCTCCATGATTTCCAGGCCAATGGCATAGCAAATATCGATGCGATCAGCGCGGATTTGAATAAACAGATCGCAGGGCGTGGAGGGTGCAACGCGGTCTTCGCTTTGCATATCAGGAAACGGCGTCAGTTCAACGGGGATGGGGCCGGGATAAAGTTCACTCCAGTAATTACTGCCCACGGCGATAACCCCTGACACCATGGCTTCGTAGTGTTCATTATCGTAATAATCAATCACTTCCAGTGCCCGACCCAGCTTGGCCCGGACTGCCTGTGAATCGTCGTCAATCACATTGAACAACAAGTACTGCGCATGCAGATTGGGTTCAGCACAAATACCTTTTTGTGGTTGCGACATAGTCTTCCCGTTGTTTTTATCGTTATCGACCGGTGTTGTTATTTAATACCCGGCAGCCTGACCATCTTTGCGGCTTTCTGATGCTCCATAGTATATCTGCTTATCGGCATCATACATAATCGCTTGATAGCCACCGTAAATCCCCAATATATTTTCCAGTTTGTGGCCTCGTTCCAGCAACTCTCTTTCGGTGCTCAGCGAAAAGCCACGTTCCAGACTAATCGAGCCACCGTCTTTCATTAAGGCGCCGGTAGGGCTGCTTGAGCCACTGTGAATAAACCGGGGCGCATCTCCAGCCTCCTGCAAATTCATACCAAAATCAATAAGATTGACGATTATTTGCGCATGCATCTGGGGCTGCGTGGCACCGCCCATGACGCCAAAGCTTAACCAGGGTTTATTATTGCGCGTGACCATAGCCGGGATAATGGTATGAAAGGGACGTTTACCCGGCTGATATTCGTTACTGTGACCGGGCTCCAGAGTAAATAGCTCACCTCTGTTTTGCAGAATAAAGCCCAGCCCTGGCGGGGTCATGCCGGATCCCATGCCGCGATAGTTACTCTGGATTAACGACACCATATTGCCGCGGCTGTCGGCAACGGTGAGATAAACAGTGTCGCCGTCGATAACACCAGCATCATAGCGCTTGGCCGCCTTTTGCGGATCGATAAGTTTACGGCGCTCCCGGGCATATTCTTTACTGATAAGCGGTGCTACCGGGATATCATTAAATGCCGGATCGGCGTAGTACTTAGCGCGGTCCTCAAAGGCCAGTTTTTTTGCTTCAACAAAGGTGTGGATATAGTCGGCAGAATCCAGTCCCATGCCTTCGATATCGTATTGTTCCAGAATATTGAGGATCTGCAGCGCCGCAATGCCCTGACCGTTGGGCGGTAATTCCCAGACATCATAGCCACGATAATTAGCCGATACCGGTGTCACCCAGTCAGAGGTGTGAGCAGCCAGGTCCTCATAACTTAAATATCCCCCCTGCTCTTTCATGTAGGCTGCAATCACCCGGGCAATATCACCTTTGTAAAATGCATCCCGGCCGCCGGTAGCGATTTTTTCGTAGGTCGCAGCCAGCCCAGGATTCTTAAACACATCACCCTTTTGCGGCACCTTGCCGCCCGGCATAAAAGTGGCCGAAAATCCCGGGTAATGACCGATTCGATCAACATTCATCTGCCAGTAATAAGCCACCACCTCACTTACAGGGAAGCCGTTGCGAGCGTAACGTATTGCCGGCGACAACAGTGAGGTCATGGGTAAGCGGCCAAAGCGATTATGCAGTTCAAACCAACCATCTACGGCTCCGGGCACGGATACCGGCAACGGCCCGAAGGATGGAATCTTAGTTAGCCCAGCGGCAGAAAATATCTCAGTAGTCAGCAATTTGGGCGACCGTCCTGACGCATTCAGCCCGTATAGCTGTTTACTCTCAGCATCCCAGACAATCGCAAACAGATCGCCACCAATACCGCTACCGGTAGGCTCAACAAGACCCAGCATGGCGTTTGCTGCAATGGCGGCATCGATGGCGCTGCCGCCTTGCTTAAGGATATCCAGGCCAACCTGGGTTGCCAGCGGCTGACTGGTTGCCACCATTCCTTCCCGGGCAATCACTTCGGAACGACTGGCAAAGGGTTTGCCGGTAATTCTGTCATAAGCACTGGCGGATACAGATATCACCAGCCCCATAGCCACACATGTCAGCTTAATTCCCATGCCTTTTACTAACCTCAACATCATTATTATTTCGTTACCCTTGTTATTGTGAGTATCTGGCTGTCTGTAAGAATTACCAGCCCGGCGTGAATGCTTTGCCTAAGATAACATATTATTACAATCCTTCACTTTTTGCTGAAAAACCAAACACCTTTAAATACGCGGGCTGCGCAACCATCAGCGGGCGCAGGCGAATTGGAATCATGTTTGCAATGCTGTTGGTAATAATGAATTGAGTTGCTATGAGCTAATCATCTGTCCCCTCGCTTGCAGTACTAGTGGACCATTTTTTCAATTTGTCTTGTGAGACACCCAACCGCAGAGAGTCAGTACCATGAGCACAGAATTTAGTATCGTTACTATTGTGAAGCATCGCACCCAGCAGTTGTCTAATTTGCTAAGCAGTATTGAGCGTTCTTCAGTTATCCCCAAAGAGGTGGTGATTGTATGGATGACCTCGCCCAGTGACGAGTCGCTATTAAGCAGTGAGCACTTTGACATTCAGCATTGTTTCACGACGCATTCAGAGTTACCCATAGCTAAAGCCCGTAATCGTGGCTTTGAAGCCTGTACCACAGCAAAGATTATCTACCTGGATGTAGACTGTATATGCCCGGAAACGCTGCTGCAGGAAATGACAGCGCCATTGGTAAACGGCAAGGTGACCACCGCAAACATCACTGACCTGCCGTGCAAAACCGAAGAAGTCTCTGAAAGTGTGTTACAAGGCCTGGCAGCAATACCCGTTCAGGCGCCAAAAGAATTGCCTTTTGTTCATTTTGATGCCACGGCATTTGCTATCACCAGCGATGATTTTGACCGTCTCGGTGGCTTTGATACCGACTACGATGGCTACGGCTTCAGCGATGTGGATTTTGCCATGCGCTGCAGTCAGGCCGGCCTTACATTAGTGAATACCGGCCGCCACGTCTTTAAACAATTTCATATGCATTTTAACCCACCACTTAACCACCTGTGCGATCTCGTTGCCAACGCGGAGCTGTTTAAACAAAAGTGGAGTTGTTATCCCTTCTGCGACTATTTCGAGAAGTTTGCTGAGCTTGGCTATGTGAATGCGGATTATGAACAAGCCGGGATCCGGGTTACCCGCCTGGCATCAGAGGAAGAGCTGGATGAATTTTTTATTGAACAGCCCTGCGAGGAACAACCGGAAGTTGCAGAGGAAATGCGGCAAACCGCTTAAGACGTAAGACATTAAAAAGCCCGGTACCACTCATGAAGTGAAACGGGCTTTTTTGCATTTCGCTGACTTATTTATCTTTCAGCGGTGTATCTTCGGTTACCGGTACCGTATTCACATCGGTATCCAGTGACTCAACCGCCTTTCTAACGCCAGCCGCATAGTCCGGGTGGACCTTTTCGAGTACCGCATACCAGCGTTCTTTTACCCCATCTGAGCATGGCCCCATGGCCGCTGCGTAATTTTTGTATAAGCGGGCCTTTTGTTCGTCGGAAAACATTTCATACAGCGCTCTGGGCTGCACGTAATCAATATCTGCTTCCTCCTGATTGTATCGGTCGGCGTCGCCGTCGATACGCAGCGGTGGTTCGGGGTTTTCCACCTGCGCTTGTGGGCCGCTATGCTGATTAGGTTCGTAATAGGCATCGGGGTTATCAAAATCATTGGTAAAGAATCGCATGGCGCCATCTTTGTGATAGTGATTCACCTTAGCGTTTTTTGGTGCATTAGCAGGCAGGGCTTCATAGTGCGTTCCGAGTCTGTACCGGTGCGCATCTGCATAAGAGAAGATTCTTGCCTGAAGCATTTTATCCGGACTAAACCCAATGCCTGGCACCACATTAGAAGGGCTGTAGGCGGCATTTTCTATCATCTGAAAATAATTTTCCGGTACGGTATGCATTTCCAGCTCACCTACCTCAATCAACGGATAGTCTTTGTGTGGCCAGACTTTGGTTAAATCGAAGGGATTGTAGACCTGATTACCGGCTTCCTCTTCAGGCATTACCTGAATATACAGTGTCCACTTGGGGTCGGTGCCTTCATCAACGGCGTTGATAAGGTCTTCCTGATAAGACTCCCGGGTTTTGCCAATGATGTGCTCGGATTCCTCATTAGTGTAATGCTCGTGACCCTGCTGGGTTTTAAAGTGGAACTTCACCCAGAATCGCTCGCCCTTCGCATTCCACATACTAAAAGTGTGGGAGCCATAGCCATTCATATACATCGGATTTTTGGGAATACCGCGGTCAGACATTAAGATCGTCACCTGGTGCACGGATTCAGGCTGAGCCGCCCAGAAATCAAACATGGCTTCCGGGCTTCTGAGGTTAGTTTTGGGGTGGCGTTTCTGAGTGCGAATAAAGTCAGGAAACTTAAAGGCATCGCGGATAAAGAAAATGGGCGTGTTATTACCCACCATATCCCAGTTGCCCTCTTCAGTATAAAACTTAAGGCTGAATCCACGCACATCGCGTTCTGTATCGGCCGCGCCGGACTCTCCGGCTACCGTCGACCAGCGGCTTAACACGTCGGTTTTCTTGCCGACTTCTGAAAACAAATCGGCGCAGGTGCATTGGGTAATGTCATGAGTAACGGTAAACGTACCCTGCAGCCCCCATCCCTTTGCGTGTACTGCCCGCTCGGGAATACGCTCACGATTTTGATGGGCGAGCTTTTCGATTAGCTGATAATCCTCCAACAAAACCGGACCGCGACTGCCTGCCGTTTTTGAAGTGGAATTTGACGAAACCGGAGCGCCTGCGGTGGTAGTTAGCTTGGATGCTTTAGCCATTTTCTATCCTTTGATTATGAGTTCCTGAATTGGTTCGCCTTCGGGCTCTAAAGCGACCAATCGATTTTATCGGTTGGTTGAGTAAGCGAAAGCGATTGTGCCGTCGGCATTTGCATAACAAAAGAAATTTTGTGGCTCGAATGGGTGGGAGGCAAGGAGCCCAATCGAGTAGGAGGGAGTTTTACAACTCCCGTCCTCTTATATGGACTCCCTGAAGTAATCAACATCTTTTGAAAAATTAGTAGTAGATGCGCTCTTATATACGGGCTTTAAATGGAGAGCTACTCCTGCCCTTCGATGTATACGCACCAACAGTTCAATTCTCACACACAGTGTTTAGTCACTTGAGAGGACTGGCTGAATTCTGCTGGTTGGTCTTACCATTTATTTTCGCAATTTGTTGATTTACTAACTCTTAGGCTGCTAACAGTATCGGATTGTAATCGTCATTATTCTTTATTAGAGCAACAGCGGTTCTCACCGTTTTATTTGCTAACGCGATGGCAGCAACCTTCTTTCCCCTTCGGTCAACTAACGCCTTCAGCCACTGCTCTTTCACAGTCTTAGGCTCTCTGGATACTGCTTTATTCACTACCGACATTGCTCCCTGATAGAGCAAACTTCGCAATCTTTTATCTGCACAGTTTTTAGAAATATGTCCCAATCGCTCTTTACCGCCGGTCGAATGCTGCTTCGGTGTCAAACCTATGCATGCTGATGCATCCCGGCCTGTATTGAACTCTGTCGCATTTCCCAATCGAACGGTTAACCCCAAAGCAATCAAAGGGCCTACGCCTTCGAGTTTACTTAATTTCTGGCAAACAGGATTATGCCGCGTGTGTTCTGCTATGAGCCTGTCATAACTTTCTATTTGAGTCGTATAGAGTTGTAACATTTGTGACTGCGCAGCCAAAGCCTGACGATAATTCATCGGCAAGCCGTTTTCTGCATCTTCTAAAATGTCAGGCAGCGCAGTGACTAAATGATTTAACCCCTTTGCTATCACAATCCCGAATTCCGTCAACAGTCCTCGTATCTGGTTTGCCAACGCCGTCCTTTGCTCCAACTGCAGCATTCGCACCCGCTCCAGGGCCTGAAGACCCTGTTCATCTTCCTCCATGATGCCACAAGAGTTTATATGAGGTAATTGAGCCGCAATACCGATAGCGTAGGCGTCATTTTTATCTGTTTTTTGCTTTAATTGCAGCCCTTTTACTGCGCGAGGCTGAATGATTTTTACTTGATGACCATGCCGCCTCGCTAAACGCGCCCAGTAATTCGAGCCACCACAGGCTTCCATTGCCACTAACGCTGACACATGGTTTCCCAGAAGTGCTATCAATGCTTTACGACTCATTGCTTTGTTATAATCAATTTTTCCGTCACTGTTGAACTTGCAAACCTGAAAGGAATGCTTTGCAAGGTCAATTGCAATAATTGTATTCTTAATCATGTATGGACCCCTTTGGCTAATTTGACAATTAAGACCGTACCCCTTTCAGGGAAGGGAGTCCATACATCTCACA
>NZ_PVNP01000199.1:0-303 GCF_002993365.1 Marisediminitalea alba
CCACAAGGCATTCTTAAAGACGTTACACGCCATGTTACCTTCAAATTGCCGACCCATTATCGTCACCGACGCAGGGTATAAGTCACCCTGGTTCAGGGAAGTATTAGCGTTAGGCTGGGATATTGTCGGACGGGTTCGCAAACCGCATTTTTACTCACTCGACAGCGGCAATACGTGGCAGTGTATTCGTCACCTTTATGCCCAAGCGACCAGTCGACCAAAGCGTTTTGATAACAGCCAAATAGCTAGAGGTAACCCCTTTGCCTGTACGTTAGTTCTGTTCAAGCAGAAAGCGAAAGGGCG
>NZ_PVNP01000199.1:364-801 GCF_002993365.1 Marisediminitalea alba
AGACCCGTGGCTGTTAGCCACATCACTAGCATCTCATCGACGCTTATCGAAACAGGTCGTTGCCATTTATCGCCAGCGCATGCAGATTGAAGAAGGCTTTAGGGACATGAAAAGCACCAAGTTCGGGCTTGGCTATGAGCAAAATAAAAGCGTGAAAAAGCAGCGTCTAACAATACTGATATTACTTACTACGTTAGCGTCACTGGTTGCTATCTTATTGGGTATGGTAGTCGTCTCTTCGAATAAACATCGGCGCTTCCAAGCTAATACCGACACCAGAAGCGTGCTGTCATTCCACTATCTCGGTCTGAGAGCTATTGCTTGCCGAATAAGATTCACTATGCGACAGTGGAAAGCTGCACTCAAATGGTACAGCTCCATAGTTGACGCTGCCTGGGCCGCAGGCACATGAAATTAAATTCGTGGGGATCCCTCAG
>NZ_PVNP01000200.1 GCF_002993365.1 Marisediminitalea alba
TCACTGGTTGCTATCTTATTGGGTATGGTAGTCGTCTCTTCGAATAAACATCGGCGCTTCCAAGCTAATACCGACACCAGAAGCGTGCTGTCATTCCACTATCTCGGTCTGAGAGCTATTGCTTGCCGAATAAGATTCACTATGCGACAGTGGAAAGCTGCACTCAAATGGTACAGCTCCATAGTTGACGCTGCCTGGGCCGCAGGCACATGAAATTAAATTCGTGGGGATCCCTCAGGGTCAGAGTACATGAATCAGTTGATTCATGTACTCTGACCCCTTGAAGACCCTCTGACCCCTTGAAGACCCTTTGATTTGCCTTGATTTCTTTTCTTTTTGAGTTTCCTCATTTTACCTATTGCAATAATTCTTTCTCTTTTCTACACTCGCTTTAGAGTACTCGCTAACTCAATCCCATTTATACGGAGCATAACATGGGCTTACAGAAACGATTAGCGTACTTTCTGCTAATTATTCCTTCGTTTATTCTCCCCGTATCAGCAGAGGTCACCGAGACTTTTGTTTGTCAGAGTTGCTCGGAATCTCAAGCTCGAGATTTAGCGACAACTAAGTTTGACCAGCCCTCATGTCAGTTTGGTGACCTAGGAGGAGGACCTGCGGTAATAGATGAGACGCCAATGTATTGTGATGTTACCAATAAAGACGTCATTATCATTGATCCACAAAATAAAACTACCAGGAAGTATAGAGTTACAGCGTCTTATCCACAGCAATACATAATTCAAATTAATTCAACACCTGTCGGTGTTTCTTCTGATGAACTGTCGGCGGCTGAAATATTTTATAATTTTTACGATGACGTCCTCATAGCAACTAGCGGGGGAAACCTGGAAGTTAGTTACGAAGATTTCTTATCTGTGCAAGGCATTAGTGTGCCTGGTAATTCAGTGTTGACCGGGAATAACTCTGATCCGGCCTCCTGTGCCGCAGTGAGTCAATATATGAAAAATCGAATCACGCAATCAGATACTCAGGATTTTGTAAGAAGGGAGCTGGCCGAACATTTAAATGGCGTGAATGTAAATGATATTGGCGAAGATGAGGATCTTACTGGCTTAAATGTGCAATTAGGCAGGAACACTGTGGCGTTGGGAGTTACCTGGGAATCAACACAAATACCCCTTATAGCGACCTTAGGGGATGACGATAATCGATTGGTATTTGATCTAAGTTTTAAAGGGACTTTGGAACTGGGAGATGTGTCGCAAGTTCATATCGGTCTTAAATTAGATAGACATTTATCCAGGATTGATGGTTTAAGCTTTCAGAATGCCTTCCCTGATGGGGTTAATAACGAGGCTTATAACACCACAACTGCTGATCATCAATGCTTAAGGGATTTAGTCCAGGAGATTGCTGAACAATTCTCTTGGGGAGTGTATATCGGGGACGGTATGGAATCTTCCAATGAGGTGACCAGAAGTACGAGGAACGGCTCGTCCTTTTGCGTAAGAAATGTGAGTTACAAAACCTGTTCTTCTGACGAAGATGCAGTAACCTGCACTAGTTCAACGTATTCATTTCCAGTAGCCTGCCCAGTAAATTAACATCTAAATAGTGCTAACAGCTTATTCGTTAGCAGGATATGCCACCTCCTAACGAGGTGGTTTCTTCAAGGGGTCTATTCAAGGGGTCAGAGTAACTTGAATTTAAGGGGTCAGATTAATTTACTCTGACCCCTTGAAGACCCCTTGAAGGCCCCTTAAATTTTGGTTAGCGATCTACGGTGTACACCACCGAGCCCAGTGGCGGTAAAGTAAGCTGTATGCGGCCGGTTTCGCCATTGACCATCATCTTGTTCGCTGTTTGAGGTTGATTCAGGTGTTCTGTCAGAGCTACTTCACCCTGTGGTAATTGCCACTTTATCAGCAAATCCTTTGGCAAAGTGAGCTCAACAGTTACTGGTGTGGTGGCGTTAAAGTTGGCCGCAACAATCATGTTTTGGGTGTCTGTCCAGCGGGCAAAAGCCAGCTGGGATGAGGAGTAGTCACTGTCATTGGCCAGACTCGCTGCATGCAGGCTGTAATAATCACCTCTCATGGCAGGGTAGTCAGCCGAAATAGTAAGAACCCGGCGGTAAAAGTCTCGCAGTGCTCGTTCTTTTTCTGATAGTTGCCCGCCATCAAACGCCCCGTTATTCATCCAGCGCTGGTGGGCGGGTACACCGGCGTAATCAAAGATGGTGGTGCGCGACGGTTTGCCAAACCCCATATTTTCGCTGCCGTCTTCGCCCACTTCCTGACCAAAGTACACCATGGTTGGTGAACGGCTGATTAGGGCTGATACCACCATCGCTGGTTTGCCCTTATCGGCATCCCCGGCAAATTCAGGAGCAGCGATACGCTGCTCATCATGATTTTCCAGAAAATGCAGCATATGACGCTCGATATCCTGCATGTCCGCCTGAATAGAAACCAGATCTGCGGTATCGCCATGGCCCTGCATAATGGCTTTTAACGAGTCATAAAACGCCACTTTGTCGTAGAGATAGTCCATTTTGCCCAGGTGAAGGTAATCACGGTAAAGCTGAGGCTGATAAACTTCGGCCAGTAAAAAAGCGTCCGGGTTACGTACCTTTATCGATGAATTTAAATAAGACCAAAACGCTACCGGTACCATCTCGGCCATGTCGTAGCGAAAGCCATCTACGCCCTTATCGAGCCAGTAATGGGTGATATCACGGAATTTCCGCCAGGAATCAGGTACGTCTTTGTCCTGCCAGAAAGCAGCGTGGGCAGCAACGGATTGTAGCTCAAATCCTGCTGGCAAGGCCGGGAAGTCTTCACTGCCGTCGGGTTTAATACCGTAATTGACCTTAACGGTTTCATACCAGTCATTGGCATCGGGCCGGGCTGCCCGTGCGCCATTGCCCGTCCACTTGGCCGGATTTTCCTCAAACTTACCATCAGCCAGCGGGTGGGGCTGACCTCCAAGTGGTTGATAGCCGTTATCAGTGGCAGGCACCTGGAATGACTCGCCCACCACGTAATAGAAGTTATTGTCCCGGGCATAAGTCACTGCGGTATTGTCGTGAGCGCCAAAGTCACTTACCCCGGCAGGGCTCGATAACGACTCGTAGTTGCGTGCCACGTGATTAGGCACAATATCGATGATCACTTTCATGCCATGGGTGTGGGTGCGCGCAATAAGCGCCTCAAATTCTGCCAGGCGATTGGCCGGATCAACGGCCAGATCGGGGTTTACATTGTAATAGTCTTTTACCGCATAGGGTGAACCTGCGCGGCCTTTTACCACGTCCGGATCGTCGTGACTGATGCCATAAGCGCTGTAATCATTGATCACCGCGTGGTGAGGTACGCCGGTATACCAGATATGGGTGGTGCCCAGCGCCTTAATGCCCTGCAAGGCTTTATCGGTAAAGTCTGCAAATTTGCCCACGCCATTTTCCTCCAGCGTGCCCCACGGCTTGTTAGTGGTATTTTTATTGCCGAATAAGCGGGTGAAGACCTGGTATACCACGGGCTTACCGGCGGGTAGAGCGGCTTGTGGTTGCGGTTTTTGGTGGCTGGCAGACACGTTGTCCTCGGTACTGGTTGGGGATGGATTACACCCTAACAATAACGCAGCCAGCACGCTCAGGAAAAGGCCGTGTCTGGCTGAGGTCGGAAAACTGTGTGACATGGGCAAGGCTCTCTCAATTGGCATTTCCCCAAGCATAGCCGCTGATTTACCGTAAAAACACAAACATACGTATTCAACGATGCAGGCTGGTTTTATGAGCCTGTGCCACCCGTTAAAATAGCTACCCCGGCAATAATGCGGCGGCAGCCAGTAAGGTCATGCCAATCACCAGCCAGCGGTAGTGTTTTTCGTTGATCCGCTTTACCAGCCAGATCCCTAAATACACACCGGCAATGATCAGCGGTAAGGCTATCAGATTTAAGGAAAAGCTCTGCCAGTTAATGGTTTCCCACACATATACGTGGAAGGGTACCTTAAAAATATTGATTACCAGGAAGAACCAGGCCGCAGTGCCAATAAACTCGTTTTTAGGCAGGCGCATACTTAGCAGGTAAACGGCCATTACTGAGCCGGCAAGGTTGCCCACCATAGTGGTAAAACCGCCAAGCACCCCAGCCAGAATGGCAAACCAGGTGTAATCCGGCACGGCGGATTTATTGCGCTCAAGCCACAACATCAGCCCCACACTGGCAAAAATAATCACCGCCATAATCTGCATAAACAGCGCATCGTTAATGTGGTCGCCCAGCCAGGTACCAATTAAGACGCCCACAAATGCCGACGGAAAGAGCTTGATAAGAAATTGCCAGTTAGCATGGCGGTGATAATGATGCACGGCGAATATGTCGGCCATTATCAGCATAGGCAGCATGACGCCGGAGGAGTGTTTACCGCCAAATAGCAAGGCAAGCAGCGGTACCGATAACAGTGTCAGGCCGTGGATCCCGGCTTTGGCCAGGCCTACCATAAAGCCAATAGCCAGCACCAACACTATGTCAAACCCAGTGAGCGATTCAAAAATCAAAACTAATTCATCCTAATTAGCAAGCAGACTTATACCCGATACCTGAACCAGTATCGGGTAAACTATTGAACCACAAAGCAAACAGGGGATGAAAGCGCTTATATTGCTAATAGCCTGGATTACTGGCCGGCTCCTGGCTGTCACAATAGGTGGTAACAATATGCTGGGCTGCGTTTAACGAGTTAGCCAGCGCGGTAACGCAGTCGTCATCAATCTTGCCCTGCTCAACCATTTGATGTAGCTCGGTGAGCGAGTTTTCCACCGACCAGGACTTTTTGTAAGGCCGTTTGTGGGTCAGGGCATCGAAGATATCGGCCACAGTAACTATCCGGGCTTCAATGGGCACCTGCTCACCCTTGAGCCCAAAAGGGTAGCCGGAACCGTCGAGATACTCATGATGAAAGGCAATAATATTGCGCATGATCCTGGCATCGTTAGCCTCAATCAGATTAAAATCCGCGAGGATGGAATCAATCATGTCTACGCCCTTTTGCACGTGGGTTTGCATAATCTGACGTTCGCTATCGGTTAGCCTGCCAGCCTTTAATAAAATGGCATCGGGAATGCCTATTTTGCCGATATCGTGGAGTGGCGAAAACAGGTAAATGTGCTCAATGTCTTCATCGGAGAGGCCAAAGTGAGCAGGTAAATTACGGGCAATCAGTTTACTCAGTTCCGCCATGCGGGTGAGGTGCATGCCGGTTTCAAAATCCCGCAGGTTAGCGATGCTGCGAATGGCCGATGCGGTGGCTACCAGTAAATGGGCAGCTGCCAGTTCGTTGGCAATAGCATCACAAATGCTGGCGCAGCGCATAATAAGGTCACGCTGGATGCTTGGGGTAAAGCTGTCTTTTTCAACGCTATCAATAAACACAAAGCCGAGAAACTGGTTCTGACGAATGATGGGGACGGTAAACGAACTCATATACCCCTGTTCAAGCAACCAGTCTGAATGTACCGAACCGCCGTGGATCTCAGCGCTGATATCATCAATAACCCGGCTTTGCTGATGGTTGGCCAGGTGAAGTAAAGAGGGCGTATCGTGCAGCTTTACCTCGTACCCGGCAATAGCATGACCCTGACGGGTGCTGTTAATAAAAGTTTTAAGCACATCTGTGGGTTTATCATAAATGGCGCAGGCCAGTCGGCAAATATGCGGATAGTCGGCTAATAACGCTTCGTGAAATCCTTGTAGCTTGCCGGTAAGCGACTGGGAAGTAACAGAATGCAAGGGCTGAAATGAAGTCAATTGAGGATCTCTAAGTAAACATACACCATCTAAAGTATAAAATTAGACCACAACAACGACTCCCACAAATTAAACCGCATTTTTGTTGGTTTTGTTATGTTGTAACATATCTCTAAGATTCGTTGTTTTATCTTAACCGGCTTTCAAGAGATTGTTTTCAAAACGTAATAGTGTAATCGTATAAAAAATACTAATCTACATTACTCTGGAGTCTCTTGCATGTCTGCCCCTTTATTATCCCGGCGTAAACTTTTACAGCACTCTTTGTTGCTGTCTGGTTCTCTGGCGGCCACACGAGCCTTTGCCGATGGCTGGCCAGCCTTGCCACAATCCGATTTATCTGCTGTTGAGCTGGCGAAAGATGAAGCCTACTGGCGCTTGGTAAGCGCCTTTTATAAAAAGACCGATGGCATTGTTAATCTTGAGCATGGCTACTGGGGCAAGATGGCGTTGCCCGTGGAGCAGTCTTATATCGAACTGACCAAAATGGTGAATCATCAGTTGTCATTCTACGCGCGTAAAGACTGGTACGGGGATTCAAAGGATTCGGTAAATGCTGTGGCAGAGTCACTGGCGGTCCCGCCAGAAGAAATTGCGCTCACCCGCAATGCCACCGAAGCCATGCATAATCTGTTATTCCAGTATAAAGGCATAAAGCCTGGCGACAGTCTGATGTGGGCTGATATCGACTATCCCGCCTTTCAACGCACCATGGCGGCACTGGCAGAACAGCGCGGCGCCACAGGGGTAGAAATTAACTTGCCTGCGCAAGCCTCCAAACAGCAATTGCTTGAGGTATACCAGGACAAGATCCGCAGCACAGCCAACCTGAAACTAATGATCCTGACCCATGCTTCTAATCAACACGGGTTAATATTACCAGTGGCCGAAATCGCGGCTTTTGCTAAACAGCATGGCGTTGATGTGATCTGCGACTGCGCTCAGTCATGGGGGCTAATCGACTTTACTCTGCCAGAACTGAATGTCGATTGGGCGGTGTTTAACCTGCACAAATGGATTGGTTCGCCAGTGGGCGTTGGTGCCTTATATATGCGTAAGGGTACGTTGGACAAAGTAGCTCCCTATCCTGGTGAAACCGATCCCGATAATACCCTGGTGCACAAACGGGTGCATATGGCCACGTCTAACTTTGCCGCCTTTCTTGCGGTACCAGATGCTATCCGTTTTCACAATAGGGTTGGTCCGGCGGCCAAAATGGCCCGCTTAAAATACTTGCGGGAGCGCTGGGTGAGCAAAGCACGCAACATGCCGCACATCGAAGTTCTGGGGGCTACCGATGATGCCAGTGCCAGCGGAATGGGCGGCTTTCGCCTTGCCGGGCAAACCAGCCGCGAGCAAGTTAATCAATTGCAGAAACGTCTGGAAAACGTATTCGGAGTGTTCACGGTTGGCCGTCACGATTTAGCCAGCGGCAGCTGTATCCGCGTTACACCTCAGGTATTTACCACATTAAAAGATATAGATGCGCTGGTTGATGCACTTGCCAGCCTGGCGTAAACCGGGCCTTCAAAATAACGTTATATCGTAGGCTTTTTAAACCTGTGTGACTGTTACAAATAGATGAATTTTATATGTTTTTTTATTCATTTAACTGTCAGGGAATGGTCATGGAATTGTCATGGAATTGTCATTGAGTGAGTCTAATCTGGCGCGCCAAATATCCCTATAAAATCACACAGGAAACACAACCATGAACCCAACTAAGTTAAAGCAGCGCTCGCTGCTGGCTTTGTCGGTACTGGCCGCTATGGCTGGTACGCCCGTTTTGGCCGAAGCGATGAATGCGCCTGCTGCCCAGCCGGATGAAATCGAAGAAGTCACCGTAGTAGGACGCA
The DNA here is from genome assembly GCF_002993365.1 of Marisediminitalea alba. Classification (GTDB taxonomy): domain Bacteria; phylum Pseudomonadota; class Gammaproteobacteria; order Enterobacterales; family Alteromonadaceae; genus Alteromonas; species Alteromonas alba. Next base: position 7,634 of record NZ_PVNP01000200.1, read on the forward strand.
GCGTATCTTACGCCAACAACGCTACAGAAGAGTCGATGATCAAGCAGCAAAGCAGCATGACCAGCGTGCTGGCTACCATTGACAACCTGCCGGGCGTGCTGATCAACGAAGGTGATACCTTTGGCTCAGACGACTGGTCTACGAGTATTTCAATTCGTGGTTTCTCTGTGGATCTCGACCAGCAACAAATTGGTATGACGGTTGATGGCATTGCCAATGGTAACTCTAACTACGGCGGTGGTGCCAAAGCCAATCGCTATATCGATACCGAAAACCTGCGCGCTGTAGAAGTGTCTCAGGGTACTGCTGATATCGCGTCCCGCTCACACGAAGCACTGGGTGGTACTATTAACTTCACTACCATTAATCCGGGCACGGAAGAGTTACTTACGGTGAGCTCGACCTTTGGTGAATTCGACGCGCAGAAATTATTTATGCGTTATGAAACCGGTGAAATTGCCGCCGACACCTATGCCTGGATCAGTATGTCGACCCAGGAAAACAGCGACTGGATGACGCAAACCGCCGAGAATACCCGCGATCATATGGCTGCCAAGTTTGTCAGCTATATGAGCAACATGGATATCACCGGTTACATTTCTTACGACGATACTCACGAAGATAACTACCAGCGCATTTTCAGCCTTGAGCAGTTTGCTCAAAGCCCGGCCTGGGACGAATTAACCGGCAACTGGACCGGTGTGCCTTACATCGATCAGTCTTATCGCCGAGGCTGGTCTACCCTGCGTGAGAACCTGTTTGCTTACTTAGAAGCCAATATGTCATTGGGTGGCGTAGACGTGAAAGCCAATGCCTACTGGCACAAAAACGAAGGCCGCGGTGACTGGGTACCGCCTTACGTCGTGGACGTTAACGATGATGGCAGCAACGGCCATTCGGAGCTGGTACACGGCAATACTTATGAAGGCGGCGCGCCGCTGGGGCAAATCTACTTTGTGGATGCAAACGGCAACTCGCTATCACCCATGGCTGATTGTGAAAGCTCGCTGACATTCCCTTATGGTGGCGGCGGTGCAGTGTACGATCCGGCCTGTTATCCGACTAATGCGATTCCGGTTGGCTCTTATCGCCACACCAACTACGACAAGCAGCGTACCGGTATCAATATCGATGCCGTATGGGTTGCGCAGATTGGCGACATGGAAAACACCCTGCGCGCGGGTTTGTGGTACGAAGATTACGAGCGTAAAGAAAACCGTAGCTGGCAGAAAATAATCGATTCACGGGTAGGTTATCAGTTTGATGAAACCCCATACTGGGTGCAGTACAGCAGCGAATTCCCGGTTGAAACGCTGATGTATTATGTGGAAGATGAAATCGACCTCGGTGTGGCCACACTGCGCGTTGGTGCCAAGAAATTTAACGTTGATATCGAGAAAAAAGACCTCTTTGTACCGGGGAACAGTTTGTCGGTTGAGTCTGACTCGGATGTACTGTTTTCTGCTGGTGTAGTTGCGCCGGTAACTGATGAAATTGAAGTGTTCGCCGGGTTTGCACAAAACTACGCTGCCATTAAAGACGGCGTGCTGGAAAGCAGCTCAGTAGATATTTCTTCGGTTGAGCCGGAAACCGCCGACAACATCGATTTAGGTTTGCGCTATGTGGCTGCCGATATCAATGTCAGCTTAACTTACTACAACATCGACTTTGACAACCGTATTACCTACCAAAGTGCTGAAGACGCTGATGGTGTAGATTACTTAGGTGAGCTCGACGGCACTTACGTTAACGTGGGTGGTGTGCAGTCAGACGGTATTGAAGTAGCCATGGATTACACCATTACCAATAAACTTGGTCTGTACTTCTCGTACACTCACAACAATTCAGAGTACAAGGATCCTGCTGCCTCTACCGGCTTTGTGGATGGTCAGCGCGTGGTTGGCTCAGCCGAAGACATGTTTGTGGTAAGCCTGGATTATACTGCCGACGTGTACAACATGGGTCTTTCAACCAAGTATGTGGGCGAGCGCTCAGCCGGTTCTTTTGAAGTTGATTCTTACACTGTAGCCGACTTCTACCTGGGCGCGGTGGTTGATTCGCCGGTTCAGGGGATCAGCAACATTGATGTCCGCTTAACTATTAACAACCTGTTCGACAGCAGCTACCTGGGTACAGTGGTGAATGGCGGAGCCTGGATTGGTGCACCACGCACGGCAGCCCTGAACTTAAAAGCGAGTTTTTAATCGCGCTTTTTGCACGGCGAAGCTGATAAGGCTTCCCTGACAACTTAGTCATATCAAGCGCCGGTATCTACCGGCGCTTTTTTGCGTGTTACACAAAATGAAGTCGTTGGTTTTGACAATGTATTAAATGGTTAAAAAGCAGACAATCTTAATCGATTAACCTGGTCTTACCAGTCTTATTAATTGGTAAGGGGCACGCTCAAAAAATTCACAAAAAATTATACTAAAGTACTGTTTTTAAAACTATATTAACATAAATCCACGATGTTGATTAATGCCTGTTTAGGTTGTATTTATTCCGCTATATATCAATTTATTCTTATGTAAATTAGTGGTGGTTTAGCATTTTTTAATATCGTTTAATAGTACTTAATCAAACCCACCTATTACCTCTTTCACCATGTTTAAAGGATTATTTACCACTATCAGTGGTCGGCTTTATGCGAGTATTGCAGCGGTGCTACTGGCAATACTGGCACTGGAAGTTTTTAGCTTATTCAATGCCTACAACGATGCAGTAAATGCACGTCAGCGCGAAGTGCAGAGTCTGGTGCAATCAGCGGTAAGTCAGCTCAATACCTATCACCAGCTGGTACTCAGTGGTGAACTGACCGAAAGCGAGGCACAGGAGCGGGCACTTGCTCAACTCAACCAGCAGCGGTATCAGGGCAACGAGTATTTCTTTGTGCTGGACGGCCGAGCCAGAATGATTGGCCATGGTGACCGGGTGGATGTAAGAGGCAAAGACTACAGTCAGGTGCTTACTGAAGCCGGCGAGCCGGTGTTCGCCCAAATGGCGGCTCTGGTTAACAACAGTGCTAATCAGGCCGACTTTTTTGAATACAAATGGAAAAAGGCGGGGAGCCAAACGGCAGAGCCCAAAGTAAGTTATGTGGCCACCTTCAAGCCATGGGGGTGGGCAGTAGGTACCGGTGTGTTTATAGATGATATCAATGCGCAAATTTTGCATGACATCCTGGTAAATTCTATCGCACTGGTGATCATCGGCAGTGTAATGGTGTTTGCCGGGTTGCGATTGTGCACCTCGATTCTACGTCCGTTACGGCGGGTTAATCGCATCATGGAGCAAGTGGCCAATGCCGATTTATCCGTGCGGCTTAATTATCACTCGGCGGATGAGTTGGGTGAAATGGCGGCGAATATCGATAAGACGCTGGAGGTATTCCAGTCGTTAATCGCTCAGCTGGTGGCGTCGGCTACTCAGGTGGAAGGCAGTGCCGAACAATTGGCGTCGGCAGCGGTGCAAACTAATCAGGGCGTGCAGGCCGAAATGCGCAGTACCCAGCAGTTGTATCACGCAGTGGAAAGCCTGAGTGTCACCATCGACGCCATTAACGAGCGGGCAAATCAAACCGCGCAGGTCAGCGAGTTAGTGGAAAAAGGCGTGAAAAGCAGCTCAGCCGAAGTGGCAGACTCGGAAGCGACCATTAAAGGCATGTCAGAGGTAGTAGCAGCTACCGCCGGTCAGTTACGGGCACTGGAAGCCGATACCGTGGAAATTGCCAACGTGCTGGTGGAAATCGAAAGTATTTCTGAGCAAACCAATCTGTTGGCGTTAAACGCTGCTATTGAAGCTGCCCGGGCAGGGGATTCAGGGCGCGGCTTTGCGGTTGTGGCCGATGAAGTTCGTCAGCTCGCTATGCGCACCCGCAGTTCAACTGAAGAAGTGCGTGGCGTAATTGAACGTTTGCGTAGCAGTGTGGCGCAATCGGTATCGAGCATGGAGCAAAGTGAGCAAAATGCTATCGACAGCATGCAGCTTACCAGTCATGCCAACGACAGCCTCGAACAAATCCTTGGCCATGTAGAGAGCGTTCGCGAGCAAGCCCTTGATGGCGCAGAGGCCACCGAAGAGCAAAGTGTTGTAGTAAAAGAAATTCAGCAGCATCTGGGCGATATCACCGTGGTCAGCGAACAAACCAGCAGCGCCTCGGAGATGGTGGCTGCCAACAGCGAGCAGCTCAGTCAATTAGCGAGTGATCTGCAGCGCCAGGTCAGCCGCTTTAAGCTGTAAGCGCAAGGCGAATTATTTGATCGAAAAGGGGGTAAAGTTGGTGTGTTCGTCGTACACATCAACACCCTCTGCACGTTTCAGCACCGCAATAACTTTGTAGGTTACCGGCGTTAAGAGCACTTCCCACAACACTTTCAGTGCGTAATTGGTGGCCATTACCGTAAAGATAAGTTCGGTACTCCAGATCCCCCAGAAAGCCACCGGATAAAACACCGCCGAGTCTACCGCCTGCCCCACAATGGTAGAGCCAATTGTTCGCTGATAAAGTGCTTTGCCTTTGCTGAGCACTTTCATTTTCGCCATAACAAATGCATTAGCAAACTCACCTAACCAGATTGCCAGTACTGAGGCCAGTACGATACGCGGTGCCTGGCCAAAGTTCATGGCGAAACTGTCCTGCCGGCTGAGTCCGCCGCCGAGGTTTTCATTCCAGCCTGGTGCTGGTGGCATTTCAGTAATAAACCAGGCCATAAAGGCAGCAAATCCGGCAGCAAAGAATCCCGCCCAGATAGCCCGCCGTGCGCGTTGATAGCCGTAAACCTCGGTCAGTACGTCGCCCAGTACATAGGATAAAGGAAAGAAAATCACGCCGGCACCAAAGGTAAAACCAGCAATCTCCGCCACTTTACCCGCACCGATAATGTTGGAGCACACAATTAAGATACAGGTGGCAGCCAGAACAAAATCAAAAAAACGAAAATGACGAGTGGATGTGTCGGTAACTTTATTCAGTGACGCTGTCATAAAAGCCAAAGTTAAATAAGGGAAAAGGCAATCCAGTGTGGCACAGTCTTCAATACTCGTGCAATACGCTGTGCATAGCCAGATGGATCCTTTTTTGTGACGAATTGGTCATCAGGGTGCAATGTCTGAGAGTCATACTGGCTCAAAAATACGAGCGTTAGTAAACGCCATTACCAGAAAATTATCGATAAAAAACATGATCCCTTATTCAACTCAGTCGATAATTTGTAGTGGCACGGTAATTGATTGCCCCTGGCATTAAACGTTTAGCCGGAAGTAATGCCAAAGGGCAGTCAGCGCCAGAGTTTTACCCGGCCAGACTAAATAAGTACAGCTACATTATGGTTTAAATTTGCATCTGACAAATAACAAACTAGCTTTAAGATACAGACAGGAAAAAGCGGCATGCAAATACCAACAATCATCGACGTGGAAGCCAGCGGTTTTAGCTCTCACAGCTACCCCATAGAGGTAGGTGTGATCAGGAGTGATGGTGCGCGTTTTTGTCGATTGATTCGTCCGTACCCCCAGTGGTCACACTGGGATAAAAAAGCCGAGGCGCTCCACGGATTGAGCCGCGACCACCTGCAAAAGTGGGGCAATGATGGCCGCGACGTGTGCCTGGCGCTTAATCAGTTTCTGGCGAATGGCACCGCCTATACCGATGGCTGGGTGGTGGATCACCCCTGGCTTATTAAGCTGTACGCCGCCGCCGGCGTGGATATGTCGTTTAGTGTCAGAGCGCTGGAATACGTGCTTAGCGAACAGCAAATGGACTTGTGGATGCGCACCAAAAATCAGGTGGTGTCGCATTTCAATGGCTGCCGTCATCGTGCCAGTACCGATGCAGAAATTATTCAGCAAACCTTTATACGCACGCTCCCGCATCAGGATACCGATCATCTCGCCCGCGCCGTAATTAATGGCTAAACCGGGTTGAGGTGGGTTACCCTGCTCATCAGTAACGAACTCTTCAGGCAAGGAAACGAAATGAAAACGGTGGGCCTTATCGGCGGGATGAGTTGGGAGTCTTCGCTGACTTATTACCAGCGTATTAACCAGCAAATTAAGCAACGCAAAGGGGGGTTACACAGTGCACCGCTGATCCTTTACAGCGTGGACTTTGCGCGTATCGCCGAACTGCAACACAACAATGACTGGCTACAACTGGCAGATTATCTGGCATCCGTTGGCAAAAGTCTCGAAAAAGCCGGCGCCGATGCGTTGGCGATTTGCACCAATACGATGCATAAAGTGGCACCTCAGATAGCAAATGTGGTGCGCATTCCATTGTTGCACATCGGTGACGCACTGATAGCCGAAAGCCAGGCCCGGGGATACCGCCGTTTAGGTTTGCTCGGCACAGCCTTCACCATGGAACAGGGATTTTTGCGCGATCATCTCAGCGCGGGCGGATTGTCGGTATTGGTGCCGGAACATGCAGAGCGGCAGGATGTGCATCGCGTGATCTATGAAGAGCTTTGTCAGGGGGTTATCCGCAAGGAATCACTTAGCCGTTACCTGCAGATCATTAAAAACCTCAAAGCGGCAGGAGCCGAAGCCATTATTCTTGGATGTACTGAGATAGGCTTACTGGTAACTGCAGAAGACAGCCCCTTACCAGTGCTGGATACGGCAGTGCTGCATGCCGACAGTGTGGTTGATTTTATACTGAGCGAGTAGCCGGCAGGACAGACTTAAAAATACCAGTCTTAAAAATAGTAGTGCACGCCCATAACCAGTGAGTTGATATCAATCTGCCCGGCATCGCGGTATTCGTAGCCTACCGCCACACCAAAGCCGCGCATTTCACCAAACTGCCAGCCTACGCTTGCTGCTCTGTCGCTGTCGCTCACTATTGGCACTGCACCAGACTGAGGCGTTAGCGAGTACTGAGTAGAGCGAATGGTGGCGTAAATCCATTGTGAAGACTTAACCGGCAGTGCCCGTCTGGCCGATAAACTTACCGCTTCCAGGCCCACCACAGACATGGGGAGAGTGCGTGTATCACTGGCAAAACGAGCCGCATACGAGCGGTTAACCTCAACACTAAAATTCCACTTGGGCAGGCGCTTGCTTTGATAAGCAATAAAATACTGAGTGTTTCCCACGGGCTGAGTAACCAGTGAAGAATCTGGCAACATGGCAGCTTGATTGGCCAGTAGCGGACAACTAAACATCGCAACCAAACCAAACAAAAACAAGCGGAAAAAGGGCTTGTTCATTGAGAGGTCTTCCCGTGTGAGAGTGCAAATAAAGCGTAAAGTTACTCTACGCAGTGTTATTCCAGTATTTTTATAACTGCTGCTTTTTTGCGGAACCTAAAGCACCGCGGGCTTTTAGGGCAGCATAGTATCAATATAGACCTAATCAGAGCTGATACCAAGTGTGAAAAGCACTTTTTTATTCACCGCATTTCGTCGATTTAGCTGGCGAAACAGACCCGCCTCAGCTAGCTTTAAAGTTATCAATAAAGATAAAAAGCAGCGCCCTACAAGCCGGTTTTTTCATAAAGATAACGTTGTAATTATATATAAAACAAAAAGTTAAGATCGTAGTTAATGAACATTGTTGCTTTCGGGATTCAATCAATACGGAACCACTGATAAGGCGGCCACGGACGTTGCCCTCTGAGGATCAAATAATGCGAGCAGACTGGGAAATTGAACGAAAATTTGTTGTTACTTACTTACCTGAAGGATTACTGGAAACGCGGAAACCCGTGTTGGTCAGGCAGGGTTACATAGCCGCTCAGGGAGACCGGCATATTACAATAAGAGACGAAGGGGGTGACTTTACTATGACAGTCGAACAGGGAGTTGGCTTAAAGCGTCTCGACACAGAAATTTCTATTAGCGCAGAGCAGTTTAATGACTTGTGGCCGCTCACCCAACATATGCGGGTTGAGAAAAAACGCTATCGCATCGGTTTTTTCGGCCATAGGTTATTATTAGATGTGTTTACCGCACATCTGGAGCCGCTAATTCTGGTGGAAGTAACGTTCGATAGCGAAATACACAGCCGGCAATTTCTACCGCCGGATTTTGCCGAACTGGAAGTAACCCACCAAAGGGAATATCAAAATATACATCTGGCCAGAATGGGCCTGCCGGATGCCTTAGCAATGGCCAATGCTTATTAGCACAAGTAAAGAATCCACCTTCTAAAGAAGGTGGCTTTGCGTTAACCCCTAAAAGGGGGCTCTGTTTAAATCGAAGAAAGGACAATAATTGTGCCCTTCTTCAGTGTTGTCATTGACGGTCTAGTTTGTTCTGTCAGGGACGATGACGCTTTTCACTGTTAAGGGCTGCGGGGAGTCCAGAGTGGTTCACGGTTACCGGGTCGCACAACACCCTTTGGTCGCGGTCGGCGACTCCGACAACAATCTATATACCCCCTTATTTGCTGACTTATCTATACGGGCCAAGCCCTTCCACGAATGATAACCACCTACAGAAGTAGGTGGTTTAGGGCTGAAAACAAAAACGCCAGACCTGAGTCTGGCGTTGTAAGCAAAAAGCGCGTGGCTTAAACCGAAGCGCGTAAAGCCTCGGCTTTATCAGTGGCTTCCCATGGGAAACTGTCGCGGCCAAAGTGGCCATATGCAGCTGTGGGCTGGTAAATAGGGCGTTCCAGGTCGAGCATCTTGATAAGACCATAAGGACGTAAATCAAAGTGCTGTTTAACCAGTGCTACCAGGGTTGCTTCGTCGTACTGGCTGGTGCCAAAAGTATCGATGCTGATAGACGTTGGCTCTGCCACACCAATGGCATAAGACACCTGAATTTCACAACGCTTGGCAAGGCCAGCCGCCACAATATTCTTCGCTACATAACGCCCGGCATAGGCTGCCGAACGGTCTACTTTAGAGGGATCTTTACCAGAGAAAGCTCCGCCACCATGGCGCGCCATACCACCGTAGGTATCTACAATAATCTTACGCCCGGTCAGACCGCAATCACCCATGGGGCCGCCGATGACAAAGCGCCCGGTGGGGTTGATATGAAATTTGGTGCTGGCCGTAATCCACTCAGCCGGTAGTACTGGTTTGATGACTTCTTCCATCACTGCTTCGCGCACGGTCTCGGTAGACACCGAATCACAATGCTGAGTAGACAGTACCACGGCATCAATGCCTACCGGCACATTATCCTCGTATATAAAGGTTACCTGGCTTTTCGCATCCGGGCGCAACCAGTCGAGCTTGCCCGACTTACGCATTTCTGCCTGACGCTGTACCAGACGGTGTGAATAAGTAATGGGAGCAGGCATTAACACTTCGGTTTCGTCACTGGCATAGCCAAACATCAGACCCTGGTCACCAGCGCCTTGTTCTTCCGGGCGAGTGCGGTCTACGCCCTGATTGATGTCTGGCGACTGTTTACCAATGGCATTAAGTACCGCGCAGGAGTCTGCATCAAACCCCATATCTGAATGGGTATAGCCAATTTCGCGCACGGTCTGGCGAGTGAGCTCTTCAATATCTACCCATGCAGAAGTTGTAATTTCACCACCAACCAGCACCATGCCGGTTTTTACATAAGTTTCGCAGGCGACACGCGCTTTGGGATCCTGCTGCAGGATTGCATCAAGTACCGCATCGGATATTTGATCGGCAATCTTGTCCGGATGGCCTTCAGAAACTGACTCGGACGTAAATAAATGGGCTGCCATTACATGCTCCGTGTTTATTTAAATTTATATTCGGGGCGTATTGCTTACCTGAACACCGTTACAAACAATAAATATACCGTTCTGGCGCTGTTTTACGGCGGCTGTGCTCATTGTAGATCAATACACATGCAACTATTGTAGCAAGCTGATGTATAAATACCAGTCTTTACTTCTGGACGTCTAAAAGTCTATTTGTTACGTTTACTTGACAGTCTGGCGCTGGCTATCGCCCGCCAGGGAGCATTGCTACTGTTATTAAATGCTCCGACAAGACCAAAACACATTGAACTGCACTGGCCGGTGGGTAACAATATGAAGCTCTGAGTGAAAGTGTATTTCTGTTTGCAGGATTGCCGTAAGTTAATAGCAGCGATTTGCAGCAAACACAAATACATTAGTACATCGCTGATGTGTTATTAATTACTGTAAATTGCCACATCAACTGGCACTCAAATACAATTCAGGAGTCAACATGCCGTCTCGTCGAGAACTTGCTAATGCTGTCAGAGCATTAAGTATGGATGCCGTTCAGAAAGCCAAATCAGGTCACCCTGGTGCGCCAATGGGCATGGCAGACATCGCCCAGGTACTGTGGTGCGATCATCTGCAACATAACCCGGCTGATCCGGCCTGGGCTAACCGCGACCGTTTTGTCCTGTCGAATGGTCACGGCTCAATGTTGCTGTATTCGCTGCTGCATCTCACCGGCTACGAGCTGCCTATCGACGAACTTAAGCAATTCCGTCAGTTACATTCTAAAACCCCTGGTCACCCTGAGTACGGCTACGCACCCGGTGTTGAAACCACTACTGGTCCGTTGGGGCAGGGCATTACCAATGCGGTAGGTATGGCGCTGGCTGAAAAAGTGCTGGCAGCGCAATTTAACCGCGATAACTTTGCGGTAGTCGACCATTACACCTACGCGTTCCTGGGTGATGGCTGCCTGATGGAAGGTATCTCCCACGAAGCGAGCTCACTGGCCGGTACCCTGGGCCTGAATAAGCTGATTGCGTTCTGGGATGACAACGGTATTTCTATCGACGGTGAAGTAGAAGGCTGGTTTACCGATGATACGCCAAAACGTTTCGAATCTTATGGCTGGCATGTGATCACCGATATCGACGGTCACGACCCTGAAGCAATCAACAGCGCCATTGAAGCGGCCAAAGCCCAAACCGGCAAACCCACGCTGATTTGCTGTAAAACCGTTATTGGTTTTGGCTCACCTAATAAGCAGGGTAAAGAAGACTGCCACGGTGCACCATTAGGTGACGATGAAATTACCCTTACCCGTGAAGCGCTGGGCTGGAGCCATGCACCGTTTGAGGTGCCGGCTGATATCTACGCCGGCTGGGATGGCAAAAGCAAAGGCGGTGAAGCGCAACAGGCCTGGAATGAGCTGTTTGCAAAATACGCCGAAGCTTACCCGGAGCTGGCTGCTGAGCTGAAGCGCCGTTTAAGCGGTGACGTACCGGCAGATTTTGTGGCGAAAGCCGATGACTATATTGCTAAGCTGCAGGCGAATCCGGATACGATTGCCAGCCGTAAAGCCTCACAAAACGCGCTGAATGCTTTTGGTCCGCTACTGCCTGAATTATTAGGCGGCTCGGCCGACCTGGCCGGTTCTAACCTGACCATCTGGAACGGTTGTAAAGGCGTAGAAAAAGACGATGCCAGCGGTAACTATGTTTACTACGGTGTACGCGAATTCGGTATGTCTGCCATGATGAATGGTATTGCCCTGCACGGCGGCTTTAAAGCCTATGGTGCTACCTTCCTGATGTTTATGGAATACGCTCGTAACGCTGTACGTATGGCAGCATTAATGAAGCAGCCGGTTATCTTTGTATATACCCACGATTCAATTGGTTTGGGCGAAGATGGCCCGACGCACCAGCCGGTAGAACAAGTCGTTGCCATGCGTGCTACGCCAAACCTCGACAACTGGCGCCCGTGCGATCAGGTAGAATCTGCGGTGGCATGGAAAGAAGCGATTTTACGCACTGATGGGCCTACCTCGTTGATCTTCAGCCGTCAGGGCCTGGCACAACAGCCTCGTAGCGAAGCACAGGTTGCTGATGTCGCCAAAGGCGGTTACGTACTGGTGGACTGCGACGGCACACCGGAACTTATCCTCATTGCCACCGGCTCTGAAGTACAGCTAGCTGTTGACGCTGCGGCCAAACTGAGCGAGCAGGGTAAAGCAGTGCGCGTAGTGTCTATGCCATCCACCGACGTGTTCGATCGTCAGGATGCGGCTTACCGTGAGTCAGTTCTACCTTCTACAGTGGTGAAACGCGTTGCCGTTGAAGCGCTGTCTAAAGAGAGCTGGTATAAGTACGTGGGCTTTAATGGCGCCATTGTGGGCATGGACACCTTTGGTGAATCTGCACCGGCCGGCGAGCTGTTCAAGCACTTCAACATTACTGTTGACGCCGTGGTAGAAGCTGCGCTGGGGCTTTAATCTGCTCCGGCCTTTAGGCTGCATAAAAATATGGTAAGACTCGCCATTAATGGCTTTGGCCGCATTGGCCGAAATGTACTGCGGGCACTCTACGAGAGTGGCCGCAATCAGTTTATCCAGGTCGTCGCGATTAACGAAATCGCTGATCCCGATGGCATGGCACATCTGCTCAAATACGATACGTCCCATGGCCGTTTTGCCTGCCATGTGGAACGTCAGGGCGAACAACTCACCGTGGCCGGTGACGTTATTCGTCTGTGTCATCAAACCGAAATCACCGGCCTGCCCTGGGCCGAACTGGGTGTGGATATTGTGCTGGAATGTACCGGCCAGTATACCGATAAAGCCAGTGGCCTGGCCCACATCAAAGCAGGTGCTAAAAAAGTGCTGTTTTCCCAGCCGGGTGCACCGGATATGGACAACACCATTATTTACGGTTGTAACGAAGACACGTTGCTACCAGAACATAAAGTGGTATCGAACGGTTCCTGTACCACCAACTGCATAGTGCCGGTGATCCAGGTGCTCGACGAAGCTTTTGGGGTGGAGAGCGGCACCATCACCACTATTCACTCTTCCATGCACGATCAGCAGGTAATTGATGCTTATCATCCCGACCTGCGCCGTACCCGGGCCGCCAGTCAGTCGATTATTCCGGTGGATACCCGCCTGGCCCGCGGTATAGAGCGCATACTGCCCAAGTTTGCCGGTAAGTTCGAAGCCATTGCCGTGCGAGTGCCCACAATCAACGTGAGTGCCATGGATTTGAGTGTGACGCTGGCCACAGAAGTGACCATCGATAAAGTGAATCAGGCGCTTAGTGCGGCCCGCACCGGACGCCTCTCAGGCATTCTGGATTACACCGAAGAGCCGCTGGTATCGGTGGATTTTAATCACGATCCCCATTCGTGTATTGTGGATGGTACACAAACTCGGGTGAGTCACCGCCAGTTAGTGAAAACCCTGGTGTGGTGTGACAACGAATGGGGTTTTGCCCATCGAATGCTGGATACCGCATTGGCGATGTATCAAACGGGCAACGAATAATTTAATTTGAATTCAACAGGATGAGAAGGAAACCTTATGTCAATCCCAAGCATGTCAGACATTGAGTTGTCAGGTAAGCGCGTACTGATCCGTCAGGATCTCAACGTACCGGTAAAAGACGGTAAAGTGACATCAGACGCGCGAATCAAAGCGTCTTTACCCACCATCAAAGCGGCGCTGGAAGCAGGCGCAGCAGTAATGGTGATGTCGCACCTGGGCCGCCCAACCGAAGGCGAGCCTGCCGAAGAGTTTTCACTGCAACCGGTGGTTAACTACCTCAACGACGTACTGGATGTCGAAGTTAAACTGGTAAAAGATTACCTGGATGGCGTAGACATTGAGCCCGGTCAATGCATGATCCTGGAAAATGTGCGATTTAATAAGGGTGAGAAAAAAGACGACGAGGCACTGTCGAAGCAGTACGCTGCATTATGTGATGTATTCGTAATGGATGCGTTTGGTACTGCCCACCGTGCTCAGGCTTCAACCCATGGCGTGGCAAAGTTTGCCCCACAGGCCGTGGCTGGTCCATTGCTGGCAGGTGAACTGGCGGCGCTGTCAAAGGCGCTGGATAACCCGGCTCGCCCGATGGTGGCTATTGTGGGTGGCTCTAAGGTGTCGACCAAGTTAACCGTGCTGAAATCTCTGGCTGATAAAGTAGACCAACTGATTGTAGGTGGCGGTATTGCTAACACCTTTATCGCGGCGCAGGGCCACAATGTGGGCAAATCGCTGGTGGAAATGGATTTAGTTGATGAAGCCAAGCGTTTGATTGAGCAGGCGCAGGCCAATGGCGGCGATATCCCGGTACCAACGGATGTAGTCACCGGTAAAGCCTTTGCCGAAGACACACCGGCTGAGCTCAAGCCAGTTAGTGAAGTAACCGACGACGATATGATTTTTGATATCGGCCCGGACAGCTCAGCAGCGCTGGAAGATATCCTGAAAAATGCCGGCACCATTGTTTGGAATGGCCCGGTAGGGGTATTCGAATTTGATCAGTTCGCAAGTGGAACAAAAGCGCTGTCAGAAGCGATTGCTGCCAGCGATGCATTTTCAATTGCCGGCGGTGGTGATACGCTAGCAGCAGTAGATAAATATGAAATTGCAGACAAAGTATCCTACATCTCAACCGGTGGCGGTGCGTTCCTGGAGTTTCTTGAGGGCAAAACTTTACCTGCAGTAGCGATATTAGAAGAAAAAAACCGCTAACAGCAAAGTAATGTCCCGGCGCCGGAATAGCAGTATTCCGGCGACACCTGCATAAGGATACGCAGGCTGAAAGACCGTTTGTCATAGCGCCGTAAGCACTGCTAAAGCTCTGATAAAACGAGACTTCCCATGCCTAATAAATGATTTCTCTTAACCCTACAACCGTTTATAAAAACGGATAAGAAAATAAGGAGTGTTGCACATGGCATCACAGGCTCAGCAAGCTATGCTGGATAAAATCATCACCCAAAAGGGCTTTATAGCCGCCCTCGATCAAAGCGGTGGTAGTACCCCAAAAGCACTTAAACTTTACGGTATCGAAGAATCAGAGTACTCAAACGATGAGGAAATGTTCGACATGGTGCACGCAATGCGTACCCGTATCGTAACCTGTAACGCCTTTTCAGGTGAGCGTGTCCTCGGCGCAATCCTGTTTGAAAACACACTCGATCGTGAAATCGAAGGGTTAGCCTCTTCTCATTACCTGTGGCAGAAAAAACGCGTTGTGCCGTTTTTGAAAGTCGATAAAGGTCTGGAAGCCGAAGCTAACGGTGTGCAACTTATGAAGCCTATGCCGCAACTCGACGAGCTGCTGGCGAAAGCCAATGCCAAGGATGTGTTTGGTACCAAAATGCGTTCGGTTGTTAAACTGGCCAACCACGAAGGTATCAAAGCCGTTGTTGAACAACAGTTCGCTGTGGGTAAACAAATTCTGGACGCCGGTCTGGTGCCTATTATCGAGCCTGAAGTAGACATCAACAGCCCGGAAAAAGCCGAAGCCGAAGCACTGCTTAAACTGGAAATTCTTACCCAGCTGAATTTGCTGGGTGATGAGAAGGTTATGCTTAAGCTGACCCTTCCTACCGAAGCAAACTTCTACAAAGAGCTGGTGGATCACCCTAAAGTGATTAAAGTAGTTGCTCTTTCTGGTGGTTACTCACGCGATGACGCCAATGCCAAACTGGCCGAGAATCAGGGCATGATTGCCAGCTTCTCACGCGCGCTGACTGAAGGTGTATCAGCACAACAGAGTGACGAAGAGTTTGAAGCGACTCTGGATGCCGCCATCGAAGGCATCTACCAGGCGTCTCTGACCTAGTCGCTATTCCAGTTAAAATCTGTCATCCCGGAATTTACGCAGGAAAATATCCGGGTTCTCCTTTTACCGTCATACCGGAAGATACGAAGTATCTATCCGGTATCTCCTGAACAGTTTTACTCAGTCAATAAGAACGTTTCAGGCAGCCAGGTGGTTAAGGCGATACCGGCTCGGAGGCCGGTATGACGGTATTTTTTACGCCGGTAACACATATAGTCATCCCGGAAGTTTTGTAGAAACTATCCGGGATCTCCTGAACAGCTTTGCTCATCTAAAAGGATATTTATGGGTAGTCAGGCGGTTAAGGAGCTATCGGCTCGGGGGCCGGAAAAACGGTGTATATTGACTGCACCGGAAATCTCCGCATTTTGTCGGGGTGCCGACTGCACCAAGGGGCGTAATGCGACGCCCCTTGACCCCCGCAGTTCTTAAATCGCGAAAGGCATACTGTCAATGGGCAGGTAAAATCTATCGTCCAGAGAGGGCGTCCTGCCCTCGCTGGCCGGAGGCGTCATCCATGACGCCTCTACGCTTTTACGGGATCTGCCCATTGACAGTATCTCGCGATAACAAGAACCAAGGGAAATGCCAAAACGCGCTGACGCGCTCGTGCCTGCCATCACTCAATAAGAGTGTTTCAGGCAGTCAGTCGGTTAAGGCGATACCGGCTTGGGGGCCGGTATGACAGATAATAAATTGTCATCCCAAACACTCTTGTCATCCCGGAAGCTGCGATAGCAGCTATCCGGGATCTCCTGAACAGTTTTATTCACCTAATAGGATTGTTTCAGGTAGTCAGGTGGTTAAGGAGATACCGGCTCGGGGGCCGGTATAACGATGTCTCTGTGCCATTGTGCAGAGGCTACTCATGGTGGCAATTACCCCTTTTATGTATCTAATTCATTACACTATAAGCTGGTAACAGATATTGAACTCTAAATAAGCTATGGCCATTGCACAGATATTAGTCTATATTTTGTAACTAATTTTTTACATAACTATCAATGTTGATAACCGTGTATCGTACATTTAAACAAGGATATTTAGCCTGATGCAGGACGTGCATATGTATATTCAGGTAGGCGTGCTCGCTATCGTGGCAATGATAGGGATTAGTTTTACCTTTGCACTTCCAAAACCGCGTCATCAGCTTAAAGCGAAATCGGCCAGTTATGCCCGCTGGTTTCTGGTCGCTTCCTGGTTGGTAGTATTTTGTCAGGCAATTGCTCATATCGGGTACCCTCAGATCGGTTTACCCGGCGTATATGCCGCAGCCATATTAGGCGCTTACATGCAGTTAATGTCGGTGCTAAAGCGGTACGGCACAGAAGTAAGCCAAAGTAAGAAATTTGCAGCCGCATTGCATATCGTTGGGGTTATGGTGGTTACGTCGGTACTGGTAGCCACCAAAGCCCCTGCCTGGATTGCGCATAGTCTGGCGCTTAGCAGTGTGGCGTTCCCCGTCTGGCAAGCGTTGCGCTGTGTAAAACAACACTTCAGTACCGAGAGCATTGGTGGCCATCTGTTGTTTGGTGTGCTGTCGCTGGTAATTGCCCTGGTGCTGTTTGGCGTACCGGCTTATCTGACGATTGCGCCGGCAGACAGTCATTATCACCTGGCCGCTACTTCGGCATTTATGTTGGTGATCATGCTTATCTTTATGCTGGCCTTTGCAGTGAATATTCTGCAGTCGCTACTGCTTAAACTGCGCTCACAGGTGCATACCGACCCACTCACCGGCGCTAAAAACCGTCATTTCTTCTACGAAATTGCACCTAAACTCAGTGCTCACGCCAAACGTAAGCATGAAACCCTGTCGCTGGTGGCGTGCGATATTGATTATTTTAAATCGATTAACGACGAACACGGCCATGTGATTGGTGATATCGCGCTCAAGCGGTTTTGTGAAATCATTCAGTCGCAACTGCGCCAGGAAGATACGCTGATCCGTATGGGTGGCGAGGAATTTTTAATACTATCGCCGCAGTATGATGGCGATAAGGCCGCTCAGATGGCCGAACGTCTTCGCAAAACGATTTCAGAAAGCGTTATTTCGGCGCGGGGCGTAGATATTTCACTCACCGCATCGTTTGGTGTGATGCAAATGCCGCCTGGAGCAGATTTGTTTACCACAGTAAAAAGCGCCGATCAGGCACTGTTCGACGCGAAAGCCAACGGCCGTAATAAAGTCATTATGGTGTAACGGGCGGTTTAGCTTACCGCCAGCTTAATATCCGCCGCCTGCAGGTAGTTAATTTCACGTTCCAGATCCGCTGTCATGATAGGTTTGGAGTTTAACCAGCCTTCCGGAAAGGTCAGGGTAATAGCGCGTTTCTCAGCGGTCACATCAAACTCAGGTAAAAAACCTTCCTGACGTTTAATATTCAACAAAACCGCCAGGCGTAGCAGCGCAATAAGCTTATGGATATCTTCTTTACTGTATTGAGTAAAAGCGGGGATATCCTGCACTCGAATTTTCTTACGATGAAAGCGTACCAGAGTGGCCAGTAACTCCTGTTGGGCCTGGTTAAAGCCGGGCATATCCACGTTTTGCAAAATATACGCAGAGTGGCGTTGTACGCCGCGGGTATTAATTTGTAAACCCACTTCATGTAACAGCGCCGCCCAGCTTACTATGGCACGGTAGTCGCTGTGGCGCAGCTTCCAGTTTTTCTGGCAGGCGTCATAAAGCGTTTTAGTAGTGGTGAGTACCATGTTGGCCTGGCTGGTATCCACATCATAGCGGGTGGCCAGACTCGATGCGGTGCGCCCACGAATATCCGTGTTGTGCAGTTCATCTTCCATCTGATACAGCACGCCCTCGCGCAGGGCCGCCGGAGAATAATGCAGCGATTCGATTTTTAATGCCTTAAACAGGCCAATTAGCACGCATAAACCGGCCGGGATCACTGCGCGGCGATCGTCGCTGATAGCCGGGTCGGTAAGGTTGTCGATATGACCAGCCTCAATAAACTGCTTCATGATTTGCTTGAGGGCTTTAAGGGTGACCTCAGCTTCGTCAGTCGGCTCTTTCTGGCCCTGGTTTACTACCAGGTTACACAGCGTTTTAATGGTACCGGAGGTACCAATACAACGCTGCCAGCCCATGCGGCGATAACGCTCTTCAATGGGCTCCATTTCCTGTTCGGCGGCGGTGATGGCACGCTCAAACTGTTTGGCTTTTAACTCGCCGTTAGCAAAAAAACGCTGGGTAAAACTCACACAGCCCATTTGCAGGCTGCGGCACAGTTTGGGCGTTAACCCTTCACCAATAATAAATTCGGTTGAGCCACCGCCAATATCCACCACCAGACGCTTGCCATTATCATGATTGGTATGGGCTACGCCGGAGTAAATTAAGCGGGCTTCTTCGGGCCCGGAAATCACCTCAATGGGGTAGGGAAGGATCTCTATGGCGCGTTTTATAAATACGTTGGCGTTAACAGCTTTTCTAAGTGTGTAAGTGGCCACTATCTTTACAGAGTCTGGTTCAAAGCCTTTAAGACTATCGGCAATCACTCGAAGTGTAGCGAGCCCACGCTCCATGGCCTCTTCAGACAGCACATTGTTGCTATCGAGTCCCTCGGCTAATCGCACCTTTTGTTTTACCCGGTGCAGAATTTGCACCGAGCCCGCTACAATGCGGGCCACTACCAGGTGAAAGCTGTTAGAACCGATATCCAGAGCGGCAACCTTACTGGCTTCGCGGCTGTCTACGCTGTCGAAAGAGGCGGGAGTTGGCGTCATTTATTTTTGCTCAAGCTGTTTTAAATAGGTGTAGATTTCTTCTTGCGAACGCAACTTCTTGCGGTTACCCCTTTTAACATACTGGTTCAACTGGTCTTTGTCGATCTGACGAGCCTTCAGCGTGTCTCTGAACTGAATTTCCATGATATCGACAATCCGTTGTTGCAGGGTTTCATCATAGATAGGCGCACCCACTTCAATGCGGTTGTCCATGTTGCGGGTCATCCAGTCGGCCGACGAAATATACACCTTGCGGTTACCGCCGCCGTTGAAGATCATTACCCGGGGGTGTTCCAGAAAGCGATCGACTATGGAGATCAGCTCAATGTTTTCACTAAGCCCCTTAATGCCCGGACGTAAACCACACATACCGCGCACAATACCGCGGATCTTAATGCCGGCCTGGCTGGCGCGGTATAAGTCGTCAATCAGCTCTTTATCCACAAGGTTATTAATTTTAAACAGAATTTGAGCATCGTGGCCTTCTTTTAGGAACTGTATTTCCTGCCGGATCAACGACTGGATCTTAGTGCGCGCATTGAGCGGCGATATTTGCAGATGCTGGAACTTAAACCGGCGGTACGGGTACGAAATCAATTCAAACACCGAGTTAGCTTCTTCGGCCATTTCCTGGTTTTTGGTAAACAGGCTGTAATCGGTATAAATTTTGGCGGTTTTCTCGTTAAAGTTACCGGTACCAAAATGCGCATAGTGCATTAATTTGCCGCGCTCCTCGCGTGACACAATACACAGCTTAGAGTGGATTTTAAGCGACGGGATCCCCAGTACCACGCGAATACCGGCATCGGTCATGCGTTTCGACCACTCAATGTTGGCTTCTTCATCAAAACGGGCGCGCAGCTCTACCACCACGGTGACTTTCTTACCGTTATCCACTGCATCAATCAGCGAGCTGACAATCCGCGACTGACTGGCTACCCGGTAAATGTTCAGACGAATTGATTTTACACTGGGGTCGAAAGCCGCCTGGCGTACAAATTCGGTAAAGTGCAGGAACCGGTGATACGGATAATAAAGCAGAATATCGTGCGCGGTAATAGCATCAAATACCGTGTTGTAGCCAGAGAAGTCTTTGGTATCGATAGCCGGGAGTTTGCTGTTTTCCAGGTAATCCCGCCCCACATTGGGAAAGCCGATAAAGTCTTTAAAGTTACGGTAATGACCGGCTGAATGCAGGGTATCGAGCTTAGTGACTTTTAAGCGTTTTTGCAGATCTTCCACCATGTCTTCCGGCATATCCTGGTCGTGGATCACCCGCACCGGCTCAGCTATCAGCCGCTGCTTCATGCTTTCTGACATTTTTTCTACGTAACTTTCATCAATTTCATCGTTGATGGAGTACTCAGAATCCCGGGTCATTTTGAATGAGTAAGACTCCAGGGTATCGAACTTCACAAACCCGCGGAAGATGTCTTCCATACACAGCTGGATCATGTCGTCGAGCATGATGATGTGCTTGTTTTTGCGGCTCTGCTGCGGTGGAATTAAATGAAAACGCGAGATTTCGCCGGTGGGTACCTGCACAGCAGCAAAGCGCGGGTTTTTGCCCTCGCGACGTAACGCTACATACAAGTAAACCGCAGTGCCATTCAGGCGGCTCAGCAGGTCGGTTTTCTTATCAATCAGAATGGGCGCAATGTGGCGCAGTACCTTATTAATAAAGTAGTTACGCACCCAGTCGCGTTGATATTCATCGAGCTGATTTTTGGGCAGAATATAAATATTGTAGCGGGCTAGGGTTTTGACCACCTCTTTATGAATAGTGTCGAACTTCTTAGACAGCTCAACGACTTTGCGCTGGATTTGCATTAATAACCGGCGTTGGTGTTCGGCTTCTTCATCGTTACCGGCATTGTGGGCAATCACAATCTGACGTTTTACGTCTGCTACCCGCACCCGGAAAAATTCGTCCAGGTTATTTGAGTAAATTCCCAAAAAGCGAATACGCTCAACCGCCGGATTATTTTTATCGGCAGCCTCTTGTAGCACGCGTTCGTTAAACGCCAGCCAGCTTAATTCCTTGGGATAATATAAATCAGTGGATTCCATATTGATAAATCACTATTTCTGCAATCAAAAAAATAGGCTATAGCCTGCCAGCAAAGTGTGACAGGCAGTTGACGACCCGGCGAAAATTCGCCGTTGAAGGCCGCAGGGAAAATTACACAGTGGTAGTAATATCAACAACCAGATCGTTAGCTACCGCTTCCAGCGCATCTTTTACGTCGTCGCGATCCACGTCGGCCGGAATGGCTACCCGCACGCGCGCTTTAAACATCTCGCTGCCCCAGTTAGGGGCGCTTTCGCAGGTCGAGTTAAAATGAATAATGTTCAGCTCAAAGCGGTTGAGCACATTGGTGAGTTCCTGCACGATCCCCGGGCGGTCGTTACCCATGACTTCAATGGTCAGCTCATCGGCATCCGACAGGGCGGATTCAGTGACCGACTGCGAGTGCACCTGCAGGCCATCCAGGGTGTTGAGGGCGGCAATGAGTTGCTGGTGCTTATCGCCAGGCACGAGCGCTTCCACGAACCCGGCGAACTGTCCGGCCATATGCGCAAAACTACTGCCTTGCCAGTTGCCGCCGTATTCGTATACTTTTTTGGCCACTGCATCAACCAGGCCGGGTCTGTCTTTACCAATGATCGTGAAGATGACAGGCTTCATCCTCTTACTCCTTTATTGCGTCCTGAGTCGCGACCTAAGTGCATCGCGCAGGCATTAACGGTACCGAATTACATTACTGTGACCTTGCGTGATGATTATTTTTGTTGCCTGACACTCGCGGCATACTGGTGATCAGCTTTATTATGGTTAACCGCAACGGATCAGTAGCAACACATCCCGCTTATTCGCAGCTTCCTTTAAGTTTCACTTGATCTTAAAATATCACAACTTACACTGCTGGGCAGTGCAATTTCACGCAAATCGTTGTTCTATACATGAATGTAGCATCTCAACAGGTATCATTCCTGAAAAAACGCTTACGTCGCGATCGGATTGCCCGGTCGGTGATCTCGGTGTTTGGCTACATCGTGTTGCTGACCATGGTGATGATCATCTGGCACCTTTTTTCCCAGGCCATGAATATTGCTGCCTCACCGGGCGTAAAACCGCGCCAGGAAACGCCGGTACTCGCAGGGGGGGAGTTTTTATATGTGGGGGATATGGCTAACGGTCAGGCGGCGGTTATTGCCGGGCCGGGATGCAGTGTGTCGCTGGCCCGGTTAAACAACGGCATATTGTCGTCCCGCCAAACCCTGCGTCGGCCCTGTTCGCATACGCTGGATGTGGTGACCAGTTACGGCCTGCCTTATGTGGTAGATATCTCCGCTTCCGGCCAGGTGCGTTTACTCCCGGTACCTACCGTGAGCCAACCACTCCGGCAATCCAATTTTATTGATACGCCGCTGGCCAATGAGATGTCTTTTGCCTTGCCACAAGATATATGGGCACAGCAGACCGGCTGGCAAATGGCGGTGGGCGAACAGTGGATCATCATGCTGGTAAATACGCCGGATGAAACCCTGGTGCAGTGGATTAACCGTAACAACCCTACGCACATCGTGCGTCAGCAATACTCGGCGGATCAGCCCATGGTGTTGTTGCCGGATACTCGCCAGATCATGCTTATCAACAACAACGTGCTTACTTTTGTCGACAGCAGCAATCAGCGGCTGCATCAGCTTACGGTGGCGCAAAACGTAAGTTGGGCCGACACTATCGTGAAAAATCGCTCGGTGTTTGTGGCGCTGGCAAATAACACCCTGGTGCGGTTAAGCCTGTATAACCAGGCTGGCATTCTGCGTTACCAACCGGCCTACACCATTCAGCTAGAGCCCAACGAAGTCCCCGTGGCGCTGTATGCTCACGCCAGCGTGAATGGCATTGCCGCTATTACCAGTCAGCAGCAGTTATTGTTAATTAACCGCATCAGCGGCGAAGTGGTGGAACGCCAGCAGTTGCCGGTGCAGCCCACAGGCGTTAGCTGGTTTGATTCGCGGGTGTATGTATATGGGGCGGATGCCTATATTCGCCACGAAGTACGCAACATGGCAGGGCTCAGTACCACCAACAGTTTATTAATGCCTCATTTATATGAAGGCTATCCGGCTCCCGATCAAATCTGGCAAACCAGCAGTGCCTCGGATTATCAGGAAATTAAAATGAGCCTGGTGCCGCTGCTGATTGGCAGCCTGAAAGCCTCTTCGCTGGCGTTACTGATTGCCATTCCGCTGGCTCTGGGCGCGGCTGTTTATACCGCGTATTTTGCCCGCCCGCGGGTGCGAGACAGCATTAAACCCACCATCGAAATGCTCGAGGCTGTGCCATCGGTACTGATTGGCTTTATTGCGGCGATATGGCTGGCGCCGTTGGCTGAGCGATTCTTGTTTTCCATTGCGGTATTTATGGTGACCCTGCCGGTGATTTTACTGTTTATTGCCCTGGTACAGCACCGCGTGGCGCAAAACGTTAGCAGTGAGTTGCAGAACTTTGCCGAAGCCGTGCTGCCGGTACTCGGAATAGTGGTGTACGGCTATATTTGCGTGGTCTGGGCACCTGACTGGCTGCTGGCTGCACTGGACGCCGACGATTTTACCTTTTTTGCCCATACCACCGAAGTGCCGGTGGGTAAAACCACCATTCTGGTAGCTATTGCATTGGGCCTGGCTATTTCACCGAGTATCTACTCGCTGGCCGAAGACGCTATCAGCGGTGTGCCCCACAGTTTACGGCAGGCCTCCTATGCGCTGGGCGCCACCCGCTTACAAACCCTGCGCCGGGTGGTATTAAAAGTGGCTTTTCCGGGTATTGTGGCGGCCATGATGCTGGGCTTTGGTCGCGCTTTTGGTGAAACCATGATAGTACTGATGGTAACCGGCAATACGCCGATCGCCGATTGGGATTTATTTGCCGGGTTACGGGCGCTCACCGCCAACCTGGCCATTGAGTTGCCCGAGGCCGAGGTGCACAGTATTCATTATCAGGTGCTGTTTTTAACAGCCTGCGTGCTGTTTAGCTTTACCTTTATTGTTAATACGCTGGCTGAGCTATTGCGCCAGCGGTCTCGCCGGGTGAAAAGTCATGGGTAAGTGGTCGCTCCGGCAGTTCTTAACTAACCGTCAGCAGCAGTCTTATGTGATCAGCCTGGGCGCGTTTTGTGCCGGTTTACTGGTAGTTGCCCTGGCGTGCGTGCTAATGCTAATTACCATTCGCGGGCTCGACTATTTCTGGCCACGGCCGGTACAGAGTATTGAGTTTGAGTTACCCGATGGCACAACCAAACAGGTTTATGCGCAAATCAACGAGCGCCATATTAACTCGCCAGTACAAAGTGGCAGCGAGCCGGCCTTTGTGTTTCGCTATTCTGATAGCCAGCATCCCTATGGCCGTTCATTACTGGTAGAAGCCAATGCCGTGGAGGCCATCAGCGAGGCACCACAAGCGGCTGATATTTTGTTAAATAACGGTACCCGGGTATTCAGCGAACCGTTAAGCATTCGCCTGCCACAAGGGCAATCAGGTGAGCTGGTACAGTACGATGAGGTGCGCGACACGGTATCAGCCATTCGGGAACAAATCGAAACGGTGCGTAAAGAGCGTTTAGCCAGTGTTCACCGGGAGCTGGCCAGTTTGGATTTGCGTCAGGTGGAACAAGATGCCCCGGCTCGCTTACGCCTGTATGCCGACTTTGAGCGCTGGCAGCAGGAGGTGTTACGCCTGGAAGCGCAACTGGCAAATTATCAGCTGGTCACCCGGTTTAACAATGGCAGTGAGTTGTTAATTCCCCTTGATGACATCGATCGCCTGAGTTATCCGGGCCAGCTCGACTGGTTTGGGAAACTGGGGATTGTGGGGGCTGGCGTGGTGGCATTTCTGACCGACACGCCCAAACAGGCCAACACGGCTGGTGGCGTGTTTCCGGCCTTGTTTGGCACCGTGCTGATGATATTTGTTATGACCATTCTGGTTACGCCGTTTGGCGTGCTGGCCGCGGTTTACCTTAATGAGTACGCCCCGGATAACCACTTAACCTCGGTAATTCGAATTTGCGTAAGCAATATGGCTGGCGTGCCATCGATTGTTTATGGGGTATTTGGCCTGGGCTTTTTTGTGTACCTGGTGGGCGGCAATATTGATGAGCTGTTTTTTAAAGACGCATTGCCGGCACCTACCATGGGTACGCCGGGGGTGTTCTGGGCGTCACTGACCATGGCTATCTTAACCCTGCCGGTGGTGATTGTAGCTACCGAAGAAGGATTGCGGCGCGTGCCTGAAGGCTTAAAGTCGGGCAGTTATGCACTGGGCGCCACCAAATTTGAAACTATCTGGCATACCGTACTGCCCATGGCCAGCCCCGGCATTATGACCGGCGTGATCCTGGCCATTGCCCGCGCCGCCGGAGAAGTGGCGCCGCTAATGCTGGTGGGGGCAGTGAAGTTTGCGCCCAACCTGCCTTTTGACGGCGAGTTTCCGTATCTTCATCTGGATCGCCAGTTTATGCATTTAGGCGTACTGATTTACGATGGGGCTTTTCATAGCCAGACCGATGTGCGCAGCGCTTCCTTAATGTTTGCCAGCTGTCTGTTGTTACTGGTGGTGGTTTTTGTGTTAAATGTACTGGCGGTGATATTGCGCCGGCGCTTAAGAAAGCGTTATTTACGCGGCTATTAGAGGTTGTGATCCCATGCTGAAATTGTTTGAACGAGAACAGCTCAACTTAGCAAAACTGCCTGAGGAACAAACCGCCATTGAGGTGCGCGATTTGTGTTTGCGGTTTGGCGATAAGCATGTGCTCCACAACATCACCATGCGTATTCCGAAACACCGCATTACCGCATTGATTGGCCAGTCGGGGTGCGGCAAGTCGACCCTGATCAGCTGCTTTAACCGCATGAACGATCTTATCGACAACAGCGTAACGGAAGGTGAGATTATCATTGACGGGCGCAACATCAACCGCAAGAAAGAAAACCTTTCTGTACTGCGCTCTCAGGTGGGCATGGTGTTTCAACGGCCTAACCCGTTCCCTATGAGCATCTACGATAATGTGTGCTACGGATTACGCCTGCAGGGGATTAAACAACGCCGCCAGCTGGATGACGCGGTAGAGCGGGCGCTGATAGAGGCGGCGCTGTGGGACGAAGTAAAAGATCGCTTATTCGAATCGGCCACCACGCTCTCGGGCGGCCAGCAACAGCGGTTAGTGATTGCCAGAGCGTTAGCACTTAAACCGTCGATTTTATTACTGGACGAACCTACCTCGGCGCTCGATCCGCTCACCACGCTTATAATAGAAGAGCTGATGGCAGACCTCAAAAAGCGTTGTACCATTGTGATTGTTACCCACAACATGCAGCAGGCCTCGCGGGTGTCTGATTACACCGCCTTTTTACATCAGGGCGAACTGGTGGAATACAGCGACAGTGATACCCTGTTTACGCTGCCAGAGAAAAAACAAACCGAAGACTACATTACCGGCCGTTACGGCTGATCAGGGGCTGTACAGGAGCTTATGATGCGACAGGTTGCACTCAATACACACATTTCAGGCCGGTTTAATATTGAGCTGGAAAACTTACGTAACTCGGTAATGGCCATGGGCGGGGAAGTAGAGCAGCAACTGGCGGATACCTTAAAAGCCATTGCCACCAATAATCCGGGCCTGGCCGAAACGGTCATCCTCAACGATTTGAAAATTAACTCAATGGAAATTCAGATCGACGAGGAGTGCTTACGCATCATCGCCAAGCGCCACCCGACTGCCAGCGATTTGCGCCTGATTATGATTATCTCCAAGGCCATCACCGATATTGAACGCATGGGCGATGAGATAGAGCGGATCGCCAGGCTGGTAACCAAACAAAAGCTGCCCACCGATGTGGCGATAAAGAGCAGTATGTTGTCGATAGGGCAACAGGCTGTAGCCATGATGCGAGGGACTTTTGATGCCTTTGCCCGCCTCGATGAGGAAGCGGCACTGGAAGTGTACGATCAGGACAACAGTATCGACAGTGAATATAAAAAGCTGCTGAGCTATACCGCTGATGAAATGTCGCGCTCCGGCGACTCCATGGAAGACTGGCTGGAAATCCTCTGGGCCTTGCGATCGCTGGAAAGGATCGGCGACCGCTGCAAAAATATTTGTGAATATGTGGTGTCGCTCACCAGCGGGCGTGATGTTCGCCATACGCCGTTGGAGAATTTGCAGCAAAAGCTCGACAACATCAGCGAGAGCTAGCAACGAGGATGGCTGTCTTAAATCTGTAATATAAATGACATAATTGACTTAATAATCGCCGAACGGTGCTGATTGTCTGATTTATTGTGATGAATTATTAAAAATGGCCTATGGCTCGACGGCACTTTGCGCTAGAATGCGCCGCAACCATTAAGGTAATTGTATAAAAATTCAACCAAACCAAGATGCTTAAAGTTTTTTTATTGCCAGTACTGAGTAAACCGACAGAATTTGCTCAGACAACAGAAACTCAGTTTCCTGCATTTTTCGTGGCATACAGCTAGGCACAACCGGAGCGACTGTCTGTGGAAATCCTACAAAGTTATGGCATGATCCTGATTATCCTCGCTGCCGTTGTTGGTTTTGTAATGGCGTGGGGGATTGGTGCTAACGACGTGGCGAATGCCATGGGAACCTCAGTAGGTTCTAAAGCGTTAACTATCAAGCAAGCCATCATTATTGCGATGATCTTCGAATTTGCCGGCGCCTATCTGGCCGGTGGCGAGGTGACATCGACCATTCGTAAAGGTATTATCGATACCGCATACTTTATTGATATTCCCGAATACCTGGTCCTGGGTATGATTTCTGCGCTGTTTGCTGCCGGAATCTGGCTGGGCGTGGCGTCTTATCTGGGTTGGCCTGTGTCTACCACCCATTCCATTATTGGTGCCATTATCGGCTTTACCGCTGTTGGTGTGAGTATGGATGCCGTTGCCTGGAGCAAAGTGGGCGGCATTGTGGGCAGTTGGGTGGTTACCCCGGCTATCTCCGGCATTATTGCTTACCTCATCTATCAAAGCGCCAGTAAACTGATTTTCCAAACCGACAAGCCGTTTGAAAACGCACAAAAATACGTGCCTTTCTATATGGCATTTGCCGGCTTTGTAATGGCGCTGGTTACCATTAAAAAGGGCCTCAAGCATGTTGGCCTTAACATGTCTGACACCTCTGGTTATTTGCTCGCTATCGCCCTTTCGGCAGTCATTGCCTTTATTGGTAAGTGGCTAATCAGCCGTCAGACTTACAGCCATTCAGACGATGCCGAACTGCAACGCGCTAACGTAGAAAAGGTGTTTGCCCTGCTAATGGTGGTAACTGCCTGTTGTATGGCTTTTGCCCACGGCTCAAACGATGTAGCGAATGCTATTGGCCCATTGGCGGCTGTAGTAAGCGTTGTGTCGACCGGCGAAATTACTGCCAGCAGCACACTGGCGCCGTGGATCCTGCCTTTGGGTGGGTTAGGTATTGTGGCCGGTCTGGCGCTGTTTGGTCACCGGGTTATCGCGACCATCGGTGAGGGCATTACCCACTTAACGCCCAGCCGTGGTTTTGCGGCAGAAATGGCGGCCGCCTGTACCGTGGTAATTGCTTCGGGCACCGGCTTACCTATTTCGACCACGCAAACGCTGGTTGGAGCGGTGTTGGGTGTGGGCCTGGCGCGCGGCGTTTCGGCGCTCAACCTGGGCATTATTCGTAATATCGTGATCTCATGGATTGTAACGTTGCCTGCCGGCGCGATTTTATCCATCGCCTGCTTCTTCACTCTTAAGGCTGTTTTCGGCGTTTAATAGCGGCCAGCATAGCTGCAGAGCAAAAGTATTCAGATACAAAAAAATCCGATGGTTTTGCCATCGGATTTTCTTTATGCGGTATGCACTTAGGTAACGCACCTGTTGCTTACGATTTAATACAAATCACCGTATTAGCGGCTCTATTTTTTGTTATTAGTCGTGTGCCAGAAGTTTAGACTTCTTTTCGATTTTGCAATCCAGAATACGCTGGGTATTTTTACGACCCAGGTAGGCGGCAATAGCGTACGGGTGCTTGCGTTTAAAAAATTTTGTGAATGCCTTAAGCATGGTAAGCCCCCTTTTTTACTTGGTTTTTCACTTTTTAAAATTACATTATTACAGTTTTGTGATCAAGCGGATTTTGCGGCTGATACAAATCAGGTTCGGTTATTCTCCACCCTGTAATAATTTAACTAATTGATATATAGATACTAATTTTTACGATTGATGTATCAAAATTAATTTAAATAATTCGCCGATATGGCTGGAAAAGCCATCATAGAACCATCATATTTAATCTATAGTATTAAATGCAGGCTAAAAATAATGGTGAGGCAGCGACCATGATTGGGCATTTCAACAACATTCTTTGTGTTATTACCAGTATCAGCGAGCAACAAGCACTGGTTGAACAAGCCTTACATGTGGCCGAAAGCCATCAGGCCTCGCTTACTCTGCATCTGGCTCTGGAAAGCTTGCCGCCAAATGCCAGTCTGGTAATGGCGTCATTCGCCTACATTGATTCGCAGCAGTCACTCAAAGAAGAAGCCCAGGAACGGCTCAGTGCTATGGTCGATAAGTTAAACGTTACTGAGCGGCCAGAGACTTTGGTGACGGTAGGCAAGCCTTATTATGACGTGATTCAGCAGGTAATGCATGCCGGTCATGATTTGGTGATCAGTCAGGCCAGAAGCGGTATGTCGGGCTTCTTATTGGGTGCCGACGCCATGCATCTGCTACGCAAGTGCCCATGCCCGGTATGGCTGATCCACGAAGAAACCGCGCGTAACTATAAATCGGTAATGGCGGCTGTGGATGTAAATTATCACTTCACCCGCGAAGAAAACCAGACTCGCTGGCAGTTAAACGAGGCGGTAATCGCCAGCGCTGCAGAAGTGGCCCTGCTCGAAAACGCTCGGTTACACATAGTGCATGTTTACGATGCTGCGCCCCGGCATATGATGCGCGACGGCTTGATGCGCAGCCATCAGCAGCAAATGGACAACGCCCTGGCTGAACTTAAAAAAGAACGTAGCGAAGAATTGGCCGAACTGGTAGACAGTCTGCAGCAGAAGTTTGACGAAAAAAGTTTAGGATACCTGCAACCTGAAGTGCACCTGGCCGATGGCCACCCGGCAGAGGGATTATGCCGCATGGCTGAGTCGCTACAAGCAGATGTGGTAGTAATGGGAACAGTTGCCCGGGTGGGCGTGCCAGGCCTGTTAATGGGCAATACCGCCGAAGATGTACTGAGTAACCTCGACTGCGCAGTACTGGCCCTCAAACCAGATGGCTTCGAATCAATCGTGCCGAAGGAAAATAACTAACCCACAGTGCAGTTGTCTGCCCGTTGGTATTTCGCGTGAAATAGCCTCTCAGGAGGCTAGTCATGATCGAAAAATACCCGGCAGTTTATATACTCACTAATTCCTATAAATCCGTGTTCTACACCGGCGTAACCACCAACCTGTTACAACGGATATACCAACACAAAATGCACCTGGCCGACGGCTTCAGCAAGAAATACGGCTTAAAGCTATTGGTGTATTTCGAAATGCACGAAGACATCGAAGCCGCTATTCAACGGGAGAAGCGCCTCAAGCGCTGGCGCCGGGATTGGAAAATAAAGCTCATTGAAAAACAAAACCCCCACTGGCAGGATTTATACCCGCTAATACAGGGGTGACGCAGGGTGCAGAACATCGGTATGACTATTATATTCTTGTCATTCGGGATAATAAAATACTGTTATCCCGGCCAAACAACAGCTGTCCCCGGCCAATATTAAACAGTCATCCCGGCCAATAAAACACTGTCATCCCGGCCAATAAAATACAGTCATCCCGGCCAAAAAATTACAGTCATCCCGGCCTCCGAGCCGGGATCTCACAAACAGTCTGGCTCAGCCCAAATAGTCTTTTGTGGAGATCCCCGCCCAAGAGCATGCGGGGATGACAGAGGGGGAGCATGCGGGGTTTACGAACGGGTGGCATGCTGGGATGACTTTATTTACCCGTCATCCCGACCAATAAAATACAGTCATCCCGGCCCCCGAGCCGGGATCTCCCAAGCAGTCTGGCTCTGCTTAAATAGCCTTTTAAGGAGATCCCCGCTCAAGAGCATGCGGGGATGACGAAGGGGTTGGCATGCGGGAATGACGAAGGGGTTGGCATGCCGGGTTTACGAACGGGAGGCATGCGGTGATGACGAGAAAAGGTCAATCTAAAACGTATATACCTCGGCTTTGGTCAACATATCGCTGGCTGAGATATCTTCGGTAACACAGCGCTTAATGTCTTTTTTATTGAAGATGTATACACGGTCGGCGCTTTTGCCTTCTTCGCTGCGGGCAAAGTCATCCAGCACAAAGGTAATGTGCTCACTATCCGGTAATTCCCGCAAGCCCGCACCAAAGCTACACAGGGTATCGCCGATACTGGCTTCAAAGTTAGCCAGGAAAGATTTATAAGACTCCTCCTGGGCTTTCTTTTGCTTTTCCAGCTCGGCTTTCTTCTCGGCAGCCAGTTCTTTGGTTTCCTGAGCGATCACCTGTTCTTTCGCTTTAAGCTTTTCCAGCTCTTTTTGCATTTCTTTCATTTCTTTTTCAACTTCTTTCTGGCGTTCTTTGTCGGCCGTGCGAAGCTCAAATTCTAAATCACGGTTGCGGCGCTCCAGCTCGCGCATTTCCCATTCTACTTCGCGGTGATCGCTGCGAAACTCCCGCATGCGGTCGTCAGTTTCCCGAATAATGTGCTCCACTTTACGGATCACCTGATGGGCGGTGTCTTCCCAGTCGGCCGACTCGAAAACTACATCATAGTCACCGTCAGTTTCTACATGCACACCATCGGCAGTTACAGTTACAGCAGGCGCTGGCGGCGCCGGTGGGGCTCCGGGGATATTGCTTAAGAAGTCGCCAAAGTTAAAGTCAAATACCCGCCCCATGCCGCCGGTACGAATAGTAAATACCACGCCCTGTTTGGCCAGGTAAGTTGACTCAATACTGCGAAAGCGTACTTTGTCTTTACGGGTGTCCTGTTTCAGGGCCGTTTCGATAACGCCCGACATAATCGTAAGCTGACGGTCGAGTTCGGGTAAATCCTGGGCCGCAGTGCTTAACGTTGCGCTACCGATTAATGTGCCCAGTAGCGTGGCAAGAGTGGTTACTTTCATAATGGTGTCCAATAGGTTGATTATTCGGTAACGGCGGTATAACCGTCGTCGATGGCATTAATTTCACGTTGCAGCTGAGTGAGCTGGCGTGTGTAGTAGCGCTGGTCGTCGTCGCGCTGCTGGTTAATAAACTGCACCAGTTCGGCAAAGTCTTCGCGGCGCTCCTGGCGGCTCGACTTTAATAAGTACTGCGCAAGCTGGGCACTGCTGTCTTGTTGCTGTTGCTGCAGGGCATTGACATACTGGGTAAACATGGCCTGATTGGCCTGTTGGTAATCATTTATACGATCGGCTACCAGTGCGGCCACTTCGGCTTCAGTTGGGCCAGCCGGTGCACTTTGAGCAAAGCCCATGGTAACGCGACCTTCTTCTACCTGAACTGAAAAGCCACTGAGCACCATCACCATAGCTGCTGCGGACATGGCCATCGACACCGCTGGCAGCCCCTGCCATTGCCACCACTTAGGTTTATCCGGGGCAATAAAGGTTGCGTTCTTATCCCAGGCGGGCATGGGCGGTGCGCTGAACTGCTCGGCCGCCACATTAAGCTGGGTAGCGGTGGCAACCCGGGCCGCAAACTCGGCATCGCTGATGCACAACGCCTCAAACGCAGCGCGTTCGTCTTCTGTCAGGGCGTTATCGAGCCACTGACCAAACAAATATTCAGGGGATTGATTAACCATGTTCTACCTCCAAATCCAGCTTTAACTTCGACAGGGCGCTGTACAGGCGCGACTTCACCGTGTTGCTGGAGAGTCCCAGCTGATCGGCGATTTCCTCAAAAGTAAACTGGCCAAAAAATTTCAGTTCAATCACAGCCCGTTGGGCAAGCGGTAAGCGCTGCATGGCATGCGTTAACGACTGACTGGTAATGTCGGTCATTAATGAATGCTCGGGCGTTGGGCGTTCGCAGCTCAGCTCTTCGCTGTCTTCAAGTGGAGTATCCGGGCGTTTACGCCGATAAAACTCAATACAACGAAAATGCGCAATGCGATACAACCAGGCCTTAAAACTGCCTTCACCACGAAAGTTCGACAGGCTCTTAAATACCGCAATAAAAATATCCTGCATCAGGTCGGCCGCGTCGTGTGGCGTGCCTGTCATGCGAATACCGTACTGATAAATACCGGTTTCGTAGCGTTTGATCAGCGTGAACCAGGCTTTCTTACTGCCCTTTAAGGCCTGTTCAATAAGTTGTTCGTCACGCTTTTCAAACACCGGATATTCCCATTTTTATGATTGTGTTGTGGGTATAGTCGGGGGGCAGGGCAAAAAAGTTTGCCCTGTTTTAAATTAATTTAGCGTAGGAACCGGTAACAAGGGAGAAAGAATTTCGCCTACCCGGCGGAACAGCCGCATACGCGTGGTGCCCGAGCGCCAGACCAGGCCAATTTCACGGTACGCTTCGTCCTCTGAAGGAAAAGACACCAGGTTGGTGTTTTTCAGCAGATCCTGGTTTAACGCCAGCTCTGGCAAAAAGGTGTAGCCAAGCTTGCTGTTCGCCAGCTGCACCAGCGTGTATAACGAACTGGCGGCCAACGAGCTTATCTGATCGCTGTGCTGCAGGTTACAGGCACTTACTGCATGGCCTGTCATGCAGTGTTCCTGCTGCAGTAAAAAGATACTCTTTTTCGGCAGGCTCTGAATATCCAGCGGCTTAGGTAATTGGCTGGCCAGCTCTTTATGGGCAATTAAATGAAAAGGATCGTGCCCCAGCACCATTTGTTTACAGCCCGGGGTTTCCATGGGCAGTGCCAGTACCAGCAAATCCAGACTGCCATCTGTTAACTGTTGCAGCAGATTGGCGGTGGTATCTTCCTGCAGTTCTAACTGGATCTCCGGTAAAAACGCATTAAAGGCACCCAGCATGGCTTCAAACAAAAATGGCGCAATGGTAGGAATAACCCCAAGCCGCAATTTACCGCGCTGCCAGTTACCGGCATTCTGCGCATACTCAACCAGCTCGCCGGCTTCCTGCAAAATAACCTTGGCACGCTCCACTACATCCAGGCCCAGCGAGGTAAACACAAAGGTTTTATGTTCCCGCTCCAGTAACTGACTACCAAAGTGCTCCTCCAGATTCTGGATAGCCGTACTCAGGGTAGACTGGCTCACATTACAACGCTGCGCCGCACGATGAAAATGCTGCTCCTGATGCAAGGTCACCAAATAATGAAGATGTTTTAAATTAGGCCATTTCATGCAAAGTACTCGATTGTTATTTGTATTTTTAATCTAGTATATAGATAAAGATGGAAAATGCATCCTTAAATTTACTATCATTATGGTTATTAAAACATTGTCATCACAACAAATATTATTCAGTCATCCCGGCCAAAAATTACAGTCATCCCGGCCCACGAGCCGGGATCTTCTCCTTCCCCGTCATACCGGAAGATACGAAGTATCTATCCGGTATCTCCTAAACAGTCTGCTCCGCTCAAATAGTCTTTTGAGGAGATCCCCGCCTAAGAGCATGCGGGGATGACGAAGGTGCTGGCATGCGGGCATGACTATTCTCAATCCCGTCATACCGGAAGATACGAAGTATCTATCCGGTATCTCCTAAACAGTTTGGCTCCGCTTAAATAGTCTTTTGAGGAGATCCCCGCCTAAGAGCATGCGGGGATGACGAAGGTGGTGCATACGAGGATGACGAAGGTGGTGCATACGAGGATGACGAAGGTGTTGGCATGCGGGCATGACTATTCTCAATCCCGTCATACCGGAAGATACGAAGTATCTATCCGGTATCTCCCAAACAGTTTGGCTCCGTTTAAATGGCCTTTTACGGAGATCCCCGCCCAAGAGCATGCGGGGATGACGAAGGTGGTGCATACGAGGATGACGAAGGTGTTGGCATGCGGGCATGACTATTTCCATTCCTGTTATCCCGGCCATAAATTATAGTCATCCCGGCCAAAAAATTCAGTCATCCCGGCCTCCGAGCCGGGATCTCCTTCCTCCCGTCATACCGGAAGATACGAAGTATCTATCCGGTATCTCCCAAACAGTCTGACTCCGCTCAAATAGTCTTTTGAGGAGATCCCCGCCCAAGAGCATGCGGGGATGACGAAGGTGGTGCATACGAGGATCACGAAGGTGTTGGCATGCGGGCATGACTATTTCCATTCCTGTTATCCCGGCCATAAATTATAGTCATCCCGGCCAAAAAATTCAGTCATCCCGGCCTCCGAGCCGGGATCTCCTTCCTCCCGTCATACCGGAAGATACGAAGTATCTATCCGGTATCTCCTAAACAGTCTGCTCCGCTCAAATAGTCTTTTGAGGAGATCCCCGCCCAAGAGCATGCGGGGATGACGAAGGTAGTAGCATGCGGGCATGACGGTAGTGGGTGCATGCGGGGATGACGGTAGTGGGTGCATGCGGGGATGACGAAGGTGGTGCATACGAGGATGACGAAGGAGGGCAAAACTTCCGGGATGATGGGCGGTTTTTGTAATTCCAAAAAGTACGAAGTACTTATCCGCATCGTATAAACGGAACAGTTAAGCGTAAAGTCAGGGGGGATGGGCAGGGCAACCGCATACTTTTACCCAAAAATAAGCTCTGCTCTGAATTCATCGGCCCAGCCAGCCATTTTGAGTTTGCTTCTCATGCTGGCTTTCTTGGGGTGTAAACGAGCCATATTCAAACAAAACCGCCTAATCACTCCGACATTTTCCGCTCCGTCCTCTTTGCGTATTCGGCTATCATCTTCTTTGAACGTCACGTCTAACACCCAGTGGACTTTATTTTCGACTTCCCAGTGTGCTCGGATAGCCTGGTTGACCGCAACGGGGTCAATATCCAGTGAACTGATGTAATATTGCGTTTCAGTGCTCACCTCTTTGTCTTTAAGGTGGCGCTCTCGTTCTATTTTGATAACACTGCGTATACCTTTCCAGTGCTGTGCTTCACTTATCCACTCACTGACTCTTAGTTGCTGGCACCGGCGTACTTCAATTCGTCCATGGCCAGAATCAGTCTGTTCATTACAGGCAATCCAAGCGGGATTATCCCTCTCTACCTTATGGAAATAGGCGGCAATTTCATCGCGTAGTTGTTTGTGGTTATTTTTGATGCAGAGCACATAATCTGCGTTCTCCGAGCTGATTTTCTCGACTATCTTTTTCTGAGAGTTCATGGCATCTGCACTGATAAGAGCGCCTTTAATATTAAGCGTGTCGAGTAGGTCCAATACCGAAGCATTCTCATTTTTCTTGCCCGATGACTTCAGTTGCGCAAGCACTAAACCTGCATCTTTGCTCCAGGCGGTAATGCTATGTAATGCCGTTTGCTTATCGCCATCGTAGGAATGACGAAGTGTCTTACCGTCGATGGCAATTTGAGGCTTACCCGTTTCAACACGCACTTCATTCACCCAATTCATAAAGGCTTTATTTAATTGTTCAGGGCATATTACTCGGACAATTCGGGCAATGGTATCGTCAACAGGAATGCCGTTTTCAAAGGGACGGTATTGGCGCAACCAATCAAGTTTATCTCGACCAAACACTTCTATATCGCTCCAACCCTCTGCTCCAGAAAGGACTGCACTCACAGTCAGAAATATCACATCAATAAAGTCATGTTGAACATTAATTTG
>NZ_PVNP01000201.1:0-15289 GCF_002993365.1 Marisediminitalea alba
CTGCCACAAAATAGTTGGCAAATAGATGCATAGATAAACGGTGTTTCACTTAATAAATGCGGGTTTGAAAGCAAGCGGTCGGCACGTTTAATCCGATGTTTTTCATAAGCTTTAGTACTAATCCCACGACCAATACTCGTTACGCTTGCTGCGCTTCCATGAAGAAGGCTTTTCACGCACGCCGTTACCACATCCCGACGCGCTTTATGCATTTTATAGCTGACAAGCGATATGACATTGTTCACAATAGATAGGGCATTCATGGCAGTTTGGTCTCGGTGATTTTTGGCGATTGATCTGATCACCAAACGTCATGAATGTTCCTATCTTTTTTTATCTTATTGATATTGCATTATTATTTGTGGGGATACCTCAGACTCTGACCCCTTTATTTCTTTATTTTTACTGGTCGTTGCGGATCCATTCTGCTGCGCGTTCGGCAATCATAATGGTTGGCGCATTGGTATTGCCGCCCACCAGGGATGGCATAACCGAGGCGTCAACCACTCTTAAACCTGCTACATTTCGTACCTGCAGTTTGCTATCTACCACTGCCATGGGGTCATCATCGGCGCCAATTTTACAGGTACCCACCGGGTGATAGATGGTTTCGGCACGCTCGCGAATAAAGGCGGCAATATCGTCGTCGGAGTCAAGGCAGTGCTCGCCGATACTCAGATAGCCCTCGTATTGCGCAAAGGCTTCGCTGGTGAGTATTTTTTGTGCCCATTTTACTGCGTCGATCATCACCTTAAGATCGTCGTCCTCGGTCAGGTAATTGGGCTGAATGGCTGGGTGATCGGCCGGGTGATTACTTTGCAGGGTAATTTCACCGCGGCTCTTCGGGTATAACGCGCAAACGTGCAAGCCATAACCAAAGCCATGCACAAAACGCCGGCCGTGGTCCTGCAAAATAGCCGGTAAAAAGTGGCACTGAATATCCGGCGATGCCTGCGCCAGTGACGAGCGCACAAAGCCGCCGCCCTCAGCCACGTTGGAAGAAAAGATATAATCCCGTTTAAATAAATAGCGACATGCCGCTTTGATATAGCGTGGCAACATTCTGGCCGCAATGGGATAACCCAGGGGCTGCTTACTGCGATATTGAACAATGGCATCAAGGTGGTCCTGCAGGTTTTTGCCCACGCCGGGTAAATCCTGCTGCACGTATATGCCTTTGTCTTCCAGTTCGCTGGCCGGGCCAATCCCCGATAACATCAGCAAGTGGGGCGAATTGATTGCACCGGCGCTAACAATGACCTCGCGAGACGCCATTAACCGCATAGCCTTTCCTTTACACCTCACCTGCACACCGGTGGCCCGTTGTTGCTTTATGAGCACCCGTTCAGCCAGAGCTGAGGTAATGATTGTAAGGTTACCGCGCTGACGGGCATCTGTGAGATAAGCTTTCGCGGTAGAACAACGTTGGCCGTTGCGCTGCGTAACCTGGTAATAACCCACCCCCTCACGGTCACGACGATTAAAATCTTCACGTATGGGCAGATCCACGTATTTTGCAGCGTTAACAAAGGCATCGGACACTTCGGCGGTATGACGCAGGTTGTTCACATCCAGTGGACCACCCACACCATGGTATTCATCTGCACCGCCGCAGTAATTCTCTGCGCGCTTAAAATACGGCAGCACTGACTCGAAATCCCATCCTTCAGCGCCCTGCGCTGCCCAGTTTTCATAATCCTCGGCCTGACCACGGATATAACACATGGCATTAATTGAGCTGGAACCGCCAAGGGTTTTGCCGCGAGGCCAGAACAGTTCTCTGTCGTTCAGGGCTGGTTGTGGTTCGGTGTTATACCCCCAGCCGATGCTGTCGAATCGAGCCAGTATTGATAAACCAAAGGGAATATGAATAAACGGGTTACGATCGCTGCTGCCTGCCTCAACCAGACAAACCCTAATCATCGGGTTTTCGGTTAAACGCGCCGCCAGCACCGCACCGGCAGAACCGCCACCGATGATCACGTAGTCGAATTGTTGAACAGGAATATGCATTGTTCACCCGCTGTTGAATGGTTGAGCTGGTCAGGTTATTCTCGCCCTTACCAACTGATTGTACCAGTTGAACCTACGCTACGCCATTGTCACCAGCGACGCAAAAAATTTTAAGCCTTGAGCCAGTGTAAACAGCACTGTTATGATTTAGCGCAACAACGGGTTTGCCCCCTACCACTATGCAAGGATTGATGTTTGTTACCTCCATTAAGCTGGCGCGACCGAGTTAATGCCCTGGTGGGCTATTGCCTGATTAAAAGCGGTCGCCTGCAGTACGATATATTTACCGAACAAGAGCTTAATGAACTCATCGCCCCGCATTTCCCCTTTACTGAACCGTTAGCCGTGCCCATTGGCGAAGGTCACTTTACCTGCCTGGAAGCACAGCTCAGTATGCCGACATCCACTAATCGGCTCACCGTGCAGATCCTCTGTGCCATTGAAGTAAAAGTAATGAGCTCACGCATATATAAGGCCCATGCGGCTGCAGGCATCAGCGCCCTGCCCAATTACTATCCGGCCAGTCGCTCATTGCATCTTACCGACACGCGGGTGGATTTTATTCATTTACTTAACGACCAGTACTCACTGGTAAAAGACACCCAGTTTATTATTGACAAATTACTGCCTTTGCCGCTATCCGGGCTTGGTTCCTTACTGGGCCAGCCGTTACGCTCGGCACTGAGTCTGGTGTCGGCGGGCTCTACCGATCAGGCACTGGATTATCTGAAACTCTATTTACACGGCAATACCCAGCGAATACTGGATTACCACAAGCCCAGACTGACCAAAGAACTACTCTCCCGGCTCGAAGAGCGCGCACTGGAATACACCATGGATGATGCCCACTGGCGGGAGTTTTTATTTGCCCGCTATGGCAAACGGGTAGCCGTAGAAGATAACCAGCTCCGGTTTTTCTTTACTGAACAGCCTTGAGTTCAGAGAAACAGCCCTGAGCCAGTGCACGCAGGTGCCTGTTAGGCTATACTTCATAATGTTGAATAACGGTTAGGAGAATATTGATGATTGTCGTCACCCTGACCGGGCTATGGGCTTACTAAACCGCCCTCTTACTGCCCGGTACTAATGCCGGGGCCTTTTGCCCCCTTAATGAAAACATTAACGTTAGTTAAGGGTTAGTTATGACTAATTTTCAACGTCTCG
The DNA here is from genome assembly GCF_002993365.1 of Marisediminitalea alba. GTDB lineage: Bacteria > Pseudomonadota > Gammaproteobacteria > Enterobacterales > Alteromonadaceae > Alteromonas > Alteromonas alba. Next base: position 3,178 of record NZ_PVNP01000201.1, read on the forward strand.
CCGCCATGGACTGGCGACCTTTTTTCCAGCAACAACTTACTATTGAAGAGTGGGATCAAATAATCCCTGCCAGAGTCACCGAACAACATAAATCTCAGCTGACCGTAGCAACGGATCCGCATACCTTTACTTTGCCAATCACGCCCGCCATGCCACCTCTGGTAGTTGGCGACTGGATATTGCTGAACGAAAATAAACAGTTTGTACGCTTGCTCGAGCGCTACAGCTGTTTTAAACGCAAATCAGCCGGCACCGGTCATGAATGGCAGTTAATTGCAGCCAATGTCGACACCGCATTTATCGTTTGTTCGATGAACGAAGACTTTAACCCCAGCCGCATTGAGCGCTACCTGGCACTCGCACAAGCGGCCGATGCAGAACCGGTGGTGGTGTTAACCAAAGCCGACCTTACCGATGAGCCCGAAAGCTGGCGCGACCATGTCCGCCGCATCGATAAACAGTTGCAGGTTGTCACCGTTAACGCACTGGAGGGTAGCTGTATGGATGCTTTACGTGACTGGCTGACCCCCGGTAATACAGTGGTCATGCTTGGCTCTTCCGGGGTAGGCAAATCAACGCTTACCAATACTTTACTGGGTGAATCCCGTCAGTCTACGCAGGGTATTCGTGAGGATGATGCTAAAGGGCGCCATACCACTACCGGTCGCTCACTGTTTCCCATACCACAGGGCGGACTCATTCTCGACACTCCGGGTATGCGGGAATTACAGTTAGCCGATTGTCATGATGGGATTGTCTCGGCATTTGCCGATATCCAACGCTTAGCTGAAGCATGCCGATTTGCCGACTGTCAGCACGATCAGGAGCCAGGCTGTGCAGTGCAGGCCGCGGTGGAGCAAGGTTCACTGGACTCACGGCGATTGTCCAACTACCAGAAGTTGCTCCGCGAAGATGCGCTTAACTCCGCCTCACTGGCCCAGAAAAGGGCTAAGGAGAAAGCCTTTACCCGGTTTGTGAACTTTTCGCAAAAAGAGTCGCGAAAGTTTAAAGGCCGCTAAAGTTGTCTGAAAGCTATAGATAGTCGTGTGCATCATTCGTTCATCACTGGCGACTGATGCATTTTCTTTGTTGAACGTGCCAGCATCCATATCTCTTAAGAAAACATTGATTTGTCCAATGGGTGAGCATAACGTAAATCAGGATAACCAGAATAAGGAAAAATAATGCGGTTACTAACGACACTAACTTTGTTAACCGGTCTGCTCGCCGGTATGCCATCAGAGGCTGAAAATATTGCCCTGGTGGGTGGACGACTTATCGACGGCACGGCCGAACGCCCGCTGCACAATAGCGTAATACTGGTAAAAGACGGCATCATTGAACAGGTAGGTACGGTAGATTCTTTACCCGTACCCGCGGGCTATCGTATAGTCTCCACCGAAGGGCACGACGTACTGCCCGGCTTGTGGGAAAGTCACGCTCACATAATGCTCACTGGCCACGCCAACTATACCCACTGGCAAAAAGCTTATCGCGACCGCCAGGTGGATGAGATCATGCCGGCCTCACTGGTGCAGTTGCTGCTCGCCGGCATAACCAGTGTTCGCGACCTGGGAGCGCCCCTTGAAGACTCTGTAGTGATTAAGCAAAAACTCGCGAAAGGCGAAATCCCCGGCCCCACACTGTATACCTCTGGTCCTTTTTTACAGGCGGAAGTCCAGGACTGGCAAAAACACTATCGTTGGGAAGTCACCACCGAGAGCGAAGCAAAAGCTGCGGTCAAACGCTTGCACGACGCCGGCATGGAAATCGTTAAGCTCATCGACCATGACGATATGCCACGTCCGGTAGCCCAGGCCATTGTTGACGAAGCGCATCGACTCAACATGAAAGTAGTGGCTCATGCGCATAAGCCCGGTGAAATTCGCGTGGGCGTAGAAATCGGTATTGATAATTTTGAACATACCGGGCTTACCACCGCGCCGGGATACCCACAGGACGTACTGGATACGCTGGTAGAGCGCACCGCCACCGGGATTTTCGACGGATTATTGTTCTGGACGCCTACCATGGAAGGATTATTTACCTATCCCGATTTGGTAGCTAACCCGGAAGAACTGGACGATGCCTGCTGGAAGCGTGGCTTAAAAGACGACACCATTGCCGATATTAAGCAATCGATTGCCAAACCCGGGCACCTTAATTACATGCAGCTAACACCGCTCAGAACCCCAACCATTAAGAATAAAATCAATCAGTTAAAACAAACGGGTGTGATGATGCTGGTAGGTACCGATTCCGGGATCCCAATGAAGTTTCATTGTCAATCTACCTGGCAGGAAATGGCGGTCTGGGTGCATGACATGGGATTTGACCCCATGGACACACTGCGGGCAGCGACTTACTGGCCGGCGGTAATGATGGGCGTGCAGGACCGTTATGGCTCAGTAACACCGGGGAAGGTAGCCGATATCATCGCCGTGCGTGGCAATGTGCTTAAATATATGAATTTAGTGCGCGATGTCGACATGGTCATGAAAGATGGCGTTATTTTTAAGCATAATGGCATAGTCGATGAGGCTTTACTCAGCGAGTTTGGTAAACGCTGAACTAACACCAAAGCAAATCCACGTCGATTATCGGCCTGACCTTGACGGTCTGGTCGATAACCTTCTACTTGTTAAAGCTGTGTTTAAAGCTGAACGCATAATCACTTTCTCCGTGCTCACGAAGATGAAGCAAGCGCTCCTCGGCTTCTTCCACGGTTGGGATATGTCCTTCTTCTATCCCCCACATTACGTAAGACGCGCTATCGAGAGGCACAAACCACTCTTTTTTGCGTTTCAGAAAATCGATATGGTGGGTTTTAAACATAAACTGCTTTAACGAAGCAATGTCCTGCCAGACCGACATATTTACGATCAGCTCAGGATCATCAAAAATCTGGATACTGGTGGCGTTACCGGAATCGTCCTTTAAGCGCCAGATAAACCCCGGGCTGTTTTCGGCAACGGTATTTATCGGGTCAAGATTATTCACAAAGTCAGCCATCCCGATGGAATCCATTGGAAATTTGGGCCTGGCGATGTTCAGTTGGGCGAGATGCATAGGTTTTCCTAACTTACTGGCACCTCCTTACTATGTGGGCTGGTATCTGATTACGCAATATACAGAGCACACAAAATTTGAAGTTAACTGTGTTCCCGTTGCCATACGTGAACCACAAAATTTGCTTCCACCTGTTGTATATCGGCGAACCGGACCTGAGCCTCATCCTGCGGTAAACGCCAGTAATAAGGGGTCATTTCGAGCAATCCCTGGCGGGTTTGCGGGTCGGATAAATCCACCATAAAACTCAACCGTTGCTCAATAAGCTGACTAAATCCGCCGCGTTCGGCAAATTCAACCTTGTGCTGACGCGGATTATCGTAAATAGCTTGTTTTATTGACCATAAGTGATTTTCGGCCGGATCTACCGCAATCAGCAGGCCCCCCGGGGCAATCACCCGTTGATACTCGGTATTACTGCCTGGTGCAAAAACCTGCAGCACCACATCCTGCGAACTATCGTCAAGCGGTAGATGGGCGCTACTGGCTACCGCAAAATGACAGTTTTTGTAGCGTTTAGCTGCCAGATCGACGGCATACTTGGCAATATCGCAGCCAGATGCGTTAACGTTTAGTTCTGCACCCTTTAGCGCCTGTACGATATAACCAAGATAACTCCCCTCGCCACAACCAGCATCAAATAAGCGTATATCCGACTGCCCTGAATAGTGCTTCTGAATAATCTCCGCCAGTGCCGCCATCAGTGGCTGATAACCTTTTGCATCATGAAACTGGCGGCGGGCATTAACCATGTTTTTGTCGTCACCAGGCTGCCTGGACTTTTTATTCTGCACCGGCAGTAAGTTTAAATAACCGGATTTGGCCTCATCGAAGGCATGTCGATTTTCACACCGCCAGGTGCGCATTGATGGGTGTAATGGTTGCTGACAAAGCGGACAACGCCACATGGGAATACCTCAGTAAAACAGGAGCGGCAATGCTACTAGTGATCGCTGACAATGGAAAGTGGCACCTCGTCACTGTGTTCACCAATGTCGTCGATACTCAGGCTGGGATCATCAATACTGGCTTCCAGCATTTCAAAAGCTTCGCGGCAGTACTCCGCCAACGGTTGCAACGATTTAATCTGCTGATTACAACACACCATACCAATATTGGCCGTGCCGTTATAGGTCATTAGGGTGATGTTAACGCCGCCCCCCGGGGTTTGCGTAGAAATGGGATAACAAGCAAGCAATTTGCTGTCTTTAAAATACTTTTGTTGTTTTGGCCCGGGGATATTCGATACCAGCACATTGGCAATGGGTTTTACCCAGTCTGAAATATGCAACCACTCAAATACCAGCGCGATGGCCTGGATAACAATGGTATAGCCACTGAAAGCAGAAGGCCGGGCCCGCTGGGCGGCCTGCTTAACAATTCGATGATGATAAATAATCTGCCGCAGGCGCAGGTAAGGATCGCTTTCATCATGCGCTAACTGAACCGGTACAATGGCAATGCGATTGCCGGTAGTTTTTTCGCCGGGTTTTCTTAAATTGATGGGCATATTGGTATACAACGCACGGGTAAATACATGACCATGATCCTGTAACAAGCGGTGAACACCAATATCAAAGGCGGTGAGTAATACTTCGTTAGCAGATGCTCTGGTGCGTCGCGCCAGCGCCCGCACGCGGGCAAAATCCAAATCAAAGGTCGCTACTGCCCGCCCCGCTTTAACCTGCCCGGTAAGCACGGTACGGGTGCCAGTAAAGGGTACCGGCATGTAATGACGATTAATCCGGATCAGGCGTAATAATAAACGGGTGAAAATCACCAGCAAATCCTTACCGGTGAGCAGCGTTTCCCATAGAGTTATCCAAAAACGTTTCATGCGCTTGTACTGCTGGCGTTTTTGATGCCGCAGGCGCTTTAAAGCCCATACCGGCACAAAGCCGGTGTTTTGCGGCTCATCCAGATAACCGGCCTGAAACCAGCGTACCAGGGTAGCGCCATCGCCATACAGATGATGGACCCGCGCATAAATTGCAAAAACCTGCTGTGAAGGAGAATATAAAAAATGGTACTGCCAGAGCGGCTTGTCGTGGTCGAGCCGGGTTTCATGCATGCGTGCTATAAACTCGTCCAGTGCCGGGCGGTCGTGTACATCTTCCACCTGATGAAGTTGTACGTGATAGTCCATTTGCATGTGCTTAACGGGCTGTAACCCCAGCGGCCAGATTGTAACGGCTCTAACCCTGCAGTTAAACGGCGGACAAGCCCGGGCAAAGCCCTGCATTTCCTCATGCAGCGCGCCTACGTAGGCTTTGGGATCGCTGCCCTCTGGCATTTCAAGCAATTGCAGGCAACCTACATGCTTGGGATTCGCTTTAGACTCAGTGATCCAGAACGAACGGTCCAGGAAAGACAGTTTCTGGCTCATATATCCCCCCTGACAGTCGGTAACGTCAGATTCGCCATGGAGTGATGCTCAATAGCTTTGCGTAGCTGAGCCACGGTTGTTTCCTGCAGGCGAAAGCGCGGCAGTAGTGCTGTCATCATCAGGCTCAGAGCGTGAAACTTTTGCGCCTTGGGGTCATCATTATTACGCAGGTCGTCATACTGATTTGCCTGAGTCAGGATCATTATAATTAAATCCACTATAAGACGCTGCTCGGCAGCGCTGGCAAGCAATGCCTCCTGGTCTGAAAAGCGCAATAGCAGCTTGATTAAACTCGACTCAAGTTGCCTGATTTGCTGTTTATGCCAGTGTTTGACTTTGGGGTATTTCTCCGCAAGATCGGCCGGGCTACGATACATAAAGCGAAACAACTGTTGTTTATCCAGCACAATCGCGATGAAATAAAAGAAATCTTCGGCTTGCACTTTTTCCAGCGTGGCCGGGCGCAACAAGGTTTGCATGGCTTCGCTGTACCAGTGTACCAGGCCATCAATAATTTGCTCTTTGCCCTTAAAGTGGTAGTACAGATTACCGGGACTGATATCCAGCTCCATGGCAATATCCACTGAGGTAACGGCATTTTCTCCCTGTTCATTAAACAAGGTAAGTGCGGCGGCAAGGATACGTTCTGCGGTTTTACTGGCCATAACCCTCTGCCCTAGCCCAACATCAACAGGTAAAGTTGTGCTACACCCGCGGCCATGCCTAGTAAAGCCCCGGTAATAATGAGTTTCCACTCATCCTGTTGATAGGCCGGGCGCAATACCCCTTCAAATTCTTCTGAGCGCAAGGCTTGCAGGCGCTCGCATAAATCATCGCCGACGCGCAGGGCCTGATTGGCATAATCAAAGGCATAGAGCAAATATTTATCGCTGTCTTCAAATAACCGCCGAACCGCCATGGATTTCATTTTGAAGTAATTTTCGGAACCAACCCCCAAGGCAAAATACGGCTGAGCGATGGCGACATAGCGTTCAATAGCATCATTGACGTGCAGTTCTATCAGTTCCAGCAGCTGTGCTGAGCCGGAACCATGCAGAATCATATGGGTGATATTTTTTGAGTTGATCAGCTTGGTTTCAATAATATCTGCGTATACCCGCGACACTTCTTTCTGCCGCTTAAGAAACATGCCCTGAATGGTACAGCCCATAAAACGCACCGGACGTTTGGGTTCAAAAATGATTTTAATGGCAATCCAATTAGTCGCATAACCCACCAGCAAACCACCCAACGGCAGGATCCACCAGGCCTGATACAGGTACCACAAAGCCATGGTAGGCAGGCCAAATAAGAAGCCAAAGTAAAAGCCGGAACGCACGATAAAAGGAAACTCCCGCTCACCGGAACGCAGGAATATCTCGTTAATCAGCTCGGGAGAATTAACCAACTGTTCTACCACCAGCTCTTTGATATCGAGAATTTCATTAACGTTGTGCTGGAAATCCTCCACCATTTTGCTGACCACATAAGGGATGTCGTCTTCAATACGGCGGTACACCAGATTTTTACCCTGCACCGGCAGAGCAGCCCATAGCTGTGGTGCCGACTCTTCCATCACTTCGTTTACAATTTTACGTACCACCTGCTGCAGGCGGTGTTCAATAGCATTGGTGAGCTCCCGGGGGTCGAGTCGGCCGGCAAGCTCTTCAACACTGAGTAACTTACCCAGCACCAGTTCAACCTCAATTTCGGCCATTTGCCGACGTTTGGCCGGTATTAAGCCCTGCCAGCCAAAAATTGGCGGGATCCCGACAAACTCAAGCGGATAAAACATCATCTTTACCGCCAGATAGTTGGTGATCCATCCTACTAACGCGCTAATCAGCGGGATCGACAGCAAACTTAAGGTTTGTACATTCCATTCCATGTTGGTGCTACAAGGCTATTGTTATCATTGTCAGTGCTCAGGCTACTTTGTGGTGCAGTATTGGTCAAATTAACTTTGTTTATACATCGGCTTAGATCAACTAAATGCAGATTCCACGGCGATTAACAGTCGCTGACGTAATTTCGTCATTGCTGTGGTCTAACGAATTAGTTAGCCGATTCTAATTGTTAACTCTACACTGCCAGTATAGGCGCAAATACCGGAAATTAACCAAATCAGTGCCGGGGGATGTATGACCGTATTTCAATCAAAATTAGGCGAACTGGAACGCGCTATTGAGCATGCTGGCAGCTATCAGGAATACAAAGAAGCCTGCGAGGCCCATGACGCCGCGTCCGGGGCGGATGACTGGAAAGCCAAGGACCCCTGCCGCTTGTACGATTATCGTTTAATCCGTAAACGGGTGCAGCGTATTAAGTTTGCCCAGAGTCAGAATGATATCAGCGGCTTAATGTCGATTCTCCACGAGGGACTCCACGGCAATTTAGGCAACATCGCTAACCCTGAGTTACTCGGACACAGTAAAATTGGCACCAAACACCTGATTGAGGAGTTTATTACTCAGGTTGTGAGTGCTTTGCAGCAGATCTATCACGCCGATGAAGATCACATCGACTTCTACGACAAGCTGTCGTTTTTTGAAGAAACCGCGCATGCCTTTGGCCGCAGTTGCTTAATGTTGTCCGGCGGTGCCGGGCTGGGTTTTTTCCATTGTGGTGTGGTGAGGTCGCTGAATGAGCAAAACCTGCTGCCCACGGTGATCTCAGGCGCCAGCGCAGGTTCTATTATTGCCGGGATGCTGGGCACCCGCACTCACGACGAATTACTCGAAGCGCTAAGTGCAGACTTTATATTTGAACACTTTCAGAACTGGCGGTTATGGGGCGGCCTGGGCCGTAAAAGTATTCTGGACAGCCGGGCTCTGGAAAACACGCTGATTTCGTTATTTGATCTGACCACTTTTGAAGAAGCCTATAAAAAAACCGGCCGGCATATTACGGTAACCGTTTCACCGGCGGATTTGCATCAGTACTCAAGACTGCTCAATGCAAAAACCTCCCCCAACGCTTTGATTATGCAATCCATTCGCGCTTCCTGTGCGGTGCCGCTGTTATTCACATCGGTACAGCTAAAAGCCAAAACCGCCAGTGGTGACATTGTGCCATATATTCCCAATCGCCGTTTTGCCGACGGCTCAATTATGGCCGACCTGCCCTTTGAGCGTCTTGCCAGATTATATGGCGTAAACCACAGTATTGTGAGTCAGACCAACCCACTGGCGGTGCCGTTTTTATCTTCCTCACGAACACAGGCGAAAACACTTTCCAGCATGACATTTCGCCATCTGCGCCAACTCGCCAAAGCGAATAGTATCTATGCTTTCGATATTATGGAGCATCTGGTACCTAATCGCAGCAGCAAACTGGCACTGCACAAAGTACGGTCGGTGATTGATCAGCAGTATGTGGGCAATATCAACATTCTGCCGCAAAAGCAGTTACGCAATTTAATGCAGGTAGCGGCTAACCCTACGCTTAACAGTATTCAGGAACTGATTTGCAGTGGCGAACGAGCCACCTGGTCACAACTGGACGTCATTGACCGCAATACGCGGATCAGCGAGACCCTGCGTAGTAAGCTCAGAGCACTAAAAGCCCGGGAAGCGCGATTGTTTGATCATACGCCTGAGGGTATTATGGAATAAAACGCCAACCGGTAGTTGCTAAACCCTAAGGATGAAGGTTTGTCACTTAAACATGTGTATCTGGTTTTCTGTTTGCTGGGCGCAGCTCTGCCGCTCTCCCAATTTGTGCCCTGGCTGATAGCTAACGGAGCTGACCTGCCGCTCTTTTTTGAGCAGTTGTTAGCCAATCCGATCAGCCGCTTTTTTGTGTTTGATGTGGTGGTTTCTGCACTGGTGCTTATCACTTTTATTATTGTTGAAAGTAACCGGCTGCCCATAAAAAAGGGCTGGCTGGCCATTGCCGCAACGCTCTGTGTTGGGGTGTCCTTAGGACTGCCGTTATTTTTATATCTGCGCCAACTGGTCCTTGATGAACAACGGCAGGCAGGCTAGAGACCAACTCGCTCCACCAGCAACGAATAATATAAGCGCGTTGTCTGCAGCGCTAACATCCCTAAAGCTAAACAGCGCCATCGAGCATAGTAAAATAGCCTGAATTGTATCGCCGGTAATGCTTTTCATGGCCTATGTCCTTTTCAACCATTTTGGCTGAAATCTGTAAAACTATCCTAAAAGGAGCGACCGATAACCACAAACGTATTCGCTGGTAATGTACTGGTTAACTGTAACGATATATTTCAGTAAGGTATCTGTTACTATGTTGCCCTTTCTTGTTTATCTAAAGGCAGCGCTCATTTATGGAACGCGTAGCTATATTTGTTGATGTGCAGAATGTGTATTACACCAGCCGTCAAGCCTACCGTAAGAACTTTGATTACAACGCTTTCTGGCGCACAGCCACCGCTAACCGAGAGGTGGTAAAAGCGTATGCCTATGCCGTTGAGCGCGGCGATACCAGGCAACGTGAATTTCAGAATATCCTGCGCGCCATAGGCTTTGAGGTAAAACTAAAACCCTTTATTCAGCGAGCAGACGGCTCCGCTAAAGGCGACTGGGATGTAGGCATAACCATCGACATGATGGACGCCGCCAGTGAAGCAGACACTTTGATTCTGGTGTCCGGTGACGGTGATTTCAGTATTCTCTGTAACCGTCTCATTGAGCAAGGTGGGAAGAAGGTTGAAGTGTATGGTGTGCCGGTGCTTACCGCAGCTTCACTAATGCAGTCTGCCAGTGCGTTCATTCCTATCGATCAGCAACTGCTATTGGGGTAGACTGGTTACAGGATTAACTAAAAGAAAAGGAATTTTACTATGCGTAAAGCATTAATGATCATTATTGCCACCCTGGGATTAAGCGGCCCTGTCGTTGCCGATTCAGGGCAACGTGAAACGGTAGAAGCTTTGTTAATCGCCTCCGGAGCAGATAGCACGCTGGATGCGGTTTATGCTCAGTTTGACGGCATGTTTGCCAACATGGCTGAGCAATTAAAAATTGAAGAATCAGAACGGGCCAGCTTTAAAAAACATATGCAAGAAGTCAATCTGATGCTGAGAAAAGAGATGAATTGGGATACGTTAAAAGCGCCCATGATTGATCTTTACATGGCTCATTACACCGAGAATGAACTGCAGGATATGCTGGCATTTTACCAATCTGAGACCGGTCAGTCGGTGGTGAAAAAAATGCCTGAAGTCATGGCGGCGTCCATGCAGATCACGCAGCAATTGATGAAAGACGTCTACCCTAAAATTATGCAAATGTCCAAAGCTTACGCTGAGGACCTTAAAAAACAACGAGTAGCCGATTAAATCTGCAAGCTATTCAGCTGTAAAATAACGGTTTTTTTGAGCTTCGAAGACCAGTTAGCAATTATCTGGAAATTACTGAGCAAACAAAAAGAGGCCGGTTAATTCACCGGCCTCTTTTTGCAATAATACAGCGTACTACTCACCTTTGGCGGGAGCATCCTTACTTGTCGTATTACCGGCTGTTGCCGGCTTTGCAGCGCGCGTCGTAGTCGTCCGCTTTGTCGCTGTCGTCTTTTTCGCTCGCGTGGTTTTCGGCTTGGCAGCCGTTTGCGACTTCTCTTCCGCTTTTGCTGCAGCCTGTTTTGCCGCCAACAGGGCAACCTGCTCTACCAGTAAATCCACTTTGGCTGAGAGTGCTTCAATCTGCAGTGCCCGTTTTTGTTTGGGCGTGGTAAATGTGGGCATCCAATGATGCAGCGGCGATTGACGCCATAACTCAAGCCACTGGGATGGATCTACCGTTTTGCGGATCTGCGCTTCAACTTCAGCGCCACGGGCGGCGAGTTCATCCAGGGTTTTCTGTGACTCATCCACTTTATGCTGCACCTGTTGATTAGCAGCATTGAGTTGTTCCGTAAACAAGCCAAGACCTGCCTCAAACCAACCCATGATGGGCGATGTCGGTTTCTTATCTGACATAATAACTCCTTAGCTGATTGGGCAGCCATCGCTGCCCGCTCAGTTGTTACTTGTTCGCTGCCAGTTTAGCGACCGCTTCAGTCAGTGCATCCACTTTTGCAGAAAGCTCTTCGATCTTTTGATCTGTATCGTCGGTGTCCAGACCCAGCTTCTTACGAACGTCGGCTACGCGACTTTCCACTTCACTGGTGGTTTCTTTGAATTTGTCTTTGGCATCTGACTCCAGGGTTTCGCCCTTAGTCACCAGTTCGTCAAACATCTTGTTAGCATCTTTGGTCAGTTTTTCGTACTGACCCTGTGCTTCATCAACGCTTTTGCCGTAAGCCCCTAAACCTGCCAACCAGATTTTACGGGCGAATTCTTCAGCTTCGCTGATTTTGCTTTTGATATCGTCTTTAGCTGCCATGATTTGGTCTCCTTTTGCTATCTGTTTATCAGTGTAAAGGGAGAATTTAGAAATCACATACTAAAAACGCATTAGTGTTAAGTTTTGCTGTAACGTAATCGAGTAGGAGGGAGTTTTACAACTCCCGTCCTCTCACACCACCGGGCATACGGTTCCGTACCACGGCGGTTCATATTAACACTGGAACTGTCGGTGACAATCCAGCAGCGATACCAACCCCATCTTGTCGAACCATCCTTTCCTAAAGGCTTGATTCATGTGGCTGGCCCCCGCATTCCACCATGCGCCTCGTTGGTTGGTCGCTGAG
>NZ_PVNP01000201.1:15339-16031 GCF_002993365.1 Marisediminitalea alba
ATTCCACCATGCGCCTCGTTGGTTGGTCGCTGAGCACCATGCCCGATTCTCGTCAAGCCCTGCTTTCATTAAGTTTCTGGCGCGGGTGTATACGCGTTTCCACTGCCGCCATAACAGGCAGCGGAGTTTTCGTCGTATCCAACCGTCCAGTTCCTCCAGCACGCCTTTGACTTTTGTCAGGCGGAAGTAGCTTATCCAACCCCGAAGCACGGGTGTCATTACGTGTATTGTCTCACTGATAGAGCGAGAGTAATGCCCTGTCGTCATTTCGCGGATTTTATCCTTGAAGCGATTTACACTTTGCACGGCGATTTTCACCCGGCTCTCTTTGTGCCGGGTAAAGCTATAGCCTAGGAACTTGCGTTCCCACGGCCGGGCTACCGCGCTTTTGTCGGCATTGACTTGCTGCTTCAGTTCGTTAGACAGGAAGTCGGTGATATCGGCCAGTAAGCTCTCGCCTGCTTTCTGACTGCTCACGTAAATATTGCAGTCATCAGCATAGCGGCAGAAGCTATGACCTCGTTGCTCTAATTCCTTGTCTAAGCTATCCAGCAGGATGTTTGATAGCAATGGTGATAGTGGGCCGCCTTGCGGCATGCCTCTGTCCCGCGTTACCCGCTGGCCATTGGCCATCATTTCCACTTCAAGGAAGCGGCGGATGAGTTTCAACAGCCGTTTATCTTCTATCAGGT
>NZ_PVNP01000202.1 GCF_002993365.1 Marisediminitalea alba
GGCGGGAGGTGTTAAGGTGATAGATAAAGTCTTTCATATTCAGAATGTTAACGCCTATCACAGCCGTCTGAAAGCGTGGATGAAACGGTTTCACGGAGTAGCCACAAAATACTTGGAACACTACCTGGGTTGGTTCAGGTTTATGGATAATCCAGAAAACCTTAACGAAAACAGGCTCTTTTCGATTCAACAACAGTTAATCCGAACATAGCCTATCCTTTATATGCGAAACAACATCTTCCACCTTGGCAAAAGTGGTGAAAGCACAATGTATCATTGTTCAAGCCCGGGATTTGATGTGCTCACGCTGGTTAACGCCTATGGCGGCAGAGGGTTTCAGTGCAAAACAGTAGGAGAATTGAGGACTCAATTACAAAGCGCGGTTGAATCAAATTGTGGGATAACACTATTGGAAATACCGGTAGACACTAATTCAGACAAACTCAGTCGAGAGATAAGTATGCTGAATTTATTCATACAAATGAAAAACGGCAAGCAAGGTGCAATAGAAGCCTGGGATCTAGCTGTTGCTGGATAGTTAATGAACGAAGTTCAAATACCACTACTCAATTTTATGGAATATTGCCAATGAATAAGACCACACCTTTCGACATGTTGTGGCACAAGTTAAACTCGCAGTCATGCAGTAATCCTTTAATTTGCATTGCGAAAAAACGGTTGCAACACCAATTGCTAGCATTACCGAAAGACATAACAAAGGCATTTGCTAGATTGCCATCCTCGTTTCAGTCATGGGTCGCACAGACAACATTGTCAAATTTGTTATCGGAGCAAATAACTGATGAATCACTTCGTTTTCTGGAAGGACATTGGCTGGCAATAATTATTAGCGACGTCCCATATCAGTTTTTCATTTCTGTCCGAGACGTCGAACATTCAGGACTCAGGAAACAGTCAATCGTGGTAAAGACGCAGATTGAACAAGAACCTGACGTTACTTTTAGTGGCGATATCGATAGTTTAGTCAGTATTGCTGTAAGAGAGCAGGATCCCGATACCCTTTTTTTTCAACGCAAACTGCTGGTAACTGGCAATACGGAGTTAGGCTTGCAGGTTAAGAACTTTCTGGATGAATTGGATACAAGTGCATTTCCCAGCGTATTGCTTTGTGCCCTCAAAAAGTACAATGATGTTATGCAGACGGCACCTTAACTAGCGTTTGTTTCCGGTCAGAGCTAAAAAGTCGTTGATTAAAGTTTGGCTTTGCTACCGCAAACCTGGCAATCCTGCTGTCGCGTCACCTTAAACTCACTCCAGGTTGCTTGCATAGCGTCATATAGATGCAGTCGGTTGCAAAGTGGTTTGCCATAATGTGTGACTAGCTTTATGGCTTCAAGCGCCTGCATTGCACCGATAATTCCAACAAGTGGTGACATGACACCCGATTCGACGCACGACAGATTTTGTTCACCAAAAAAATGGCTCACGCACGCATAGCACGCGCTTTGTTGGCGTGGATCAATACACAGTATCTGTCCTTCCATGCGGATAGCAGCACCTGAGACTAAGGGGATAGACTGTCGGTAGCATATTTGGTTTATCCTGTTTCGGCTTTCTAGATTGTCAGTACAATCCAGCACAACATCTTGTTTGGCAATGAGCTCATCCAGTTGCTTTTCCGATGGGCGTAAACAGAGTGTTGTTATGTTGACTTCACTATTGATTTGCTGAAGCGCCAGTTGTGCTGAATCAACTTTGTTAGCGCCCACAGATTTCTCAGTATGCAACACCTGTCGCTGCAAGTTGGTGAGCTCTACCTTATCGTCATCGACCAGCGTTAGACGACCGACCCCACTTGCGGTGAGATATTGGCTTGCAGCACAACCCAGTCCGCCCACGCCAATCACTAATACGCTGCAATTAACCAACGCTTCCTGTCTCTCCAGATCGAAATCCGACAGCAGAATGTGGCGGCTGTATCGCATAGCCTGCTCAGTTGTGAGATCTTTCAATAGTATTCCCTCATTGGCTTAGTGAATACTTTTTTACCACCCCCGCCATAGGTCAACAATTCCCCAAAAGAGGTAGTCCGACTACCTCAATTTTCAAGTGTCGAGTAAGTGTGGGTATCTATATGATTTTTAATGGTTTTATTTTCATTGGGGCGTAGTATTCCTAGCAGCATTTAGTGAGGAGAATACTATGAAAACACGATTAGCAACGGCTATCGCTACAATATGTGCAGCAGGTTTGTTAATGCCAAATGTTTCGGTTGCAACCGGTTTCGCAGACTTTCAACAAGCTATTACTGATGGTGACGCAAACGTTAAACTGCGTTATCGATACGAGCGGGTTGATCAGGATAACATTGACAAAGAGACCAATGCTTCAACCTTGCTTACCCGACTAAGTTACAAAAGTGCCGATTTTGGTGGCTTTTACACCCAACTAGAGTTCGATAACGTTACCGCTTTGGGCAACGAAAACTTTAATAGTACCGTCAATGGCAATACCAACTATCCTGTGGTTGCAGACCCGATTGGATCCGATTTCAACCAAGCCTATGTCGGTTTCAAAACTGAGTCATTGCATTTTACTGCGGGTCGTCAGCGTATCAATCACAATGATCAAAGATTCGTGGGTGGCGTTGGTTGGCGTCAAAATGAACAGACCTACGATGGCTATCGTCTAAGATATGATAATCAGTCTGGCCTGAATGTTGACTACAGCTACATACACAACGTCAATCGGATTTTTGGTACAGATAGCCCCAATTCTGATTTAGGTGGCAACATACATCTGTTGAATGTCACTTATAAAATCAATGCTGATCACAAAGTAGCGGGCTTTGCCTATGAACTAGACTTTGATACAGCCAATGCAATCGCAACCCGCACACTCGGGGTGAGTTATGATGGCAAGGTGTCTGCTGTCAACATTCACGCGGCTTATGCACGTCAAAATGAAACCGGTGACAATCCAACAGACTTTTCCACTGATTACCTGGCATTGGAGTTAAGCACTAAATTATCAGCGGTCAACGTGGGTATAGGTTACGAGTCACTTGGTAGCGATAACGGCAAAGGATTCACAACGCCTTTGGCGACTCTACATAAATTTCAGGGGTTCGCTGATAAGTTTCTCGCCACGCCTGGACAGGGGATTAACGATCTCTACGTCAAGGCGTCCGGCAGTATTGGTAAGCTGAAACTGTTGGGTGTATGGCACCAGTTTGAATCAGATGTAGGTTCAGTAGATTATGGCAATGAGTTTAATTTCAACGCCACTTATCCTGTATATAAAAATACAAACTTTTTACTGCGCTATGCCAACTACAGTGCCGATGATTTCGCGGTTGACACCAACAAATTGTGGGCAATGATGACTTTCACTTTCTAGCGTCATCCACGCGTTAGTTGCCGACTCAATCTGGGTCGGCTTTTTTTATACCCCCTTGTGAGTATTCCTTCAGCGGAATAACAATAACCACGCTTTTGCGCCAAACTTAAGGTAACAAAAACTCCGAGCTCTAATACCTAAAGTTCGAACAACTATGGTACTGGAGCCGCAACTGAGAAGTTGCCCGGTAGCCAGAGAAATCAACCTGCCGCCCACGAGCTTTTATGCTCGATATTTGGAAAGGTGTTAAATGAACTTACAAGACTCATTCGGACGACGGTTCAATTACCTGAGACTCTCAGTAACTGAGCTGTGCAATTTCCGCTGTAATTACTGTCTTCCTGATGGCAACGACTGCAACACACCCAAAGGTGGTTTGTCCGTCAATGAAATTCAAACCTTGGTGCAAGTGTTTGCCGGCTTGGGTACAACCAAAGTGCGTATTACTGGTGGCGAACCAGCACTGCGCAAAGATTTGTGTGAAATCATCGAAACCTGCAAGAAAGTCGATGGCATTAAAAAAGTCGCACTGACAACCAACGGTTTCAAACTCAATCAGGATATCGAAAGGTACAAGCAGGCTGGTCTTGACGCGATAAATGTCAGTGCGGACAGCTTAGATCCTCGAATGTTTGCGGCGATCACAGGCAAACAAAAGCTGGAGGAAATACTGCTGGGTATCGAACGGGCAGCTCAGTTAGGTGTAAGCAGTATTAAGTTAAACACGGTCATGCTCAAGCAGTTCAATTACAAAGAGTTAGATGCATTTTTTGACTACTTACGTTCCCACAAGGTTACCTGGCGATTCATTGAGCTTATGCAGACCGGTGACAACAAAGGTTTTTTTGATAAAAACCATGTCGCCGGACAAACGATCAAGGATCGACTCATTGAGCAAGGGTGGCAGCGCATCATAAGAGAAACAGATGCCGGGCCTGCACAGGAATTCATGCACCCCGAATTTGCGGGGAATATCGGCCTCATCATGCCTTACAGCGAAGATTTCTGTGAGTCATGCAATCGCTTGCGTGTTTCCGCACAAGGCAAACTGCATCTATGCCTGTTTGCAGAGCAAGGGATCAGTATCCGCTCTTTCTTGTCGGTCGGCGATGTATCAGGTGCTCAGCAGGCTATTGTTTCTCATCTTCAACAAAAACACAGTCAGCATTTTCTGCATCAAGGGTTCACTGGTGCAACAAAGCAACTGGCTATGCTAGGAGGTTAACATGAACACAATTGGCGTTATTTTAGCTGGCGGTGCGTCTAGCCGCATGGGACAAGACAAGGCATTGCTAACGATTTCGCAATCAACCATGTTAACCAGAACTTACCAACTGTTACTTGAAGCATCGGTGAGTAAAGTTGTTATCAGTCGTAATGACGGCGAAGCTGGACATTTTTCAGATCTGTATCCAGGAAAGGGGCCATTATCTGGCATTCACAGCGCTGCCATGCGCTTTCCAAACAAAAATCTATTGATACTGCCCATCGATCTGCCGCTACTGGATGTTTGCACAATTCAGCGCTTGTTAGATAGCGGCGAAAAATTTTCTAGCAACGTCAGATTTGGTGAACATAGTTTGCCGCTTTACCTACGTAACACCGAGACAACGCGCCAGACCCTAGATTACACACTGCGGTGTACAAACAGTTTTTCCGTTGACCGCTTTTGCACGCATTTCCCTTTAATGAAACTGCAATTGCGTCAGCAGTCACCCCTTTTCAATTCAAATACACCAGAACAATGGCGTTTTGCAATGCAACATTTCGAAACGTCTGACAATTCTGCACCAACTGAGGTTCGTCATGGGACATGCTAACAAACAATTTGAATCACTTGGTATTGCTGTTCTAACAGTATCTGATACGCGTGATAGAAGCACAGATACCTCTGGCGAGTATCTTGCTGTGAATGCAACTGAATCGGGTCATCAGGTGATTAAGCGAGACATTGTTATTGATGACATTTATCTTATTCGAGCATGCGTCTCAGCTTATATCGCGGATCCAGCGATACAAGCCGTAATCGTCACTGGCGGTACCGGATTCACTTCGAGAGATTCTACCCCCGAGGCAGTACAACCCTTGTTTGACAAAGAAGTTGAGGGATTTGGTGAGTTATTTCGATATTTGTCATTTAAGGAAATAGGTACATCAACAATCCAATCAAGGGCTATTTCTGGGTTGGCGAACAACACTGTCATATTTTGTCTGCCTGGGTCTACCAATGCTTGCAAGACTGCTTGGACTGGTATCATTGAAGCGCAATTAAATGGTGCCCATGGCCCCTGTAACTTCGTGCCGCATTTGCAAACCAATGAAGCACTTCGATGTGCGAGCAGAGCGGTATGACTCAGTCAACCCATTCCGTGCTAAGCCATATTGATAATCAGGGCAAGGCAAACATGGTCGATGTGAGCGAAAAAGCGGCATCGACGCGCATAGCAAAAGCGGAAGCCTACGTCAGTGTTTCAGATAGTGCGCTTGAGCAAATAATACAAAACCAGTTGGCCAAAGGTGATGTGTTTAGCGTCGCAAGAGTGGCAGGTATACAAGCGGCAAAACAATGTGCCAATCTGATACCGCTATGTCATCCGCTATTACTCAGTAAAGTCGACGTGAATTTTGAAACTGACGAGTTATCCAGGCAAATAAAGATAACCTGCCAATGCAAGTTAAATGGTAATACGGGCGTTGAAATGGAGGCGCTTACCGGCGTCTCCGTAGCAGCGCTGACGCTTTTTGATATGTGCAAAGCTGTCGACCCAGAAATGGTTATTCATGGCTTGAAAGTTACTGAAAAAAGCGGTGGTAAAACTGGACTGTGGAGGCGTTCAGCATGATACAGATTAAATTTTTCGCAAGTCTTCGAGAAAGCATAGGTACATCTTCTTTAAACCTTGAATATGCCGGTGAAAGCACTGTAGCCGATGTCGCAAAAGAGCTTTTTGAGCGTGGTGAAGAGTGGCGTTTGCTTGAAGAAAGAGATGTGTTGTGTGCGGTTAATCAAACTCTTTGTGGAAAGGACGCAATAGTAAATGATGGCGACGAAATCGCGTTTTTCCCGCCGGTGACAGGAGGTTAACAATGATTAGTGTTCAGCGTGACGATTTTGATCACTGTGAACAATACCAGGCGCTCAAGGAGGAGGCGGATGGCGACGGTGCCGTAGTCACTTTTACGGGGCTGGTCAGAGATTTCAATATCCAGGGTGCCGTGTCAGGCATTCATATAGAGCATTACCCTGGGATGACCGAAAAATCGCTGATGCATATCTGCAGTGAAGCGCGAAAACGTTGGCAGTTGGGGCAAATAAGAGTCATCCATCGAGTGGGTACAATTGGGCCACAAGAGCAGATTGTGTTCGTTGGCGTGACATCCAAGCATCGAAAAAACGCATTTGAGGCGTGTGAGTTCATTATTGATTACCTTAAGACCAGTGCACCTTTATGGAAACAAGAAGGTACCTCAGAAGGCATGAAATGGGTCACCAGTAGGTCGTCCGATCAGGAGGCAATGGATCGCTGGGCTAATACAGCCAGCCTGTCTTGAAAGATACGCCGACGATTACGAAGAGAACAGAAAGCAAGGTAACAGCAATAATATGGGCTGCCATATCCCTTAAATTTTTTTTAGATAATTTTGGTAAGACTCTGAGTTTCGCGTCAGCAGCAAGCAAAATAGTTAACGCGAGTAACATTAACTTCATACCTACTACTCTGGAGACAGGATTACTCCAATCCAGCCATAAATAAACGTCGGGCAATAGTCGATGCGCCAACAGTAAACCTGTGATGATTTGTACTAGCATTGCTGGTTTACCAATACGCTCAAACGCCGATTCAAATTCCAGCAAACGTTCAGGGGATTTCTCTTTCAGCACTCTGGGTAAAACGGCTAGAGACAATACAATATGGCCACCTGTCCATATAGTTGCCCCCAAAATATGAGCCAGTATCAAATAACCATACATAAAATAACGTCAAACCCGACTGGGTCTGCTCCATATAAAGGCCAAAACCAATAAGGTTATGACAACAACTAAAGTCATTACCCAATAAGTGTTTTCACCAATAATTAATGCAACGGAAACCATTGCCATCATGCAAGCACTAGCAACGACCTTAGTTTTAAGTGCAATCATACCGGATTGCTCCCAATCGTTTATCACTCTTCCAAGCGCTGGCTGCGATAGTAGCCACTGATGCAGTGCGTTCGAGCTTTTAGAAAAGCAAAAAGCAGATAAAAGTAGAAAGGGCGTAGTTGGAACTAATGGCAATACTATGCCGACAATTCCGCAAAGACAGGCCAATAAACCTGTGAGCATGTATATTGATCGATACAGCTGTGTTTGCATAGTGTTATTATCTCAATACCGCATCAAACCATTGCACGTTCACGGATTCTCCCGGCTCTACCATTCCTCGACTGTTCTCCAGCACTGCATAACAATTGCTTGTGGTAAAACAGGACAGTACGCCTGAACTTTGTGAACCTCCAGAGTCGACTATCAGTTGACCATTGTCATCCCGGTAACAGACTGCGCGTTGATAGTCAGTTCGGCCCGGTTTCTTTTTAAACTTATTTTTCGCAATGGCTTTAACAGCGATTTTTCCTTCTGGTGTACAGCCGGCTAAAAGTGATAAGGAGGGGGCGGCAATTTGGTCAAAGGTTACTGCTGCTGATACTGGATTACCCGGGAGGCCAAAAAACAAACTGTTATCCAATCTGCCGAAAGCGAGTGGTTTGCCAGGTTTAATCGCCAGCTTCCAAAAGTCTACTTGACCTATCTCCTCGAGGATTTCGCGCGTATAGTCAGCTTCACCTACTGATACGCCGCCAGAAGTGATTACGCAATCTGCATTTGCATCAGCTTGGATAAAGGCATCACGGATTTCGTCCGGGTCATCTTCAATCACACCTAAGTCCAGAACCTCAGCGCCAAGACGCCGTAGCATCGCGCGAAGCATGGGGCGATTGCTATCAAAGATTTTGCCTTGTTGCGGCGTATCTCCCGGCTGTAGTAACTCATCACCGGTTGAAAATAGCGCCACTTTAAGTTGGCGTAACACCGAAACCTTATCAATACCGATGGACGCGAGAAGCCCAATATCTATTGCATTTAGTCGCTTTCCTTTTGACAGTACGATGGATTTTTTGGCGATGTCACTGCCTGCGATGCGAATTGCTTCACCTAGCTTTACACTATGCGTGACCGTGATTTCATTATTATTGGCAACGGTGTTTTCTTGCATTACCACTGCGTCTGCACCTGCTGGGATTTGCGCACCGGTCATAATTCTCACGCACTGATGCTTGCCTACCTCGCCGTTAAATGGGGTGCCGGCAAAGCTCTTTCCGACCAGATTGAAAGTAGTCCCGGACGACAGATCCTGATGGCGAATTGCATAGCCATCCATTGCGGAATTATCGAAACCTGGGACGTTGATAGGGGAAACCACGTCTTCGGCCAGTACTCTATCCAATGCTAAATCGAGGTCGCATTGCTCTATATCGTTAATCGGCGTGATAGTGTCCCAGATGATCTGTTTGGCTTGTTCTACCGGCATAAGGCCTTTTGCGTCGCAACCACATTCCATCGTTAAGCTCCTTTTTGATGGTTAACCATCCATACCGCTGCCTCCACGCGAGAACGCAGATTCAGTTTCTTAAGAAAGTGCTTCACATGGACTTTTACTGTGCCATCTGAAATATCCAGCTCTCGTGCAATGAGTTTATTGCTCATACCCTTGGCGATAAGTTTGAGGATCTCCAGTTCTCGACTGGTCAGGCTGGCCAATGCACGGCTTCCGGCTCTTTCAGGTTTTCTTAATGCCGTTGCCAACACTTCAGTCAGTTTTGCACTCATCACCATTTTGCCAAGCGCGGCTTCACGCAGTTTGTCGACAATGTCTTCGGGATCCATGTCTTTAAGCAGATAACCATCGGCGCCTGAACGCACCGCTTCAACAACATCTTCATCATTGTCAGATACCGTCAACATGATTATTCGAGAATCGACACCTTTATCTCGAAGATGTTTAAGCGTCTCGAGTCCATCCATCCCTTGCATGTTCAAATCCAGTGTGATCAGGTCAGGCTCCAATTGCACCGCCATTTCAATGGCTTCTTTTCCTGAGCTCGCCTCACCAATGGCTTCTAAATCATCTTCCAATTCGATGAGTTGGTTTAATCCTTTACGCAATAAAGCATGGTCGTCGACCATCATGATGGTGGCGGGTTTGTCTTCGAACATGTGTGCCTCCTTACAAACGCTTAGTCATTCTTTTCATTTAATTATACACGAAATGTTGAACTTCTCTTGAATTACTGGAGGTAACCAAGCTACCCCTTAAGAGGTAGCAAAACACATTCTTTGAAACCCTTTAAATTTAAGGAATACAGCAAGATAGCCCTACCACTTTCAGCACATAATGCTTTAGAAATCTCGTGTTTTATTACCACAATGCTTCGCCAGAATACCCACTGAAGCAGATTGTTAGCTTAGCCTGTGTCGACCATAGTGTGACCAAATTAATGTCATTCTATGTTGGAGTAAGCGTTATGTCTGATCTGCACAAGTGGGATCCAGAAGACCCCGATTTTTGGGAAAAAGAGGGAAAGAAAATAGCAAATCGCAACCTTTGGATATCGATTCCTAGCTTGCTGGCGGGCTTCGCTGTATGGCTCTACTGGGGCATTATTACCGTCCAAATGCTAAATCTGGGGTTCCCTTTCGCGAAAGCTGAACTCTTTACCTTAATGGCGATTGCTGGGTTAACCGGTGCAACATTGAGAATTCCTAGCAGTTTCTTTATCCGATTATGCGGTGGAAGAAACACCATTTTCTTCACCACAGCACTGTTAATGATTCCTGCCGTAGGAGCGGGATTTGCACTACAAAATCCTGACACACCCTTGTGGCAATTTCAGCTGCTAGCATTATTGTCTGGTTTCGGTGGCGGAAACTTTGCGTCGTCAATGTCTAACATCAGCTTTTTCTTTCCGAAGAAACAGCAAGGTTTAGCACTGGGTATGAACGCGGGTTTGGGTAATTTTGGTGTTACAACGATGCAAATCGTTGTGCCACTGTTCATGACATTCGCAGCCTTTGGCGCGTTTAGTGGCGATCCAATGACGCTAATCAATGCATCAGGTACGCTGATCGGCAAAATCCCTGCAGGTACAGAAAGCTATATTTCAAACGCGGGCTTTGTTTGGTTGTTGTTACTTGTACCCTTATTCTTCCTCTCATGGTTTGGTATGAATAATATTCGTACCCCAGAAGTTTCCCCCGATATTGGTAACCCTTTGACATCTTTCGCATTGATCAGCGTTATGCTCGGCATTGGTCTGGTTGTTGCTGCTTTTGGCCTGTGGTTAATGCTACCTGAGGCCGCAAACGGTTCCGGATTCGGTGTACCTAAAGAAGTTGTACTAGTACTGGTTGTTACCGCGACAGTAGTCATCTTGAAAATGTTGCCTGGTTCAATTGGTGAGAGTCTGACTCGTCAGTATCAGATCTTTAACAACAAGCATACCTGGGTGATGAGCGTAATTTACACCATGACGTTTGGTTCATTTATCGGTTTCGCCGCGTCATTCCCGCTAGCAATTAAAGTTATCTTTGGCTATAGCCATGTTATGGTCGATGGCGTAATGACTCATGATACCATCAACCCGAACGGCCCAAGTGCCTTGATGTACGCCTGGATGGGCCCATTCATTGGTGCACTTATTCGTCCTTTAGGTGGCTGGATTTCTGACAAAATCGGCGGTGCGTTAGTCACACAAATATGCTCAATTGTGATGATTGGTAGCGCGCTTGGTGCTGCTTACTTCATGCAGGAAGCCTATCAATCTGCAACACCAGAAGAGTTCTTTATACCATTCTTTGTGTTGTTTCTGATTCTCTTTGCAGCCACAGGCATCGGCAATGGGTCAACCTTCAGAACCATCGCGCAAGTATTCCCTAAAGAACAAGCGGGCCCAGTCCTTGGTTGGACGTCAGCTGTAGCGGCATACGGTGCCTTTTATATTCCCAAAGTTATTGGTGAGCAAATCCAGGCGACCACTCCGGAAGTTGCATTAATTGGGTTTGCAGTGTTCTACGGCGTCTGCGTCTTGATTAATTACTGGTTCTATTTACGTAAGGATGGCGAGTTCTACAATCCTTAGGCAAAGCAAACAAGCGATATCAAGGTGCGAGTACTCGCACCTTTTATCGTTTTACCATGGTTAGACTATCATGCGTTTAAAGCTAATCTTGTTATTGATAAGTCTGTTTGTTCATTCGAATGTGAATGCTGATGAGCTGTTAATCGCTGCGGCGTCAGATCTTAAATTTGCAATGACAGACATCGTCAGTTTATTTGAATCAGCTAATCCAGGCGTAGCAGTTAGAACTTCGTTTGGGTCATCAGGCAAGTTTGGTACGCAAATCCGCAATGGCGCACCTTATGACCTGTATTTTTCAGCAGACATTAGTTTTCCACAGCAGTTAAAAGCGTTGGGGTATTCTTCGTCGGCTGTTATCCCTTATGCAAAGGGCAGGTTGGTATTACTGAGTCATAAAAACGATATGTCCAATAGCCAACTCGCTTCTTTGCTTCATGCTAACTTTGAGCGAATCGCTATAGCTAATCCACGACACGCTCCCTATGGCATGAGAGCCAAAGAGGTACTGCAACAAGCTGGTTTGTGGACTCAGCTGACTTCAAAAATCATCTATGGTGATAGCGTTTCCCATACTGCTCAATTTATTGTTAATCGGCATGTTGACGCCGGTATTGTAGCCTTGTCGCTGGTCAAGTCTGCATCGAACTCCTCAAAAGCGTCCTACTTATTGATACCAGAGACTCTCCATTCTCCGCTGATTCAAGGCTTTATTGTCACCCAACGCGGCGGAGATAACCCTTCAGCATGGCTATTTCATTCCTTCATGGAAAGTGGAGAAGTCGCAAAAATACTGACAGAATATGGGTTTGAAACACCTAATCAGGAGGCTATAAGTGCTGTCGGCGGGTGATATGCAAGCGTTGCTTCTGACCTTGAAGCTGGCGAGTACGGTAACCATTATCCTGTTGTTTTTCGGAATTCCGTTTTCCTGGTGGTTGGCCAGGTCTCACTCCAAGCTCACAAGTCTGTTAACTGCCCTGGTGGCAATGCCACTTATCTTGCCGCCTACGGTACTCGGATTTTACTTGCTATTGCTGTTAGGCCCAGAGGGACCGGTTGGAAAGATAACTACGCAATTGGGTATTGGTTTATTCCCTTTCACATTTTCAGGCTTAGTCATAGCCTCAATTATTTATTCTTTACCCTTTACAGTACAGCCCCTTGTGTCTGCTTTTGAGGCCATTCCCGGTCGAACACTAGAAGTCGCTTCTACATTAAGAGCCTCACCTATCGATGCCTTCTTTTCTATCGTATTGCCGTTATCTAAGAGCGGTATCCTTACCGCTATAGTGTTGACCTTTGCCCATACAGTTGGTGAATTTGGCGTTATTTTGATGATTGGAGGCAACATTCCGGGAGAAACACAAGTTGTCTCAATTCAAATTTATGACCATGTAGAAAGTATGGATTATGGCGCTGCACACAGACTGTCGCTGATCATGCTTGTCTTTTCATTTGTGACGTTAACGCTTCTGCAGTGGATCCGGCGTCGACGGTTTGCCTTCGTACCAGTGAAGAGTAAATAATTGTGAAGCTGGGCTATAAGCTTTCTAAAGGGCGTTTTAATCTGAATGTTGAGCTTGAACTCCCCGAAACAGGTATTAGCGTGCTTTATGGGCATTCCGGTTGCGGTAAGACAACGCTACTGCGCTGTGTCGCTGGTTTAGAAAAAGAGGCAGATGGGCACTTTTCTATCGGTAATGAAGTATGGGATAACCCGAAAACTAAGCTTAAGCCGCATAAGAGAGCCATAGGATATGTCTTTCAAGAGCCAAGTCTGTTCAGTCATCTTAGTGTGAAAGACAATCTCGACTATGGTATCAAACGTTCAATTCACGCAAGCAAGGAGAGCTTAAATGAAGCTATTTCAGTGTTGGGCATTGAACATCTATTGGATCAAAAACCTGAAGCGTTATCAGGTGGGGAAGCACAGCGTGTTGGCATAGCTCGCGCATTGGCTTTGAATCCCAAGATCTTGTTGTTTGATGAGCCTCTGGCATCACTTGACGATAACCGAAAACGTGAGATTTTACCTTACCTTAAACGCGTTAAACGGCAGTTGAGCATCCCAATGCTTTATGTCACTCATGCTGCGCCAGAAGTAGCAATGCTTGCAGACCATGTAGTTGTTATGAATGAAGGCAGAGTGGTATCGAGTGATTCACTGGCGGCGTCGCTTTCAAATGAAAGCTCACCACTAAAATTAAATGGTGAAATATCAACCGTTCTGACCGGGCAAGTTACTGAAATAGACAAACATTGGCATTTAGCCTGTTTATCCATTTATGACCAAAAGCTATGGCTCCCCGATGCCAAGCTTTCTATTGGTGATGAAGTAAGAGTTCAGATTCTAAGCAAAGATATCGGCTTGGCCAATTCTGCAGGTGACGCCAGTTTTCAGAATGTGCTCAAAGCTGAGATTGTGGCAATTAATGAGGGTGAGCATCCAAGTCAAGCAATTGTTAAGGCTGCTGCTGGTGAGCATGCTTTTATGGTTATGGTAACCAAACGCGCATTAGCAAACTTGGCTTTAGGCGTTGGTAGCCAAGTGTTGTTGCAGGTAAAGTCAGTCGCAATTCACAGTTGATTAAGTGGGCAAAAGCGCGGGAAATTAAGCGCTTTTACTCTTTACCTCAAGCGTTCGCGCATACTCTGGAATAAAGCTAAACATGACAGTGGTGCCTCGCTCATCATTGCGTTTAACTGATAATTCACCATCCAAATTTCGGCTGCGTTCCTTCATAATGGCAAGGCCGTAATGATTAAGTTTATTAGGATCTTCGGGGATGCCTATGCCGTTATCTTTGACCGTCAATATCACTTCGGAAAGAGAGTTACTGGTGATGCTAATGTCAATGTTAGACCCTTGAGAATGATAGAAGGCGTTTTGGGTAGCTTCTCTGGCGATTTGTAATAGATGTATTTCTTCTTGAGGCGTGAAGGGAATATTGCTGACGTGATAATTAAGCGTAAAATTGAAATCGTCTGAACGGTTTTGCAATTGCGAAATCGTTTGCTCTAACGCGGCTTTGATGCCCTGTCCATCGAGTTTTAATCTGAAAGTAGTTAGCAATTCTCGCAGTTCACTGTAAGCCGCCCCGAGGCCGTTCTTTAATTCATCAATAACTTGGTCTATTTGCTCCTGAGCACTCTCTTTCTGCTGCAGTCGTTGTAATCGCGTTACCTGAATTTTCAAATAGGACAATGCCTGCGCTAGTGAATCGTGCAGTTCTCTGGCTATTACCGTGCGTTCATTCATCAAAGCAATGCGCCTGCGCTGCTCGTTTTGATGTTTCATGCTCAGTCCATTGGCAACCTGTTCAGCGATGGCTGCAAATAGCTGATGCTGCCAATCCTCCAGAATATTCCCTTCTTCCAAACTCACTGATAATACACCGTAGTGTTGGTCGCCAATTTTCAACTGATATTTCATATGCCCATTGATAGGTGGGAAAAGCGAATCATGCTCAGTACAGTCGTGGCAGAGGTGTTGCTGACACTTATCTGGAATTGTTTTTTCGGTACTCACTAAGTGTTCGTAAGGGTTCGTGCCTTGCGCTGTCATAATGCAAAGATCTAGGTCTTTCACACCAGTTACGTCAACCAGCTTGTTAAGCAATGGCTGAAAATCAACGGAGCCCGGTTCAACTTCATTGAGTCTGCGCGATACTTGAAACAGTAATTCAAGAGATTTATTAGAGCGTGTCAATTTTCTTGTCTTACGCTTAATTTGTTCTTCAAGTTGAGATTTTGAGCGATACAAGCTACCGCTCATTTTATTGATTGTTCTAGCCAGTAAAGCCAGCTCGCCTTTGCCGGTTTCTTCGGCTTTTGCAGTGAAATCTCCTTGTCCTATTTGACGGGCTACTGAGGTCAATTTCGAAAGAGGTTGCTCTATATGTCGATGAACAATCATCATCGCTATAGCGATCAGTATCAAGGTACTAAACAACGCCAAACTCTGTACTAATCGTATATTAGCAATATTTATTTCAGCATATTTCTGATAAGCAACAACAAGCAGTTCTATGTCCTCGACCAGTTTGTTAAAAACCTCCAGACTGGACGTGTTGGAATTACTGGGAGATGCCAAAATGGTTTGGATTAATGGCTTAACTTGTTCATTCCAGTTGTTAACAACAATCGCATGATGCTTTGCGATATCGCCATTATCCCAAAGCGCCTGCTGATTAACCAGCACACCGGTATTGAGGGTGAGGTCAAATTCGTCAACTAATTGATTGATGGTCTCAATATCACCTGGGCTATCCTGCATGACGCTATGAATTCGATACGTTTGCATTCTCAACGAACCCGCCACATTCACCGCTTGAGCATCGAACTGTGCACCGTCACTCATAAACACGGTGGTAAACATACTAACGATCGCCAAAAAGCTCACCGAAAACATTAATGCGGCGATTTTAAAAACGGTCGAATGTATGAAATTTTTAATTGGTTGCATGGTTTATATAGAGATTAAGTCGAATCACAAGTGATACCTACAAAGATTAGTCTACGCTTAATTTGTAACTAGTTCTTAATGACATCAGTCTAGACCCCTTTAATACAAAGGAAAAGCTAAAAAACGCCTCTACCTCTTTGGTGGTAACTCCCTTATTTACCACTATTTCCAGGCTCTTGCCGAGCGAATAACAATACACTTTAATCCATATAGAGCTTGAATTTGCAGCGCATCGTATCGTTGCTATTCCATTAATAAAGGAGTCTGGCGTGAGTCATTTTTTAGACAGATTGCAGTTCTTCAAACGTAACGAGGAGCCGTTTTCGAACGGTCACGGGGTTACCACGAATGAAAATAGAGGGTGGGAAGACGGATATCGCCGTCGCTGGCAGCATGACAAAGTTGTGCGTTCAACCCATGGTGTCAATTGTACCGGGTCATGCTCCTGGAAAATCTACGTGAAAGATGGATTGGTAACCTGGGAAACGCAGCAAACTGATTACCCGCGTACACGCCCTGATCTTCCTAACCATGAGCCCAGAGGTTGCCCAAGGGGCGCAAGTTACTCTTGGTATATTTACAGTGCCAATCGTCTCAAGCATCCAAAAATCCGTAAACGCTTGGTAAAACTGTGGCGAGCAGCTAAAGCCCAATACAAAGATCCGGTAGAGGCATGGCGCTCGATTGTCGAGGATCCTGCAAAAGCCAAGGAATATAAACAACAACGAGGCCTGGGGGGATTTGTTCGCGCTAACTGGAACGAGGCCAATGAGATAATCGCGGCTGCGAATGTATATACGGCAAAAACTTACGGCCCTGATCGTATTAGTGGCTTTTCACCAATCCCAGCTATGTCTATGGTTTCCTACGCCGCAGGCGCGCGCTATCTGTCATTGATAGGTGGCAATTGCCTAAGTTTCTATGACTGGTACTGTGATTTGCCACCTGCTTCCCCGCAGATTTGGGGTGAACAGACCGATGTACCAGAGTCGGCTGATTGGTACAACTCAAACTACATTATTTGCTGGGGCTCAAACGTTCCGCAAACACGGACACCTGATGCGCACTTCCTCACCGAAGTGCGATACAAAGGTACGAAAGTCATCGGTATCACGCCTGATTATTCCGAAGTGGCGAAGTTAACCGACCAATGGCTGGCACCTAAACAAGGAACCGATGCGGCACTAGCGATGGCATTTGGCCACGTTATTCTCAAAGAATTCCATGTTGAGAAACCATCAGCCTACTTCGCCGACTACGTGAAGCGTTACACCGACTTCCCCGTCTTGGTCATGTTGGACAAAGCTGAAGACGGTAGTTTGCATCAGGGGCGTTTCCTCAGAGCTTCAGATTTAGATGGTCAACTTGGTCAAGACAACAATCCAGAATGGAAAACTATCTCCATTAACGATAAGGATGGCGAATTGGTTTCGCCCACTGGCTCAGTTGGTTATCGCTGGGGTGAAAAAGGTAAGTGGAATATCACCCAAACTGATGGTAAATCTGGGGATGAACTCGACTTGCGTGTAAGCCTGAAAGGTAGCCACGATGAGCTGGTAAGTGTTGCATTCCCATACTTTGGTGGTGCTGAGCATGAATTTGGCTACTTCCAGAATACCGAGCATGACGACGTGTTGCAGCGCAAAGTGCCAGCGAAGAAAATCAAACTTGCTGATGGGTCTGAAGCCTATGTTGCCACTGTGTTTGACTTAACCCTTGCCAACTACGGTGTTGACAATGGTTATGACGATCCGAATGTTGCCAGCAGCTACGATCAAGACATTCCCTACACCCCGGCCTGGCAGGAACAAATCACCGGCGTACCCCGCGCAGATGTGATTAAAGTCGCGCGAGAATTCGCATCCAACGCGGATAAGACCAAAGGTCGCTCTATGGTTATCGTTGGTGCAGGTATGAACCATTGGTATCACATGGACATGAACTACCGTGGTCTCATCAATATGCTGATGATGTGTGGTTGTATCGGTCAAAGTGGTGGCGGTTGGGCACACTATGTGGGTCAAGAGAAACTGCGCCCACAAACTGGCTGGCAACCGCTGGCGTTTGGTCTTGACTGGCAACGTCCACCGCGCCATATGAATGGAACGTCTTTCTTTTACAATCATTCAAGCCAGTGGCGCTATGAGAAGTTGGAGATGACCGAGGTCATTTCTCCGATGGCAAATAAAGACAAATGGTCTGGTTCGATTATTGATTTCAACAGTCGAGCCGAACGTATGGGCTGGTTACCATCCGCACCGCAACTCGGCATGAATCCGCTTCAGCTTTGCAGAGATGCAGAAGCTGCCGGTAAGTCGCCACAAGACTACGCCGTGGAACAACTCAAAAGCGGTGAATTGAATTTTGCCTGCTTGGAGCCTGAGAACCCGCAAAACTATCCGCGTAATTTGTTTATCTGGCGCTCGAACTTGCTTGGTTCCTCAGGGAAAGGCCACGAGTACATGCTGCGCCATTTACTCGGCACAAAACACGGCTTGATGGGCAAAGATCTTGGTGAAGACGGGGGCAAAAAGCCAGAGGACATCAAATGGGTCGATGAAGCTGCAGAAGGTAAAATTGACCTGTTGGTAACTTTGGACTTCCGTATGTCAACCACCTGTCTGTACTCAGACATCGTTTTACCAACCGCAACCTGGTACGAGAAAGACGATCTCAATACCTCTGATATGCACCCATTCATTCACCCATTGAGTGCGGCGGTAGATCCAGTGTGGGAGTCTCGTTCTGACTGGGATATTTTCAAAGGCATCGCCAAGCAGTTCTCAAAAACGGCGGTTGGTCACTTGGGTGTGGAGAAAGACTTAGTCACCTTACCGATTCTGCACGATACGCCCGCAGAAATCGCACAACCTTTTGGTGTGAAGCACTGGTGGAAAGGTGAATGTGACCTTATCCCAGGCAAGACTGCGCCGAATATGATTGTGGTTGAGCGAGACTATCCAAACACCTACGCGCGTTTTACATCAGTTGGGCCGTTGCTTGAAAAACTTGGCAATGGTGGCAAAGGCATTAATTGGAACACCGATGCAGAGGTTGAATTCCTTGGTCAGCTAAATCGTCGCCATGTTGAAGAAGGCGCGAATAAAGGTCGCCCCAAAATTGAAACAGCTATTGATGCGGCGGAAGTGATTCTTTCACTTGCGCCGGAAACCAACGGCCAGGTTGCAGTGAAAGCATGGTCTGCCCTAAGCGAGTTTACCGGACTGGATCACACTCATCTGGCCAAACCTAAAGAAGAGGAAAAGATCCGCTTCAGAGATGTGCAGGCACAGCCGCGCAAAATCATCAGCTCACCGACTTGGTCAGGTTTAGAGGATGAACATGTCTCATACAACGCAGGTTATACCAACGTGCATGAGTACATTCCATGGCGCACGGTAACAGGTCGTCAGCAGTTCTATCAGGATCACGAGTGGATGCGAGATTTCGGTGAAACCATGTGCCTGTATAAGCCGCCGATCAATCTTAAGACTGTGAAGCCAATGATGAACAAACAACCTAATGGCAACACAGAGATTGCACTGAACTGGATAACGCCACACCAGAGGTGGGGGATCCACAGCACCTATTCAGACAACTTGCTGATGCTGACGCTATCCCGCGGCGGCCCGATTGTATGGATTTCTGAACCTGACGCGCAGCGCGCAGGTATTGTCGACAACGATTGGATCGAAGTCTTCAACGTCAACGGTGCGATTGCGGCCAGAGCGGTAGTTTCGCAGCGCGTACCGGAGGGTATGAGTATGATGTACCACGCCCAGGAACGTATCGTAAACGTGCCTGGTTCAGAGGTGACCAAGACTCGTGGTGGTATCCACAACTCAGTTACGCGAGCGGTGATGAAACCTACGCACATGATCGGTGGTTATGCGCAGCAAGCCTACGGATTTAACTACTACGGTACTGTCGGATGTAACCGCGACGAATTCGTTATTGTGAGAAAAATGGCGAAAGTCGATTGGTTGGACGATGACAGCGTCGAACAGAATGCAGATGAATTTAACAACTTTGGAGCGGAGGGCTAATCATGAGAGTTAGAGCTCAAATAGGCATGGTGCTCAACCTTGACAAATGTATCGGTTGCCACACCTGCTCTGTAACTTGTAAGAATGTATGGACATCGCGTGAAGGTGTCGAGTACGCATGGTTCAATAATGTCGAAACCAAACCGGGCATTGGCTATCCCAAGGAGTGGGAGAATCAGGAAAAATGGAACGGTGGTTGGACTCGGCATAGCAATGGCAAATTGACACCTAAGCAGGGTGGCAAGCTACGCATTCTGGCCAACATTTTCGCCAACCCTGATCTGCCGGGTATTGATGATTACTACGAGCCGTTCGATTTCGACTATCAGCATTTGCATAAAGCTGGTGAAAGTAAACACCAGCCTGTCGCACGTCCTCGTTCATTGATTACGGGTCAGCGGATGGAAAAAATTGACTGGGGCCCTAATTGGGAAGAAATTCTCGGTACCGAGTTTTCCAAGCGTCGAGCTGACAGCAACTTCAATCAGATCCAGGCCGATATGTACGGCGAATTTGAAAAGACTTTCATGATGTATCTACCTCGCTTGTGTGAGCATTGCATCAATCCTGCGTGTGTGGCGTCTTGCCCATCAGGGGCAATTTACAAGCGTGAAGAAGACGGCATTGTATTGATTGATCAGGACAAGTGTCGCGGCTGGAGAATGTGTGTCAGTGGTTGCCCGTACAAGAAAATCTATTACAACTGGAAAACCGGCAAATCTGAGAAATGTATTTTCTGCTATCCACGTATTGAGGCTGGCCAACCCACCGTCTGTTCTGAGACCTGTGTTGGTCGTATTCGCTACTTAGGCGTTATGCTCTATGATGCTGACCGCGTCGAAGAAGCCGCCAGTGTTGCCAATGATAAGGATCTTTACCAAGCGCAGTGCGATATCTTCCTCGACCCATTCGATGAGGCGGTACAGGAAGCAGCACGCAAAGAAGGTATTCCAGACGCCTGGTTAAAATCGG
This sequence comes from Marisediminitalea alba, assembly GCF_002993365.1. GTDB lineage: Bacteria > Pseudomonadota > Gammaproteobacteria > Enterobacterales > Alteromonadaceae > Alteromonas > Alteromonas alba. Next base: position 21,022 of record NZ_PVNP01000202.1, read on the forward strand.
CTCAGGAGTCTCCGGTTTACAAAATGGCAATGGACTGGAAAGTTGCTCTGCCTTTACACCCTGAATACCGCACTCTGCCAATGGTTTGGTATGTGCCGCCTTTAAGCCCAATTCAGAGCGCAGTTGAGGCCGGTAGTGTGCCAATGGATGGTGTCTTCCCAGACTTAAAAGCACTGCGTATTCCGATGAAGTACTTGGCCAATATGTTAACTGCAGGTGACGAAGCACCAGTTGAACATGCTTTAAAACGCATGATGGCAATGCGTAAATTCAAACGTTCACAACAAGTAGACGGCGAAGAAAATCTGGAAGCACTGGAACAAGCTGGTCTCAGTGTTGCGCAAGTTGAAGAAATGTATCGTTATATGGCACTTGCCAACTACGAAGACAGATTTGTCATTCCGACAAGCCACAAAGCGTACGCAGCTGATGCTTATGACATGAAATCAGGTTGTGGCTTCAGCTTCGGTAACGGCTGTAGTGGCGGAGACAGCAGTACAGACTTATTTGGTGGTAAAAAACAAACCGTTCGTCAAGTCATCCCTGTGGAGGTACAAGATTAATGGAAATTTTAAAAGTCCTTTCAAGACTTCTTGATTACCCGACAGAAGCGCTTTATGAGCACGGAATCGATGTTGCAGAAATCATTGCAAACGATGCCGCGCTTGATGAAACCAACAAAGCGAGTCTGCTCGCATTTGTCGATCAGCGCTTCTCAGACAGCTTGCTTGATTGGCAGGCTGACTATGATGGTTTGTTTGAACGGGGTCGTTCACTCTCGCTGCTCATTTATGAACATATTCATGGTGAATCGCGCGACAGGGGCCAGGCAATGGTAAATTTGCTTGAACAGTACCGAGCAGCAGGCCTGGACATAGGTGTCAGAGAGTTACCTGATTATATCCCCTTGTTTCTTGAGTTCGTTAGCACACAAGGCAGCGAGAATGGCAAAGGTTGGTTGCAGGACATTGCACCGATCCTTGCTCTTCTCCAAGTGCGTCTAGAAAAACGAGACTGCAACTACAGTGCTGTCTTTTCAACACTAGTTGCACTTTCTGAGGCGGCTATTGATGTGCAGGCATTACGTGAGCAAGTCAAAGATGAAAAACGTGATGATACCAAAAAGGCGTTGGACAAAGTCTGGGAAGAAGAAGCTGTTACTTTTGGTGGCGATGCAGTAAACGGCGGTTGCCCCTCTCAGGTCAATCGACCTACTGAGACACAACGTCGCGACCAGGATGTTCCCATCAGTTTTATAGATACTTCGTCAGCCCAAGCGGCTGAGCAAGCAATAAGGAGCTAGTTATGGCGTTTTTAGATATGTTCTTTTTTGGCATCTATCCTTATATCGCAACCGGGATTTTCTTTCTCGGCAGTCTTCTGCGCTATGACCGAGAACAATACAGTTGGAAAACGGGTTCAAGCCAGATGCTAAGTAACAAAAACTTTCGTGTAGCGAACATTTTGTTCCATGTCGGTATCATCGCGATCTTATTAGGGCATTTTGCCGGCCTTGTCTTACCTTGGGAAATTTGGCATGCACTTGGAATTTCACTCGCAACTAAGCAAGTGATCGCCATGGGCGTTGGTGGCTTCTTTGGTGTTTTATGTTTTATTGGTTTAACTATGTTGGTGAAACGCCGTTTGTTTGACCCCAGGATCCGCGCCAACAGCAGTATGATGGACACAGGTATTTTATTGCTTATCTATCTTCAGTTAATCGTGGGTATGTTTACCATTGTGATCTCTTCGGGTCATATGGATGGTGCTGTGATGTATAACCTGATGAGCTGGTCTCGGTACTTACTGACATTCAGACCTGTTGAAGCAGTAGAGTTTATTTCAACCGTTCATCCGGTTTACAAGTTCCACGTTACTTTGGGTATTACGTTGTTCGTACTATTCCCATTTAGCAGGTTGGTGCATATCTGGAGCGTTCCTGTGCAGTATGTTCGCAGAAGCTATCAGGTTGTTCGTTCAAGAGCATAATTTCCACAATCACTCATTGGGGCAAGGAAGCCTCCTTTTTTAAGTAGGATTGACTATGTCACTTACAAACACACCAGATATTACGGTAAACGGGAAAACCATTAGCGCGGCGATGATCGACGCTGAGGTTCAGTATCATCCTGCCGAATCACGCCGACAAGCGATGGTAAAAGCGGCAGAAACACTGATCATCGGTGAGCTGGTTACGCAAAAAGCGATGGAAAAAGGGATCCCACTCAACCCTAAATCAGATGCAATTGAACAAAACAGTCAATTGATTGATAGCCTGTTAGCCTCTGAAGTCTGCGTACCGGAGGCAACCACCGAGGAATGCGAGCGCTATTACAGCGCAAACAAGGGTACGTTCAAAACAGCTCCGCTAATTGAAGCAAGTCACATACTGATTGCATCAGACCCGAAGGATCTTGAACACAGGGCAGAGTCTCATGCATTGGCGGTTAACTTAATTCATAAGTTACAAGGCGGAGAATCTACTTTTGGAGAGTTGGCGAAACAGTTTTCTTCATGCCCTTCCAAAGATGTTGACGGCAGCTTAGGTCAGCTTTCCTATGGTCAGACAGTAAGGGAGTTTGAACGCCAGGTTTTTGCCGCCAGTGAGGGGCTGATGCCTCAGCCGGTAGAGACTCGCTATGGTTACCATGTAGTTCTTGTTGCCAGAAAAGTAGACGGCAAACCACTTTCATTCGATATGGTCAGCGAAAAAATCAAACAATATCTTAATGATAAAGTTCACCGTAAAGCACTGTCGCAGTATTTGCATCGACTCGTTAGCGAAGCAGATATACAAGGTTTCAAGTTTGAATTCGATGATTCTATGTTAATGCAGTAGTGTTGTTTAAACTCGATAAAGTGGTGGGGTAAAAGATGACGAATCCCTTCACGGCGCGATGGACCGCGCAAGGACACACGCTCTGTTTGGGCCATTGGGAAATCTGCTTTAACCAACAACTTTTGGAATTGCCGTCGGCAAAAGCCGAGAACCATATGGACACTCGCGGTATTTTCAGTTGGCTATTCCCGGATGATGAAGAATACATAGAAGGACTGGAGATCCACGAATGGATTGAGGAGCAAGCAAACTGGCTTGTGCCGCTGTTTGAGCGTTACGACATCCCATTCGATGAACAGCATGTTGAGTGGTTTTATGAGGCGGTAAATCAAAATGACTGGCGATGCGGTAGTTGTGGTGGCTGCCTTTAACTGAGAAGGAATGGAAACATGGTAAGTGATAAAACAACAGTGCTGGATTTGCTAGAAAAATACCCTGTAGCAGCAATTGCCAGTGCAGATTTACTGACAGTTTATGAAGGCTGGTCTATCAAAAAACTCTCAGAGTTTTTTGCGAAGCATAAAATAACTGGTGCTCCAGTTATTGCATCTGATGAAACCCTTGTCGGTGTTGTTACACAAACTGATGTTGTGAAATTTGAAGGCAGCAGCCCAGACGAAAAAGAGATTGAGAAAATCATTCAACACTACATTGGGCCACAGGGTACCGTGCTGCAATCAGAAATTGATCGGATAAAGTCACGCGCATCTGATTATTGCACGGTCAACTCTATAATGACCCCAGAAGTGTTTTCAATTGACGAGAAAAGGCCTATTTCAGAGGCGTATAACATCATCGAGTCGCATGATATCCATCGATTATTTGTTACGCGTGAATCAGTGCTGATTGGTGTGGTTACTGCCATGGATATCCTTAACTGGGTTATGCAATGCCCCGCGGCAGATTAATAAAGCATAGAGTTGTTCTGTGAAAGGCCTTATTATTAATAACCAGTTTTTGAAAGAGGATTACGCTGAACCAATGAAATCATATAGTTTCTTAGTCAAATAGTCCGTCTAAAAATTCAGGTTTCAAACTTTTGCGTTAGCTTGTCCTAAAATGCGCTTCAAGATTTATTTGATAGTATGAAACTTTTTTGTATCAGATTTGAGTGATATCCACACCAACCTATTCGAATAGTATGATACTTTTTGATTAATCGGATAAGCTTGGTTTCATAAAATCAATGATTTATATTCTCTATAGTATGATAGTTTTTTGTCAATATACAAATGCCTAGTGTAATATTGCACCAGGAACTGACGTGGTCAAGCAAATTCACACACCCCAGTTAAGCAGCTTTTCCTAAGTTAGCCATGTCAGCTTCATATTGGTTTGGACTTTTGTAATCCAGATATGAGTGCATTCTTTGGCTGTTATAAAACATAGTGATGTATTGCAGGATATCTTGCTGAGCTTCATGACGGCTCTGGTAATGACGCCATTGCACTCGCTCTTGTTTTAATGTGCCGAAGAAGCTCTCTACAACGGCATTGTCCCAACAATCACCTTTCCTGCTCATGCTACCTGTTACCTTGTACTGCGCCAGTAGCTGTCTAAATTGTCGGCTCGCATATTGCGAACCACGATCCGAATGATGTATCAGGCCAGCCTTGGGTTTACGTTGCCATAAAGCCATTGTTAAGGCATCACACACAAGCTGAGCATTCATCCGTGAAGACATACTCCAACCCACGACTTTGCGTGAGAACAGATCAATGACAACGGCCAGATACAGCCAGCCTTCCTGCGTCCAGATATAAGTAATGTCAGAGACATACGCCTGGCCTGGTTTTTGCGCATCAAAGTCGCGTGACAGCACGTTATCGAATACAGGTTGCTGATGGTTGCTGTTGGTCGTTACTTTGTATTTTCTACGCCGTCTAACGCTCACGTCGGCTTCTTTCATCAA
>NZ_PVNP01000203.1 GCF_002993365.1 Marisediminitalea alba
GGCGGGAGGTGTTAAGGTGATAGATAAAGTCTTTCATATTCAGAATGTTAACGCCTATCACAGCCGTCTGAAAGCGTGGATGAAACGGTTTCACGGAGTAGCCACAAAATACTTGGAACACTACCTGGGTTGGTTCAGGTTTATGGATAATCCAGAAAACCTTAACGAAAACAGGCTCTTTTCGATTCAACAACAGTTAATCCGAACATAGCCTTCCATTATTATTTATAGTCGCCAGCTTTGTGGGCAATTTTACGGGGTTTCGGATTAGTCTTAGATTACTGAAGGTCACTGAGCAGCTAAATAAACGGAGCCTTTTGCTAACCTGCGCGTTTCTTACAGTACAGGTCATTTCGGCCTTGCTGATATACTATTCGGGCCTGGTAGAGCCCGCCGGCACGATCCTGTCGATAGTGTTATTCAGCTTTGTGTTAAGAAAATTCCTTGTTCTCAAACTCTGGCAGCTAATCGTTATACCCATTGGGGTTTCTTTGCTATCGTCGTTTATTCTGGCGGTAACATTATTATTGTATTTGAGTTGGTTTGATTCAGTTACGCTGAGCTAATCAAGCGGTAATTGACAATCAGTCCCCAGGGTCAGTTTAAAACAGGATACAGTCGTGATTAGCTATACGGCTTAAACGGGATGAAAAGGATTATTCTTCATGAAGGTATTGTTTACTTTCCTGATAGTCATGGTGATGATAGAAAAGCTCGCCGGATTAATGGGATCCGCTTTTTTTGATATTTCCATTTTTACAATATCCTCATTACCCGATTTGTTTCACTATGCCACTAAGCTGATGGTTTTAGTGATTGTTTACCTGATCATCGATAAGATATTTAGCGCGTTAAATAAAACAAAACCGACAGTATAGCCGCGGTTAAACAGGGAGTGAAAACAGCCGTTGTGAGTGGCCCTCAGTTGAAACAACATAACCGGGTGCAGTTAAGCTTTCCCTCTATTGTGAAGATATTCGCGGTGTTTGCGATATCTCTCGATCTATTTTTTTGCTGTTTTTATGCACTGTTTCTATTGTTAGGCATTGAAGCGCCAGCACCTGGTGCGTTTTTCGTCGTCTTGGTAGCTATGCCCCTTCTTTTTATATTATTCGCAACATTAGGATACCCGTTTTTTGCCCTGTTAAACCGGATTCGTGGTGGTTTGTTTTTAACAGAGTTACGTGGCAAAGCTCCCTGTGTCGGTAAGTCATAAAGTTATTGTTACCGAGTGTTTTTAGTCGCTGTCGGGTAACTGTCGGCTGGTTGTCGTTACCCATTAATCCCCGGTGGTGTATAGTGTTACGGCATTCACAACAATAAAGAGAATATCTGTGAAATCATTAAGACTCCCCCGGCATTGGTCGCAGGAGCAACTGGCGCAATTAAGCAATTTAAACGTTCGCACAATCCAACGGGTCGAAAAGGGCGAGGGCGCTGGTTTAGAAACGCTCAAATCGCTGGCATCCGTGTTTGAAATCTCTGTGGATGAGCTAAAAGCCGTAATTGAACGGGGTAATCAGCCCCGTAGTGAAGATGTTTTTAACTCTGAAAACAGTAAGGCAATGCATGAACGGGCAAAGGCAAAAGTAACAACAATCAAGTATTTTTATGCTTTCACGGCTTTTCTAGGGGCTGTTGATCTTTGCTGTACACTTTTGCAGCAGTCTGTGTGTCATTTAGACAAGGCGACTGTTTGCAGGTCTAGTGGGCTAAATCAAAAACAGTCAACACAGTATAAATGACACACAGGCGCTGCCCGAAGGGGTCGTCATGAAAGCATTTTACTCTTTGTCACAGCCCTTTGACGTAGAACAACTATGCCTGCAGGACTGTTTCGCGATTAAAATGCTTTCATATAGACCAAAATTCGTACAGTAAAGATCAACAGCCCCTAGTCACAGTGTTTGTATTGTTTATGTTGCCAAATTATAACGGTGGCGAGAATACCGGCCCATTGATAGTGGTCTTCTTATCGTTTGCTACGCTAGTTGCGGGCCTGGCAATTTATGTTTTTGAGCCCTTTGGTACCAAATGGGAAAAAGCAAAAGTCGCGAAAATAGAACAACAGCAAAACGAAGAGCGCAGCCTGGACAACAAACACTAAACCACGGTGTTTAAAACTTATTGTAGTTTGTAGTTATCTAGTCATTACCTGATAAAGGAGTGTCAGTAAGGAATGGAAATTATTTTAGTGCGTCATGGCCGGCCGCAAAAAGCCGGTAATGCACTACTGAATGCTGCGGGATTTGCCAACTGGGTGAAAAACTATAATCATTCACTGGTTTCAGAGCAGAGCCTGCCCTGTAAAATTAGTCAGGCGAAGTATAACGAGCATTATCTCGTTTCGAGCGATCTGCCTCGAGCCGTGCATAGTTGCTCAATTTTTTCCGGTAGTCCGCCCCAGTATCAGTCCAGGCTATTTCGTGAGATGGATATTCCTCGCTATAAGCTGCCATTTACCATCAGGGCATGGAGCTGGGTTTATCTTAACCGCACTTTATGGACGCTGGGTAAAAAGGGGCGTTTTGAGTCTTATGCTCAGGCCAGAAAGCGCGCAAAGCTGGCCGCCAGTGAGCTGATTGCACTAGCGCAGCAACACGATAAAGTCATCCTGTTTTCACACGGCTATCTGATTCTCCACATCAGAAAGCATCTTCGTCGCTATGGGCTAACGCAACTGCAAAAATCCAACAGCTACTGGGGTGTTTCGGCTTTTAAAGATTAACTACAGTTTAGCCTTACACCTGTGATAGCCTGAATTAAGCGTTGTTTTAGCGAGCCCCTACGGGGCTTCATTGAGAAATCTGAATAAAAGGAAACCACCATGACTTATGTAGATGGCTACGTAATCCCGGTGTTAGCAGAGAACAAAGACAAATATATCGAGCAAGCTAAAATCGCCGCCAGCGTATTTAAAGAACACGGTGTCATCGAGATTTATGAGAACTGGGGAGATGATGTGCCCGAGGGCGAAGTCACCTCGTTTTACAAGGCTGTGCAATGTAAAGAGGGAGAAGTGGTGGTGTTTTCCTGGGCGGTGTGGCCATCTAGAGAAGCTCGGAATGAGGGGTGGAAGGCGCTTATGGATGATCCCAGAATGAAGCCCGACCCCAATAACCCCATGCCATTTGATGGCAAGCGCCTTATCTACGGTGGGTTCTCTACTATTGTTCACGAGTGAGCCGGGGACACCCTATAGCCAGTGATTATAGGCAACAAGTGGAATTAAATATGAATATGATCAAAAAAGGGAGCTGTTAAAAGCTCCCTTGTACTTTTGTATTGATTAGTTAGTGTATTCGCTTTCTGCGGCGGCTGATGAACGCAATCATTAATCCACCGAGCCATACCAGTGACAGGCTGCCGCCACCGCCACTCGGGCGATTAGTCACGGTAACTGTCACCGTTTCGGTAACGGTATTCTGACCATCCGTAGCGGTAACCGTAAAGCTTACAGAGGTGCTATCGTCGGTATCCGGCGCGGTAGAGCTGAAAGTAGAGCCCTGAACACCATTGATAGTAAACACAATCTCATCATCTTCAGGATCGGAAGCGCTGGCTCTGATGGTGATGGTTGCGCCTTCCTGCACGCTGGATGGCGCCGAAACGCTCAGTACCGGTGGCTGATTAGGCGTTACCGTAATGTCTACCGTAGCGGTGTCGGTAAAGCCATACTCATCGGTGGCCGTTACCCTTAAGCGTAACGCTGTACCAGCGTCGACTGATGCAGGGGTTACCGTTACCACTTCGCCCGCCACGTTAATCGTGGCTGCGGGGCCGCTTAATTGCTCTACACTCAGGCTCACATTGTCGCCGTTGGCATCGGTAACTGAGATTGGCAGTACTGAAGCCTGTAGTTCTGTCAGGCTAATGCTCGCCTGTTCACTGCCGTCGATCAGCAGTTCTGGTGCGGCGTGCATTTGCACTTCAGTATTCACTTCGCCGATTTCTTCCTGAGTCCCCGGAATATTAGGTACTTGTGAAGCAACGGTCACTGCCAGCGAGCCAGTCAGCTCGGCGTTAGCGTCTACCTGCAGACTGAAATCAAGATCTGCCGGGCCGGTAGCAGTGGTGGACGTTTGTGGCGTCAGGCACAACACCGTTCCCGACTGAATAAGCGATTCCACTTCGCCACCTGGGTTATTGGCATTGGCAGAGTTAAAGGCCAGGGTAGTGCCCAGCTCACCATTCTGATCCTGCCATCCTACAGTACCGGCTAAAGACTCAGTGCCACTGCTGACATTCCGGTAGGCATAAATCACACTGGGTTCACCGGGGCCGGCATGGTGATTCAGGATAACCTGCATGTCAGCACTATGGCCGCCAGATTGTAAGCCTGTCCATTCAACAACCGTTGTTGCGCCATTATCAAGGGTCGCTACCGTGATCCCTGAGCCCGCGTCATCAGTGAAAGACCAGTCTCGCCATAGTGGCGCTAATACGGCACCACTGTAAGACTCATCAGCCAGCATACGGTTAATAGCAGGGAAGGCGTTTACGGCAGCAGATGCTGGCGTAATAAAGCCTTTGGATGACACCGCAATACCATTCCATTGTTCGCCTAATACGTTAACCGCAACCGGGAAGGCGGCGAGAAGTTCACTACCGCTGCCTTGTAAAGGCTGATAACCCAGTGCTAACAAGTCGATGTAGCCATCATTACTGTTGGTATCAACCCGGCACTGACCGTTTGTTTCGGGTGTGGTAACCGAATAGCCTGACACACCCGCTGTGACGTTCTGGGTAATCGACCAACTGATGGTATTACCGTTAACGGCACCACCATCTGTAACGCTGCCAGCAACTACGCTGGTACCTTCCGGAATGGTTACATCAATTTCGTAGTTACGATCTTCGGTACTTGTGTTGGCCAGTACATTTACCGTGTAGTTTACCGTATCGCCCGGCGACACGCGATCGCTGCCATCTACTGCCAGCTGCACATCGTTTTCACCGCGGATAATATCTACCGGAATAATCCCCAGATTATCCGGCGTTTGTGCACTGCTACCCAGAGCGACACTGGCGTAAAACCGATCGCCCGGAATGCTGCTGTCCAGTGACCATAATATACGCATGTCGAAAGACTCGCGTAAGGCTACTGATGTTGGAGCATCGATACTCAGCGAACCGTCGCTGCTACTACCTACCAGGGCGTAGTCGAGGGTAAAGCTGTCCTGCTGCAGGTCACTGCCGGTAAAGTTGTGGACATATATCCTGTAGGTGCCGGCGGGTGGTGACTCGATACTGATGTATTCATTCCAGCTGTAACCGGCGCTAAGGCCGAGGAGCTCATCCTCGTCAAAAACGCCGTCGCTGTTGTTGTCATAGGCAATATACAAGTCCAAATCCGGTGCACTTGATTCAGTGGTTTGTGCCACAAACCGCGGTGTACCTTCCTCAACCACTACATCCAGGGTATACACACCGTCATTCAGGTTATCGTAAAAATCGCTGGGATCGCTGTCTTCGGCAACATTGCCAGACACCTTGGTGCCCATGGTCAGGCCTGTTACCTCGTAAGTGAAATCGGTAATTTCAATAGCCAACAGATCTTCAAGGACCGCAGAATCCGCATTCCGATGACTGGTACGCTCTACAAAGTCCGGAAAGTTGCCGTTAGAAGCAACCACTGCAACAGGCATATGTTGTGGGCTATTATCATTACCATTAATGAGAACATCACCATATACCCAGTCGTTGTCAGCTACGTTCCAGGTACTTAGCGTGAAGGTTACGGTTTGCGATTGCCCTGCGGATAACGTCATACTGGCCGGCTGAGCTTCAAGGGCCAGACCGCTGTCCATATCATCCAGACTGAATGTCCAGGTGCCATTACGGGTCGCGGTAAATGTACGCTGCCAGGTACATTCGATCAGGCAGTTATTATCGACCAGGGCCGGAATATTGAGCGTTTTGGGCTCACCGCCGCTGTTCGGATCCGCGGCTTCATAGTTAGCCTGAGTTTCTTCCATAATTAACCCGGCATTGGCAGCCGCGTCTATCTGAATACGACCGGCTCCCATATCCAGCCAGTTAGCCTGGGCGGTACTGCCATTTAAGCCAATATCGGTTTCGGCTGTCATCATCAGCGCCGAGCGAATGGCATCCGCACTCCAATCCGGGTGCAATTCGCGCAGCAGCAATGCCGCACCGGCCACATGGGGCGATGCCATGGACGTTCCGTCCAGATAAGCATAGTCTGCGGGGGCTGGGCCGGTGGTTTCATGGCCGTAATGTTCATCAGAATAGGCCGCGTAAATATCTACGCCCGGTGCGCTTATCATCGGCAATAGCGTGCTGAACTGAGTGTTAGGTCCGCGTGAGGAGAAGCTTGCGACCTTATCGGCAAGGCTGCTGTCTACCGAGCGGATGCCTGCTGTTGCAGTAATGGTGGCACGGTGATTACTGCCAGAGGCAAGCCAGGTTTTTAAGCTGTCGCCATCGCTTGCAGCAATGTGGATCCCGGGGATAACGTATTCGTCGGGCACCAGATTTTCTGCGCCGCCTTCTACGTTAGCCAGCACATAACCCCCAGCGCCGCCTTGTGATACATTTATGGCTTTTTGTATTCGGGCAATATCACCGCGATCACAGACTACTATCTCGCCATTAAAGGTGCCTGCCGGATAAGGCTCAAGACACTGAGCGGGATCGCCGTTTGGATCGTTAGCGTTAGGGTAGTCGCCGGCATACACAATATCTGCCGTAATAGAACCGGTATTGCTTTGGCCACTGATGGTTGCGGGAGCACCGGAACCACCGATAAAACTGCCAATGGACTTAGAAAGATCCAGGGTTCTGCCATGGGTGGTGGCGGCAACCGGGGTAAGCCAGGGAGATAGTTTATCGCTGGTCGATGCATCCGGGCCATCATTACCCGCAGAATGCGCGACAAAAATACCGGCATTATTGGCCGATAACCAGGCTTCACTGAGTGTATTGCCCCAAACCTCATCACCGCCGGAAATAGAATAATTGATCGCATCTACCACACCGCTGGCGATAGCATCATCAATTGCTGTTACTGCCAGGTTAGCGTAACAGCCGTTGTATTCATCGTCGTTTTCGCCGGGTAAACATACCTGGAAGGAAATAATATTAGCGTGGGGGGCAATACCGCTGATTTGATCAAAAGTAAATTCACCAGCATAACCGTCGCTTTCTTCCAGATCGTACGCCAGTCCTACAGAGGGGACGTCGTATAAAATATTACCTGCTGCGGTACCCGCTACATGGGAGCCGTGGCCATTATAATCCTCACCGTTGCGGGGCAGCCCTGGTGGGAAGACGTCGGTATCGGCGTACTGATTGGTGATCAACGGATAACTATAAACGCCTATCAGTTTATCGTTACATAAGGATGGATAACTGCCCGCACAGTCGCCCAGGTAGTTACCACTACCAAGGGGGTTAGTATGCGTATAACCATCACCACCGGTGGCAGCAAACGAAGGATGATCAGTATTAATGCCGGTATCAAATATAGCGACCACCGTACCTTCGCCCAGTGCACTGGTGCCAGCCAGAGTAGCACCGGCCCACACGCCTGTTGCGCCGGTTAGTTCCGGACTGGTATCGGAGCTGAGTTTTAGCTTGCGGTCGGCCTCTACCGATTTAACTCCGCTGAGTGCTTTGACCTTTTCTGCCTGCGCTGGTGTTAGCTGTAGAACTATACCGTTAATGGCAAACTGCAACTGTCGTGTAGCGCTGGCCTGACCGGTAATTTGCGCAATCTTACCCAGCACCGTTTGTTGGCGCTGTTGCAAATAATCTCGATATGCCGTGACGTGACTGGCCGATGCATCCAGCTTCCCGCGGTTAGCTTTGGCTACACGTGATGTTTGTAATCGGGTTTTCGGATTGGTTGCCGCATAACCTTTAATGCCGCCGTTATATTGTGCAACTGAAGGCTCATGCAACTGGATAATATAGGTCTGGGTGCCATCAACCTGGTTTTTTATTGGGTTTGTTGTGGGGTTGAGGCGATGAATGGGTTTATTGACCGATGTCGGCGAGATCTGCTGAGCGGCTGCAAGCGAGGCATTAGCCAGCAAAGTGACACTAACAGCACGTGTGATCAATGATAATTGTTTCACATTAATACTCCATAGTGAAAAGAACAATATCCTTGTTCTGTAGGGATTGTTTTTTAACACAGCCGCGCGGGATATGTAATGCTCGTTATCGTTTGTACGTGCCATGTAAGTAATTTGGACCGTTTTATCCTAAATAGTTCTTCTGAACTTAGCCTGAATTGCGGCGTATTTTTCCTGATTAAAATAATCATCCCAAATTTTGTGATCCAATTAGGATGTTTAATTTAATAAAACGTAAACATATTGTTAATTTGGCAGGACGCTCCTGCCTTGGTTGCACTAGAGTGTACTCAAACAATAAGGCGTTTTAGAGGAACCCTATGAACGACAGAAATCACCTGGGCAATGTGTCGATGACACATGAGGTCAGGATAATAGAAAATGGGTTACTGGATATTCCGATGCTGGCCATTCTGGATGCAGACGGTACGGTTTATCCTCAAGCCAAAGAGCCAGAAATCAATCAGCAACTGGCCATTAAAATGTATCACACCATGCTCTACACCCGCATGCTGGACGAGCGCATGGTCGCTGCCCAGCGCCAGGGCCGGATCAGTTTTTATCTGGCCAGTACCGGTGAGGAAGCGGCAGTAGTAGGCAGTGCCGCAGCATTGTCGGCAGATGACATGATCATGAGTCAGTATCGCGAGCAGGGCGCCCTGGCGTTTCGCGGTTATACCTCCGCACAGTTTATGAACCAGATGTTTTCCAATCGTCTCGATCCTAATAAAGGACGTCAGATGCCTATCCACTATGGTGATAAAGCGCTTAACTTTATGACCATTTCGTCGCCGCTGGGTACGCAAATCCCACAGGCAGCAGGCTATGCCTATGGGCAGAAACTGGCGGGTAATGATGCACTAACTATCTGCTATTTCGGCGAAGGGGCCGCTTCTGAAGGTGACTTCCATGCCGGCCTTAATATGGCGGCTGTGCTCAATTGCCCGGTAATCTTTTTCTGCCGTAATAACGGTTATGCCATTTCTACGCCTGCTGAAGAGCAGTTCGCCGGCGACGGTATTGCATCGCGGGGTATTGGCTATGGCGTGCGCACGATCCGTGTAGACGGCAACGATCCGCTGGCCGTTTATAGTGCCACGATTAAAGCACGCGAGCTTGCGCTATCAGCTTCGCAGCCGGTATTGATTGAGGCCATGACTTACCGTTTAGCTGCGCATTCTACCTCAGACGACCCTAGCGGTTACCGCTCGAAAAAAGAAGAAGAAAAGTGGCGCCTGAAGGATCCCATAGAGCGCTTTAAAGTGTGGTTACTCAATAAAGGCTGGCTTAAGGAAGAAGACACCGAACAGTATCTTAAAGAAGTACGGAGCGACATTCTGGACGCACTTAAAACGGCTGAAAAAGTCCCGGTAAATCCGATTAGCGATATTGTGGAAGATGTCTACAGCGAAGTGCCATGGCACCTTAAAGCACAGCGGGAAGCATTACTGGAGCATATTAAACGCTACCCGGATAAATATCCTAAAACATCGGGCGAGGTAGGTAAGTAATGGCAAAGTTAAATTTACTTCAGGCAATTAATCAGGCCCTGATCACGGCCATGACCGAAGATGAAAAAGTCGTGGTATTCGGTGAAGACGTGGGCCATTTTGGTGGCGTATTCCGTGCTACCAGCCATTTGCAGGAAAAATTTGGTAAAGCCCGCTGTTTTAATACACCGCTTACCGAACAGGGCATCATTGGTTTTGCTAACGGCCTGGCCGCCCAGGGCAGTGTGCCGGTGGCCGAGATCCAGTTTGGTGACTATATCTTTCCGGCCTTTGACCAAATCGTCAATGAAACCGCGAAGTTTCGCTATCGCTCCGGTGGTCAGTTTTCCTGTGGTTCACTCACCATCAGAACCCCATACGGCGGCGGTATAGCCGGTGGTCATTATCATTCCCAGTCACCGGAGGCTTTCTTCAGCCATATCCCGGGCCTGAAGGTTGTGGTGCCTCGCGACCCTTATCAGGCTAAAGGTTTGCTGCTGGGCGCTATCCGTGATGACAACCCGGTGTTATTCATGGAGCCCAAACGCCTCTATCGTGCGTCGGTGTGCGAGGTGCCGGAAGATGATTATTTCATTGGTCTGGGCAAAGCCGAGGTTATTCAGGAAGGTACCGATATTACCTTGCTGGCCTGGGGCGCTCAGGTTGAGATTATCCAGAAAGCGGCGAACATGGCTCTGGAAGATGGGGTTTCCTGCGAAATTATCGACTTACGCAGTATTTTACCCTGGGATGCACAAACCGTTGCCGAATCGGTAATGAAAACCGGCCGCTTACTGATCAACCACGAAGCGCCGGTGACTTCGGGCTTCGGCAGCGAAATTACCGCGCATATTCAGGAGCAGTGTTTCTTATATCTGGAAGCGCCGGTTACCCGGGTGTGCGGTCTGGATACGCCGTATCCGTTGGCGCATGAAAAAGAATACATGCCAGACGAATACAAGACCTACGAAGCCCTTAAACGCATGCTGAATTATTGAGGTAACTATGACAGATTTTATTTTACCTGATATTGGCGAGGGCGTGGTCGAGTGCGAACTACTCGAGTGGCTGGTCAGTGAAGGTGATACGGTAGAAGAAGACCAGCCAGTGGCAGAGGTGATGACCGACAAAGCCACGGTACAAATTCCTGCTATCCACAGTGGCGTTATTACCCGGTTGTATTATAAACCAGGCGATATTGCCAAAGTGCACGCGCCTTTATTTGAACTCAAGCCTGCAAATGACGATAGCGGGGCTTCGCAGCAACAAAAGCCGGATGCACCTCAAGTACCTGAGAAAGCGCCTGAGAAGGTGAGCGAAATGCAGCCAGCCGACAACGCAGGCAGCGCCGTCGAAACATTTATTCTGCCTGATATCGGTGAAGGTATTGTCGAATGTGAAATCGTAAAATGGCACATCGATGCCGGCGAGTTTGTCGCCGAGGATGAGGTGGTGGTTGAAGTGATGACCGATAAAGCCGTGGTGGAAATTCCCGCTAAGCATGCCGGTACGCTGATGAAGCGTTATCACGAGGTCGGGCAGATTGCCAAAGTGCATGAGCCTTTATTTGATTTATCGGTCGAGCAGGAAGGTGCCGGGGGGAGTTCAGGCGCAACCACCGCCAGTAATGAAACCACTGTGCAGGCATCACCGCCAGCTCCAGGCAAAACGGTACCCACCGGTTTTCAGGAAGGTGGGTTCGAGCCACCCAAAGTGATTGAAGGTAAGGTGCCGGCCAGTCCGGCAGTCCGCCGCCTGGCAAAAGAAAATAACCTGGCACTGCAGGACATTACTCCAACCGGTAAAAAAGGCCGGGTGCTGAAACAGGATGTCCTCAACGCTCTGAAACAAGGTCAGCAGAATTCGGCGCAAACCACTTCTCAGGCAGAGAGTACCGCGACCGCAGAGCAGGCAAGCCGCACCGTGCCGTTAACGCCGGTGCAAAAAGCCATGGCAAAACAGATGGTGCGCTCGGTGAGCACTATTCCGCATTTTACCGTGTCGGATGAGCTGGTGATGGATCCGCTCATTGCGCTTAAAGGGTCGTTAAAGGCACAGTTTGCCGATGCGGATATTAAGCTGACCTTTATGCCGTTTTTCATTAAGGCCTTGTCGTTATGCTTAACGGA
Organism: Marisediminitalea alba; assembly: GCF_002993365.1. Lineage (GTDB taxonomy): Bacteria > Pseudomonadota > Gammaproteobacteria > Enterobacterales > Alteromonadaceae > Alteromonas > Alteromonas alba. Next base: position 11,722 of record NZ_PVNP01000203.1, read on the forward strand.
ATTTCCGCAGTTTAATGCCCGTCTCAGTGAGGATGGCAACGCCATGACCTACTTTGACGACCACAATATTGGTTTTGCGGTAGATAGTAGTGCCGGTTTACTGGTACCAAACATTAAACAGGTGCAGAACCTGAGTGTGCTGGAAATCGCGGAGGCCATGCAGCGCATTGTTACCGATGCCAAGCAGGGTAAAGTGAGTAGTAGTGACCTGAAAGGCGGTACGATTAGCATTTCCAATGTGGGTGTACTGGGCGGCACTACCGCTACACCGATTATTAATTACCCTGAACTGGCCATTGTGGCGCTGGGTAAAATACAGCAGTTGCCGCGATTTGATGACCAGCAACAGGTTATCAGTCAGTCTGTGATGCAGGTAAGCTGGTCGGCCGACCACCGGGTTATCGACGGCGCTACCATGGTACGGTTTAATAATGTATGGCTGGATTATCTGTCCAATCCACTCAAAATGTTAAGCAAACTACGTTAACCACCTACGGCACTGGTATCTTGGTGCCACGGGCGATAAACTTGCGCGATTCGCGCAAGTTTCGCCTGTATCTGCGGTCCGGAGATCCTTGATAACAGGTTTCAAGAGAGAGCACTATTTTGCTGAGTTACCAACACGGTTATCACGCCGGTAATCATGCCGACATCCTCAAACATCTCTGCTGGCAGGCAGTTATCAATCGCCTGAAGCAAAAAAACAAGCCGTTTAACCTGATTGATACCCACGGCGGCTCGGGTTGTTACAGTCTCGACTCTGAACAAGCCAATAAAACCGGTGAGTACAAAGACGGCGTTGTGAAACTGGATCAGTTCTCGCCGCAGGATCCTCTGCTCGTTGATTATCTGGCCGCGCTGGCGTTATATCGCAATAACAATGAGTACCCGGGCTCACCGGTACTGGCTGCGGATTTACTGCGAACCAACGATGCATTGCACGTGATGGAATTACACCCCGGCGAATTTGCAAATTTAAAAGGGGTGCTTAAACGCCATAAAGGGCAGGGGCAGATTCATAGTCACTTTCGTGACGGCCTGGAAGGCCTGGTCGCTTTATCGCCGCCTAAGCCTAACCGTGGCGCGGTGCTTATCGATCCGCCCTATGAGTCACGCAGCGAATATCAGGCCGTGATCAACGCGGTAAAAGAGTGCTTAAAACGCTGGCCTCAGGCGCAAATTCTGATTTGGTATCCGTTGTTGTCGGCCCGTGCCGGCGATAAGACGGGGGAATCTGAAGCCATGTGCCAGACCCTTTCCAGGCTTAATCACAATGTATTGCAGGTAGAACTGCTGGCCCGGGATAAAGACGCCGATGCCGGCATGTATGGTTCCGGCGTGTGCTTTATTAACCCGGCCTGGCAAATCGACACCATTTTAACCAATAGCCTGACTGAACTTTGCCCACGTTTAGGCACGCAATGCCAGCACAACGTGGTTTGGCTTAATCACACCGAGTCATGACCAGAAAAGGCATCCGCCACTTTTATATTCCTGAGGAGCAGTCGGTGTATCTGCTTTCTCATGCGGATGCCAAAAAACTGAAAGACTGGATTGCGCTGTGTATCGCGCAGCTCGAAAGCCTGGGTTTTACCGATATCAGCCTGATTGGCAAAGGCGCTTATGGCTTTGCCTTTGGCGGGCGCGATCACGCCGGTGCAGAGCTGGTATTTAAATTCACCCGCATAACACTGCCCGTGAGCATGCAGGACCGCCTCGAGGAAGAAGCGTTTATGCAGGGGCTGCTCAGCCACTCGCATATTCCGGCAGTGAAAGAGTTTTACCAACGGGGCAGGCAATCCATTCTGATGATGGAACGGGCGCCGGGCATCGACCTTGAGCAATACAGTTTACGCGAAGGGCCTGTAGGGCCGCGACTGATTGTAAAGATGGCCGTGCAACTGGGTAAAATCCTGCTGTATTTACGCCAGTTTGAGCTCGACGGCGGTCACCGGCCTATCGTACATGGCGACATTAAACCTTCCAACCTGGTATGGGATGAAAACAACGAACGCCTGAGCCTTATCGACTGGGGCTCCAGTGTTTACGCACAGCTTGATGAACACCTGCAGCCGGTGCAAAACAATGTGCTTGATTTAATGTCGGGAGATATACAGCAAACCAATGCCAGGTTGGGGGATATCTACTTTATTGGCGATGCGCAGCTTAATGGTGAGCGCTCAAGCCCACGCTTTGACGAGCAGGGGCTGGCTGGCACTCTGTATGCACTGGCTTCCGGCCAGTCGGCGCGGTTTGCCCATCAGGTGATCCCGCCATCCTCGCTGGGATTACCCAAAATACTGTCTGACATTCTTACCTATATGCTCAGCGACAGCGTTTCAGAACAGCACAGTGGTGGTGACTATTTGCTGTCACACCTTAAATTGCTGGAAAACCTGGTGTTTGCTAATGATAGCGTGGAGCGCTACGAATCCCTGTTACCGGTGTGGGTAGCCAAAGAGCGCAAGAATATCGAATCGGTGGTATATAGTTCCCGCAAATCGTTTTTACGCCAGCAAAACGATCTCAGCGAGCAGCAGTCGGATGAGCTCAGCCAGTTAAGCTATTTAAATGACGCCCAGTTTGAGCGGTATTACAAAAACTACCTGGATGGCATGGGCGCCACTGAAAAAGGTTTTTTAGCGGCGGTCAGCCGCCTGGCCCGTTATCCGGTGGTAGGCGGCCTGGTTATTCACTGGCAACCGGAAGGCGTATACATTGATTCCAGCCTGAATCTGCAGGATCCAGCCAGAGAGCAGGCTTTTAAGCATGCCGTTAATACCGTGGTTACATTGGCCCGGGCCATTCACCGTCAGGGGGTATTTAAATGCTGCCTGTTTGATGCCAAAAACACCCTGCATATTGAGCGTGAACAAATTGAAGCGCCGTTTGTGGCCGGTGCCGCTACCGTTATCCCGTATGAAAAATCCAGTGTGTCACTGAGTACGTCTGAAAGCCGGGTGCATTCGTACTTTGAGGATGGTGATGATCCGGACGAATTCCTCGCTTTGCCGCCACAAATTATGCAGGCCATTAAAGCGCTGAATGCCATTCACCATACTGGCTGTATTATTTTCGAGGCGCTTGAGAAGCACTTAAAAATTCATAGTTACTATCGTTTGCTTGATCATACGAAGGAAAATGAGTTTAATGCGTTACTGAACGAAATCATTGATTCACTGCCACTACTTACAGGTGAAGGCACCTGTGGTTTTATGAAGTTACCTTACAAAGACACGCGTTTTTTTGAGCACCGGGCAAAGTGTGCCGACAAGTTTTATCCTCGCAATCCCCGAGCGCGGTAGTCAGTCTTATTGGCAGTGAACCTATCTGTTTATCTATTGGGAGTTACTCTTGGAACAGCAAAACGAAGTTAAAGTTGCCTCTTTACTGGAATTAGAAACCCTGGAAAAGGGACTTTATCGTGGCCAGAGTTGGGATCTGGGCTTTCGTGCCTTATTTGGTGGTCAGGTGTTAGGTCAGGCATTAAAGGCGGCGTGGGCAAGCGTGCCAGAGGGCCGCGTTGCACATTCTTTTCACAGCTACTTTTTATTACCCGGTGATGCCAAGCAGCCGGTCGTCTACGACGTTGAAATCGTGAGGGATGGTAAAAGCTTTTCTGCCCGGCGGGTAAAAGCCATTCAGAATGGCCGCAACATCTTTTACATGACAGCTTCATTTCAGCAACCGGAAGAGGGCATGCAGCACCAGTATGCTCAGATGCCTGATGTGCCTGCACCCCAAGAAGTTGAACCTGACATCAGAATGTACGAGCGTAACTATGAGAATATCGGCCGCAGAATGCGTGAAGCGCTGAGCTACCATCGCCCCATTGATATTCGTACCGTCGATGCTGTGCGTTCATTTACGTCAAAAAATGATAAGCCGGAGCGGTATACCTGGTTACGGGCAAACGAAGACCTTGGCGATTCACAGGCCATGCATCAGGCAGCCCTGTCCTATGCCAGCGACTATCACTTCTTAAGTACGTCGCTGCAGCCCCATGGCGTGCAAATTACCGACCGTAACCTGGCGATTGCCACTATCGACCACGCCATGTGGTTCCATCGCCCGATTAACATGAACGAATGGTTACTTTATTCGATGGAGAGCCCTGCCAGTGGTGGCGCCAGAGGCCTGGTACGGGGTCAGCTGTTTAACCAGCAGGGTGAACTGGTGGCGTCTACCATGCAGGAAGGCCTGATGCGGATCACCGACTGATCCCAGAATCCTTTGCCCTTCGAAGGGCAATATTGCATGAGTCAACAAACTGCTGGCGCTATTGGCGCTGGCAGCAATGCACCGACAAATTTTTCTTCGCCCATAAAAAATGCCCAGAACTTAAAAAGCTCCGGGCCTAGGGGAATGGCTCATTGCTGAGCCGTGCGCTAACTTTTACAAAGGGAGAAGTGAACAAATCGTCTTTGTAGATTTGTAATCATAGCTCAAAATAGTTCAATTTATAAACAATTTTTTTGTTCTGTCCCATTTTTAATCAATTATAGATACTAACCAGTACTTTACGCCAGTCATTGAACACTTAATTGACAGCGAATGCACAAAATATAACCAGTTTGTGCAATATTTATCCACGGGTTATGTGTATTAAAAATGTTCTATATACTTACGTGTATCATATGCTAGCTTTTCTATTCACTGTATGAATAATGATAATCAGCTAATCGCTCGAAACTGCGATTGTGGTTTGGTAACCGAATTGCCAGAATAGCGCCCATAGGTTTTCTTTACTGAGCAGGTATCATCAATGAAATCATACAGCAGTCATATTCCGCCACAACGTACGTTAATGGGCCCGGGTCCGTCTGACGTGAGTCCTCGTGTGTTAAATGCCATGGCTCGCAGTACCGTGGGTCACCTCGATCCTGATTTTATTGGTTTGATGGATGAAACCAAAGAGTTACTGCAGTACGCCTTTAAAACGGAAAACGCGTTAACTATGCCGATATCCGCACCAGGCTCGGCCGGGATGGAAGCGGCGTTTGTTAACCTTATTGAGCCGGGCGACACGGTTATCGTGTGCATCAACGGCGTGTTTGGCATGCGTATGCGCGAAAACGTGGTGCGTAGTGGTGCCACCGCTGTGGTAGTTGAAGACGACTGGGGCACGCAAACCGATCTCAATAAGCTCGAAGACGCGTTAAAAGCTCACCCGGAAGCCAAAATCGTAGCTTTTGTTCACGCCGAAACCTCTACCGGTGTGCGCAATGACGCCGAGAAAATGTGTGCACTAGCCCGTCAGTACGATTGCCTGACTATTGTTGATGCGGTTACGTCGCTGGGCGGCATCGAGCTGGCCGTTGATGACTGGCAAATTGATGCGATCTACTCCGGTTCGCAAAAATGCTTAAGTTGTGTACCGGGCATTTCGCCGGTTTCATTCAGCGATAAGGCCCTTGAGGTGATTAAAGGCCGTAAAACGCCGGTGCAAAGCTGGTTTCTGGATATGAACCTGATTGTTGGTTACTGGGGCCAGGGCGGAAAACGTGCTTATCACCATACTGCACCGGTAAACAGTATTTATGCACTGCATGAATCTTTGGTTATGTTGCACGAAGAAGGTCTCGAGAACGCCTGGCAACGCCATGCAACCCTGCATAACAAGCTGGTAGCAGGCCTTGAGAAACTGGGTATTGAAATGGCCGTTGATAAAGCCTACCGCTTACCACAGTTAAACGTAGTTCGTATTCCTGAGGGAGTAGACGATGCTGAGGTCCGTGGCCGCCTGTTAAATGATTTTAATCTGGAAATTGGTGCAGGCCTGGGTGCCTTTGCCGGCAAAGTATGGCGAATTGGTCTGATGGGCGCCGCCTGTACCGACAAAAACGTCGACTTTTGTCTGGCGGCATTAAAGACGGTATTAAAATAATACCGCTTTAAGAGGTTGTCCGCAGAGCGACTAAAAAATTCCTGAGTTTGAAGGCTGGCAAAATAAAAAATTGTTAATTGCCAGCCTTTAACGCTACTATCTCAAACTGTCGTGTCAGGTAACACCCGGGAAGGTGAGAACGACAGTGCGTTAATCTGCAATCTCTGCTTTCCTGTCTTTCGGTTTAACCTGTCCGCTCGTTGTTTATTCATTATTCAGGTTAATCATCTATGCTGCATCGAATTTGGCTTATCTTTATTGTCAGCGCATTTCTGGCGACCTTATATCAAGCCCTGTGGGGCGAAAATCCCGGCGGTTTTCAGGATGTGATGAATGCGGTAAGCAGCATGGCCACTCTCAGCGTGGAAATTGCCATTGGCCTGATAGGCGTACTGGCTTTCTGGCTGGGCATATTTGAAGTGGCTGAAAAATCCGGCTTAATCAAAAAGTTTTCCAGGGTACTGGCACCGTTTTTATGCCGCATCATGCCCGACATTCCCCGCGACCATCCGGCGCTGGGCAGTATTACCATGAATATGTCGGCCAACCTGCTTGGCCTGGATAATGCGGCAACGCCGTTTGGTATTAAGGCCATGCAGGATATGCAAACCCTGGCGCCTAAAAAAGATACCCTCACCAACAGCCAGATCCTGTTTCTGGTGCTCAATACCTCGTCAGTCACTTTATTTCCCATCGCGGTATTCCTGTACCGTGGCGAGCAGGGCGCGGCCCAGCCCACAGATGTGTTTATTCCTATTTTACTGGCCACCAGTGCATCAACGCTGGCAGGGTTAATCGTTACCTGTCTGGTGCAGCGTATTAACCTGTTTAATCGTGTGGTGTTGCTGTATCTGGTGGGTGTGTTTGGCTTACTGGCGGCGGTTATTTTATATTTTGCCCAGCTGGCCGCCTCTGAACTGGCCAGCCAGTCGGCTATTGTGGCCAACAGCTTGCTGTTTACCTTTGTGGTCGGTGTGCTTATTTCCGGCTGGCGGGTAGGCAATAACACCTATGAGCAATTTGTTGATGGCGCCAAAAAAGGCTTTGAAGTAGCGGTATCTCTCATTCCTTTTCTGCTGGCGATGTTAGTCGCTATTGGCATGTTACGCGCCAGTGGGGTAATGGATATCCTGGTCCAGATGATTGCTACCGCAGCAGGGTGGATGGGCTTTGATCCGCGCTTTGTGGATGCGTTACCCACCGCATTAATGAAACCGCTCAGTGGCAGTGGTGCCCGGGCACTGATGATTGAAACTATGCAGCACCATGGCGCAGACTCCTTTGCCGGGCGTTTATCGTCGGTGATGCAGGGCTCTACCGAAACCACGTTTTATGTGCTGGCAGTGTATTTAGGCGCAGTAGGCATTAAACACTCCCGCTATGCCGTAGCCTGTTGCCTGGCAGCTGACGTGGCCGGTATTGCCACCGCAATTGTGGTGAGTTACTGGTTCTTTGGTTAACAGTTCAGGTTAGGTTAAGTCTTTTGTTGCCATACTGCGCAAGTCTTATAACTGGAGTTGTTTTATGAATTGGAAAGTCATTGCATTTGCTGCGCTGGGTCTGGCGTTAAGTTTTCATTCTCAGGCAGACGAAAAAACCTTACAGGTGTCTGGCCAGGGGATTGTTGCGGCGGCGCCAGATGCTTATACCCTGACCATGGTCATTGAAGAGCGTGGTGCGGTAGTGAGCAAGCTTAACGAGCAGGCCAATGCCAAACTTAATGCCGTAGTGAGCTTTTTATTGTCTCAGGGCGTTGCCGAACAGCACATACAGTCAATGTCTGTTAATTTATCCCCTTGGTATGAACACACGCCTAATGGCAGAGAACATAAGGGCTTCGTACTTACTAGGCAGGTACGCGTAACCTCAAATCAATTGCAAAACTACGATACAGTCCTTGATGGTGCCATGAAACGCGGCATTAACCGTATCGATCAGTTTGAGTTTATTAACTCCAATCCCGAAAAGGTTTATCGCGAGGCTCTAATTGCCGCGGTGGAAGACGCTAAAGAGCGCGCCAGTCTTATCGCCAAGCAAATGGGCGTAACTATCGCCGGGGTCATTTCGATTAGCGAATCCATGTCTTATAACCAGCCACCGGTTGGGGTAAGAATGCGTGTTCAACAGGAAGATGCTTTCAGTTTACCCGGCCAGACCGATACCACGGCTGCGGTGAACGTTACCTTCGCTATCGAGAATTAATCACCCGGGTGATTTTCATCGATTAACCTTTATTGAGGGAACTGCTACACTCTGCCGGTCTTGTCACTTTTCAATTGAGAATTATAGTTTGAACGACAGTAGCATTTACCCTCAATTAATTGAACAGGCGAAAAGCCTGATTGCCGGCGAACCTGATTTAATTGCCAACCTGGCTAATTTAAGCGCGTTGATTTATCACAATCTGGACGACGTTAACTGGGCCGGCTTTTATTTGTATAAAGAAGAGCAGTTAATACTGGGGCCGTTTCAGGGGCTGCCAGCCTGTATTCGCATTCCGATGGGCAAAGGCGTATGCGGCACGGCAGCGCAATCCAATACCATCCAGCGTATCGACGATGTTCACGCGTTTCCTGGGCATATTGCCTGTGACGCCGCGTCAGAATCAGAAATTGTTATCCCGATTGTGGTAAACGACAAGTTAGTTGGTGTGCTGGATATTGATAGCCCAAAACTATCCCGCTTTAGTGCCGAAGACGAAGCCGGTCTGGTGGCCATTGTGGATGCTCTGGTGGCGGAAATATCATGAAGCACATGGTAGATATTCAGGTGGTTCTGGCCACCTGGCAAGATATGGAAGATGTGTTTGAGGATCCGGATGAGGCCGCAGAACGGCTCAATACCGTGTTACACATGGTTTATGATCGCGCCGAAGAAGACATCGAAATCGAGCGTTTAGAGAAATTATTGGCCCACACCTGGTCAATTTGGCATCAGGATGACAATTTATTGTACGTAAATGATGATGATTTGCTTGATTGGGTTGACCATCTCTTAGCAACTTGGGATGATGCAGACAATCTGGATTAACACTGACATACATTGACATTGATGGAATCATCGCAGAAGTTTAGTAACAGCAAAGAGGTTATCGCCTTTCTTGCCGAGACATTTCCTAATTGCTTTACCTTAGAAGGTGAAGCCAAACCCCTTAAAATTGGCATCTTTCAGGATCTTGCCGAGCGCCTCGCCGAAGATGAACGCGTTAGTAAAACGTTGTTGCGCTCGAGCTTACGCCATTACACAAATAGCTGGCGCTATTTGTACAGCATCAAGAAAGGGAACTTTCGCGTTGATCTGGATGGAAATCAGGATGCGGCAATAGAAGAAGAGCACGAAGAGCACGCCAAAAAACAACTGGACGAGAGCAAAGCCAAAGCTGCTGAAAAACGAAAGCAGGCAGCACAGTCGAATCGTAAGAAAGATGGCCGCTCATCTGCGGCGAATAGCGGTGATAAAGCGGGTAAATCTCCTGCCGGACGCTATAATAACGGAACTAAATCGAAAAATAGCAGACCAATTAAGACGCCCCCGGCCAAACTGTCTGATGCCGATTTAACCGTTGGTACATCAGTTACGGTAAAACTAGGCAAGGCACCAATGCACGCGGTAATTACCGAAGTAGCAAAAGACGGTGTGCATGTTCAACTGGATACGGGGATGGTAGTAAAGGTTAATCCGCAAACACTGCGTTTAGCACGTTCCAAGAGGTAGTAATATGAAAGATATACTTCGCATTTCCGTTGCCAGTGCAATTCTTGCGTTAAGCGTAGGAGCCGGTGCGGTTACATCTGGCAATAGTGTCGAAGATCTGCCCATTCTCCAGCAAGAGCCGCAGCATTCCTCCGCGGCAAAGCGCATCAGTACGCTGTTTACTCGTGAACATTACAAACTGATCAAGCTGGATGATTCGTTATCTGAGAAAGTGTACGACCGCTATCTCAAATCTCTCGACGGAAATCGAAATATCTTTTTAGCGTCCGATATTGCTGAATTTAACAAGCATCGGGATGAATTTGACGAAGCCATTTTGCGCGGAAACCTGCAAGTGGCTTACGACATGTTCAATCGCAACCTTGAATTACGCATTAGTCGCTATGAATATGCCTTAACGCTGCTCGATGGTGAATTTAACTTCGAGAAAGAAGGCGACAAGTTTTATTACGACCGTGAAGAGGCTGCCTGGCCTGTCGATCAGGCTGAGCTTGATGAGTTATGGCGTCAGCGCGTTAAGTACGATGCGCTAAACCTGAAGCTGGCTGGTAAAGAGCAGGATAAGATCAAAGAATTGCTTACCAAGCGTTATGAGCGAGCCATCAAGCGTCTTAAGCAAACTCAAAGCGAAGACGTGTTCCAGACGGTAATGAACTCATTTGCCCGGAGCATTGAAGCGCACACTAGTTATTTATCGCCGCGCAACGCCGAGCGTTTCCAGATGGACATGAACCTGTCGCTGGAAGGTATTGGTGCAGTGTTGCAGAGCGAAGATGACTTTACCGTTATTAAGAGCGTCGTTCCTGGTGGACCGGCTGATAAGTCCAAGGCGATTAAGCCGGAAGATAAAATTATTGGTGTCGCCCAGGAAGACGAAGAGTTTGTGGATGTCATTGGCTGGCGTCTGGATGACGTGGTTGAGCTGATTAAAGGCCCGAAAGGGAGCGAAGTGCGCCTGCAGGTGCAAAAAGGTGCCACCGAAAGTACAACGGTGTCGGTGATAACCTTAATCCGTGACAAAATTAAACTGGAAGATCGTGCTGCCAAATCTGAAGTGTTCGTGCCTGACTCAGGCCCGCATCAGAATGAAAAGGTAGGCGTTATCTCAATCCCGAGCTTCTATAACAACCTCCACGTTGACGTATTAAAGGAAATTAATGCGCTGAAGTCGGAAGAAGTTAAAGCGGTTATTGTTGATTTACGTGGAAACGGCGGTGGTTCTTTATCAGAAGCCACGCTGGTTTCCGGCCTGTTTATCGAACAGGGGCCGGTTGTGCAGATCCGCTATGAAGGCGGACGCATGAGCGTAAATCAGGATACCGACGGTAAAGTGGCCTATCAGGGCCCACTCACAGTGCTGGTTGACCGCTACAGTGCGTCGGCATCAGAAATCTTTGCTGCAGCGATGCAGGATTATAACCGTGCGTTGATCATCGGTGAGCAAACCTTTGGTAAAGGTACGGTGCAACAGCACAAAGGGTTAGGGCGTATTTACGATCTTTATGAGAATCCGCTGGGCAGCGTGCAGTACACCATTGCTAAGTTCTACCGCATCAATGGCGGGAGCACGCAGCATAAAGGTGTCGTGCCGGACATTCCGTTCCCATCGCCAATCGATCCGGCAGAGTGGGGTGAAAGTCAGGAAGAAAATGCCTTGCCATGGGATAGCATCAAACGTGCTAACTACACCACCTTTGGTGATACCCAGAGTGCACTGGATGTACTGGCCGCTAAACACAACGCCCGCATAATGCAGGATCCTGAGTTTGGCTATATCCAGCAGGACATCGAAAAATATAAACAAAATAAGGACAAAGACTTTATTTCACTGGTTGAGTCAGAGCGACTGGCCGAGAAAAAAGAGAACGAACAACAAGCACTGACCCGTGCAAATGAGCGCTTATCCCGAATGGGACTACCGGTTGTTGAAGATCTTGAGGACCTGCCTGAAGAGCTTGAGGAACTGGATCCGTATCTGACGGAAGCCGCCAACATTACCCTTGATATGGTAAACACGGGGAAATACGCACTTACCCGCGGTTAGTAGTTCGCTTCATTAAAGGGCTGACAGCACTGTCAGCCCTTTTTTCATTGCATCAGACACACAAATCACAAATACTAACGACAGTATTAAAATAACTATAAAACAATAATAAAGGGAACAACGTGTATGGCGGTTCGTGGTGAGTTTTCTTCTCGTATCGGATTTATACTGGCAGCTGCCGGCTCGGCTGTGGGACTGGGCAATATCTGGGGCTTTCCAACCCAGGTAGCCAGTAATGGCGGCGCAGCTTTTGTTTTGGTCTACCTGTTACTGGCGTTCGCGCTGGCGTATCCGGTATTAATGGCAGAGCTGGTTATCGGCCGCGCTCACCGGGCCAATATGGTGGATTCACTGGGTCAGATCACCAGTAACCCGCTGGGACGGCTTACCGGCCTGTGGGGCTGTGTTACAGTGTCGTTGATTCTGGCTTTTTATGCCATTGTGGGCGGCTGGATGATTGCTTTCTTTGCAGAATCGGCCAGCCGGCCAGTGGCGCCTCAGGCAGTCAGCGACTGGCTTACCAGTTATTCACTAAGCACCAACCTAATCTTTTGTGCGCTGTTTCTGAGCCTTACGTCTTATATCGTTCTTGGCGGTGTAAAAGCGGGTATTGAGCGCTGGTCTGTACGCCTCATGCCAACCCTGTTTATTCTGATGGGTATACTGATTGTCTATGTGAGCTTTCAGCCAGGTGCCAGCGAAGGCTGGGCTGCCTATTTGGTACCGGATTTTTCAGTAGTACTTAATCCTGATTTGCTGATCGATGCCATGGGGCAGGCGTTTTTCTCCATGTCACTCGGTGTAGGTACCATGCTGGTGTATGGCTCTTACATGAGTAAAAAAGAAGATTTACCGACCATTGGTGCCGCGGTAGCCCTGGTGGATATAGGTGTGGCCATTATTGCCGGTATGCTGATTATCCCGGCGATGTATGTAGCGCTTAATAATGGTGTGGAAATTTTCTCAGCAACTGGCGAGCTGATTGCCGGGGACCAGTTGATTTTTACCGTCTTACCGGCGCTATTTAATACCATCGGGCCAATTGGCATAGTGGTTTCCACCGTGTTCTTCGCGCTTATGGTCATTGCTGCCCTGACCAGTTCTATTTCAATGCTGGAAGTACCCGTGGCCTATTTGTCGGAGAGCCGTAATTTGTCGCGCCCTAAGGCTGTAATGATTGTGACAACCGTTATTTTTGCTGCCAGCGCACTGATCATCTTTAACTTTTCTACGCTGTTTGGTTTCGTTATCGCACTGACCACTAAGTACAGCCAGCCGTTACTTGGCTTTGCTCTATGTATCTTTGCCGGCTGGGTATGGAAACGCAACGAAATCCTGGCTGAGCTTAAGGTAAGCGCGCCGGATATGGAGAAGCGTTTATTCTGGAAAATCTGGCCATGGTATGTGAAGTTTGTTTGCCCACTGGTCATTCTGCTGATGTTCTATCGTTCGGTTGCATAAGGAAATAACCATGACCAGAGAAATAAAACAACCGACGCTGTTAGACGCATTTATCCCGGTAATTTCACTCATTCTGATGCTCGGTACCGCCGTGTACCTGTTCGCCGATAATTCCTCTTACGGACCCAATCAGGTGTCGCTGTTAATCGGTACTGGCCTGGCGGCCATTATTGGTATGAAGAATGGCCACAAATGGCACGATATTGAAAAGGGCATTATTCAGGGCATTTCGGTGTCGCTTGGCGCCTGTCTTATCCTGCTGGTTGTCGGTGCACTCATCGGCACCTGGATGCTGGCGGGTACGGTACCTACTTTAATTTACTACGGGCTGGAACTGCTTAACCCCAGTATGTTTTATGCGGCTACCTGTATCATCTGTGCCGTGGTGGCAATGAGTATTGGTAGTTCGTGGACAACAGCAGCTACCGTAGGTGTGGCACTGATGGGCGTGTCGGCAGGTATGGATATGTCGGCGGCAATCACCGCCGGTGCGATCATTTCAGGTGCTTACTTTGGCGATAAAATTTCGCCGTTATCAGAAACCACTAACCTGGCACCGGCGGTGGCTGGTACCGATCTGTTTGAACACATTCGCTACATGCTATGGACGACTATTCCCAGCTTTGCACTGGCGCTGATGTTATTTGTTATCATCGGCCTCAGTGAATCCGGCGTGCAGTCTGCCGAGAAAATTCAGCAAATGCAGGTGTTACTGGATGATACGTTTAACATCAATATCGTTATGCTGGTACCGCTGGTTGTGCTGCTGACCCTGGCGGTCCGTAAAATGCCGGCTTTCCCGGCTGTAGGTATCGGGGCATTGTTAGGCGGCGTGTGGGCGTTGATTTTCCAGCCTGATGTCATTCAAACCATGAAAGACAGTGCAGATTCATTTTCTGTTGGCGCGCTTAAAGTGGTCTGGACTGCCTTATTCGACGGCGTAAGTTTTAATACCAGCGACGACAACCTTAACAGCCTGCTCAGCCGTGGCGGCATGTCTTCCATGCTCAATACTATCTGGCTGATAGTGTGTGCCATGTCGTTTGGCGCGGTACTGGAGCGGGTAGGGTTACTCACCCGTGCCGTCGGCGCTATTTTACACGGCGCTAAAACGGCCGGTGCGATGGTGAGTCGCACAATTCTGACCTGCATTGGTACTAACCTGATCACTTCTGATCAGTACATGGCTATCGTTATGCCTGGTCGTATGTATAAGGATGAGTACGCCAAACGTGGCCTCCATCAACTAAACTTATCCCGAAGTCTGGAAGACGGCGGCACTATTACGTCTCCGCTTATTCCATGGAATACCTGCGGTGCTTATATGCATGGCGTGTTAATGGTGCATCCGTTTGACTATATTTTCTTTGCCTTCTTTAACTTAATTAGTCCGGTTCTGGCGGTGATTTATGCTTATCTGGGAATTAAAATTCTCCGTCTTGAGCCACCGCAATCCGTGACTGCAGCTAAATAAACATCTTGTTAGGAGATGCAATGACGCTAGTGGCTAAACGTCGCGAAGATTATCGCGCGCCCGAGTTTACAATTACTGATATTGCCCTGGACTTTACCCTGGATCCGTCTGCCACCAAAGTGGTCAGCGAACTGCAGGTAAAGCGCCAGGACAATGCCAACGCGCCGTTAGAGCTCGATGGCGAACACCTGCAACTGTTAGAAGTTGCTATTGATGATTTACCTTTTGGTGACTACCAGCAAACTGATAGCGGTCTGGTACTGAATAATGTGCCTGATGCCTTTACTCTGCGCATCGTGACGCAGGTTAATCCGTCGGAGAATAAGGCGCTGGAAGGGCTGTATTTGTCTAACGGCGTATATTGCACTCAGTGTGAAGCTGAGGGGTTCCGCCGTATCACTTATTACCTGGACCGGCCCGATGTACTGGCGCGTTTTACCGTTAAAATTACCGGTGACAAAGCCAGCCTGCCAACCATGCTGGCAAACGGTAATCCCATTGAACAGGGTAGCAACACCGACGGCACGCATTGGATTTTATGGCAGGATCCGTTTCCTAAGCCAAGCTACCTGTTTGCACTGGTAGCCGGCAGCTTTGATCAGTTAACCGATACCTTTGTCACCCAAAGCGGCAAGTCGGTAGCATTAGAACTGTTTGTAGACAAAGGTAAACGCCAGCGCGGCGAATTTGCCCTGGAAGCCTTAAAACGTTCTATGCGTTGGGATGAAGAAGTATTTGGCCTTGAGTATGACCTCGACATTTACATGATAGTCGCCGTGGATTTCTTCAATATGGGGGCCATGGAAAACAAAGGGCTGAACGTTTTCAACAGTAAGTTTGTACTTGCCGATCAGGCGTCTGCTACCGATGAAGATTTCTTTAATGTGGAATCGGTTATCGCCCACGAGTACTTTCATAACTGGACCGGTAACCGCGTAACATGCAGAGACTGGTTCCAGTTAAGTTTAAAAGAAGGCCTTACGGTGTTTCGCGATCAGCAGTTCAGCAGCGATATGAGCTCGCCGCTCAGTAACCGTATCAAGCAGGTAAGGGTGATGCGCGAGCATCAGTTCGCTGAGGACGCCAGTGCCATGAGTCATCCCATCCGCCCGGATGAAGTGATTGAAATGAACAACTTCTACACGGTGACGGTTTACGACAAAGGCGCTGAAGTCATTCGGATGATGCATACCTTATTGGGGGCTGAAGGTTTCAGAGCAGGGATGGATGAATACTTCAGACGTCATGATGGTCAGGCTGTTACCTGTGATGACTTTGTGTCAGCCATGCAGTCAGCAACTGATATTGATTTAACCCATTTTTCCCGCTGGTACAGTCAGTCAGGCACGCCTCGGGTAGAGGTTAAACGTGCTTACGATGCAGCCAGCAATAAACTGACTGTAACGCTGACCCAGCAAAACCTGGCAACCGCTGATCAATCAGAAAAACACGACCTGTATATCCCGTTGCAAATTGAGTTTCTGGCAGCAGACGGTCAGCACGTAGCGCCAGATAGCGGCATGTTCCGTGATAACCTGGTTATTCTGGATAAACCGGTGACTGAATTAACCTTTACCGGTAAAGGGAGTAATATAACGCCGGTGGCGTTGGGCAATTTTTCCGCGCCGGTTAAACTGACTTCCGATCTAACGCCGTTAGAGTGGTTACATACCTTCCGTTTTGCTAACGATGCCTTTAGCCGCTGGGATGCTATTCAGCAGTTGTATAACTGGTGCATTGAACAATATTATCAGGGCAGCCCGCAGCAGATAGAAAAAGTCATCTGGCAAGGGCTCTATGAAGCCGTTGAAGCCAGCCAGGATAATCCGGAAATTCTCGGAGAGTGCCTGGTGGTACCGAGCTTTGAAACCCTGTGCCAGACCCGTGAGAATATCGATGTACATGCCTTAAACGAAGCCAGACAAACCTTTAGCCACGATTTGGCTGAGTTTATGTCTGACTTGTTACTGGTAATTTACCAAACCAATCAATCAGATTCTTATGCCTATGAGCCGGCTCAGGTTAGTTCACGGCGGTGTAAGAATGTGGTGCTTACGCTACTGGCAGAATTGCCACTGGCTGAAACCTTGATCACTGAGCAATTCTCCGGTTCAGACAACATGTCAGATACGCTGGGTGCACTGAAAGCTGCGCAACAGTTCGATTTAGTGTTGTTTAATAATCTGATGAATGAGTTTGAGCAACGCTGGCGCGACGATCCGCTGGTACTGGATAAGTGGTTTGGTTTACATGCTACCTGTGATCGCAGTGATATTCTGGCGCAACTTACGCTGTTGCGTCAGCACCCGCAGTTCAGCCAGCAAAACCCTAACCGGGTTCGCGCGGTGATTGGCAGCTTCGCGTTTTATAATACTTCAGGTTTTCATGCCGATGACGGCAGTGGTTACCGATTCCTGACCGACTATTTGCTGGAGCTGGATAAAACCAATCCGCAGGTGGCTTCGAGGTTAGTCACGCCATTAACCCAATGGCAACACTTTGCTCCATCGCGTCAGGCCCTGATGCGACAGCAACTGTCACGTTTGCTTGATGATGCCTCATTAAGTAAGGATCTTTACGAAAAAGTCAGCAAAGCACTGGCCTACGGACATGATTCATAGTTCCGATAAGGTGTATTTTTTTTCGGTAAATGAGCCATATCACCAGTGTCAGCTCCTTTACAGCGGCTCAATACCCGTGGTGGTATTGACCGCTGATTCTGGCGAGCGGGTGCAGGTACCATCGGGCCGCATTCGCCAATTTATTGATAGTCGAGGCTTTTATGGCCGTTTCAGACTCGTGGTCAGTGCACAAAATAAAATAAAATCTTTTGAGCGCATCGCCTGAATTTGAACTATAAATATCAATCGGTTAAGAACGTTTTCACCAGACGCTATTTTTGTAACAGATTAAAAAATCAGCTTTTTTTCAACTGGTACGATTAGTTCTTGCCATCTGTGTAAAATGATGTAATCATTTTGTTAAATAAACCGATGAGTTTGTCGTTTTATCAGCAGGTTACTGTTGAATCAGGAGTATAAAAATTATGATAACCAGGCTTAGCGCATTTAAGAAATCGCCTATCGCAGCTGGAATTTTTGCCTTTCTAGGTGCCGCCTCGCTACCAGCTGGTGCCGCTTCATGGGACTTTGGTGATGTATCCGTGTCGCTGGATACAAACCTGACACTGGCTACCAGTATTCGCGTTGAAGACCGCGACTACAGTTTAATTGGTAACAGTAATCACCCTCAGTTTAACTGGTCTGGCTATAACGCGGCGACCAATGTGATTTACCCCAGTGGCGATGTATGGGCATTGGCTAATGGTGCCTATTCCAGTAATGGTGATTTGGGTAACCTGGCGCATGATTCAGGCGAAGCATTCTCAACCCAGATTTCCGGTAACCACGAATTAGACATTCGCTATGGCGATATTGGCTTTTTTGCGCGGGGTTTCTGGTTCTATGATTTTGAGCAAATGGACAACGATCGTCCATGGGATAACCCGATTACCGGCAATAATACCGAGCTTTGCGACGACCCAGGAGCGAAAGAATTATTGTGTACAGACGTACGTCTGCTGGACGCGTTCTTTTATGGCGACTGGTGGATTGGCGATAATCCGCTAACCGTGCGTGTTGGTGAGCAGGTAGTAAGTTGGGGTGAGAGTACCTTTATTCAGCATGGTATCAGTACCACTAACCCTGTGGATGTTACCCGCGCCCGAACGCCTGGTGCAGAACTCAAAGAAGTGTTTATTCCGGTAGGCATGGTTTTCGCGCAATTGGGTTTAACCCAGAATGTCAGCGTATCGGCCTATTACCAATATGAGTGGGAACGCAGTTGGTTACCGGTTGCCGGTAGTTACTTTGCCACTAATGATTTTGTCGGTGAGGGTGGTCAGGCTAACAATGTCCAGCTTGGCTTTACCGGTAACCCGGACATCGACCTGGATTACCTGCTTTCTGCGCTGAATGGCCTTGGTGATGCACTGCGCGCCAACGGTGATCAGGCGGCGATTAGCCAGGCGTATCTTGCTTACCCAACAAAAGTAGCCATTCGTGGTTACAGTGACGCTGCTCACGTGGATGCAGACGATCAGGGCCAGTATGGTTTACGTTTAACCTGGTTTGCTGAGGCCTTGAATGAAACTGAAATGAGTTTCTATCACATTAATTACCATAGCCAGCGCCCGCTAATTTCAGGTGAAACGTCTAACTTTACCAGTGCAGCCATTGCTGAAGATTTGGCCTACATCGCCAGTCATAACATTAATCGCGATAATATTACCGACCTGCAGGCTTTCACTGAAGCAAAGTTCTATTATCCTGAAGACATTAAATTGTACGGCTTCAGCTTTAATACCAATATCGGTACTGCGGCCCTTGCCGGTGAATTTGCGTATCGTCAGGACGAGCCGCTGCAGATTGATGACGTAGAGTTACTCTACATGGGTATGCCTGAACAGTTAGCGAACGCAGGTTTGCGTCCTGATTTGGCGGGTATTTCGCAGCTCAATAATGATTTTCCGGACGGCATTAATCGTTCAGTAGGACCTGGTGAAACCGCGCAAGGGTATCTGCTGTCTGATACCTGGCAGGCACAGTTTACCGTGTCTCACGTATTTGGTCCGGCACTGGGTACTGACAACCTGGTTCTGCTTGGTGAAGCAGGGTATGTTAATATTGTGGACTTCCCGGACCCTTCAGTTGTGCGTCTTAACGCGCCGGGCACCGGCCGTACACCGTCGCTGGAGCCTACTGAAACAGGTAATCCGCGTACTGGTTTACACACAGGCTTATCAAACGGACCTGAAACTAACCCATTTGCTACGGATGATGCCTGGGGTTATCGACTACTGGCAGTGGCTGATCACAATAATGTATTTTCAGGTATTAACCTGCGGACTCGTATGACCTTCTCTCATGACGTGAAAGGGACTACACCGGATCCATTATTCCTGTTTACTGAAGATACTAAATCAGCCAATATTTCATTCACTTTTGATTACTTGAGTAAATGGTCGGCAACAGCCTCTTATAATGCATTCTGGGGTGGTATTGGTACCACCAACCAACTGGCTGATCGCGACTTTGTTTCGTTCAACATCAAGTATGCAATCTAATAAAGAGTAGTATTTATTATGATGAAAAAAATCGGAATTATTGCAGCAGCCCTGACGGTTGCGCTAACGACAGTGCCTGTACAGGCAAAAGTAACCGCGGATGAAGCCGCTAAACTGGGCACCGAGCTGACACCACTCGGTGGTGAAAAGGCAGGTAATGCAGACGGCTCTATCCCGGCGTGGACAGGGGGTATTACCTCTGCGCCTGCAGGCTACAGTGCAGGGGACTTTCACCCGGACCCTTATGCGGGTGAGAAGCCTGAGTTTGTGATCACCGCTGCTAACTACCAGCAATATGCTGATCAGTTATCCGAAGGCTTAAAGAAAATGTTCGAGACTTACCCGGACACCTTTAAGTTACCGGTTTACAAAACGCATCGCTCGGCATCAAACCCACAGTTTGTTTACGATGCGACCAAAGAAAACGCCACCCGTGCCACCTTGTTAGATGATGGTAATGGTATGGCAGGTGCTGCGGTAGGTATTCCTTTCCCCATCCCGGCCAACGGTCTGGAAGCGATTTGGAACCACATAGCTCGCTATCGTGGCCCGGCCGTTCAGCGTAATGGTGGTCAGGCAGCGGTAACCGCTGGCGGCGACTACAACGTAATCGGCTTTGATGAGCAACTGTTAATTCAGTACTCACAGGAAAACGCCACGCCGGAAAGCCTGCTGGAAAATAACGTGCTATTCATGTTTAAACAGAAAGTAACCAAGCCAGCGCGTCTGGCGGGTACTGCGCTATTAGTCCATGAAACACTGGATCAGGTAAAGGAGCCGCGTAAAGCCTGGACCTATAACACCGGTCAGCGTCGTGTGCGTTTGGCACCAAACATCGCTTATGATACCCCAGGAACAGCGGCCGACGGCCTGCGTACTACCGATGATTTCGATATGTTTAACGGCTCGCCAAACCGTTATAACTGGGAGCTGAAAGGCAAGAAAGAAATGTACGTTGCGTATAACAACTATACCTTGCACGGCGATACAGTGAGCTATGAAGATATTCTTAAGCCTAACCACGTAAATCCTGATTTAACCCGTTGGGAAAAACACCGTGTATGGGTTGTTGAGGCAACACTGAAAGAAGGCTTACGCCATATCTATCAGAAACGCGTGTTCTATATCGATGAAGACAGCTGGCAGATCCAACTGGCCGATATGTACGACAACCGCGGTGAACTGTACCGTGTTGCTGTGGCTTATGGCGTGAACTACTACGAAGTGCCGACTCAGTGGTCTACGCTGGATGTTTATCACGACCTGAACTCACGCCGCTACCTGGCAATTGGTTTGGATAATGAGGAGAAAATGTACGACTTCTCAATTACTCCGAGAGAAGCGGAGTTCACGCCTCAGGCACTGCGCCGCGAAGGCATGAGATAACACTTCAGAATAACGGTTGGCCTGGCCAACCGTTTTCTTAATCAGATATAACTATCCGGAGGCTAAACGTCTTAATGCGTAAATCCATT
Organism: Marisediminitalea alba; assembly: GCF_002993365.1. GTDB lineage: Bacteria > Pseudomonadota > Gammaproteobacteria > Enterobacterales > Alteromonadaceae > Alteromonas > Alteromonas alba. The sequence continues at coordinate 32,902 of NZ_PVNP01000203.1, forward strand.
TCTTCGGTGCTACTGTTGTTAGTTTCTTTTGCATTGTATGCAGAACAGTCTTATCAGGCACCACTTGTTAAAGAATCTCTGTTACTGGATATTGCCTCCGGCGATATCACTGTTGCTGTGGGCGAGAGAGGCCACGTGCTCATAAAGCGCGCTGATAGCGACTTTACTCAGGTCACCGTTCCCACCCAATCTACGTTAACGGCTGTTACCCTGATAGGGGATCATATCTGGGCCGTTGGTCATGATGCTATTATCCTGCATTCCAGCGATGGCGGCGAGCAATGGCAGGTGCAAATGTACCAGCCCGAGCTGGAACGCCCGTTTTTAGATGTAATATTTTTTGATAGTCGCCGTGGCCTGGCCATTGGCGCCTATGGTTTGTTTTATCAAACCAGTGATGGTGGAAATAGCTGGGATAGCGTGCGCCACGCCGAGTTTTTGAATCCTTTCGATCGCGAGTATCTCGAAGAAATTCGTCAGGAAGACGAAGAGTTTTATCAAATGGAGTTAAACTCAATTCTACCGCACTTAAACCGTATCACTCGTGGCCAGAATGGTACTCTCCTGATAGCCGGTGAAGCCGGGTTACTGGCCATGAGCGAAGATAACGGTCAGAGCTGGCAGCGTCTGGAGTCAGACTACACCGGCTCATTCTTCGATTTTGTGCAGCTGGATTCCGGATTAATGGTGGCTGCGGGCTTACGCGGTAACATTCTGGTCAGCGAAGATGGAGAGCAGTGGGAGACTCTGCAAACCTGTAATACCGCCACGTTAAACTCGATTCTCACCGGTCAGAATAAGTTGTCTTTTATCGGCAATAACGGCGTAATGGTTAAGGCCACACTGCCTTTACAAACATCGACGTTCGACCCATATGCGGCACCAACGCTTAACTGTGAAGCCGCCGCCGGGGTGAGTGTTTCTCAAACAGAGAGTAAATCTGCGCTCTTAAATGCGGTGTCCGTAGACGGACAAACTGTAGTCACTGCCGCCGATGGCATCTATTCACTTTCTTTGGATTAACGTGTAGTTATGTCTTCTTTTAGTCAAGTTTCAGAGCGTCTGATTTTCAATAATCGACCGCTGGTTATCATTCTCTTTATTTTTGCCACGCTGGTGCTGGCATTTCAGGCATCACGTATGCAGCTCGATGCCGGCTTCGAAAAAAATATTCCGCTGAACCACGAATACATGCAAACCTACATGGAGCACCGTAAAGACTTTGGCGGTGCTAACAATGTGCTTGTGGCAGTATGCGACAAAGACAGTGATATTTTTAATCAGTACTTCTTCGACACGCTGAAGAATGTTCACGATGAGTTGTTTTTTATTAACGGCGTGAATCGTTCACTGGTAGTTTCACTGTATTCACCTTCCACCCGGTTTACCGAAATTGTTGAGGGTGGCTTTGCCGGCGGCCCGGTGATCCCGGCTGATTTTGACTCGTCTAACCCCAGAGCGTTAGAGACAGTTGCCGCAAATATCGAAAAAGCCAAGATTGTTGGCCGTCAGGTGTCTAATAACTACCGCTGTGCCATGGTAACAGCCCAGTTACTTGAGTTAGATCCGGAAACCGGTGAAGCGCTTAACACCCTGGCACTAGCTGATGAGCTGGAAACCAAGCTGCGCGGGCAGTATGAAGACGACCAGGTAAGTGTACATATTATCGGTTTCGCCAAAATGATTGGCGATGTGGCGACCGGCGCGAAATTTGTAGTGCTGTTCTTTGCCATCGCTATCGTGATTACGGCTTTCATGGTGTATTTCTTCTCGCGAAATATCATGCTCACCGTGCTGCCTATCATGTGTTCGGTTATCGCAGTGGTTTGGCAAATGGGCTTGCTTACCACGTTAGGCTTTGGTCTGGACCCCATGTCGATACTGGTGCCGTTTCTGGTCTTTGCCATTGGCGTGAGTCATGGCGTGCAGATGATTAACGCGGTAGAGAAAAACGTTGTTAAAGGTAACAATGCCAAACAGGCAGCAATGACCGCGTTCCGCGCACTGTTAATTCCCGGCGGCATAGCGCTGCTATCTGACACGGTAGGGTTCTTAACTTTACTGGTGATCGATATTGGTATTATTCGCGAACTGGCGATTACTGCCAGCCTGGGTGTGGCGGTAATCATTCTGACCAACCTTATTCTGTTGCCAGTATTAATGAGCTTTATCCGCTTCCCGGAGCACTACCTCGACCGCTTTGCCGGTAAGGAATCGAAGTCAGAAGGTCTGTGGCAAGTACTGGATGTGTGTACCCGTAAAAATACGGCGATTACTATCGTACTGGTTACCGGTATTCTGTTTGCGCTGGGTTTTGTGCAGTCCAAGCAAATGCAGATTGGTGATATCCAGGCCGGGGCTGCGGTATTACATCAGGACTCACGTTACAATCAGGACACGGCTCTGATCACCGACCGCTTTGAAGTGACGGTAGACTATATTTCGGTTCTGGTGGAAACCACACCGGAGGCCTGTACCAGCTACGAAACTATGCGCGCTATCGATGACTTCCAGTGGAAGATGACCAATGTGGATGGTGTGCAGTCTGCGGTATCCCTTGCTTCGGTAGCGAAAGTGGTGAATGCCGGCTACAACGAAGGTAACCCAAAATGGCAGGTATTGCCGCGTAATCAGCAAACGTTGGTGCAGGCAATCTCCCGGGTGCCGACATCGTCTGGTTTATTAAACGGTAACTGCTCGGTCATGCCTATCATCCTGTTTATGGAAGATCATAAGGCGCAAACCATTACCCGGGTAGTTGATGCGGTGAAGGATTTCAGACAGGAATATCAGACCGGAGATACCCGCTTTAGTCTGGCGTCTGGTCCGGTAGGTGTAATGGCGGCTACCAATGAAGCGGTACAGGCAGCGCAAACGCCGATGATGATGTACGTGTTTGGTGCCGTAATTATCCTGTGTTTGCTGAGTTTCCGCTCTCTACGCGCTACTATTTCTGTAGTATTACCATTGTATGTGGTGTCGGTACTGGCACAGGCATTAATGACCTATCTGAATATCGGCCTCACTGTTTACACGTTACCGGTAATTGCACTGGGTGTGGGTATTGGTGTGGACTACGGTATCTATATCCTGTCGACCATGAACGGTTTAATTAAACAGGGCATGTCGGTTGAAAAAGCCTACCTTGAGGCACTTAAGGAGCGGGGCAGTGCAGTACTGTTTACCGGTATTACCCTGGCGATTGGCGTGAGCACCTGGGTGTTTTCATCACTCAAGTTTCAGGTGGATATGGGTATTTTGCTGACTTTCATGTTCCTGGTAAATATGCTTGGTGCCATAGTTGTGCTACCGGCGCTGGCCAGACTGTTATGGTTTAACCGAAGCGAAAGGTAAATTTTTTCGCATAAGTAACCAATAAAGGAGCCGCTCAGGCTCCTTTTTATTTGCATAATCTGAATAGTTACCCAAAATGTAAATATGATGTAAAAACAGGGCTTTTAATTCCGTCATATTTTCGAGAAAATATGTAGGTACAATCTATACTTAACTACAAATCATCATTAGGTAGAGCACATGACAGCTAACTCTCAGCGCTACTCAGTTTTGCTTGAGAATGTTTTTTCACTTATCGACAAAAAAGTAGATGCCAAAAGCCGTGAGCATATTCACACCTTTGGACGGCATTTTTTTAAAAATATCTCTCTGGACGACCTTGAGAATCGTAACGACAGCGATCTATACGGTGCCACACTCAGCCTGTGGAATACCTTCTCCCATTTCGATGCCAGCTCACCCCACGTACGCGTATTCAACCCGGAAATAGAAAAGCACGGCTGGAAGTCGAGCCATACCATTGTTGAGCTGATCATCCGAGACGTCCCCTTTTTAGTCGACTCAGTGCGTATGGCACTAAATCGTCTGGGCATTACCGCTCATTTGCTGATCCACAGCCCAATGAATATTGAGCGCGATGATAGCAACAAACTGGTAAATTTTCTCGATGCCAATCAAACCAGCAACTTAAGACAAACCGTGGTGTTTATCGAGGTTGATCGTCAAACCAGTAAAGCTGATCTGGAACAATTGGCCTCAGAGCTGCATTCCACCATCGACGAAGTGTCACTGGCGGTAGCCGACTGGCAGCCGATGCTGGATAAGCTTAAAGCCATTACCGGTAAGGTTAGTAAAGCCAAAACATTACCGGTGGATAAATCCCATAAAGATACCGTGCTGCGTTTTCTGGACTGGCTAAGCGATCACAATTTTACGCTGATGGGATATCGCTACTATTCGGTCAGTGCCATTGAGGGCGATCACCAGTGGACACCGGATAATGACAGCAGCCTGGGCCTGATGAAAAACTCCATCAGCGATAAACCGCGGTTATTATCTAACCTGCCGGCAACCGCGCGGGACGAGGCGTTAAGTCAGCACCTGTTATTACTGACTAAAACCAACAGCCGTTCACGGGTTCACCGTCCTGCGTATATGGATTATGTTGGCATTAAAGAGTTTAACAGTAATGGCCAGGTCACCGGCGAGCACCGCTTCCTGGGCTTATACTCTGCCAGTTTTTATAACAGCAGTACCAAGGATATTCCGTTATTGTCGGATAAAATTCGGCGGATTTGCGAGTTATCGCAGTTCGATCCGGACACCCATGCCTTTAAAGCGTTTAACAACATTGTAGAAACCTACCCCCGGGATGAGCTGTTGCAAACGCCGGAAGAGGAAATGGCCGAAATTATCCGCGGCATTTTCCAGATGCAGGAGCGTGGTATTACCCGCTTATTCGTGCGCAAAGACACCTTTGGCCGCTTTTTCTCCTGCATGGTGTATGTGCCAAGAGAGCGCTATAACACCCAGTTACGTAAGGAAACCCAGGCATTATTGAAGCGTTCGCTGAATGCCAGTGGGGAAGTGGAATTTACTACCTTTTTCTCAGAGTCTGTGTATGCCCGGACTCACTACATCGCCAGGGTAGAAGACAACAATGCGGAATTAGACGTGAAGGATATCGAGCAGAATATTATTGAGTTAACCAAAACCTGGAATGACCGCCTGTCGTCTGCATTATCTTCGGCCTATGGTGAAGCAAAAGCGAAAATGTTGGAGCGTAATTACCTCAATGCCTTTTCGCCTTCTTACACCGAGCAAAACCTGCCCAGTGCAGCCTTAGTCGATATCGAAAAGCTGGAACAACTGACACCCGAAGAAAACCTCGGGATGTTGTTTTATCGGCCACAGGAAGAGCAATCCGACAGCCAGATAGTGAAGCTAAAGCTGTTCCACTTGTTTGAACCGATTCATTTATCTGATGTGCTCCCGATCCTGGAAAACTTTGGTTTACGGGTTATCGACGAAAGCCCCTATAAGATCCAGTGCGCTGATGACACGCTCAAGTGGGTTATGGACTTTACTATGCTGCACAAGAGCGGCCACGATTTGGATATGGTTAAAGCCCAGCAGTTATTCCAGGATGCCTTTGCCAAGGTGTGGTACAACGATCTGGAAGACGACGGCTTTAACCGTCTGGTACTGAGTGCAGAGCTGACTGGCCGTAACGTGACCATTCTGCGTGCGTTTGCTAAGTATATGCGCCAGACCGGTAGCAGTTTCAGCCGTGATTATATTGCTAATACACTGTCGAATTATCCGCACATCGCCGAAATGCTGATCAGCTATTTTGAGCTGATCTTTAATCCGGGCCGTAAGCCGAGTAAGAAGCGTCAGCAAACGCTGCAGGATAAAATTACCGAAGCGCTGGACCAGGTGAGTAACCTGGATGACGACCGTATCATTCGTCGTTATCTGGATATGATCAACGCCACACTGCGGACCAATTTCTATCAACCGGCAGAAGACGGCAGCGACAAGCCTTATGTGTCGTTTAAATTGCTGCCTGAGCTGATCCCGGAAATGCCATTGCCGCTGCCGAAGTATGAAATCTTTGTGTATAGCCCGAAAATTGAAGGTGTGCATTTACGCGGCGGCCGCGTAGCTCGTGGTGGCTTACGTTGGTCTGACCGTCAGGAAGACTTTCGTACCGAAATTCTCGGCCTGGTAAAAGCGCAGCAGGTTAAAAATACCGTGATTGTGCCAGTAGGCGCTAAAGGCGGTTTTGTGTGTAAGCAACTGCCTGTGGGTGCCAGCCGTCAGGAAATTTTCGAAGAAGGCAAAGCCTGCTACCGTACGTTTATCCGCAGCTTGCTGGACATTACCGATAACATTGTCGACGGTGAGATTGTCCCGCCGAAAAATGTGGTGCGACTGGACGAAGACGATCCTTACCTGGTAGTTGCCGCCGATAAAGGCACAGCGACTTTCTCGGATATTGCTAACGGCATCTCGGAAGAATACAACTTCTGGCTGGGCGACGCCTTTGCCTCAGGCGGCAGTATTGGCTATGACCATAAGAAGATGGGCATTACTGCCCGCGGTGCCTGGGAGTCGGTTAAACGTCACTTCCGCGAAATTGGTATCGATTGTCAGACCACTGACTTCACTTGTGTTGGCGTAGGCGACATGGGCGGTGACGTATTTGGAAATGGTATGTTGCTGTCTGAGCATACGCGCCTGATTGTTGCCTTTAACCACCTGCATATTTTCTTTGATCCGGATCCGGACGCGGCGAAAAGTTATAAAGAGCGTCAGCGGTTATTCGAAAACCCCAGCCTGACCTGGGATGACTACGATAAATCGCTGATCTCCAAGGGCGGCGGTGTGTTTAGCCGAGCGGCTAAATCGATTACCTTAACGCCACAAATGAAAACCTGGCTGGGTACCCGTCAGAACTTGATGACACCTACGGAGCTTATCCATAACTGCCTTAAAATGCCGGTCGATCTTATTTGGAACGGCGGTATCGGCACCTATGTGAAAAGCAAAAAGGAAAGCCACAGCGATGTGGGCGACAGAGCCAACGACGCGTTGCGGGTGAATGGGTGCGACATTCAAGCCAAAATTATCGGTGAAGGCGGTAACCTGGGAGCTACCCAACTAGGGCGGATGGAATTCGCAGCGAATGGTGGCCGGGTGAACACCGATTTTATCGATAACGTCGGTGGGGTTGATTGCTCGGATAATGAAGTCAATATCAAAATTCTGCTGAATGCATTAGTAAGCAATGGTGATCTGACCGTTAAGCAAAGAAATAACCTGTTGTATGAAATGACCGATGATGTAGCTAAAATAGTGCTACAGGATTGTTACCGTCAGACCCAAACTATCTCGGTCACCGAGATGACCGGCGTTTCCTCGCTTAAAGAGCAGTTACGCTTTATCCATGGCCTTGAGCGCGATGGCGCGTTAAATCGCGAACTGGAGTTTATCCCTAACGATGATGAAATCTCCGACCGCGCGGTACAGAATCGCGGCCTGACCCGACCAGAGCTGAGTGTGGTTACCGCTTACGGTAAAATGGTGTTAAAAGACCAGCTGAATATCCCGGCCCTTACCGACAATCCGTATCACGGTAAGTTGCTGATCAGTGCCTTTCCGCCGGTATTGCGCGAGCGCTTTGCTGAGCAAATGCAGCAGCATCCGCTGCGGGCAGAGATTATTGCCACCAAGTTAACTAACAATATGGTTAACGATATGGGCGCGAACTTTGTCTATCGCATGCAGGAAGAAACCGGCGCAGATATTGTGGAAATCACCAATGCTTACAGTATCGTTAAGGGGGTCTTCAGTATCGGCCAGTTGTGGAAGGACATTGAAAGCCTCGACAATAAAGTGGATGCCAAGGTACAACTGTCTATGCTGGAATCGGCGCGCCGTTTAATGCGTCGCGGCACTCGCTGGTATATTCGCCACGGTGATAACTGCAATGATATTCAGCAGTGCATCGAGAAGTATCAGCCTGCGGTAAATGACCTGTGTGAGAACCTGTCGAACTATCTGGTAGAACAGGAAATCAGCCAGCTCGAGAAAGCCACTCAAAACTGGATGGAAAAAGGCGTTCCGAAGGACATCGCGGCCCGGGTTGCAGCCTTCAGTAATCTGTTCAGTGCGCTGGATCTCACTCAGGTAGTGGAGCAGGGCTCGCACAGCATCGATGTAGTCGGGCGGTTGTATTATCAGTTAGGCTCAACCCTTGAACTGCACTGGTTCCTTGAGCAAATTAATAATCAACCGGTGGGTAATCACTGGCAGGCACTCGCCCGGGCATCATATCGTGAAGAGCTCGACTGGCAGCAGCGCTCGATTGTGGCCACTTTACTGGCCGGCAACGGTAAATCGAAAGATGCGGATGCGATTTTAGACAACTGGATGCAAAATAATGAAGCTTTGCTAAAACGTTGGTATCATATGATGAGTGAGTTTAAAACCAGCTCGAGCCACGATTTTGCGAAGTTTTCTGTTGCTCTGCGTGAATTGATGCTTTTAAGCATGAAGTCTAACCAGTAAACTACGCAACCATGGGTTGATACCTGCTTTTCGCTGGCGTTTGTCAGCGTAAGGTTGCATACAATATCTTCACAGCCCCGACCGGTATAATTAGCCGCCGGGGCTTTAATTTATGGCGCTATTACACTTCATGTACGAACTTATCCAAAAAGCTTTGCTTAACTGCGAACCCGAAAAGAGCCACGATTTCAGTATTAAATGGTTACACCGCACCCAGCGCACACCGCTGTCGGCACTGTACCGGGTAAACACTCCGGATAAGCCGGTGACGGTTGCAGGTGTTACCTTCAGAAATCCGGTAGGGCTTGCTGCCGGCCTGGATAAAAACGGTGAGTGCATTGATGCGTTTGCCGCCATGGGCTTTGGCTTTATAGAGGTTGGGACAGTCACACCTCGTCCGCAGCCGGGTAACCCCAAGCCGCGCTTGTTCCGTTTACCGGAAAAAAACGCCATCATTAATCGCATGGGGTTTAACAATAAAGGCGTAGATTATCTGGTTGACCAGGTAAAGGCCAGTCGATATGACGGCGCGCTGGGCATTAACATTGGCAAGAACAAAGACACCGAAGAAGCTAACGCGCTGGACGATTACTTAAAATGCCTCAACAAAGTGTATGAACATGCCAGTTATGTAACCATCAATATTTCCTCGCCAAACACGCCGGGTCTACGAAACCTGCAGTATGGCGAAGCACTGGAGGCGCTGCTGGGTGGTCTGAAAGAAGCCCAGGGCGCACTGGCTCAGGTGCACGGTAAGTATGTACCGCTGTTTATTAAAATTGCGCCGGATTTAAGCCCTGAAGAAGTGAATGGCATTGCCGAGTCGCTGATAAAATCAGAAATGGACGGCGTGATTGCCACCAATACAACGCTGGATCGCGAATCAGTGAAAGGCCTCGAGCATGCCAATGAAGCAGGTGGTTTAAGCGGTGAGGTGCTGGTGAATCAAAGCCAGCTGATCACCGAACAATTACACACAGCACTTAACGGTACAATGCCCATTATCGGGGTCGGCGGTATCCATGACGTCGCCAGTGCTAAAGCCCGAATGGCGGCCGGTGCCGAGCTTATTCAGGTATATTCTTCTTTTATTTATCAGGGACCAGCGTTAATTAAACAACTGGTTGAAGGCCTTTAATGTCTGTTTCACAAACTCAGCCCGGATTTTTAGTTACCACCAGTCGCGGTCTCGACGAGCTGCTCAAACAGGAGCTAAGCGAGCTTTGCCCTGATGCAGAGCTGGCCATAGCCCGTGGTGGCGTCAGGGTAAAAGGCAACTTACAGGCGGCCTATAAGGTATGTTTGTGGTCGCGCCTGGCTAACCGGGTTATCTGGATCTTAAACGAAGGTAACGCAGGCACGGCTGAAGCGCTATACGATAGCGCCCGCGACGTCGACTGGTCGCTGCATTTTGCCGTGAATAATACATTTTCAGTACAGTTTAATGGCAGCAGTAAAGCCTTTAATAATACTCAGTTCGGTGCCTTAAAAATCAAAGATGCGATTGTTGATCACTTCTATGAAGAAGACGGTTCGCGCCCTAACGTAGATCGCGACGTTCCGGATATCGTCATCAGCGGCCGTTTGCACCGCGATAAAGTACTCATTGGTATTGAGCTTTCTGGTGGCAGCCTGCACCAGCGCGCCTACCGTCAGGATACCGGCCTTGCCCCCTTAAAAGAGCATGTGGCGGCAGCCATGCTGATGCGTAGTGGCTGGGTTGCCAATATGGAGAAGCCGTTACTGGATCCCATGTGTGGTTCCGGTACGCTGGTCATCGAAGCTGCGCTCATGGCAAGGAATAAAGCCCCGGGTCTTGGCCGGACTCGCTGGGGGTTCAGCAAATGGCTGGGTCACCGGGAAGGTGACTGGCAGGCATTAATTGAAGACGCTAAGTCTGCCCAAATTCAGCCCGACGTTACGTTATTTGCCAGCGATATCGACCGTAAATTAATCGCCATTGCCAAACAGAATGCCAATGAGGCAGGGGTGTTTGAACTCATCGAGTTCAACGTGATTGATGCGACCAAATTTACCCCGCCTGCAGCCATAACTGAACCGGGCTATCTGGTGTCTAACCCGCCATATGGCGAGCGTTTAGGTGAGCTCACCGAACTTATTCCTTTGTTTGCTCAGTGGGGCGAGCAGTTAAAGCAACACTGGCAGGGCTGGCAGGTGTCGTTGTTAAGCAGTAACCGGGAATTATTACGGCTGTTAAAGCTGCGCGGGAATAAAGAATACAGCCTGATGAACGGCAAACTCGAGTGTAAACTGGTTAATTATCAGCTCGACGCCAACAACTGCCAACAGTTTGGTGACAGTCAGGATAACGATTTTGCCAACCGGCTGAAAAAGAATCTTAAAAAGCTTAAGCCCTGGCTCAAAAAACAGGATACCAACTGCTACCGTATTTATGACGCCGACTTGCCCGAATATAACGTAGCCATTGATGTATACGATGATTGCCTGGTAGTGCAGGAATACGCACCGCCTAAAACCATTGATGCCGAGAAAGCCCGTCGCCGTCTGCAGGAAGTACTGCTGTATTTACCGGCAGTCACAGGCGTACCGGCTAAGCAAATCATGCTCAAAGTGCGTGAGCAGAAAAAAGGCAAACAACAGTACGAAAAGGTGAATACCACCGGTAACCGTAAAGTGGTGTGGGAAAACGGCGCCAAACTCTACGTTAACCTCACCGATTACCTGGATACCGGTTTGTTTTTGGATCATCGTATTACCCGTCAGAAAGTCCGACAGATGGCCAATGGTAAAGACGTTCTAAACCTGTTTTCTTATACCGGCAGTGTGTCGGTTGCGGCGGCGCTTGGTGGTGCCCGCTCGGTAACAACAGTCGATATGTCCAACACCTACATCAACTGGGCGAAAGACAATTTTAAACTCAATCAACTCAACGGGGCGTACCACTTTGTACAATCCGATTGTTTGCAGTGGTTAGTCGGTCACAATGGTAAGTACGACCTGATTTTTGTTGATCCGCCGTCATTCTCCAACTCCAAGCGAATGGATACTACCTGGGACGTTCAGCGAGATCACGTGATGTTATTAACTCAGGTTCGACGCTGTCTGAATCCGGGCGGCATGATTGTGTTTTCTAACAATAAACGTGGGTTTAAGCTGGACAACGAGGCCATGGCAGAGCTGGGCTTAGCGGTTGATAATATCTCGGCACAAACCATTCCGCAGGATTTTGCCCGCCACAGCAACATTCACCAGTGCTATGTGTTGACCTTATCATGAAGATAGCGTTTTTTACCGGGCCACAGTGCTGTTTATGTGACGATGCGGATGAGCTGCTCAGGCAATCATCCGTCTACGAGCAACTGCAAATTACCAAACATAATATCCGTGATAATACCGACCATTATCATTTGTACGCGGTGCGTATACCGGTATTAAAGCGTGAGGATAACGGCGTAGAACTTGGCTGGCCGTTTACGCTCGATGAACTGGAGCTGTTTCTGAAGTGAGTGTGTTACAACTTAAAAATATTTCTGTCCTATTTGGCACGCCGCCTTTGCTCGACGGTGTTGAACTTGTGGTTCAACCGGGCGAGCGGGTATGTATTGTGGGCCGCAACGGCAGTGGTAAATCCACCCTGATGAAAGTGATCAGTGGCGATGTGATCCCCGATGACGGCCAGCGCGTTGTGGAACGGGATACCATTATTGCTCGTCTTGAGCAGGATCCGCCGCAAACCACTGACATTGCCTTATTTGATTACGTGGCCGAAGGACTGGCTGAAGTGGGCGATATTCTTAAAGGCTATTTCAAACAAATTCAGTTGGTCACAGACGATCCCAGCGAAAAAAACCTCAACAAGTTGCAGACGCTACAGGAGCAGCTTGAAATTCAGAATGCCTGGCAATTTGAACAAAAAATTGAACAGACGCTGACCATGTTACAACTGGATGGCAATGCCTCGCTGGCATCGCTGTCGGGTGGTTGGCGACGAAAGGCAGCGCTGGCGCGCTCGCTGGTACGTTCGCCGGATATTCTGTTGCTCGATGAGCCCACCAACCATCTGGACGTGCAAATGATCCGCTGGCTGGAACAAAGCCTGCAGCAGTATCAGGGCGCCATTGTGTTCATCAGTCACGACCGGGCGTTTATCCGAGCCATGGCTACCCGCATCGTGGATTTAGACCGTGGCCAGCTCACCAGCTACCCGGGTAATTACCAGACGTACCTGGATAAAAAAGAGCACGACCTGGAGGTGGAAGCCAGCCAGCAGGCAGAGTTTGACAAAAAGCTGGCTCAGGAAGAAGTCTGGATCCGTCAGGGGATTAAAGCCCGGCGTACCCGTAATGAAGGCCGGGTGCGGGCGCTGAAAAAGCTCCGCGAAGAGCGCGCTGCCCGCCGTGAACTCACTGGAAATGCAGCTATGGCGCAGCAGGCCGCGGCTCGTTCCGGAAAATTGGTGTTTGAAACCCAGGCCTTAAGCTATGCCATTGAAGGCAAGACTATTGTACAAGACCTGGATTTAACCGTATTGCGCGGCGATAAGATTGCCCTGATTGGCCCTAACGGCTGTGGTAAAAGTACTTTAATCAAGTTGCTGTTAGGCGAGCTTGAGCCGGTATCCGGCAGTAGTCGGCAGGGGGCTAACCTGGAAGTGGCGTATTTTGACCAGCACCGTCTGGGCCTGGATTTAGAAAAATCAGTAATTGATGTCGTGGCTGATGGTAAGCGAGACTTAATGGTCAACGGCCATCCTCGTCATGTTATCAGCTATCTGCAGGATTATCTGTTTACCCCGGAGCGAGTCAATGCGCCGGTGAAGTCTTTATCCGGTGGCGAGAAAAACCGTCTGATGATAGCGCGTTTAATGCTTAAACCCAGTAATGTGCTTATTCTGGATGAACCAACCAATGATTTGGACGTGGAAACTCTCGAAATGCTCGAGACGTTATTGATTAATTACACAGGTACGGTGATTTTAGTCAGCCACGATCGCGAATTTGTTGATAATGTTGTAAATTCCAGTTTGCTGTTTACCGAAAACGGCAAAGTAGAGGAATTTGTCGGCGGTTATTCTGATATAGAGAGCTGGTATGCCGGGCAGGGGAAGTCCATTTATATTTCTTCCGCTAAATCGGTAAAAAATGAAACTAAATCAGAAAAAGCCAGTCCGACTGCAAAGGCTTCTCCGCGCAAGGCGAAAAAGTTATCATATAAAGATCAACGCGAACTCGATAACTTACCTGCGCTAATTGAGAAATTAGAAAAACAGGTAGAAGAACAACAGACGCTGGTGAATGATCCTGAATTTTTTAAACAGGACAGCGAACAGACCAGCGCCGTACTCAATGCGCTAGCTGAGAGTGAAGAACAATTATCCCAGGCTTATGCGCGCTGGGACGAACTAGAAAGTATGCTGGAAGATTGACAGCAGTAAACAGGATTTTGAATGAAACTAAAACAGCTTGCATCTGCAGTAATCCTTGCAACCTCCGCGGTCACTGCCGTTGCAGTATCGCCATTAGCGACTGCAGCAACCTATGATTTAACCCTGGCACCGGTGCAGGACAAATCATTTTTTAACTTTGCTCAGTCCATTGATAACACGGGCACCATGGTGGTGGTGAGTGAGTCGGAATATAATCCGCCAATCGACCTGTCGATACTGGACTTTGAAAACGAGCTATTTACCGATCGCTTTGAAGATCCTGAAGCGGTTCAACAGGGGGTATTCAGTAATGCCGACTACCAGGCGCTGTATGCCTATGTTGTGAACGGTCGCAGTGGCAGCAACGGTATCAATATTCTTATTCAGTCATTAGCGACTTATCGTAGTTATCATGGCGATACGGTGACTGCCGATTTAATCCCCGGCTTTGACGTTATTGATGAAACCTTCGAAGACTACACCCGCAGTGCCTATAGCCAGGTAAATGACTCCGTAGGTGGCGACTTCTTTGTGGGCGCCGGCAGCACGCCGTTTTTCAAAGTGGATTACACCGATGAAGACAGTAATGAGTTTACTTATATCGTAAACGACACGCTGACTCAGGCTTTCGTTGAAGCTAATGGTGTAACCACGGCTTTGCCACCAACGATGCCAGGCGATACCGGTATTAATGGCTTCAGTGAAGCCTTTGCCATCAATGAACCGTTACAAGTGGCTGGCTGGGGCAGCGTTGCGCTTACTGAAGATTATCAAACTGATATCGACGAGTGCTATGATGATGAAACCCGGGGCGATACGCCGGTAGAGCTATGTATCTACAATCTGGCCAGAAGCATTACGGCTGGCAGTTACCGCCGTGCGGTAACCTGGCAACTGGATGCCCAGGGCAACGTATTGTCCTCTACCCAGTACGGTATGGTGTTTGAACCGGCAGAAGATGAAGACTCTACGGGGTACACCAGTACCGCTTATGCCATCAACAACAATGGCATCGCAGTAGGTACCTCTCATACTGGTGAGCGTATTATTTATACATTACCAGGTGGCCGGGCGGCTTATTACGCCAATATTGTTGCTGCTACCTTCGCCAATGGTGAAACCACAGAGTTGTTACCTCGTGAAGAAAACCTTAGCAGTTCAGCGGTAGATATTAACGACGATAACTGGGTTGTCGGTACTGTGCTGCGCGAGAACAACGGTGTGGCCCGTAACCAGATGTTTATCTATAACATCGACAGCGGTGAGTCGGAATATCCGCAAGGTTTCTTCCAGACAGCCGCGGTCACTCCACGTGCTATCAACAATAACGGCATTGTTGTAGGCGAGGGCGAATACGAGTCAGATGTGCAGACGGGTCGTCAGTTACGCGCCTTTATGTACGACATGAATGTGGGTGAGTTTGTTGATCTTAATACGCTTCTTACCTGTGAACAGCGTGAGCAGTATACGTTGGTCACCGCTATGGACATAAACGATAATGACGAAATTATTGCCAATGCCCGCTACATTTCAACACAGCGCTACATTACCGGTGAAGAAGTATTAACCGATGCAGGTGATACCGTTGAGACAGACCGTGTTGTCGCCGTTAAGCTTACGCCTAACAGCACCGGCAGCATTGAGCAGTGTGATGGTGTTGAAGAAGCACCTTATGAGCGCCAGGGAGCCTCAGCAAGCTGGTATGGCATTGCGTTGTTATCGTTGCTGGCCGTGTTCCGCCGCCGCGTTAAAAAATAAACAACCGTTACACCAAAAATCATTCAAAGTGCCCGGCAATTAGCCGGGTGTTTTTTACTGACCAACGCTAATAATAAAACCAACAACGGTGAAGCAATTTATCAGGGAACTGTGGATATTCGGACTTAAGCAGGCCAATGCCTGTATATTTGGCGGCTTTTTGCTGGCACTAATGATAGGCACGAACCTCTGGTATCCGCTGGACGAATTGCACCGTTACGACTTTATATTCATCGCCGCGATAGTATTTCAGGTTGTCCTGCTGGTTTTAAAACTGGAAACGCTCAGGGAATCGCTGGTCATCATTGTTTTTCATCTGGTGGCCACAGTGATGGAGTTATTCAAGACATCAGATGCCATTGGTTCCTGGACGTATCCTGAAGCTTATGTATTTGGTATCGGCAACGTGCCTTTATTTACCGGCTTTATGTACAGTGCGGTGGGGAGCTATATTGCCCGCGTATGGCGGATATTTGAGTTTGAATATAGTCATTATCCACCTAAAAAACTCACCGTGGCTTTAGTTTGCCTGATCTATATTAATTTCTTTTCGCATCACTTTATCCCGGATTTTCGCTGGCTATTACTGGCTGCTACCGTGGTAATGTTTTACCGCACCCGTATCTATTTTCGGATCATTAAAACACACCGCTATATGCCATTATTGCTTGGCTGGTTTCTGGTGGCTTTATTTATCTGGTTGGCAGAAAATATCGCAACATTTGCTAATATCTGGATATACCCTAATCAGCATGAAGAATGGAAAATGGTGTCTCTAGCCAAGCTGAGTTCGTGGTATTTGTTGATGTTGCTGAGCTTTGTACTCGTATCGTTAATTAACACCCTGAATATTCGTATAATTAAGCGCTAAATAACTGCTATATAAGCATAAATTGCATCTAAAAAGTGGTCATAATTCGACCTGTACCAACTTGCAATGCTTTTTAGACCAATTTTTTTTAAATGCTGAAACAATTATGAAAAAAAAATGTAATATAAAATGAATAGAAATTTCAGATCGTTATAGTTTGTCAAGCGTAAAAAAAACGAATCGCTCTTGAACCAAAACCAGCCTTGCACTATCTAATAAATAGTGCTCAGAAAACGCCACACTACCACTGATTTTGTATTGAGTTGCTGGCCTATTCTGTTCACTGTTAACCCAACAAATGAGGCTATTCAATGAAAAGACAAAAAAGAGATAAACTGACTCGCGCTCACGCTAAAGGCTATCAGGCAGGAATCAGCGGTCGCTCTAAGGAAATATGTCCCTTTCAAACGAGCGATACTCGCTCAGAATGGTTAGGCGGGTACAGAGAGGCCATGGAAGACCGCCAGTTAGGTGTGGTGGTTCGTTAACATCTCTTGAGTCAAAGCCCCGTAAAAGGGGCTTTTTTCTTGGCAATACTGTTAGCACAAAGACTATCAGGTAGCTAAAGGTAGCAGCCAATGTTAGAAAGCGCTGGTATCCTGAAACAGACCCACTTTCAGGTCTTTCGCAGAGTAAATTTCACGGCCGTCAACTTCTACAATGCCATCTGCAAGGCCCATAAATAACCGACGTTTAACTACACGCTTCATTTGAATTTTATAAGTCACTTTTTTTGCCGTAGGCAGGATCTGACCGGTAAATTTCACTTCACCAACCCCTAATGCGCGACCTTTGCCCGGACCACCGCTCCAGCCCAAGAAAAAGCCCACCAGCTGCCACATGGCATCAAGGCCCAAACAACCAGGCATTACCGGATCGCCAGGGAAGTGGCAGTCAAAAAACCATAAATCCGGCGTGATATCTAATTCAGCAATAATCTGGCCTTTACCAAACTCACCGCCTTCATCAGTGATCAGACTCACACGGTCCATCATAAGCATGTTAGGAGCCGGAAGCTGGCTGTTACCCGGGCCGAACATATCGCCGCGACTACAGGCTAACAGGTCTTCTTTGCTAAAACTGGATTGTTTCGTTGTCATTGTATTCCCATCGATTATTTTTAACGTGCGTAATTTAGCGAACACTTGTACGCTAAACAACTCTGAACAGTAATTTTTTTGCCGTCAGGCAAGGATATACTCTAATTTTAGGCTAAAATGCGCGAAGTGGTGCACAACCTTAGTGACCACCTTTGATTCAGGGAACTAAACGGCGGTTGTTGCACTACAAAAATTTCGACTAAATACAGGGTATCATGACAGAATCTAAGAAAAATCCACGTGCTAATGCTGATAAACAAAAACGCTTCCGCGAACGCCAGCGTGAAGCCGGTAAGCGTCAGGTCAGAGGTTATGTGACGCCAGAGGCATTAAGCTGTTATGAAGAAATACAGGAAAAGACCGGCTGGAATGACAGCGAAGTACTGTCAAACTCCATTCGGTTAATGTATGCGGCTTACCGCTGTGGCCAGGTAAAGCTATTAAACGAATGGCTTAAGGATCACAACCGTTAAGCGCAACTACGTTGGCTGGCATAACCGGCTCATGACCAGAGGCTGACGAATTTACCGTCAGGATCGTACATCTGCGCTTGTTTCTCAATATTGAAATGGCGCAGACCACGGGGATCGCTGCCTACACCGGCCAGATACTGCCAGTTTCCCCAGTTGGCTCCCACATCGTAATCAATCAGTTGCTGTTCAAAATAGGCTGCGCCATATCGCCAGTGTTCATCGAGTTCGTTGACCAGATAACTGGCCGCCCATTGTCTGGCCCGATTGGACATATAGCCAGTCGCATTCAATTGTCGCATGCAGGCATTTATCTGCGCGTTGTCAGTGGTGCCTTGTTGCCAGTCCAGCAACGAAGCAGATGGCTGCATGCTTGGAGTCGTTTGCTGTTGGATGCCGCCCGGGGCAAACCACTTGGCACCATGTTTTACTTGCAGCCACCAGAAAAATTCCCGCCACAGTAATTCAAAGTAGAGCCAGTAAGTAGAGTCGTTTGCGCCGTGCTCTGCTTCAAATCGTTTTAATTCTGCATAAATGCGGCGCGGAGAAATACAACCGTTGGCCAGCCAGGCCGAGAATTTGCTCGAATAATCCCAGCCGTCGAGGCCGTTGCGTGTTTCTTTGTACTGGCTAATAAGGTGTTTATCGAAAAAATAATACTTAAGCTGTTTCTGCGCGGCATGTTCTCCGCCGTTATAAGATGAAGAGTTCCCTCGCTGTAATGGCAGTGATGGCCAGTCGGTTTGCAGCGCAATGGGAGGCGGAGGTATCAGCGCGGCGGGCTCCACAGTAGGGAGCGGTGTCATGGCTTTTTCAACTTTTTTACGGAACGGGCTGAATTTATCAGGCATCGCGCTTACTTCAAACGGCAGGTTCGTTGGCTTGAACAGGCTGTTATTACTGCCCGTGATCACATGCACCCCAGGATACTTTGCGGTGAGTTGCTTAAGCTGTTCCCGTTCATTGAGCCCCGGATACTCACCGACACCGAGTATATCAACACCATAAGCCTTTATAAGTTGAGCAATCTCTTCTACTGGCTCACCGGTGACAACCAGCAGCGTTTGCTGGTAGTTATTTAATTGCTGATTTAGCGCACAGAGTGATTCGTACAAAAATTGCTGACGGTGGTGCCCCATGGCGCAATAACCAAACTGATTGGGGGTAAACCATTCTTCGTCGATGCAATACACCAGCATTAATTTTTGGCAACGCGAAGCCAGCTCTGTTAATACCGGCTGATCGTCGAGGCGTAAATCGTGTCTGAACCAGTACAGGCCCGTTTTAGAAGAAGTCATATTCATAGCAGTCTTTACGATGTCCTTATCGATATGGATTTAAGCATAGATGAGAAAATTTAAAATAAACAGTCCGCCTGTTTTAATGGCTAAATTAACCCATAATCCATGGTGATGATTGCGATCGTTTTCAGGCTATTTACGTACAAAGCAGGGCACATCAAAAACAACGATTAAAAAAGGAACAATAGAGTGAGTCAGCCCGTATGTATTGTATGGTTCCGGCAGGATTTACGCGTAATTGATAACCCGGCATTGCTTGCAGCAGTTGAGCACGGCACCGTGGTACCGGTGTATATTTTTGACACAGAGCTCGATGAGGCTGACCAACCTGGTGGGGCTTCAAACTGGTGGCTTCATCATTCTCTGGTTTCACTGAACAAGCGTCTTAATGGTCACCTGCAGTGCTTTACCGGTGAGCCAAAGAAGATCCTCACCGAATTAGTCGATAAATTCAGTGCTCAGGCGATATTCTGGAACCGTTGCTACGAGCCGGCGGTTATCGACAGAGACAAGGAGATAAAACAGACCTTGCGCGAACGCGATTGCCTGGTCAGTAGCTTTAACGGATCACTGCTGTGGGAGCCAATGAGTATCCGCAAGCAGGACGGCGGCGTATACCGTGTGTTTACCCCTTACTACCGTAAAGGCTGTCTGCAGGCTTCAGCCCCTCGTTATCCGTCTTCTGCGCCCGAACGAATTACCTACGCCGACGTAGCAAATGAAGGGCACGGCATCGATGATGCCGGACTGCTACCAGAGATAAACTGGGACAGTGAATTTGCCAAACACTGGAAACCGGGCGAAGAGGGCGCTGCTGACAAACTCAGTGAATTTATTCAACACGCGGCAAAAGGGTATCAGGATCAACGTAACATCCCTTCGGTACGGGGCACATCCCGCTTATCCCCGCACCTGCACTTTGGCGAAATCTCGCCTAATCAGGTGTGGTATGCGCTGCTAAATGCCTTTGACGATGAGAGTAGTAGTGACCTGGATTGTTTTTTAAGTGAGCTGGGCTGGCGTGAGTTCAGCTACTACCTGCTGTTTCATTTTCCTGACATTACCGATAAAAATTTTAACAGCCAGTTTGATAAATTTAAGTGGCTTAATCAGGACGAAAAATACACCGCCTGGACCAAAGGCAAAACCGGTATCCCCATTGTCGACGCAGGTATGCGCGAGCTGTGGCAAACCGGCTATATGCATAACCGGGTAAGAATGATTGTCGGCTCGTTTTTAGTCAAGAATCTGCTTATCGACTGGCGTAAAGGTGAACGCTGGTTCTGGGACTGCCTGGTAGACGCCGACCGGGCCAGTAACGCTGCCAGCTGGCAATGGGTCGCGGGATCAGGTGCGGATGCGGCGCCGTATTTCCGCATTTTTAACCCGGTACTCCAG
This sequence comes from Marisediminitalea alba, assembly GCF_002993365.1. GTDB lineage: Bacteria > Pseudomonadota > Gammaproteobacteria > Enterobacterales > Alteromonadaceae > Alteromonas > Alteromonas alba. The sequence goes on from NZ_PVNP01000203.1 coordinate 53,577, forward strand.
GGAGAAAAATTCGATAAGCAGGGCAGTTATGTAAAAAAATACTGCCCTGAGCTTGCCAACATGCCAGACAAATACCTCCACAAACCCTGGGATGCGCCCAAAGAGGTATTGAAAAAAGCCGGTGTGGAACTGGGCAGCACCTATCCCAAGCCCATTGCTGACCTCAAGCAATCGCGCCAGCGCGCACTCGACGCGTACGCGGACACTAAGGAGGATTAATGGCCGGGGTATTACGTTTAGTACTGGGCGATCAGCTCTCCCGCGAGATGTCGTGCCTGAGGGAGTGCAACAAATCACAGGATAATATCCTGCTTGCCGAGGTGCGCGAAGAAGCCACCTATGTGAAGCATCACAAGAAAAAGATTGTGTTGTTATTTTCGGCCATGCGCCACTTCGCTAAAGCGTTAAGCGACGACGGTTACGATGTTATTTACCGGCGCTACGACGATGATAATAATCAGGGGTCGCTGCTCAATGAAGTTAAACTCGCGTGCAGCCAACACAGTTTTGACAAAGTTGTAGTGACGTTTCCCGGTGAATACCGGCTACTCAAGAGCATGCAGCAGTGGCAACATCAGCTGGAAATACCGGTTGAAATTTGCGATGACGATCGCTTTATTGCCTCGCTTGAGCAGTTCAGCGAGTGGGCCGAAGGGCGCAAACAATGGCGCATGGAGTATTTTTACCGGGAAATGCGCAAGTTAACCGGGCTGTTGATGGAAGACGATAAACCCATCGGCGGTAAATGGAACTACGATCAGGATAATCGCAAGTCACTACCGGCGGAGGTGTCTCCGCCTAAGCCTTATACTGTCTCGCCGGATGACATTACCAGCGAAGTGATTGAACTGGTAGAAGCTGAGTTTGCCGATCACATGGGGGATGCTAAAGACTTCAATTATGCCGTAACCCGCGACGAAGCATTAGAGGTACTCGATCAGTTTATAGAACAGCGCTTTAAAGAGTTTGGCGATTATCAGGATGCCATGCGCGAGGGCAACGTGTGGCTGTTTCATTCCCACTTGTCATTCTATCTCAACTGCGGGTTATTGCTGCCCATGGAGGTGATGAAAGCGGCGGAACAGGCCTACTTCGACGGCGTCGCACCGCTCAATGCGGTAGAAGGCTTTATTCGTCAGATCCTGGGCTGGCGGGAATACGTTCGGGGTTTTTACTGGCACTGCATGCCGGACCTGCAGCAGGAAAATTATTTTAATCATCAGCGCAAGTTGCCAGACTTTTACTGGAGTGGGCATACCAATATGAACTGCATGCGCCAGTGCATTGGCGATACTAAACGCCATGCTTACGCGCATCACATCCAGCGTTTAATGGTGATAGGTAATTTTAGTTTGCTGGCCGGATTATCGGTTGAAGCGGTAAATGAATGGTACCTGCTGGTGTATGCCGACGCCTTTGAATGGGTGGAAATGCCCAATGTAAGCGGCATGATCCTGTTTGCTGATGGCGGTAATCTGGCCAGTAAACCCTATGTGGCGAGTGGTCAGTACATCAATCGGATGTCGGATTATTGCAAAAACTGCGGCTATGCGGTGTCTAAAAAGACCGGTAAAAACGCGTGTCCGTTTAACTACTTATACTGGGACTTTTTAATTAAGCACCGCGATAAACTAAGCAAAAATCACCGAATGGGGCTTATCTATAAAAGCCTCGATCGGATGTCCCAGGATACGGTGGATGCCATGCAGGAACAGGCAGAGCAGTTACTTTCGGCTATTGACGATGCGTAAAGCGGATTTACCCCGTAAAATATGCCCGGTATGCCAGCGTCCGTTTATGTGGCGTAAGAAATGGGAAAAAAACTGGGCGGAAGTAAAGTACTGTTCAAAGCGCTGCAGTAGTGCCCGTTCACGACACACCACAGCAAAATAATCGTCATGTAGTGAAACTGTCATTACTTTGCTGTGATATCCTTTGCTACTATAGTCTTAGTAAGCTAATTGCAGTTTGCCAGAACAGAAGCAAAAGATTTGAAAACTTATACTTGTCAGTGTGGTAACACTTTATATTTCGCCAATAGCCAGTGCTTGTCCTGCCAGCGCCCGGTGGGGTTTTTGTCGGATGCCAAGGTGATTTCCTCCTGCGACATTGATGCAGACGGTAACTGGATAGCTGGCCACAATGGGCAGGCTTACCGCCAGTGCAGCAATTATGCAAAGCAGAATATCTGCAACTGGCTGGTACCGGCTGAAATCGAACAGAATCTTTGTCCGTCCTGCCAACTTACCGATACCATTCCCGATTTGTCGAAACCGGACAACATCAAACTCTGGTTTCGAATGGAGCAGGCCAAGCGGCATCTACTCTACACGTTGTATAAGCTTGAGTTGCCGGTTATAGGTAAACGGCATAATCCTCGCGGGTTATCTTTTCGTTTTCTCGAAGACCAGGTGGTACAGGCGTTGTACGACCGGGAACTCACCGTGCAAAACACGGTGTTAACCGGTCACAGTAATGGGGTGATTACAATAAACCTCAGAGAAGCCGAGGAGACCAAGCGCCTGGCTATGCGAGAGCTAATGAACGAACGCTACCGTACGTTGATTGGTCACTTTCGCCATGAGTCAGGCCATTATTACTGGGATGTGCTGATCAAAGGCAGTCTGTATATTGAGGCCTTCAGAGCGTTATTTGGTGACGAGCGTAAGGATTATCAGCAAAGTCTGGAAAACTACTATGCCAACGGGCCTGCCGCTGACTGGCAACAACGCTGTATCAGTGCCTATGCCAGCATGCATCCATGGGAAGACTGGGCCGAGACCTGGGCGCACTATCTGCATATGGTAGATACCCTGGAAACAGCCAACGAATATGAAACGAGTCTGGAAAACCGGTTGCTCTCCAACCCGCTAAATGCCGATCATCCGCATACCGCCAGTTACAATGAAGAAAGTTTTGATACCTTAATTGACGACTGGGATCAGCTCACTAACCTGCTTAACTCTCTGAATAACAGCATGGGTCTGGACGATGCTTATCCGTTTGTAATCAACGACAAGACCCGTGAAAAGCTCCATTTTATTCACCTGCTGGTTCGTCCGCTTTAACCTTTTCCCAGTCAAACCGGGGCAATTGTTCAAACGCGCGGTGCAGGCCGTCTGTCCACTGTTTTTTCATGGATTTGTACATCGGGCTGTTTAAGGTGTAGGTGTGATGGAAGGGCTCATCGAGAGAGTCATCCTGATACATCGCCAGTTCAATAGGCGGCCCCACAGAAATATTACTGCGAATAGTCGAATCCAGTGACACCATAGCACAACGCGCGGCGTCCTCCAGCGTTGTGGTTTTAGCAATAATACGATCCAGAATTGGCTTTCCGTACTTGGTTTCACCAATTTGCAGGTAGGGCGTGTCTTCCGACGCGCTGATAAAATTACCCTGCGGATAGATGTGAAAAATTTCCGCTGCCTGACCGGCTATTTGCCCGCCAAGAATAAAATTAGACTCTGCACTGGCGTTGGATTTTTCCATCGCTTTCTCGTGCAGCGTTTGTTCTGCCTGACTAAGCTTGCCAATGTATTGCGCTACTTCATAAAGCTGCTTGCCGTGACGCAAGCTGAATTCGGCGTCCGGATCGTTAAGGTCGCGATTAATGGCATTCATAACTGCCTGAGAAGTTGCCAGGCTGCCGGATGTCATCAGCACACAAACGCGCTCTCCGGGCCAGCAGTAACGGCGCATTTTACTGTACGTAGCGACGTAATCGACACCGGCATTGGTGCGCGAATCTGATGCAAAAACTAATCCGCGATTTACTTTTAGGGCTAAACAATAGGTCAAGGGAAACTCTCTGAAAACACACGAAAAACAATAACGATAGCATGGAGTGATTCAGCGCATTTTTCCAGATCAATTTGTCATCAATTTGTCATTATTTTCGTTGCAATTTCAGTCAAAAGTCGCTTAGATGGTATTTTGTATACCGAAAATAAGCTCTAGGGATTGTAGATGGCAATAAGATGGGGAAATTATCGGGCAGGGGAGTTTTACGATGAACTCATTCGCGTTGCAAATAAACCGCGTCCTGCTGCAGAAGAAATTTGTAAATACCTGCGCAACCTTACTGACCAGGAATTAGAAGAATATAAAACCGCCGCCAACACCGCTATCCATGTAATGGGTATTACCTTTACGGTGTATACCGAAGAAGAGGGCTCAATCGACAGAGCCTGGCCGTTCGACATTATCCCCCGCATTATCGACAAAAAAGAATGGCTGCAAATTGAAAAGGGCCTTAAACAGCGTGTAAAAGCGCTCAACATGTTTATAGACGATTTGTACAACGAGCAGCGTATTCTTGAAGCTGGAGTTGTGCCTAAAAGCCTGCTGGATGCGTCGAAGAACTTTTTACCTGAGTGTATGGGCATTAAACCTAAACACGGGGTATGGGCGCATATTTGTGGCTCGGATCTGGTGCGCGATCACAATGGCACTGTTTACGTACTGGAAGATAACCTACGGGTACCGTCGGGTGTATCTTACATGCTAGAAAATCGCCATGTGATGAAACGTGTGTTCCCGGATATGTTTGAAAAATACAACATTCTGCCGGTTGACGATTACCCGTCGCAGTTGTACGACATGCTTACCCAGTTGTCGCCGCGCGACATTGAACAGCCCGAAGTAGTGGTACTAACACCGGGAATTTATAACTCCGCCTATTTTGAGCACGCCTATCTTGCACAGCAGATGGGGGCCGAACTGGTGGTAGGCAGTGATTTAGTCGTCGCTGACGACGACATTGTGTATATGCGTACCGTTGACGGCCTGTCGCGGGTGGATGTTATTTACCGTCGAATCGATGATGCCTTTCTCGATCCGGAAGCTTTCCGGGAAGACTCCATGCTGGGTGTGCCCGGATTAATGCGGGCCTGGAAAGCCGGTAACGTAGGCCTGGCCAATGCACCGGGCGCCGGCGTTGCCGACGATAAGGTAGTGTATGCTTTTGTGCCTGAGATCATTAAATTCTATCTCGATGAAGAGCCGCTACTGCCTAATGTACCCACCTATAAGTGTGTTAATAAAGACGAACGGGATTACGTTATTGAGAACATTGAAAAGATGGTAGTCAAACCGGCTAATGAATCGGGCGGCTATGGCATGCTGATTGGTCCTCACGCCACTAAAGCAGAACGTGAAAAATTTGTTCGCCTTATCCGTCGTGACCCCCGTAATTACGTGGCTCAGCCCATGTTGTTGTTATCGACCGCTCCTACTATTATCGGCACTAAAGCCGAACCCCGACATCTTGACCTCAGACCGTTTATCTTAAGCGGCAATGACATCAGCGTGACCACTGGCGGGCTTACCCGGGTAGCCATGCGTAAAGGCTCTACTGTGGTTAATTCGTCGCAGGGTGGTGGTAGTAAAGATACCTGGATTGTAGACATGGAGGCCGACTAACGATGTTATCTAGGGTAGCTAATCATATTTACTGGATGGAGCGTTATCTGGAACGCGCGGAAAACACCGCTCGCTTGATTCAGGTAAACACCCACCTTTTACTCGACTTACCACGTAATGTCACCCTTGGTTGGGAACCGATCATCGACATGTTGTCGTTTCGGGATGTGTTCTACGATCTGTATAAAGAAGCCGATGAAAAAAGCGTAATCAAGTTTATGGTGACTGACACCGCAAATCCCGGTTCTATCATCAACTGCCTGGCGGCAGTGCGCGAAAATGCGCGGATCATTCGTGAAATTATCCCATCGGAGGCCTGGGAACAAATCAACAATCTGTATATTGCAGCCAAAGCCGATGGCCAGAGCGTGTTAACCCGCCGGCACCGGTTTAACTGTCTGCATCGCATTATTGTGGCCAACCAAACCATTACCGGCTTGCTTGGTGGAACCATGCTGCGTGGCGAAGGATATGCCTTCCTGCGACTCGGCCGCCATCTGGAACGTACCGATATGACATCACGCATTATTGATGTACGTTCAGCGTCGCTGTTACCGGATCTTTCACCGGAGCAGTCGGCGTTCGAAAATATCCAGTGGATGGGAGTGTTAAAGTCGCTAACGGCGTATCAGATGTACCGCCAGGAAATGCGTATCAGAATTAACCGTGCTGACGTGTTGGAATTTTTAATCAACAATAAACAATTCCCGCGTTCACTTCAGCATGGCCTGATGCAAATTGGCAAATGCCTGCTGGAGCTGCCGAACTCTGAAAGTATTTCACAGCAGGTCAAAGCGTTATCAGAGGAATTACAACAACTCGATACCCATGAACTGACTCAGGACAGACTCCACGAAGTCATTGATGACATTCAGCTTGGTGTAGTGAAACTCCACCAGGCGATTGACAGTCAGTATTTTTAAACATAACCCGTTTACCTGTATTTTTTACCTTTCGCCATCTAGGCTTAGCAATAGTGGATATAACAGGTAAACGGGCATCGTGTCTCTCTCAAACATATCAATTATACGCCTTGGTTTGGTAAAGACAGTTGTTGCCGCGGTATTAACCGTGGTTTGTAACTTTGTGTGGGCAACAAACGAGGAAGGCAAGGTTCATAATATCCGGGTGCCAGCCCGGGTTTTTGATGACAATACTATCCACTCTTATTTTGTAGATGTTCTTACCCTGGCGCTTAATAAAACCCAACGTAACGGTTTACCTTTCAGAATTGTGCCGGATCCTTTTAATGCCAACCAGGATAGACTCCTTCGTCAGGTTAAAGAGGGCTCAACCGATGTGACCTGGGCGGTAACATCAATCGAAAGGGAAGAAGCGAATCAGGCCGTGTTTTTTCCGCTTGCAAGAGGCTTGCTTGGCTATCGTGTTTTTCTTATTCACCACGACAATAAAAATGTCTATCTCAAAAAGCCTGTTAGCGAATTAAAAGAGAGTTTATCAGTGCAGGGAATTGGCTGGCCTGATACCGATATTATGCGATTTAATGGTTATCGCGTTAAAGAAGTACCCATGTCAATGATGTTTAAATTGATTGAGTCGAAAATGGCCGATTACTTTCCCCGTTCTGTTATGGAAGTGGAATTTGAATTGTCATCTCGTCAGAACGCGCCATTAATGATTGAACCGGCCAAAGCTTTTTACTATCCATCCCCAATGTATTTTTTCGTTAATAAGCGCAACCGGATGCTCGCCGAAAGGCTTCATGAAGGACTCGATTTGGCGTTAAAAGATGGTAGTCTGTCTGCGCTTTACAACAAGCAACCCTTCGCTCAATCCGCCTTTAAGATACTCAAAGGCAGAGATATTATTAAGCTGCAAAATCCCATTCTGTCTATCCAGTCCCAGCGCGCGCTGGAAAAGTACAAAACCTTCCTCATAAAAGAATAAATAGGCATATTAAACAATGCTATAGGTCTACTTGATGCAAAGAGCACTTTTATTTATAGCCGATCGGTCTATAATAGTTAGACGGTCGGTCTAAAAAGGTATTGTATGCAGCAAGTTCGACGGGGAAGACCCCCAAAATCAGCCAGAAATTTTGCAGATACGAAAGAAGCATTGTTGTTAGCTGGCATGGCTATTCTTACCGAGCGGGGCTTTAACACTGTAGGTATCGATATGATCCTGAAGCGTGTAGGCGTACCAAAGGGTTCCTTTTATCACTACTTTAAAAATAAGGACGATTTTGGTCTGCAGGTTATAGAGCGTTATGACCAGTATTTTTGCGCTAAATTACGACGGTGCCTGGCTTCTCAGCCATCAGAACCTCTTAAAGGAATCGAGGCATTCGTTAGTGAAGCCATCGATGGCATGGAAAAGTATCGGTTTAGCAGAGGTTGTTTAATCGGTAACTTTGGCCAGGAAATGCCAATACTGGCGGAGTCTTTCAAGCAACCGCTGGCTCAGTGTTTAAAAAATTGGACATCCATGCTGGCTCATAACCTGGAGCAGGCAAAAGTTCTCGGTTTAATTGAGCAGGAGACAGACTGTTTACAGCAGGCTGAGTTTTTCTGGATTGGCTGGGAAGGCGCCATTCTGACTGCCAAGGTAATGCAGTCCAGCTCACCAATGCAAAAATTTGCCGATGGTTTTATCCATCAACTTACTATCAAGCGTTAACCCTGGAGGGCACGATGTTTAAAGCGATTTATATTAATAAAGACGATCAGGACTACACCGCACAGATTACCGAGCTCGATGAGTCGGCATTACCGGATGAAGATGTCCTGATAGCAGTGGAGTACAGCACGTTAAACTATAAGGATGCGCTGGGTATCACCGGTAAAAGCCCGGTAGTCAGACAATTCCCTATGGTAGCGGGTATTGATTTAGCAGGGACAGTGCTGGAAAGCCGCTCAGAGAGATTTTCCGCTGGCGATAAAGTGCTGGTAAATGGTTGGGGCCTTGGTGAACAGTATTGGGGTGGGTTATCCCAAAAAGCCCGTATTAACGCTGATTTTGTGCAAAAAATGCCTGCGGGTCTATCCAGTCAGCATGCTATGGCCGTGGGCACTGCCGGCTATACCGCCATGTTGTGTGTAATGGCACTTGAGTCACAGGGCGTTACGCCCGATAAGGGAGAGGTATTGGTTACCGGTGCAAATGGTGGAGTAGGCACCACCGCCATCGCAATTCTGGCGAATCTTGGTTATGAGGTAGTTGCCTCCACAGGCCGCCTGGAACAGGCGGATACCTTAAAAGCCCTGGGTGCTAAAGAGGTAGTCGATCGTGCAACGCTCAGTGAACCCGGCCGCCCATTGGCTAAAGAACGCTGGGCAGGAGTCGTCGACTCGGTAGGCAGTCACACCCTGGCGAATGCTTGTGCTGCCACTCAGTCTGAAGGAGCGGTTGCAGCTTGTGGTCTGGCTCAGGGTATGGACTTTCCGGCTACCGTAGCGCCATTTATTCTGCGCGGCGTAAAACTGATGGGGATTAACAGTGTGACACAAACCCTGGCGGTGCGTGAGAAAGCCTGGGCACGGGTTATAAAAGACTTACCTGAAAGCAGCCTCTCGACCATTACCAAACAGGTTACCCTGGCGGAAGCGCTTGAGGTTGCTCCTCAGTTTCTGTCAGGTCAGGTGCAGGGTCGAATTGTTGTCGACGTGAATGCCTGATTGATTGACGAGCTCCCCTTACACCAGGGGAGCATTGTTTTTCTATCACCGAAATTTAAAATCCTCTGTCGTTGTTTTTCTCCTCTGTCTGCCACGCCTCACTGTTTAACTCATCACAGGAGCCTTTTATTCTTCAGGAATAGAACACCAGGTGTATACTGCGATTGGTTTTATTAGCTACGAATAAAATACGTTTGAAAAAGCAATTGGAACCCAAAAAGGAACGCGTCGGGGGTGGGTTGTTTGACAAGGAGCTTACTCTGCAGATTGGCAATACATCGGGATTTTGGTTATATAATCACCATAAATGGTTACGCGTAACGCTTTATGCCAGGTTTTCAGTGTGTTTCTCCCGTAAAAGCAATGTTGGTAGCATCCGGCCGGAAAGGAGAATAGTTGGCTGGTTCCTCTATGAAACGATTGTTTCACGCGTGTAGCAAGCACCCGCATGGCTATTATTAAGGAATGTTCAGGTCTGTTTTTACACTACTCCCAAGCAAATTAGCGTGCTGGTTTTACCCGCTCAAGGGAAAAAAACGGCTGGTTATAACTCCCGGAATTCACCGCCGATTCGAACTAAACTATCTTTTCGGGGCGTTTAGATAGGCTAATCTTGCGCTATAATGTTTGTGATACTTGTCCTTAGCCGGTGGCTGCATTTGGTATTATGCAGGTCTGTCTGCAGTGATAGTCAGGTTATTCAGGAGTTAAAGCTAATCGGTACTCAAAAACTGTTTATCAAAATTCTGACGGTTATTATTGTTGTTGAAACAATGATAATGGTTGGGCTTTACGCATTACCTACTGAGTTATCGCCGTGGCAATATGCACTGGTTGATGCAGCATTCCTTGCTTTGCTCTCCATGCCGGTGATTTACTTCTTAGTCATCCAGCCCTATGAGAAGAGTCTGCTTAAGATGCGTGCTGACGAAAAGCGTATCCTTTGTCAGTTGAAGCAGGTGAATAACGACCTTGCGTTGCAAAAACGAACGCTCGATGAACACGCCATAGTGAGTACCGCAGGTAAAAGCGGTGAAATCATCTATGTTAATGATAAGTTCTGCCAGATAAGCGGCTTTACTCGCGAGGAACTACTTGGTCAGAATCATCGAATTGTCAACTCGGGTTATCATAGCAAAGGCTTCTTCAAAGCGCTTTGGTCGACGATTTCCAGCGGCAATGTATGGCACGGTGATATTAAAAACAGGGCGAAAGATGGTACCTTTTACTGGGTAAATGCCACCATCGTTCCGGTGCTGGATGAACACGACAAGCCTTATCAATATATCGCCATTCGTACCGACATTACGGCGCAAAAGCGCACTGAAGAAACCCTTAACCAGGCGCAGCGAGTTGGTCATATTGGTAGTTGGGACTGGAATCAGACAACTGAAAAGCTGGTTTGGTCAGAAGAAATCTACAACATTTGTGGATTTCCCCAGTCTGTCCGCTCGACCAGTAAAGAACTCTTTATCACCGTCATCCATCCTGATGACAGAGAATACGTGCTGCAGCGGTTTGATCTTTCTAAAACCACGAATACGCCGTTTGATGTGGAGCATCGTATCACCCGCCAGGATAATGGCGAGGTGCGCTGGGTACATGAGAAGTGCGTGCACGATCGTGATGTGATGGGCAACGTAGTGCAATCCCATGGCATTGTTCAGGACATCACTGAACGCAAACTAGCGCAGCAAAAAATTAAGCAATTGGCCATGACGGACCAGCTAACCGGGCTGGCTAACCGCAACCAGTTTTATGCCACCTTTGACAAATTCATTTCTATGGCTGAGCGGGATAGTGCGCTACTCGGCGTAATGATCCTCGATTTGGACAGGTTTAAATCCGTTAACGATAATTATGGTCATCAGACCGGGGATAAGCTCCTGCATATTATCGCTCAGGAATTTCGTGAAAACTGCCGGCAAATCGATTTAATTGCCCGTCTGGGCGGCGACGAGTTTGCCATTGTGCTCTACAAACCACTTGATAAAGGGGCAATAAGAGAGGTAGCCAACCGCATTATCCGTGCTTTCGAAGCGCCAATGCATGTTAATGGCCACCGTTTACAGGTAGGCGTGAGTATTGGTATCTCAATATTTCCCAACCATGGTACCGAGCAACACGCGCTAATAGAAAATGCCGACGCGGCACTTTATGAAGTAAAACGCCAGGGTAAAAACAACTTTCGTTTTTACGATCCCAACGACTATACGCTCAGCTAGCGAATTGCGTTTTACCATTATTGTGCCGATGAAAATAATTTGTCCTGTCGAAGAATATTTTCCACTCTGAATGTCATAGGTAGATGGACCGACAAAGCGCATAATCGCGCGGTTTTCATCTATTGGTTACAGCATTCATGCAATTTACTAATGACCGTGTTTCCGTTTACGCATTGCCGGAAAGTCAGCTGACTTCAGACTATGCGATTGATATTGGTACCCGTTATCGCGACGCCTCACTGATCGAGCTACCAGGTGGCGAAGCCTGGGTATTTGACTACGGTGTTATGGTTTTCTGGGGCATCGACGAAGATGAACGTTTGTCGCTGTTACATCGCTTAAAGATTCAAAGCGAGTTGCTGGCTGGTGAACATCAGGAGCATTTTCGGTTTACCGTTGGTGCCGGTGAGGTCAAGCTGCAAAAAGACCATATTACGCTATCGTCGGATGATCCTTTGCTCCGTCTGGCGATAAGTCACGCGCTGGCGCAGTCCATCAAGCTTAATGATTATGAACTCAGAGCTCAGCATACTATTGCTGAATACAGTCACTTACCCAAAGTGCTCGCCGAGACCGGCTCTATCAAGCTGGGGCGACGTGACATCGCCAGTATTCGCGGGCATCTGTTTAGCACTAAAAGCGACATTTTCCTGCATTATAATCTGCTCGATACCCCTGAGTTTTTCTGGGAATACCCGGTTTACGAACTGGCCTACAATACGGCAGCGAAGTATCTTGATATTCGCCCCCGGGTTGAGCTGTTATCGAACAAACTTAATGTTATCCACGAATTGTTCGATATGCTGGCCGACGAACTTAAGCATAAGCACTCTTCGTTTTTAGAGTGGATCATTATCATCCTTATTGCCTTTGAAATAGTTATGGTTGGTGCAGAAGGGCTGTTGTCTCTGTTTTAACACTGAGCCAGTTACCCCTCATTTGGGGTAACGGCCAGTGACTCACGCTGGATAAGTTCGCCATGCAGGATAACGGTGTCGATGGTTTGCCAGTTTTCCACGTCTTGTTTCGGATTTTTGTGCAGAATAAGCAAGTTTGCGATTTTTCCCGGCTCAATGGTGCCATACTGGTTTTCCAATCCAAATTGCTGTGGGCCGTTTATAGTCGCTGCGGCAAAGATTTGTGACGCGCTTATTCCCGTCGCGGCCATTTGTTGCATTTCATAATAGGTAGAGAGCCCCGGAGCGGCCGCAAAAGAGGGGCTTGACGGGTAATCAGAAGCCAGTAGCAATGGATGATTGTGGCTGGCAAGATAAGCGGCAGCCTGTTTAGCCCGGTTTACCCCATAGCCACTCAGTTCAAATACTTTGGCGTCGGGTAATCCACCAAAATCTGCACTGATTTCGCGTTTAAACCATTGCCCTTCATGAGTCGAATACCATTGAAGCAGCGCTGCAGGTAACACTTTTTTTCGCCGTTCGTCACTGAGCGTGCTGTTATCATACATCCCCTGCAGCGATAGCATCACCTGGATAGTAGGCATATAGGCGGTATCTGTGTTAATCAGCCTGTCTAGGGTGGCGTTAACCGGTGGGTTATCCGGGGCAGCCTGCCATTGCCAGTTCCATAGGCCATGGGCGATTCCATCTACCTTATGTTCCAGGGCAATCTGATACATGTCGAGGGCATTGGCATGGGCCCAAATCTGCAGATTAGCTTTATCTGCGGCTTTGCGGATGCGTTGCAGTGTATCATCGGTTAATAGCGGCCAGTGAGAAGCCCCGCCAAATCCATCCTCAATGTATATTTTGATGCAGGGTGAGCCTGTTTTGGCTATCGCAGTCACCACCGCTTCCGGCGTATGTTGGGCAGGATCTATATTGTCAGGTAAAGTAACCTTAGCAGGGGTTTCAATGACAAAATATTTAGCCTTTTGCAGAGTAAACTCTGCAGACAGGTGAGGGTAACCGCCAATCACAGGAATGGACTGACATGTAAAATAATCAGGGTGTTGCTGTGCAGCGGTAAATCTGGATTCTCCATCACTACCCCCCAGGTTAAGTACCTGAGTAATCCCAAAATACAACAGGCTTCTGGGTAATTGCGTTAAATACTCATCAACCATCCCGGCATACTGCCTGGCATTAGGCGAATCAAGAAAACCAATCCCCGGGATACTGCCTACATGCACGTGGCTATCCATAATACCGGGCGTAAGGTATTTACCTTCACCTTCAATAATAGTGGCAGCGGGGTTGTATGGCCGCAGCGGAACAGTGGTTACCTCGGTGATAACGCCATCGACAATTCTTACCTGCGTATTTTTCTGAGCAGCATTAAGATGTGCCGACACGAGGGTGAAATTGTTGAGGATCATTTCGTCTGCCAGCGTGACGCCATGCCACAATGCCATTGTAGCCACCGCTATCAGTTTTATTCTCATGTTAAGCTTTTCCTTGCCGGTCGTTGAAATCGACTTATTTTAAAATTCGACACTTTTCTTACAAGCAAAAATCTGTAAGAAAACGTACAACTGAAGGGCAGAGAGAGGGGCAGTCATCATTACTGAACCGCAAATGTATCGCCTGGCGTAATCACAAACGACACAATGAGACTCGTGTATTCATACCCAAGAAACCATACTAACAAAAGGGAGTATACCTTCAGGGTATAGAAGTGGCGAGTAAAAGGTATTTCCCAGCCAATCGAAGCGCGTGTAAGTTTACACTATGTTAACGAATGGCTTGGTAAAGGTAGCTACGTTTAACCTGAGTGATCGTATCGTTTATTTTTTATCTGTTACGTAAACCCAGGTATAACAAACACCTACCATTGGACGCTGGATTGTTTTCACCAGTACAAAAAGTAAGTCAGCGACACAATAAGTTTAACAAGTTGTTGCCAACTCATTCCACAGTCATAAAAAATGTAACAAATACAAGGTGGTGAATATGTCAATGCGTGGTGTGCTAAGACTGGCTGAAGTTCAGATGCGAGTACTGGATATGGCCGACTCCAAACAACATTACGGTACCCGGATGGGCTTACACGAGATGATGACAGACGATAATGGCCTGGTTTACTTTAAAGCCTGGGCGGAACACGATCACCATAGTCTGGTATTGCGGGAGACTGATCAGGCCGGGTTGGATCATATCGCTTTTAAAGTATACGACGATGCTACTCTGGATGATCTAGAAAAGAAAATTATCGACTTTGGCATTGAGGTAGAACGTGTGGATGCTGGCGTTTACCCTAAAAGTGGTCGCCGCTTAAAGTTTATCCTGCCCACCGGACATGAAATGCATCTGTTTGCCGAAAAAGAGCAGGTGGGTAACTCATTGGGTACGCACAATCCTGATGTGATCCCCGATGATGATGTGTGTCGAGGTTTTCGCATAAACGGTCTGGATCATGTGTTTATCGTTGGGCCAGATGCTGACCAAAACTTAAAACTCTTTACCGAAGTATTTGATTTTAGCTATACCGAGAGAGTTATTGATGGTGAGGGCAATACAGTATTGTTCTTCGTTAGCTGCTCTAGCCGGGCTCATGACATTGCTTTTGGGGTAAACCCCAATCCCGGCCTGATTCACCATGTTTCCTTCCGCCTTGAAAACTCCCAGGATCATATTCGAGCTGCTGATCTGATTGGCAAGTATGAAATACCGGTTGAAATGAATGACCGCCATGGTGTGACTCAGGTTAAAACGGTCTATTACTTCGATCCATCAGGTAATCGCAACGAAGTTTTCTGCGACGGTTATACCTATTATCCGGATATGCCGCTATTAACCTGGACCATGGATGAACTTGGCCATGCCGCATTTTCACAGTCTCTGCATGTGCCGGAGAGTTTTTTAGGGGTATACACCTAACCAGTTTTGAATGGTATCCAACCACATTCAACAGCCGGCCTATCATTGATAGCCGGCTTTTTTATTCTGCGCAGCGTAACTGGTGCACTTTTTCATCAGCTTTAACGTAATGATAATAACTCAGGTTATTGCCCGGGCCAGATATGGAGTTATTGATCACCACACTGCTAAGCTGGATTGAGATGCATACGAACTATCGTACGCATGAGCTGCCGCATCCTGAAGTTGTGGTATTGAGTCACAAAGAACTCACTGAGGAATATTATCGAAATGCCGACGGAGTAGCGCCTGAATCGGATGTCGATATGCGGCTCAAAGCACTCTATGCTTTTGAGGATGGCGCTTATGGTACTATTTATATTCTGGACCCGCAGTCGGTTACTAATGCCCGCCACTATGACAATCCATTAGACAACCCCAATTTTAAAGAGGTTTTGCTGCATGAACTGGTGCATCACGTTCAGTGGCATTCAAAAGCAGTTAAGCAATGGCAGTGTAGTAATCAGGGCGAACTGGAAGCTTACTTGTTGGGTGCCATGTATCTCAATCAACACGATACCCATGACACCATGACCAAGCGGATCTTCTGGGCCAACCGCTATTCATGGTGCCAGGGTAATGCGGCTAACACACCATATTAGTTTGTTTAGTTGCCAGGGTTTGCTGAACCAGGTCAACGCCTGAGTTACCGCTATAATCAGACCATATCGTTAGCGTTAAGTAACCGTCTTCATTTTGCTTATAATAGGGCTTCACTTAAAGACGCCTTAATATCGGCATCGAATGACTTAATCACTGCATAATCTGAAGCGACTGAATCGGAAAAAACCAATCGAACTTCTGCGTAATCCTGCTCAGTACTCAAATCCAGATCAGCCAGCAAGACATTGTCTTGGTTTGGGACAGCAGTAAAACCTCGCCTTTCTGCCTGGCGGGCGGCGAAGGCTTGCAGATCATCAGGGCCATCATCACCGCCACAGCCGCTTAGCAGCAACACACACAAACAGGTTAATAAGTAGCGCACTACTAACACTCCATTAAGAAATTAAAGATCATTCATTGTCGTCAGCTCACACAGCCAGATGTGTTGCTGCGCTAAACATGTTTAATCACTGTACTTCTAAGGAATGCACTTAACTACAGAAAAACTGTTACAATTTGAACACCTTGTGTAAGGCTCTAACGAATAAACGCCAGCCAGTTTTCGAGCAGATTAGCAAAATCCATCAGACCACAGCCTGAAACGGGGCCTTCAGCTAAATCTACATCGAACTCGCTGTGATTGAGTTCGGTGTTATTAAGGAACAGTTCTACTTCGTCGTCGGCTATCATCAGGTGATAAATTTTGCCGGTATATTCAAATTCCATTTGCTGTCTGGCGAGTAACTTTTCAATCGCTGTCAGTAGATTGGTAACAGCTTCAGTGTCTGCACCAATATCATGGCTTAGCCAGTCACCAAAGTATTCACTTTCCACATCGCATTTTGCCAGCGGTTCCCCGGTGACATCGGTTAAAAATTCAAAATCCATGGTTTATCTCAGGCAGTGGGTGGTACAAATACATGGCCGGTATTTTCCAGCTCGGTTAAGTACACACGAACGTCAAACTCAATTTGATGGTAGTCGGGCAACATGTGCCGGCACAGCTGATAAAAAGCTTTATTATGTTCTTTTTCCTTCAGGTGGGCGAGCTCATGCACCACAATCATATTTAAAAAAGCTTCCGGGGTAGTTTTAAACAGCTCACTCACCCTTAACTCATTTTTACTTTTCAGCTTGCCGCCCTGAACCCGCGAAACATAAGAATGCAGGCCCAGTGCATGGTTAACAATGTGAATTTTATTGTCGTAAATTACCTTACTCAATGGCTGTGTTTTTTTCATGTACTGATTTTTGATTGCCATTGCATAATCACGTAACGCTTTATCGTTATTCATGTTATGCACCCGGGGATAGCGAGCGCGCAGCCAGTCTCCAAGCTTGTTGGCATCCAATAGTTGAGCAATCTGATCCTGCAAATGATGCGGATAATGAGACAGGTAGGTAAGGGGAGTAGCCATAGATGATTCTGTTTTACCGGTAAAACTCACCGCATTATACACGGTGGTAACGGCGGTGTTTAACCAAACTTTTGCCTAATATGGATAGAACGTGAAGGAGATTTTCCGCGAATAAAATAAATTAACAATATTGCAAAAATTAGCTAGTCTAAATGAAATTGCCTTTGGTTAACCTTAACCTATCGCTTAAGGCTCGTATTTTCTAATAGTGATTGCATATTATGATGTTGCGACTTTTTGTATTGTTGTTGTTCTTTTTTTCGATCAGCACATCTGCCAGACAAGTCGAAGACTATAGTGTTATCCTGGTTAACTCGTTTAATGAGTCTGATTTTGAAGTCAAAATGATGTACCGATTAATGGGGCAGGTGTCTGCGACGGAGAATATCCTGGTGTTAACGGTACCGGCCTATTACGCCGATTCCGTTGAAGATTTTGGACCTGACGTCAGAAAAACCATTCTCGATAACTTTAACTATCAATTACAAAACCTCCTTAGTGATAAACATAACGCGAGCTTTTCCAGACTGATAGCAATTGGTCGCCATGCCAGTGTATTTGTGGATACCAACCCGAGCATCCTACCCAATGCAGAACGCTTTTTTTTACACATTGACTGGAATCCCAGATCGGGCACGCTGGTGCGCTCAGATTATGAGCCTGAGTTATCTTACTCACAGATATTAGCGGCGCTGCCCGATACTACCGAAATATTACTAGTACATGGCAATATTGGCCTGGAGCAGGATAATGGTCTGGTGCATAATTTCGAATCCAAGGTGCCTGCCGGGATTAAGCTAAGCTACTTCAATCCCAGAAAAAACCCAAAGCAAACGCTGACTGCATTACACAATAGCGAAGCAGGTACGCCGATTATATACATCAACTATAAATTTCATGAACGTAACTGGGAGACAGTACATAACTGGTTAACCACGCAAACCAGGAATCCTGTGTTTACCATATTTGCTCATAATGTGAGCCGTTATGCCGGTGGCGCTGTCGTGGTACCGGAAAGAATTGCCGATGCCGCCATTGCCCTGGCTGCCGGTAAGCAGTTGCCTGTTCATCAAAATAATGTGGTCAGCCAGCAATTCAACGCACAGCAGCTGGACCGTTGGGATATTGATGCAGATGCGTTGCCGCCTGGCGCTGAACTGGTGAATGAAGAACCCTCGGTTTACTCCTTAGAGGTGGTACTAGTTATTGTGAGTTTTTTTCTGGTCGTTATCATTGTTATGACCATATTCATGCTGTATCGCGCCCACTTACATAATAAAAATATGGTAAAAGCTTTAGTGGATGCTGACAGCGCCAACCGTTCTAAGAGCGAGTTTCTGGCTAATATGAGCCACGAAATCCGAACGCCGATGAATGGTGTTCTGGGCACTCTGCAGGTGCTGGAGCGTGCAGATTTAGCCAGCCAAACCAAAGAACGGGTCAGCAAAGCATTATTTTCAGCTAAACACCTGTTAACCATCATCAATGACATACTCGACTACTCCAAAATTGAGGCCAATAAACTCGAACTCGAGGAACAACCATTTTCACTGCTGGAAATTACCGAGTCTGCCGTGTCGGATCTTCAAGCACTGGCACAGAGCAAAGAACTGAAGCTGGAGGTGGAGGTTGAGAGCTCCTTCCAGGATGGCTGGCTGGGCGATTCGGTTAGGGTTAAGCAAATCATTGTTAACCTGGTATCTAATGCGGTGAAATTTACCGAGTCGGGTTCGGTAATCATCAGGTTAAGCCTTGCCCCCGTCAGTAACCAACAAGAACAAATTGTAATAGAAGTAACCGATACAGGTATCGGCATGAGTAAAACGATGCAGGGTAAGATTTTTGAGCGCTTCTCTCAGGCCGATGCATCCAGCACACGTAAGGTTGGTGGTACCGGCCTTGGTATGGCTATCACCCATGGTCTGGTAGCCATAATGGATGGACGACTCAGCCTAAAAAGCGCCGAACAGCAGGGCACCCGGATAACGGTGGAACTGCCATTACCGCAGACCGACCTGGCCAGGGAAGCCGAATTACCTTCAAGCCTGACGGTACCCGACTTTACCGGCAAATACGTGTTAATAGCAGAAGACAATATGATTAATCAGACCGTCATTGAGTCTATGCTGGAGTCGACCAATGTGAGCTTTGATATTGTAGAAAATGGTCAGTTGGCGCTGGATACTGTTAACAGCAAGAAGGGCAGTTATGATGTGGTGCTGATGGATATTCAAATGCCGGTGATGGATGGTGTTCAGGCATGCAAGGAAATTAAAGCGCAATTCCCGAATCTGCCCGTCATCGCGCTAACGGCAGATGTAATGGCTGATGAAGTGCGAAAATACCTGCAACTGGGGTTCGATGAGCATATTGGTAAACCTATTGATATGAACCATTTGTATAGCGTTTTGGCCACAATTTTCAGAAGCCACTGACGGCCTCTGGTGTGTGACGCTTTGCCCTTCGGAGGTGATACAGATGAGCTTTTCATGCGTAGAAGGCAATAAGCCAAGCAAAGCAGGTAAAGCCAATGCATAAGAACAACAACAATGAAATCGTCACGCTATTTACTTACCGTTATCTACTCAACGAACCGCAGCCGCCACATGATTTTAAGCAGGATATTGAGGATCTCAGAGTTTTTCCGGAACGTCTGGAAATTAGCCATGTTGATGAATGGCGTAGCTATATCCGGCGTTACATTAACCGTAAAAAACTTAGCGATGCAGAGCTGGAAACGCTTACAAAACGCCTCGATATTCCCGAAATTTCTGAGGAGTTTCAGTATCTAAAGTCGATATTAATTACCGCCCTTAAAATAAATGACAGCCCGGAAATCAAAGTTATCAACACGCCGCTAAAAGCTTACCTTAATAAACTAATCAAGATGTAATATCAGATAGTCAGGTTCGTAAATAGGGCGCTACATAAGGCTTATTGGCTGCGATCTCTTCATGACTCAGCCCTTTTAATTCGTAGGGGAATACCAACCAGTCTGAGGTTTCATGCAGGCAAAAGTCGGGCTTGAGGGTAGTGCGGTTATATCCACTTCGCTGATAAAGGGTGGCTATTCGGACTTTTTCGGGCATGTTTCGTTTGAGCTTGGTACTTAAGCGATTAATCACCGCAGTGATGTTATGGCCCGAACTGAACACGTCATCAACAATCAGCAAGCCGTCATCAATATTCAGATTTTCAATAAGGTACTGGGTTCCATGCACTCGTATGCGCTCAGGCGTTTCTACCATATTCTGGTATTCGGGCAATCCTGGATAAGAGGTTCTTAACGCTATATGGTCCGTTTGTACGCCCAGCGTTTGCAGGCACTCCTGCACGTAAATGCCTACAGCGCTGCCGCCGCGCCACAAGCCCACAATAAAGGTAGGCCGAAAACCACTTTCAAAAATCTGAACCCCTAAACGAAAAGAATCTTCAATAATCTGTTGTTCTTCAAGATAACGCTTTTCCACCGAGCATCTCCAGTGTGACACAATGCCATGTTAAGGCTACCATAGCACTTGACTGGCCGGTTAGTTAATACCTTTTACAGGACAAGCAATGAAAAGCAAAACATATTTAAATGCCCAGGGGTTGCTGGATGATTCATTTAAACTGGCAGCTCAGGTCTATGATTCAGGGTTTGAGCCGACTTTTATTATTGCTGTGTGGCGTGGCGGCGCCCCCATTGGCATAGCGGTGCAGGAATATCTGGCGTTTCATGGCATCGAAACCGATAACATTGCTATTCGAACGTCTTCCTATCAGGGTATTGATGATCAGGCCAAAGAAGTCAAAGTACATGGCTTAAACTACTTGGTTAAGAATATTCAGCATCAGGACAAGCTGTTAATAGTTGATGACGTGTTTGATAGCGGCCGTTCCGTGCAAGCCATCATTAATAAACTGACTGATTTGTGCCGCCTTAATACGCCGGAGGATATTCGTGTAGCTGTGCCATATTACAAGCCACAGCGTAATCAAACCGAACTGGTGCCAGATTATTATCTCTATGAAACAGAAGCCTGGCTTAAGTACCCGCATTCATTAGAGGGGCTCAGTGCTCAGGAGATTAAGGAAAACCGCCCTGAGTTGTATGAAATTCTGAAAGTACATCTTCAGCAATAATGCTGTTAAACGTTAGCTAAAATTCATGTTTTTTTGCCCCCTCAGCTCTACCGTCTTAGAATCGCTTTTTATACGGAATTTCGGCAATGCGCAAAATAACAATAGGCTCTTTGGTTTAATGGCAAATCAATGAAATCCGCTCTTATGTTTAGGGTAAACATTCTGAGAATCACTGCTTTTTGGAATTTTGTACTGTATACAATGCGATATCAAATGCCCTGGCAAACTCATAAGCAAAAGGGTATTTACCGGATTCTATCGCCTTAAAGGAAAAGCCTAAATGTACGGAGTTAGACGAAACGTCAGTAACAACCTTGGGAATGTATTCAGTTTTGTCGGTTTCATTGGCAATCGTCATTTCTACATAGGCTTTTTCAGTGAGTGAGCAATCGGCATTGCTACTTTTTAACATCTTATAAGCAGTTGAAATAGAGGGGACCTCTAAAAAGTTGATGAGCTGTGTATTGCGCTTATTTCTTATATCGAAATCAAGCCAGCCATCGTAGCCTGCAATATTTAATACTAACAAGCCGGCAAAACTGTCTGGCCATAAAACTGGAGTAGCAAGCTGCACATCTGGTCGACATATAACAACTACTTGCTCTGATAAAAGTGGCTGTGAATAAGGGTAGATCCACGGACGGTGCGGGCCGGAGTAATACGTGCCAACAATTCCCAGTGTTTCGCCATCTCTCACCTTACGAAGCCCGTCTTGCCAGCTCATAGGTTGAAGCTGGATATCATAATGAGGAAGTGCCTCATCCACTTTTTTAATCAAATCAACAGTAATACCCGATAATTTGCCACTTTCCATATAACTATACGGCTTATAATTGCTATCAGTAATTAACGTAACCTTAACTGGCTTATTGTCGGCATGAACAGTAAGTGGCATAAAAAGTGACAACGCTACTATTTTAAGTAAATGTAATCCGCTTTTATTTACAGGGTTTAATTTCATTTCTTCAGCCTTTTGGATTACTAAAATACTATTGCAAGTAATTTAAAGTGTTTTAATATGTTATACAATTAATAGTCAGCATATTACATTATGGACTAGCCCGGTGAACTGCATAGATAACCGAAATTCACGAAAAAAGTGGGTGCTTACAGGTTTGATTCGGGCACTACTCCTGGTAATAATCAACATGGCGGTTTGCCTGAATGTGTTGTCGGAAGAGCTTAAAGTTCGCGAATTGTATTTGTGGTCAGACAATCTAGAATTCGAAGTCTACAAAGAACAGATATCCAACGCGTTGCTTAAAGCAGAATCCCGGTTTGGTAAAATAAAACTGCTACCGGCCAACGCCAGCAGTTATAAGCGAGCGTTTGAACGGCTCCAGAATGACGAAGCCGGATTTGATGCCATGATTTCCGCGTCAAATTTAGCTCGTGAAGAAGGTCTTATTCCGTTGTATTTCCCCCTTGAGCGCGGATTGTTAGGCGTCAGACTTTGCCTTATCAGCGAAGCCGCTCAACCGGCTTATTCTTTAGTCAATAAAAATACCGATTTTAAGCACTTATCCTTAAGCATTGTCACTGACGAAAACTGGCCAGACAGTGAAATTTTGCAGTCAAATAACATTCCCATAGTTGAACTTAATTCCCATGCCGAACGCCTCGACTATACCAGACAAAACCAAAACGTTTGTTATTCGAGAAGTATTTTTGAGATTCAGTCAGAATTTGCGGAGGCTAAAGATCTCCTTATCGAAGCCGATTTTGTATTGGTGTACCCTCAGGCGGACATACTGTACTTTCGCAAAAATGCGTCGGCTCTAGTTGAGGCGGTTCAGTTTGGACTTGAACAAGCTTATGCTGACGGCTCATTTCAGGAAATTTATAATAAATATTTCAGAAAACTGATAGCAGATAATCAACTCTACGAGCGCAAGATATTATTTTTACATAGCCCCTTACTGTCTTCGGATGCGTTGAATAGTATAAATCAGTATGGGATATTCAGTTTCGTCAATCACCAGAATAAACAATGATGCGAAAGATAGTTTTACTTATTCTTATATTTATTGGAATGCGCTCTGTGTATGGTGCTGATGATATTGTCGTTTGGCACAGAACCTATGAAAAAATCGCGTTAATTGACATTATAGAGATGGCAGCCAAATTAAGTGAACCGGAATTCGGACCTTACACAATAAGACCATCGCGGGTTATTGAACAGGGTCGGGCATTTATTAGTTTGGCAGAAGGTGAGCTCCTTAACGTAATGGTTGCAGGCATTAGCAGCGAACGTGAAAGGCTGGGCCTACCTATTTATGTTCCATTAGACAGAGGGTTACTCGGATTCAGAGTGTGTTTGCAAAATAAAACCGCCAGGTCGCTGAAAAAAATAACATCATTAACTGACTTTATGAATAACCGCATTGTTGTTGGAGTGGGGTCGCACTGGCCGGACAGAGAAATACTGGAATACAATGGGCTAAAGGTTATGCATAGTCCTGTGTACGAACAGTTGTTCCCGATGTTACATAAAGGTCGTTTCGATTGCTTTTTACGAAGCATGCATGAGGTTGATCAGGAGTTGGTAACCTACCAGGAGTATGAACTCCAGGTAGATAAGTATATATCAATTATCTACCCGCAGGCTGACTTTGCTTTTGTGAGTGTGAATCATCCCAGAATTCATAAACGTTTACAGTTGGGGCTAAAAAAAGCGATAGCACAAGGTTTATTTAGTGAGCATTTTGAAAAATATTACGCTGCCACGCTGAAAGAACACAATTTATATGGCAGGAAATTAATCATACTAGAAAATCCTGATCTATCGATAGAAGCTTTCGACGCCATTAACGAGTATGGCCTTGCTAGTTTTGCTTTAAATGTACCCAAAAGACCGTAGCTGAGAACGGTTAGAATTTAATGTCGCTGATGTCCCTGGTGAAGGGCACTAATTCCGGCGATAAACGGGTCTGAGAAAGCCCCCGTTTATCGCTCAAAGTCATTAGAGTGAAGTTTACTTACAGTGGTTACCAGCCGTAAACCTCAATTGCATAGTCCTTTGAAATATAGCCATTTCGAATATCGTCCTGAAGTGTTTTTCGATTGCGTTTTTTCGGATCGCCGTAGCCTGCGCCATTAGCCGTAATCACTCGTACCGTGTCACCAGCCTGCAAACTGAGCTCACTTTCCATGGCATGACGGGTGGGGGCCTGTTGGGGACGCAAAATCTCTATCCGGTTTGTCGTACCATCGAATCCACCGTTGAGACCCCAGGGTGGCACAACAGAGCGGGTATAAGCGCAGGTTAAGAAGCTATCGTTCGATTTAATACGGTAATCCACAACGATGCCTTTGCCACCACGATACTCGCCAGCTCCGCACTCTTCGGGGTTTAGTGCAACCTGATCAACCGCTACGCCATACCGGACTTCGGCAATTTCGGCCGGGCAATTAAAAGTATCACCATGCATGGCCGAGAATACAGCACTAGCGCCGTCGCCCATAGCACTTGCTCCCCATCCCCCCATCTCGGGCTCTACTATCGAATAATGTTGGCCGCTATCAGGGTGTTGCCCTCCTAAAATGGTGGCACATATTGATGCAAAGTTGCCTGCCGGTAACGCGCCTGGAATTTGCTCAGCCAGGCAACGCCATAATACATCGTTAAGACGGATCATAGTTTCAAAATAAATGCCGCAGGCACCGGGTGCCTCAACATCATAAATAGAGCCCGGACGAGTAATTACCTCAAGGTTTCTGAACGAACCTCCGTTAGTTACATCGCGGTCACCCACCAGCGATAATAGCAGCATTCGACAGGCCAACAGGGTACCATCGCGGGACAAATTCAATGGACCGGGCACCTGAGCAGGTGCCTGGGTTAAATCAATGGTCAGGTGCTCGTTATTAACGGAAATAGAAACAGCCAGCTGACTGTTGTCGTCCTGTGGTTCAGTCAGTTGATAGGTACCATCAGGCAGATTACAAACTGCTGTTCTTGCCTTCGCTTCACCGAAGTCCAGATAGTTGTCTAGCGCAGCAAGAAACAGGGCAACACCAAATTTTTTGGACAGCTCTTGCAGACGGCGAGTGCCTAGCCGAAGTGCAGCAATCTGGGCCCATAAGTCACCCTGCAAAAAGTCAGGCATACGTGAATTGTGGGTAATAATATCCAGTACGCTATCAATAGGTTGATCGTCCTGAAATATTTTAATTGCCGGGATACGGATCCCTTCCTGGTATATATCTACGGCATCCGGACTCATTGAACCAGCGGATTTTCCTGATACATCATTCCAGTGCGCAATATTCGCAGTCCATGCAATTAACTGTTGTTCGGCAAAGACAGGTTTAACAAAGATCACATCATTGAGGTGGGTGACGCCACCGAAATAGGGGTCATTCGTCACATAGATATCACCGTCTTTAATGTTTTCAAGGCCGAACTTACCAATGATAACCTGCACCGTTTTATCCAGAGCTCCAACAAATGCAGGGATCCCTGAGCCTGCACTGGCCAGTTCACCTTCAGCGGTGGTTATTGCTGTCGCCATATCCAGCACCTCATAAATAATTGGGCTCATGGCGGTTTTAGCTATCATTAAGAACATTTCTTCACTGGTTGCCCGCAGTGAACTTTGAATAATTTCCTGCGTGATCGCATCAATTTTCATCATTAAACTTCCTCGGGCAAATGAATAATAACATTGCCATATTCATCAAGTTCAGCACATTGCTGGGGGTGAATAACGATTGTTGTGCCAGATTGCTCAATGACAGCGGGGCCGGTCAGTTGCATACCTGGAGCCATTAAATCACCGTCGTAGAGGGGTGTTTTATGGCGGCCGTCATCATCAAAATCGACCCAACGCTCACCTTTAATGGTTTGCGTAATGTCCAGGCCGGTTTTGTTCAACGGCATCATCATAATTTTGCCGACATCGACAGAGGCACAAACATGCAGACCAATTATTTCTATAGGGACGTCCAAACGATAGGAGTATTCCTGTTCATAGGCCTGGTGGAAATTGTTGGCTACCTGTTGTAATTGATCAGACGAAAGAGTTCGCGCCATCTCAACTTCTATGGCGTGTTCCTGGTTTTGATATCGCAGACGCGCATAAACCTTAAACTCAACCTGATCTTCGCGGATATTCTCGGCGTTGAAGGCGTGTAATAATTCACGGCATAGCTGCTCTACCTGTTCAGATATTTGCGGCAGTGTTTGTGCTTGCCAGGGGGTTATGTAAGTTAAATATTTATCGCGGCGTAAATCTGATACCAACATTCCCCATGCCGAGAGCACTGCTGCGTTAGCCGGGATAATAACTTTTTTCATGCCTAATTCTTTCGCTAGCGCCGCTGCATGCATGGCACCGCCCCCACCAAAGGCAACCAACGCAAAATCCCGCGGATCGTGGCCACGGTTTACCGAGACCAGTTTCAACGCATTAACCATATTATTATTGGCAATACGAACGACCCCCCGGGCAAGTTCATCTGCAGATAAGTCAAGCTGTTGCGCGAGTTGGTCAAGGTGCTTATCGACTTGCGACATATCGGCCGTCACACTACCACCGCAGAAAAAGTCCGGGTTAATGCGACCTAAGGCCAGATTAGCGTCTGTAGTGGTTATGCCGGTACCGCCTCGCCCATAAGCAACGGGACCAGGGCTGGCTCCAGCGCTCTGAGGTCCCACATGTAAACGGTTAAATTCATCACACCAGGCGATGGAACCGCCGCCATTACCAATTTCAATCAGGTCAACCACTGGTACCATAATGGGATAGCCTGCGCTTTTATGGTTACGTTCGATGTAGTAATTCGACGTAATGGGCAGGGCACTCTCACTAATTAAGCTGCACTTTGCCGTAGTACCGCCAATATCCAGGGCGATAATATTGGTTTCACCAATCAAACGGCCAATGTATGCAGCTGCTGCTACACCGCTCGCAGGGCCCGACTCAACCATGGTAATAGGCACTTGTTTAGCCGCTGCCAGTGTGTCTACGCCACAGTTCGACTGCATGACGTAAAGCTTGCCGTTAAATCCATCGGCATGCAGGCCATCCTGAAGGTGCTGTAAATATCGCTCGGCAGTGGGTTTAACATAAGCGGCAAGGGCTGTACTACTGGTTCTTTCATACTCTCGCCATTGCCGACATATCTCACTGGACGTAATCACAGACAAGTCCGGTTTGGCCTTTTTTAGTATATCGGCGAGCTGTTGCTCATGCACCGGATTACAATAAGCATTCAGCAAACAAATGGCGACTGATTTCACTTGTTGTTCACTGAGTTGAACGATTAGCGCGTCAAGCTCATACGCTGCTAATGGTGTTTCAATATGGCCGTGATGGTTGATTCGCTCGGTGATTTCAAAGCGCAAACTGCGCGGAATGAAGGGTTCTGGTTTACTGTAGTTAAGATTAAAAAAGTCGGGGCGGTTACCGCGCCCAATCTCTAACACATCCCTAAAACCACGAGTAGTAATTAATGCAGTGGCTTCGCCTTTGCGCTCAGTGAGAGCATTAATGACGACCGTTGTACCATGAGTCATCATAGTGACATCTGATAGTGTTATTCCGGCTTTGTGTATAACATTGAGCACGCCTTGCTCAAAATTTGGCGGTGTTGTGTCTGATTTGGACGTTTTTATTATCTGGTGTCCCTGTTCATCCTGAACAAACTGTACCAAATCTGTAAACGTTCCCCCCACATCGGTGGAGACATAATTTTTCATCATTCAGATACCTTTATCTAACGAATACTGTAACAGGGCTGAAGTAAACCACGGGTAAAATTGTTGCAGGGTATTGATTTGAGCAGGGCCATACTGTCCTTCGGCGGCGAGAATATTCGCTGAACCTATTAGCTGCTTATTGATTATTACCGGCAGATTAATTACCGCACCAAGCCCCAACGCAGCAATGGTTTCGTAATCGAAGAAAACGTCCTTAATCGCCGCCAGTGAATTCGCCACAAAGATTTGTTTGTCTCTGATGACTTTATCAGTCCAGGCGTTTTGCGGATATGACTTGGTACCGGATAGCGGATAAACGATTTCATTGGATGAGTAAACCCGGGTCGCCAATTGCCGCTCATCGTCTACTTCACTGAGGGTAAACAACCCTACTGGGCAGGCCCTTGCGAGGTGTTGATACAACACTTCGCAAGCCTGGGCTAAGGGGCGAGTTTCAAAGGCGCTATTCAAACTGATAGATTGCATCGTGTTACTCAAAATCCCAACGAACTTCAACACCATACGATCGTGGTATGCCAGGTTGAACAAAACCACCTAAAACGTACTCAGCGTTGTATTCTTCATCAAGCAGGTTTTTGGCCCACAGAAAAACACTCCACTTGCCATCGTCACTTAACAACCCAACACGGCTACTGACCAGGTTTAATGCGCTGCGCTGAGTCGTGTTATTGGGTTCCCAGTACTGTGCCCCCCGACGTTCCCAGTCCACTCTGAAAGAGCCGCTCCAACCATCGAAAACAGGCTTTAAATAGCTGACCCCGGTATTAAAGGTGTAGTCGGCTACATAAGGCGCTTTATTACCGATGGCTGCCGGCTCAAGTGAATAGGCCTTGATGTCGCTATCGGTGATTCCGGCATTGACATAAAATGACAACGCATTGGTTATTTGCTGTTTATATTCAATTTCACCACCTGACAATTCAACTTCATCAATATTCGTCAGTACCTGGGCGCCAACATCGCCAACAAACAAGTAATAGTGTTGATTGTCGATGGTATTGTGGAAAACAGAGGCGTTAAACTGGGCGTTTAATGCTGGCAGTTTCCCTTTCAGGCCAATCTCAACGTTTTCAGTTTCTTCGGCTTTGTATAAATCATTGACGCCTACCAGGCCAACACTCTCAGCTGCTTCACCAACGCCACTTTGATTGAAGCCACCACTGCGAAAGCCCTGAGCATAGGAACCATAAAGACTGATATCCTCAATACCTTTATAAACGATTGAAACTTTGGGCTGGAATTTTGAAAACTCAGCCTTGCGTACTTCACCACTGCTAGTATCAAAACTCAGCGGCGCTTTATTGATTTGCTCACGTTCGTCTTTGTCGTACCGGCCGGAGACAGTCACTTCAGTAGTAGAGGTCAGATCATAGTTAATCTGGGCGAATACAGCTTGTGCAGTATTGTCGTTATCATCGGCTAAAAAGCTTGTCAGCGGATTAGATGCTGTGGCCAAGCCGGGATCCCGTTGTATGCGATTGATACCTAATCCCAGATCATAGCCGGTAGACGACGAGATAAATCGATCAGTTTGCAGGTAATACACACCCGCAATCCAGCGTAGCCGACTATCACTATCTGAGGTAAACCTGAGTTCATAGCTATCGGCGTTGGTATCCAGATACTGAGTCTGAGTGCCGTCCAGCACATATTCGCCAAATAGCGAAGTGAGTGAGTTGTAGCGAGAGTAGGGAAGTTGATCGCCGGCAATATATTCTTCGATGGAGTCCTGTGCTGCGGTAAAAGTAGCGGTACCTGTCGCTACCTGCCAGTCAAGCTTTAAGGCAATTGAAGAAATCGTCCTTTCGTTCTGGCCCAGGTTATTCGCCTCGATATCCACAGTAGTATCATTGGCGTCATCTATACCGAACAAGGGCTGATACACATAGTTAAGTGCACCACCATCCGTATCAATATAGTTTAGTCTTAGATCCGCGCTAAAGGTTTCGTTAATCTCCCACACAAAACGCCCTCTGGCACTACTCTCATCCTGAAAATCAACGGGGGTATTAAGATATACGTTGTCGATTAACCCATCGAACGTCTTAACCGCGCCGGAAACACGGTACCTGAAATTCTCGGTTACCGGGCCAGAGATACCAGCCGTTAACATTTGTAGTCCACCGTTACCTAAATCGAGTTCGGCAAAACCGGTTGTAAAGTCATCCGGCATTTTGGTGGTAATATTAATTGCCCCACCGATAGCATTACGGCCATACAAGGCACCTTGTGGACCTTTAAGGACTTCAATCTGGGCAATATCAACCAATTCGGCATTAAACTGATTCGGACTCACCTGTAAAACACCATCAACCGAAATGGCAACAGGCGATTCGCCGTTCCTTACCTGAGAGAGACCCCGAATGGTGATGAAACTACTCCCTGCGTTTTGCGCTTCGGTTAATGTCACATTGGGCGTTAAACCAATAAAGTCCGCCGGCCGCTCGATGCCCATTTCCTGAATTTCCAGCGCACCAAAAGCAGTGATAGCAATCGGCACATTTTGAATGCTTTCTACCCGTTGACGTGAAGTAACTTCAATAACCTCAAGCATTTTTTTATCCTGCGGCGCTTCTTGCGCTGAAGCAATGCCTGAAGCTGCGCTTGCGCCGAATAACGCACTGAGTATCGCGATGCGCAGCTTTGTGGGTTTAGGATGGGGCGATGTGTGCATTGGTCTATCCTCAAATATTATTTTTCGCAGGCTGGGGCGATCATTTAGGCCACAACCGGTTGAAAACAAGCGTATGAAAATAAGAGGTTGATGACTACAAGCCGAAGGGGTAGGATAAAAACATCACTACCCGTTTGGGTAGTTATATAAAATGGGCTGAACCCAGCCGTCATACAGGTAGATAAGCTCCCATCGCTATGCAGGACTCGTCACTGATTCAGCAAAAATTCACACCTCCCATACAGCACTTAAAGGTATGTCAGCGTAGTGATCTAATGGCTAAAATTGATACCGCCGGACCGCTGTTGCTAACCCAGGTAGTAAGTCCCGCAGGGTATGGTAAGACAACATTTTTATCGCAATATGCGGCACATGTAGCAGCGCAGGACAGTAATGTTACGGTAGCCTGGTTTTCTTTGGAAAGCTCAGATAACGAGGAAAATCAGTTTTTCCGATTGATCAGTGCTGCAATGGCCCATCTGAATATTGTTAGCTGGACATCACTTCAATCGAGCAACAATGCAAACAGTCAGATGCTCGATAACTTTAGTCAGGATATTCTGGATGCCCTGATCAAGTATTCCAGGCCTGTGGTCTTTATTTTTGATGACTTTCATCATATTCGTTCGCGGCGGATACTTCAGTTTGTCGAGGAATTACTGAGCATCAAGGCAACCGGTCTCCACTTACTACTGGGCTCAAGAGTCACCCCGAACATGAATATCGGCCATTTAATAGTGTCAGGAACGGCCTTGCAGCTTGAAACCAGTGACTTACGTTTCTCCCGGACCCAGGTACAGGAATTACTGGGTGAAATTATGAATGAAGAGGATCTGAATGCCTTTTATGAGCGTTCGGAAGGATGGCCTGTTGCAGCCCAGCTTGCCAGCATATGGTATCGTCAGCGCCCGCAAAGCAATTACCGTGATATCGTTGCTGGCAGTAGTGAAATGCTCAATCGCTATTTAGAAGAACAAGTGTTTAGCTCACTTGCTGATGAAACGCAGGAGATCATTCTGGGGATTTGCTTTCTGGAAAGATTTAGTGCACAGCAGGTAGATTACATGCTGCAACGTGACAACAGCCTGGAAATTCTGCAACCACTGTTTACGGATTACGCTCTGTTATTGCCGATCAACGAAGCCCAGTTTTCTTTTCGTTTTCACCACTTATTTGCGTCATTTTTACAAAAAAAGGCACTGCAGACATACGGCAGTCACTTTATCAGGGACATGCGCTTAAGAGCATCCTCCTGGTATGTGATACAAGATGAAGTATTAGAGGCCGTTAACCAGGCTATTAAAGCGGATAGACCCGAGCATGCCATAGAATTGATAAAGCAAGGGGGAGGGTGGCAAATTGTTATGACAAAAGGAATTGGGATTGCAGAGTCTCTGGTCAATCAATTTTCTACCGATATTATTTCGTCTTCGGTGACTTTAAGTTTATTAAAAAGCTACCTGGCCATTAAATTTGGTCAGTTGTATGCCTCACTGGAGTATTTTGAACTCGCCAGGCAATTGGTCGAAGGCATTGAACCCGGCAATGATTTGCATAAAGATGTCCATACTATTGATGTGTTGCTATCGACTTACCGTAGTGAAGAAATGTCATTGGCAAGGATCAAAGAGTGTCAGGCGCTGATCGGTACTCTGCAAGAGGACGACTACGTCAGGCATGCAACTCTCCTGGCGTTTGTAGTGATTAGTTTCAACCATATTGGTGAGTTTAAAAAAGCCGAACACTACGCTCGCCAGGCCATTACGCAGATGCAACTCGGGCAGTGTCAGGTGGGGGTGAACTATCTGTTAATTCATTGTGGTCTGAGTCTGTTATACCGCGGTTTTTTAGACGAAGCGAAAGATATTTTTACACGTTCAGAAGACATGTCTAAACAGCTGTTTGGACTTGATACCGGACTTAAATATATGTCGCAGGCTGGTATGGCGTTGGTTTTTTACCAGCAAAACCAGCAGGAGGAGGCGAGCAGGGCGCTTGGCTCATGCTTGCCAGTACTGGAATCAATGGATTGTTGGGTGGAGTTATATATTGTTTGTTATCAGGCTGCGATAGATATTGCTCTGTTGAATAATAACGTCACACAGGCCCGCGAGCATATTGAAAGAGGGTTGATTGTTGCGCGTAAAAGACGGTTTACCGTATTGCGTCAATACCTCAATATATCAGCATTAAAAGTGGCGGTGTTAACCAATGAACTGCCAGATTCAGTGTTGCCCTGGGAAGGATTGTTAAAGCAGGAAGATGCCATTGTACATTGGTCAATCAGACTCACATTGGCTAATGCACTGTGTTTGTATTTCTATAAAAAGCATTTTTTAAGCAAAGCCTGCGAATACGCAGAATACAGCTGTCAGGAGTCACACAACATTCATGCGCCATTTGAGTTTGCTTATTCGCAAGGGCTGAAATGTGTTTGCTTACACGGCCAAGGTCATTCTGAACAAGCTTGTAGCACAGCAATTACTCTGCTCGAACAGGTGCATACACATAATCTGGTGCAAGTGTTAATGTTATTACCCGACGCATTTGAAGGGATTATCGGACAGATACGCAATCATTACTGGCACGAGTGCAGCCCAATGGTTCGTCAGTTAATTGAAATTTACAGAGCTCAAAAATCTGAACGAAGCGCTGTTCGACATCAAAACGCATTAGTGTTATCACATCGAGAATTTCAGCTTGCAGAATTGTTATGTGAGGGGCTTTCAAATAAGGCAATTGCCAATCAGCTTGGTATTTCAGAAAACACAGTGAAATTTCATCTCAAGAAACTCTTTAAGAAACTCTGTGTGAATAAACGAGCGCAGGCAATAACGCTTCTGCTTAATACCGGGCTCGTCACACAACGTTTACAATAACTATCCCATCGGCAATACCACGGGCTGTATGCACTCAGGGCCTGATTAACGTAATAATATAACTAGCCGTTAAAGAGAGAGCATTATGAATGTAGCGGAATTTTCTAAGCGACTGAATATTAGTCCTCATACCATTCGCTATTATGACAAGGTGGGGTTATTGGATGATATTCACCGATTATCGAGTGGACACCGGTATTTCCAGGAAAAAGATATAGTTTGGTTTGAATTTATCCAACGCCTGAAAGACACAGGGATGCCGATTAAACAAATACGCGAATATGCGGAGTTGCGCAAACAGGGGAAAGCCACACTAGCTTCACGACATGCCATGCTTAAGGCCCATTCATCAAAGCTCAGTGAGCAGATTCAAACACAGCAACTACATCTCGAAAAACTTAAAGATAAGATTAATTTTTATCAATCCGAGCTGGAGAAAAAAGAATGCTTGACTGAGAGTAAACTCTAAGCTGTAGCCTAAGAGTCACGGTAGAGCAATGAATGGTGTTACGGTGCTGACAAACAAAGAAATGCCAAACAAATCAAGGCGTAGTTTTCTAAAAACGTCGACAATCCTAATTGCTGTTTGTTATGGCCATCTCGCTTTAGGTGGCTGCTCAATCCTGCCAAAACCAACTTTTAGGGAGAACCAGGAAATGAATAACGATGTGAATGACCGATATGCTCGAGGCTGGCAAAAACTTAAAGAAATAGATGGGGAGGCTGGCGAGAACGTTATTGACGCTTTGAGGGATATTGCGCCAGATTTAGGACGTTACATAATAGAGTTCCCTTTTGGGGATGTTTATAGCCGGGATGGCTTAGACTTAAAATCACGCGAAATCGCCACCGTCGCAGCACTCTCTGCGATGGGTAATGCAGCTCCTCAGCTAAAAGTACATATAAATGCAGCACTTAATGTCGGGTGCCTGCCGCATGAAATTGTTGAGGTGATCATACAAATATCCGTATATGCAGGGTTTCCAGCCGCATTGAACGCCGCTTCAGTAGCTAAATCTGTGTTTGCAGAACGAGGCGTTATCTAGCACAAAAAACAGGTAAATAAATTGGAGCCTCTCTTACTGGTGATTACGAAAGAAATTCGAACCACCAGTAAGAACTCTTTTCAAACGCTGCAACTGAGTAAAGCAATGCTGACGGTATAAATACCAAGGGATTTTCACCTAATCACACTATGTTGTTACTCTCCGCCATGCTTTGCCAGGTACACAGTGGAATAATGTACCCAAACAACGTTTTAGATCGCGTACTGCACTCTCTGAATAGTCATACTACATGTTTTCACTCTGAAAGGAGCAGGGATGTTTGCTGAGTTAACTGGATACCGTTGCCAATGACTGATTCTGTTTAACCCGGTTGATGTCGGTAATGGGGGGCGCACCAAACAACCGGCTGTATTCACGACTAAATTGTGAAGGGCTTTCATAGCCCACCTGATAGCCTGCTGCAGAAGCTTCAATGCCTTCATACAGCATAATGCGACGTGCTTCATTCAGGCGTATATGTTTTTGATACTGAAGCGGGGACATTGCAGTAATCGATTTAAAGCCGCTGTATAACGCTGACTCACTCATATGCACTACATCAGCAAGATCTTTCACTTTTAGCGGTGAATTAAAATTCTTACGAATAATTTCAATGACTTTACTAATTCGGTTAGCGTTGGAGTCATATAACAAAAACTGTCGAAGTTGATTACCGGCAGGGCCTTTAAGCATACGGTACATCAGTTCCCGTTTTAACATTGGCAGCATAATCGGAATATCCTGCGGTGAATCATGTAACGCGAGCAAGCGTGCAAAGGTTGACATGGATTCAACATCGGCATCGACCATCTTAATACAGCTTTTTTGACAGGGTTCAGATTTGTGTTCGGCCATGTCAATCAACAGTTCAGACAATTCTCGCAAATCCAGTGAGACACTAATTCCGATATAGGGGCTGGTTTCACAAGCTTGCACAATTTCACCAGTGACCGGCATCATAATCGGGATAATGAGATAGCTTAACTCGTTGTAGTGAATTTTCTGATCACCCACGTACAAATTTTTGCTGCCTTGTAAAAGCAGACACACCATAGGCTCATAAATAGTCGGACTATTGCAGGTTTTAGACGAACTGCGTAACGTTCTGACACCTGGTACATTGGTGTCGTTGAAGCCTTCTTCAGTGCTAACTCGCTCCGTCAGCGCGATTAACGACTTTTGATATTGTTTGAGTTGCTGATCCATAAATCCCCCGAATTATCGGGTGTAGTATAACGTAAGCGATCAATATAGACCCGGATCACCCCATTTTATCTAAATCGCTCGTCAATTTTTTGTCCGCGAATTTCTCTTTCCAGACTCTTGGCGTCAGGTCGAGTACATCTTTGGCCGGGTGCAGTGCTACACGCTGCAATACATCCACCAGATAATGGTAGGGATTGACGCCTTGCAGGCGGCAAGTCACCATCAGGCTTTGTAATATGCCCAGTTGTTCAGCCCCGAGTTCGGACCAACAGAACAAATAGTTTTTTCTGCCCATGGGGATTACCCGCAGTGCCCGCTCAAGATGATTGGTGTCCATGGGTAACGCGGGGTTACTCAGGAACACCTTGAGTTGGCTCTCTCGCTCAGCGGTGTAATGAAGCGCCTTGGCGAAGGGGGATTTGGGTAGTAAATCAGTGCGCTGTCGTTGTTGGTAGACCCACCGGAAGAAGTCAGTCACGAGTGGTTCGCTGTGTTGTTGGCGGTAGGTATGGATATCGGCCAGGTCTGATTGCTTATCCCGGATGTGTTTTTCATGCCGGTAGAGTGTGGCGATAATATCCAATGCCTGTTGTGCGGTGTGAGGCTCACTGTCGAGGGCTTTTTCAAAGCCTCTGCGCATGTGTACCCAACAGGCAGCGTGCACAATCTGCCGTTCGTGTTGATTTAATTGTTCAACCGTTTTGGTGTAAGCGGCATAGCCATCTGTGAGCAAGGTACCGGTAAAGTCCTGTAACTGTGCTTTGGCGTGCAACATGCCCCGGCTGTGACTCCAGGTAAACGCCACCTCATCA
>NZ_PVNP01000204.1 GCF_002993365.1 Marisediminitalea alba
GGCGGGAGGTGTTAAGGTGATAGATAAAGTCTTTCATATTCAGAATGTTAACGCCTATCACAGCCGTCTGAAAGCGTGGATGAAACGGTTTCACGGAGTAGCCACAAAATACTTGGAACACTACCTGGGTTGGTTCAGGTTTATGGATAATCCAGAAAACCTTAACGAAAACAGGCTCTTTTCGATTCAACAACAGTTAATCCGAACATAGCCAAACGTATAGTAAATCAGCGATTTTTCAAATTAACAGACAGAGAGGCTGAACGGCTATGGAGTAACACAGCATTGTTGGTTTGCAGTTGGCACCCCCTGCGCAAATTTACAGGAGGTGCAATCTTTAGCTATCCAGTATTACCGGATCTTCAGGGATTATTTTTGGGTAATTGAATATACCGCCACCGTACCGCTCACTTCGTTGCCCACAATCAGAGCGGGGGCACCGGTTGGGCTTTCATCTGCAGCAACAAACAGTAAGCTTTCGGGTGCCAAATCACCAATCGCATCACCTACAACCAATCCTTCGGTCACATCACGGTTATTGATGTATTCAACGAAGGACGCGTCGTAAGGGTTGGTGATGTCATAAACAAAAATGCCGCCCATTCTCTCCAGACCGATAAATGCGTAGGTACGCTCACCTACCTGACCGACGGTCAGTGCTTCAGGCTCAGGCCCCTTGTTTTCAGAACGTGAATCACCTTCGTTTTCATCGTCACCATTGTTAAAGGCACTTCCGTATAATGATGCCGTGATGCGTTCAAAGTCATCACCGGAATCAAATACGACTAAACCATTTTGGTCCCAGATAGTGAATGACCGGGCGCCATAACTATAAGCGGCATCGTACAGTCCATTGCCATCAGCATCGCCTAAGGCGTTGGTCACCCGCAGATCGTCGGCTTCACCATTCATCTGCAGCATTTCAAGCGCCGAGCCGGGCTCAGCATCAAGAGCCTTAATTTTCACTTCTTCGGTATACGCCAGACATTCTCTGTCGTCCCAATCCTGGCCGCCAGCAGCAGTACAATCCGTCTCACTCATGTCTTCAGAAATAAAGTATTCCCGCGCATCACCCTCGTTGGCAGTTAACAGAAAATCCGCGCCTTTCCAGCTAAACATAGCAATCGTGTCGGGCATATACACACCGTACAATCCTTCGTACTGACCGAAACTTACTTCACCGTCTTCCTGCACGTCGATATTCAGCCCGGCCCAGTTTTTGAACCCCAGACCCACTATGTCCATTGTCATCGTGTTCAGGTCAATTACCGCCACACCATTGTTTTCCTGCAATGTCACGTATGCCATCTCATTGCTGGCCGTGATGTATTCAGGCTCTAAATCCTGGGCAACCGAAGTTGTGATGGTCACACCATTGATTGTACGTCCGGCCGGGTTAGGGAAATGCATCCCCATAGCCATTAACTCAGCCTTTTGTCCGTTGAAGTCTGTAAAATCGAGCAGTGTAGCCTCATCAGCAGGAACGCCGTCGGTGACGTCGATAACGGCTACAGAACCTTCCGGGTCAACAGTATAATCGCCACCTGGTTCACCTTCATTGGCCACCAGCACTTTGCTACCATCCGGCGTAAACGTCACCATATCGGGTAGATTACCTACTTCTACCGCCTTTAATAGCGTTGGCGCAGACGCGGATACGCCGGTGTAGAACAGCACAAAACCGTTATCAGCCTTGGCGTCAGCAGGTACGGCTACAGCCAGTAAATCACCGGATAACGCAATACTGGTTAATCCGTCCAGAGCAACCCCGTCTACCTCGGTGGGCAAGGTAACTTCTGAACCTACGGTCAGATTTAAATCGGTAATCGGACTGTCCAGCGGCGCGTCAGACAAGTCACTGATATCTACCAGCGCAACCGTATTAGAATCACTGTTAGTGACGTAAACCATGCCACTTGCCACATCGTACTGAACAATTTCAGCAGCGCCTTCGGCTTCCAGTGATGCGCGGCCAATAACGGCCAGCTCAATGCCACGGGTTGCATCCTGACCATCTGCACCCACCGGACCGGCTTCCCCCTGAGGTCCTTGTGCACCGTCAGTACCGTCATCACCATCCAGGCTACAACCGCTTAACAGACCCGCTACAGTTAGCGCAAGTAAACTCGTTTTGAACATTGACGCTTTCATTGCATTTCCTTTTTTATAGTTAATTGAAGTATGCTTAGCAAAGACACTCACTGATCGAAACTTAACTATTTCAGCGTGTTAATCCTGCTTAAACGTCCAAGCGTAGAAAAGCCGAGTGACAGTTTCATGTCCCTTGAGTGACAGAAATGTGAAATCCCGAGTCGTAGCACGGCTGGCAGATTGAAAAAGGAATCAAATTGATGAAGTTATCCGCTTATGTACTGGCAATGGCAATGACTGCCAGCACCCTTGTTGGGTGTGCAACCTCACCTACCGGTCGCAATCAGATACTGTTGTTTGGCAGCGATCAGCTTAATGCCATTGGCGTTCAGGCCTTTGATGGCATGAAAAGCGAAATCCCGGTGTCCAAACAGCCTGCACAGAATCAGTACGTTCAGTGTGTGGCCGACACCTTATTACCCTACGTACCCTCGGGCGTGTATTCAGGCGACTGGGAAGTCGTGGTGTTCAATGACGATCAGGTTAACGCCTTCGCACTGCCCGGCGGTAAAATTGGCGTTTACACCGGCTTGCTAAAAGTGGCCACTAATCAGCATCAGTTGGCTGCTGTCATCGGTCATGAAATCGGCCACGTTATTGCGCAGCATGGTAACGAGCGGATGTCGCAGACGACCCTAATTCAAACCGGTTCGCAGGTTGCCAATCAGGTACTGGCAGCAAATCAGGTGCCTTATAACGCCGAAATTATGGGCGCACTGGGGCTCGGTTTGCAGTTGGGTGTACAGCTGCCGTTTAGCCGTACTCACGAATCAGAAGCCGATCTGATTGGTTTGCAGCTCATGGCTAAGGCCGGGTTTGATCCCCGTCAGTCCGTTGACTTGTGGCGTAATATGGAAGCGGCCAGCGGTGGGGAACGGCCAATGGAGTTGCTGTCAACTCACCCGGCCCCCGATAGCCGGATTAAAAATCTGCAGGCCAATATGGATGCGGCAATGGCCGACTATCAGGCCAGTCCCACAAAAGCCCGTTGCAGCCCGTAAATCGCGAACAAAAAAAACGGCTCTGAGAGCCGTTTTTTGCCTTTAAATGATTTATTCAGCGCTTTCTTTCTTCTCGGTGTTATCCGCTTCTTTGAAGAAATGCACATCCATTTGAGGGAATGGTATTGAAATACCTTCCTCGTCGAATCGTAATTTTACATTTTCAGTAAACGCCCACAATACTGCAAAATAATCTTCCTTTTTGACCCATGGGCGAACGGTAAAGTTTACACTGGAATCGCCTAGTGAAGACACGGCTACTACTGGCGCAGGCTCTTCTAAAATCCGCTCATCTTCCTTAACCATCTGCTCCAGAACATTTTTTGCCTTTAACAGATCATCGCCATACCCAATACCAAAAGTCATATCAACGCGGCGGTTTGTCATGGCTGAATAATTAATGATGTTGTCACCATAAATTTTACCATTTGGTACGATGATCTCTTTGTTGTCAGGGGTGTTCATAGAGCTGGTAAAAATGCCTATTTTCTTTACCGTACCTGCTACACCTGCAGCTTCAACATAATCACCGGCACGAAACGGTTTGAAAACAAGCAACATTACACCCGCAGCAAAGTTCTTCAGCGAGTCCTGTAACGATAAGCCAATTGCCAGACCAGCGGCACCTAGAATGGCAACTAACGACGTGGTATCGACACCTAATTCATCTAACGACGCTACAATCACAAACAGCATGAGAACTGCGTTAAGAATCGACTTCAAAAAATCGACCAGCATATCGTCGTACTTCGATTTCGACATCAACTTGCCGAACATTGAAATAATAATTCCAACAACCATCCTACCGATGACGAAAATAATAAGCGCCATCGCAATATTAATACCCCACGGAATCGCATAGGTATTAACGTACATTTCAATGTCTTCTTGAGTGAACATACTAAAATTCCTTTATTGTTTAGCTAACAGTAAGTTACCAGTGTTCGTGTGAACTGCGCAACAGAATTGGTTTTTTTGGGCTATAATTTCATTAAGCTGTCACACCCGCGACGTACTATTTTTTACAGATTTTACTGCTTAATTTGCTAATCAGTTGATTGCATTTGAGTTTTTAAAAAGGCCGTCTGAGCCCTTTTTTTTACTGGATCTGAGGACCGTAAACGACTATATTTTTTAGCGCAATTTTTCCAAAAGTTGGGAAATCGAATGCGCCTGAAAAGGTATTT
This sequence comes from Marisediminitalea alba, assembly GCF_002993365.1. Classification (GTDB taxonomy): domain Bacteria; phylum Pseudomonadota; class Gammaproteobacteria; order Enterobacterales; family Alteromonadaceae; genus Alteromonas; species Alteromonas alba. The sequence goes on from NZ_PVNP01000204.1 coordinate 4,340, forward strand.
AGGGTCATTCAGAAGTATTTGTAAGCATGCTTATGCATCATGTCTGGTCTGGCATAGTGTTGCAACTGCTTATAATCAGTAGAAATTTTTTAAGGAATAGAAAATGTTACTACTTAGTTGTCTATTTTTGGTTGTGTTATTTATTCTTGGTTATGCGCTCAAAGGCGACAAGGGAAAACACACCGTTCATGCCCGTCGCAATAAATCCATGGCGGTCAATCAGGCACAATCCATAAATACTTTTGCCTCGAAATAACAGTCGGCATCGCTGCAATAGCGCAGAATGTTGCAGCGATGTTTTGTTGTATTCCCCACGCAATGAAAGCTAAACTACCTGCCGTTTCACTTTGGTAAGATAGTCTTTATGCGTATCCCTCGTTTATTTCATCCTGACACCATCACTGTAGACAGTGAACTAACGTTAACTGCCGACGCAGCGCATCACGTAGCAAACGTTCTGCGCCTGAAGAGTGGTCATCCGATAGTGTTATTTAACGGTGACGGTAATGAATATCCGGCAACCATTATTCTGGCTCAACGGCGTCAGGTTGTCATCGAAGTGGATTCCCGGCTGGCCATCGACACGCAGTCGCCATTACCCCTGCACTTGGGCCAGGGGGTATCAAAGGGTGACCGTATGGACCTGGTTCTGCAAAAGGCCACGGAGCTGGGTGCAACAACCATCACACCATTAATTACAGAGCGCTGTCCGGTAAAACTGGATGAGTCCCGCTGGCAGAAAAAAATACTGCAGTGGCAAAAAATCATTCAGGGCGCGTGTGAGCAATGCGGCCGCAATACGCTGCCGGAGTTAAAGCCGGTCACCCTGCTTAAAGACTGGCTGGCCGACTCCACCTCACAAACCCGGCTGGTATTATCACCAGGCAGTCAACAACGCCTGACTCAGCTTACCACTAACCATGCGGGTTACCGTTTACTGATTGGTCCTGAAGGCGGACTATCCGATACCGAAGTGCATCAGTCTCAGGAAGCCGGTTTTACTGCCTGCTCCCTTGGGCCCAGAATTTTACGCACAGAAACTGCCGCAATCACCGGGCTTTCTGTGTTACAGGCAACGTTTGGCGATTTGTAATCGTTAATCCTGCGCCTGTAAGCTACTAAATAATACGACCAGTAACCGCATAATGACTTGAATTAAGCGGTTATTACCTCCATTTTTGTCTTATATGACTAAAGAGAGTGCGCTATGACCTATACCGTTGGCGTGGTAATGGACCCCATTGCCAAAATAAAACCAGAAAAAGACACCAGTTTCGCAATGATGTTAGAGGCCCAGCATCGCGGTGCGACAGTTATTTACCTCGAACTCAAAGATCTCTATATCGACAATGGCGTGCCTAAAGCCATTGGTTACCCGGTGACTGTGAGAGATCAGGCGCAGGATTTCTATACCCTTGGCGAAGAACAACAGTATCTGCTCGGTGAACTCGACGTTATTCTGATGCGTAAGGATCCGCCCTTCGACAGTGAGTTTTTGTATGCTACGCATATTCTTGACCTGGCTGAGCGTGCAGGCGCACTGGTAGTAAATAAACCGCAAAGCCTGCGGGACTTTAATGAGAAGCTGTTTACCGCCTACTTCCCGGCGCTTATACCGGATACGCTGGTCACCCGCAATGCTGCTCTGGTGCGCCAGTTCCATGCCAAACATAAGGATGTTATTTGCAAACCGCTTGATGGCATGGGCGGCGCTTCTATTTTCCGGATTAAGGAAGATGGTACTAATTTGGGCGTAATCATTGAAACCCTGACCAATAATGGCCAGAGCCAAATGATGGTGCAGGCCTACCTGCCGGCCATCAAAGACGGTGACAAGCGGGTACTGATAGTCAATGGTAAGGTAATGCCTTATTGTCTGGCTCGTTTACCTTCGGCTGGAGAAACACGTGGCAACCTGGCAGCCGGCGGCACAGGGCGACCCCAGCCCATCAGTGACAGCGACCGGGCACTGGCAGAAACCATCGCTCCGGTGTTGGTTGAGCGCGGGTTAATGTTTGTCGGGCTCGATGTGATTGGCGATCGCATCACTGAAATCAACGTTACCAGCCCTACCTGCGTTAGAGAAATCGAGCGCGCGTACGATATAAACATAATGGGCGAGTTATTTGACGCCATTGAAGCTAAACTTAACTAAGCCGTCGCCATTTTTGTAAGTCGGCCCAACGAGGTACTGAACATGACTGAACTGAAAAATCTGGCCAATCATTTTCTGATTGCCATGCCGTCAATGGAAGACCCGTTTTTTTCCCGCAGCCTGACCTATATTTGTGAACACAACGAAGAAGGTGCTATGGGTCTGGTGGTGAATCAACCTACCAATATGACCCTTAAAGAACTATTGGAACAGGCCGATAAAGACGCAGAAGTGGATGATGAGAAAGGTCAGCAAATCGTGCTGGCCGGTGGACCGGTGAGCCAGGAGCGCGGTTTTATTTTGCACAGCCCTCAGCCTGGCTGGAGCTCAAGCCTCAACCTGACCTCAGAAATTATGGTCACCACCTCCAAGGACATATTGGGTGCACTCGGCAATCACCGCGGGCCCGATCAGGCTATCATCACTTTAGGTTATGCCGGCTGGAGTGCGGGTCAACTGGAGCGGGAAATTCAGGAAAACTCCTGGCTGACTATCGAAGCTGATCCGAAAATTTTGTTTGATACGCCTATCCACCAGCGCTGGCAACTGGCGGTCAGCAGCCTGGGTATTGATGTCTGGCAGATCGCACCTGAGGTGGGTCATGCCTGAGGCCGGGCAACGCACTGTTCTGGCGTTTGATTTTGGCACTAAAAGCATTGGTGTGGCAATTGGTCAGGAAGTCACCGGCACCGCTGCGCCCTTAGAAGCGCTCACAGCCCGGGATGGCATCCCTGACTGGGATAAGATTCAAAAAATCTATGATGAATGGCAGCCGCATATCGTAGTAGTGGGTTTACCACTGAACATGGACGGCACTTCTCAGACCATGACCGAGCGGGCGCAGAAGTTTGCTAATCGCTTACACGGCCGCTTTAAGACACCAGTGACTACCTATGATGAGCGTTTAAGTACTGCCGATGCCAGAGCAACGCTTTTTGAATTAGGCGGTTATAAAAAACTGACCAAAGGTAAAGTTGACAGCGTGTCGGCCTGTTTGATTTTTACCAGTTGGTTTGAAAGCCTTTGGGATTAAATTTTCCGCTGCCAAAAACAATTCACGTGATCAATTAGCACTATAAAAATCATACTAAATAGTTATAGCCTTCCCCCAACGCTTCCATCACACTGATGAAAATTCCAACGGTAAGGGAGTGGTTATGTCGATGGCTAAATTTATTGAGCAAATCGAGAAGCTGCTGTTGATCCTCATCATGCTGGCAACGCTGGTAGCGGTGGGAGCAGAGATTATGCACATGGTTGAATATCGCACGGTGGAGTTGTCAGACCTGCTGCTGCTATTTATTTACGCCGAAGTTATGGGCATGTTGGCGGCTTATTACAACAGCAACCGTATTCCGGTAACCCTGCCGCTGATAATTGCCATGACTGCTCTCAGTCGAATGATAATCCTGCAAAGTAAAGAGCTGGATAAAATTGTCCTGATTTACGAATCTGGCAGCATTTTGCTGCTCAGCATCGCTGCGCTGATCATGAGTATTAAAGACAAATACAGCCTGGACAAACTGAAAAACCGGGTTATCCGCCAACCCGATTAGTGTTCATCAAACAAGCTTTTATTGCGGATATACTTGCGCATGTAATGGTAAGTAATCGGCCGCAACAGCCAGCTGTGCAACGACTTTAAAAAGCGTTCGTGGGTAGGCGTATTCTCGTAAATCTGATCATCGTGAAGCCAGAGCATCTTGCCCACATGCCAGAAGTAATAAGGAAACGGCGGCATAAAGGTCACCATATCCAGATCGCAACAAATGCGGTAGGTTTTATGGTGTAACAAATAGTGTTTGTTCCAGGCCCGGGTGGCCACAGCCGGTTGACCAAAGGTCACCACCCGTTTCACTGCTTTCTTATTCTGCCGCTCAAAGTAATCGGCCATCAACACCGCTACCGCGCCACCGGAAGAGTGCCCGGTAAACGTAAAGCGTTTGCCCTGCAGGCGTAATGGCTCCAGTACCTTTACCAGCAACTCGCGCAGGGGTAGCGCTTCGTTAATGGTTTTGGTGCTGGAAAACATGGGCTGATTGAGCAGCCGCTTGAATCCCCAGTGCACATAAAAATGGCGGTCTACTTGCTTAATCTTCGCCGGTACAAACACCATGTTAGCCAGCCAGTCTCTGATTCCCAGTGAGCCTCTGAACACTACGATGGCTTCTTTTTTATTATCCGTCCACAGAATGCGCACACTCATGCGACCATATTTATCCACCAGTTGGCGTTCATGAAAGGGCTCCAGCACCTTCTGGTAATTCTCTTCGGCGTCAGGATAAGCAAGCTGACAAAGAATGGCGTATCGCTCGTATTGATAACGCTTGAGTTTTTTCATGGATTAGTCGACAGACGGCAAATATTGCTTTGATGTCACTAATATACGGGAAAGCGCCGCAATAAGTACACTCTGTTTGTGTTTAAGCTAACACTTGGGGGACTGGCAATTCCAGCACAGATTAAATTCGGCGTCCTGAGGTTCCTGGCAGGTGCTGCATATCCAGGCTTCGGCGTTGTTATCTTCTTTAAGAGAAGTTAATACCCGCTCAGCAAACACCAGATCGTCGGCATTAATTAACCACAGTTCCGGTTCCAGATCCTGCGCCGGCAGTTCGCCCATGGCGCCACTGATAAACTGATTGCGCACCACACAAGGGATCCCCTGTGTGGTGAGTGCATCATAGTATTGCTGAATGACAAATGGCGTCACCCCTGATTTAAATCGGATCAAGGTTTAATCCATATCAATGGACACGCCGGATAACGAGCCCAGACCGTCGCTCTGTGGATTATTCGAATCCAGCTTAACCATCAGGCGCAAATCGTTCGGTGAATCAGCATGATGCAATGCCTGTTCAAGGTTGATTCGTCCGGTTTTATACAAATCAAACAAGGCCATATCAAAGGTTTGCATGCCCTGCTCCTTACCTTTTTCCATGGCCTCTTTAAGACTGCCAATTTCATTGCGCTGAATAAGGTCCCTAATCAGTGGCGAATTAAGCAGGATTTCAATGGCTGCTACCCTGCCCTTACCATCCACGGTGGGTACCAGTTGCTGAGCTACAATGGCACGGATATTCAGGCTTAGATCAAAGCGCAGTTTGTCGTGCTGATCTTTGGGCGCTAAATGCATGATCCGTTCAATGGCCTGGTTAGCATTATTGGCATGCAATGTAGCCACACACAAGTGACCGGTATCGGCAAACGACATAGCATATTCCATGGTTTCCATAGACCGGATCTCACCAATCAGGATGACATCTGGCGCCTGACGTAATGAGCTTTTCAGGGCATCATCAAAAGATTGCGTATCAATGCCTACTTCACGCTGGGTGACCACGCAATTTTTGTGTTCATGCACAAACTCAATAGGGTCTTCTATAGTCAGAATATGGCCATGGGAATGGGTATTGCGATGGCCTATTAAGGCCGCCAGTGAGGTAGATTTACCGGTGCCGGTTCCCCCCACAAACAACACCAGCCCTCGTTTAGACATAATAATGTCTTTAAGGACCGGCGGCAGGCCGAGATCCTCGGCATTGGGAATTTGCGTTACAATCCGCCGAATCACCATACCCGCCTGATCACGTTGCCAGAACGCGCTACAACGAAAACGACCAATGCCCTCCCGCGCAATAGCAAAGTTACATTCCTTGGTGGTATGAAACTCATCGCGCTGTTTATCACTCATGGCCTCATGGACTAAATCCAGCGCGGCCTGTTCGGTTAGCGATGTTTCCATCAGCGGCGTCAGCTTGCCGTTAATCTTGGCGCTTACCGCAAAGCCTGATGTCACAAATAGATCAGAGGCATCGCGGTCAACCATATTCTGTAACAGCTGATCAAGCATGGTAATTCTCCTTAAAACCCGGGCCGCTGTTGTTTATCAACCATCTTAGCCATGGCATCCTGTTGGGTAATCACGCCGGTAGCCACCAGGCGTTGTAAGCACTGATCCATGGTCTGCATGCCATGGGACTGGCCGGTTTGGATTACCGAGTACATTTGCGGCACTTTATCTTCACGAATTAGGTTACGGATTGCCGGTATGCCCACCATGATTTCATGAGCCGCAACCCGGCCACCGCCAATTTTCTTCAACAGGGTTTGCGAAATAACGGCACGCAGCGATTCCGACAACATAGAACGTACCATGGCTTTTTCTTCAGCCGGGAACACATCGATGATACGGTCGATGGTTTTAGGGGCCGAGTTGGTGTGCAGGGTACCAAACACCAGGTGGCCGGTTTCCGCCGCCGAAATGGCCAGACGAATGGTTTCCAAATCCCGTAATTCACCTACCAGAATCACGTCTGGATCTTCACGCAAAGCAGAACGCAGGGCGTTTGAGAAGCTGTGCGTATCGCGGTGAACTTCCCGCTGGTTAAGTACGCTTAACTTGTTTTCGTGCACAAATTCGATAGGGTCTTCGATGGTCAGGATGTGCTCGCGCTTGTGCGAGTTAATGTGATCGATCATGGCAGCCAGGGTGGTACTTTTACCCGAGCCGGTTGCACCGGTAACCAGTACAATTCCCGTGGGCTGGTTGATAATTTCCTTAAAAATGGCGGGCGCGCCTAAATCGTCCAGGGTCAGTACCTTGCTGGGGATGGTCCGAAGTACAGCCGCGGCGCCGCGGTTCTGAACAAAGGCATTAACCCGGAAGCGAGAAAGGTCTTTTACTTCAAAAGAAAAATCGGTTTCGAGATTTTCTTCGTATTCCTTACGTTGTTTGTCGTTCATGATTTCATAAACCAGCGCATGCACTTGTTTATGATCGAGCGGGTCAACGTTTAACCGACGCATTTCGCCATCCACCCGGATAATCGGAGGAAGGCCTGCGGACAAGTGAAGGTCTGATGCGTTATTCTTAACACTAAATGCTAAAAGTTCGGTAATATCCACAGCCTGACTTCTCCATAACCTGTAGGTAAGTTGTATTAATGCAAACAATAGCAGATCGACTGATAAACGCACGTCAAGAAATCGATAACGCCATAGCGTCTGCTAACCGTAATCCTCATTCTGTTAGATTACTGGCGGTTAGCAAGACCAAACCCGTATCAGATATCGAGCTAGCGTATGAAGCGGGACAACGATTGTTTGGTGAGAACTACATTCAGGAAGGCGTCGATAAAATTCAGACGCTTGAGCACTTGTCAGACATTGAATGGCACATGATTGGCCCCATACAATCAAATAAGACGAAAATTGTGGCTGAACATTTTGACTGGGTGCAGAGCATCGATCGTCTGAAAATTGCCAGACGACTTAACGACCAGCGCCCTGAGGGTATGCCACCATTAAACGTGTGTATTCAGCTCAATATAGAGCAGGAAACCACCAAGTCCGGCATTATTCCGGGCGAGCTGCCGGCACTGGTGCAAGAAATAATTAATCTTCCGCGGTTATGCTTACGGGGATTAATGGCAATTCCGGCAGCCGATGTAACACCACAAGCTCAGCATCAGACGCTCGCTGCACTGCAATCGTTGTATAATGATGTGGCAGCGCAGGTCGATACCGTGGATACCCTTTCTGTAGGGATGAGCGGTGATATGTGCGAAGCTATCGCCTATGGTTCAACCATGGTACGAATTGGCACCGCTATTTTTGGTGCCCGACAACAGCAAAATTAAAGGAGACTCATGCAACATCGTAAACTTGCATTTATTGGCGCGGGAAATATGACCCGTAGTATCGTTGCCGGACTGGTCGCGTCTGGTTATCCCAAAGAGGCCATCATTGCCAGTAACCGTTCTCGGCCAAAACTCGACGCCTTACAGGAAGAACGGGGCATTAATGTTACCCAATCCAACGACGAAGCCTGCCAGTTTGCCGATGCCATTGTGTTATCCGTAAAACCGCAAATGATGGCGGATGTGTGCGCGGCGATGCAGCAAAATACCGATTTTGCCGGCAAACTTTTTGTTTCCATCGCAGCAGGCCTGCCGGTGGCCCGGTTACAGGAAATGCTCGGTGGTGAGTATCCGGTAGTACGGGTAATGCCCAACACGCCAAGTTTACTGGGCAAAGGGATGTCGGGACTGTATGCCGACGACAGTGTGGAGCAAGCAGACCGCGATTACGTTGCCGATGTAATGGGCGCCGTAGGTAAAACTCTGTGGGTTGAAAAAGAAGACGACATCAATGGCGTTATTGCTGCTGCCGGCAGCAGTCCTGCCTATTTCTTCTTATTTTTACAGGCCATGCAGGAAGAGTGTATGGCGCAGGGATTTTCTCAGGCCGACGCCCGAGTATTAGTGCAACAGGCAATGCTGGGCGCAGCCGAAATGGTATGCGAAAACCCACAGTTGGAGCTCAGCGAGCTGCGTGCTCAGGTCACATCGAAGGGAGGCACTACTGCCGCTGCATGTAATTCGTTAATCGACAGCGATTTGCAGGGCATTGTTGCCAAGGCAATGCAGTCCGCCGTTGCGCGGGCTGAAGAAATGGCTACTTTATTTTAGATAGGAACATTCAATGAGCGCTTCGGTTTTTCTGATCACCACGATATTTAACCTTTATCTGATGGTGGTGTTATTGCGGCTTTGGTTACAGATGGCGAGGGCTGACTTTTACAATCCGTTTAGTCAGTTTGTGGTTAAAGCCACGCATCCGATTGTTGGTCCGTTGCGACGGATTATTCCGTCCATTGGTACCTTTGATGTGGCCACCCTGGTGCTGGCGATTCTGGTCGCGATGGCGAAGTACCTGGTGCTCAACCTGCTGTTTGGTGGCAACATTAATCCCGTGGGCCTGGTGATCATTTCATTACTGGATGTGGTCAAAGAGTTTCTCACCCTGGTATTCTGGGTGCTTATCTTACGTGCCGTACTGAGCTGGGTTTCTCAGGGACGTAATCCCATCGAATACGTCATGCAACAACTCACAGAGCCGTTTCTGGCCCCTATCCGGCGCATTATTCCGCCGATTGGCGGACTCGACTTATCGGTACTGATTGCCATTATAGCCCTGCAGGCGTTACAGCTGGTACTGCGTGATTACTTACCTTATTACTAAGCAGAGGTGAACTATGGGTCGACTCCGCGTTTTTTATAAACTGTTATTTGCGCTCCTGTTACTGCCGTTGGCATTTACTGCCAGCGCCGAACAAAAAGAGCAGCTGGGGGACTGGGACGTTCATTACATTGTAGTCAACTCGACGTTTTTTAGTCCCCAAATCGCCCGTCAGTACGGCGTAGTCCGCAGTAAGTACAACGCGCTGGTAAATATATCTGTGCTTAACAGCGACACTCAGCAAGCACAAACAGTGAGTATGCAGGGCACGGCAACCAACCTGCTTGGCACCGAAAAAAAACTTAACTTTAAAAAAGTTCAGGAAGGTGAAGCGATTTACTACCTGGCCGTGTTTAGCTTTCGCCATGAAGAAACTTACCGCTTTAATATCGAGATCCGCCGGGGTAACACGGTAGAAAATCTTAAATTTCAGCAGAAGATGTACGTGGACTAATCCTTAGCAGGTACCCCGGCACGGTAATTCCGTTGCCGGGGTAGCTAAATGCAGACTCAATGTCAGCAACCCGTAACGGAGAAACCAGGGTGACGCGCCCAATACGGCATAAACTATCAGCCACAGCAAAACAGGCACATAACGGTTTCTTATATAGCCTGAAATCACTTTTTACTATTAATCCCATTCCCCGTCCGTTATCGCTAATCGCTCTCTGCTCTTTTTGCATGGCTTTGCCACTGTTACTTGGCGTACTCAGTGACAACCTGGAAGCTGGCCTTACAGCTTGTATTGGTGCGCTTCTGGGATTGTACAGCCCCTCTTTTACCCCTGGCTACCGGGCCCGTGCGCTGCTGAAAATGATAATTCCATTTGGCGCTTCGTTTACCCTCGGGCTTATAACTGCTCGCTATTTACCCGCCTCAGCTTTTTTCCTTGGGCTGGTTGCGCTGATAGCGATCTACCTTGCCTTGTATAAAAAGATGCGCCCACCGGCCGGGTTCTTTTTCATTATGGTGTGCTGTCTGAGCAAAACCCATCATGTACCAACAGACCATATTCCTGTCATTGCCAGCGCTTTTTTTGCCGGTAGCCTGATGGTAACGATTGCCGTTTGGCTTCACGACCGCATAATGGTGAAAGACAAACCGAAACAAGTCACCGACCCGGCACAACCACTCTGGCAACCTGCCGCATTCGTAAAAGCGCTGGTCGCCGGAATAACCGTTGGCGGCAGTTATTATCTGGCCAGCCTGGGTGGTATTGATAATCCGTACTGGGTACCCATTACAGTTGCTGCCATCTTGCAAGGCCAACGGATGACCGAGTTCTGGCAACGCTCTTTGCACCGGGCCACGGGCACGGCGCTGGGCATGTTACTTGCCGCTGGTATTTTTGCCCTGTCTCCTTCGCCGCTGGTACTGATCCTGCTGTTGTTTGTGCTGGCGTTTACTATCGAAATGCTGATCACCAAAAATTATGCACTGGCGTGTATTTTCATTACGCCATTAACCGTTATCCTTGCCCACACTGCGCCGATTGGTTACAGCGCTCAAACGCTTATCATTGCCCGTATGACAGATGTATTAATTGGCGTTGCTTTTGCTCTGTTGGCCGGGGTAATACTCAAACTTCTGCCGGTAGAAAACCGCTGAGCGGTATCTTTCAGACTACCAAATTGCTTGTTTTAAGTGCCCTATCCATTACACTTTTGCTGGAAGAATAATCCTCTACATCAATAATAACGACGGAACTCACATTGAAAAAGTTAACGCAATCCCTGATCACAGGCGTTGGTTTGCTTGCTCTGTTTGGCTGTGCCCCGAGCGGGCAACAAAACGCTGAGCCTGCCCCAACCTTATCTCTCGAACGCATTTATACTGATAAAGAATTTAACAGTGAACGTGCGCCCTATTTTCGCTGGCTGGATGATGGCAGCGGCTACACAGTGCCCGAAGCGCGCAGTAAAAATACTCAGCAAACTGATGATGACAGCCACGGCGTAACCGGCAATGACATCGTTTTTTATCAGCCTGATGGCAGCGGCCGCAAGGTGCTGGTAACTGTAGAACAGCTCACTCCTGAAGGCGCAGATGACGCCCTGAGTATTGAAAACTACCAATGGTCCGAAGACGGCAAATGGGCTCTGATTTTTACTAACGGGCAAAAGGTCTGGCGGCACCGCACCCGAGGTGACTACTGGGTGTTGAACCTGGAGTCTGACTCACTCTACCAACTCGGTGGCGAGACACCCAAAGAAACGAGCCTGATGTTCGCCAAGTTCAGCCCTGACAGCCAGAAAGTGGCCTATGTACAGGACAACAATATCTATGTGGAAACCCTGGGTAGCAAAAACGTCACCGCGCTTACTACCGATGGCAGCGATACCATTATCAATGGTAATTTCGACTGGGTATATGAAGAAGAGTTTTCAATTACCGATGGTTTTCGCTGGAGTCCTGATAGTAAAGCAATAGCTTACTGGCAGCTTGATCAATCCGGTGTTGAATACTTTACCATGATCAACAATACCGACTCGCTTTACCCAACCCTCACGCGTTTTCCCTACCCCAAGGCTGGTGAGCAAAACTCAGCAGTAAAGGTGGGTGTGGTGTCACTTGCTGACCAACAAACTCACTGGGCACCGCTCTCCGGCGACAATCGCGACCGCTATGTGCCACGCATCAGTTGGGCAGGTACCGGCGAGGAAGTGCTGATTCAGGATGTTAATCGTCCACAAAATACCAATGTACTGCGGTTGTTTAACTGGCAGGAAAATACCCTGAAAACCATCTATACCGATCAGGATGATGCCTTCCTTGAGTGGTATTATGCGGCTGAGTGGCAAGAAGATGGCAGTCATTTTGTGTTCCACAGTGAGCGTGACGGCTGGCGGCATCTGTACCGGATTTCCCGGGATGGCAAGTCAATTATCGATCTGACCCCCGGTGACTATGATATCGTGGATTTGATCACGATTAATGAAGCCACTAACAGTATTTACTTCACCGCTTCACCGGATGCACCAGAACAGCGCTTTTTGTTTAAAGGTTCATTGGATGGCACTACCCCGGTTGAACAGCTGACACCGGCAAAATTTACCGGCAATAACCGCTATTACATGTCAAAAGATGCCAGCTATGCCATGCATACCCACAGCCGGTTTAATCAACCAGCCAGTAGCCAGATCATCAAAACAGCGGGTCATGAGCCTATCACCCAACTGACCACCAATGAGGAACTAAAAGCGCAATTGGCCAAAGAATCTCTGCCACAACACAAGTTTTTCCGGGTTGAAGCCAGAGATGGTGTACCGCTGGACGGCTGGATTATGTTCCCGCCAGATATGGCCCCTGAAAAGAAGTATCCGATTATTTTTTACGTTTATGGCGAACCCTGGGGCTCTACCGTTCAGGATAGCTGGGGTGGTAGCGGCTATTTGTGGAATAGTATGATGGCGCAGAAGGGCTTTATCATGGTATCGGTAGATAATCGCGGCACCCGCGCCCCGAAAGGCCGGGACTGGCGCAAATCGATTTACAAGAAAATAGGCAGTATCACGGTGCGCGATCAGGCCGATGCCCTGGACGCCATGGCGGTCCGTTGGCCGCAAATAGACACCAGCCGGGTTGGTGTATGGGGCCATTCCGGTGGCGGTAGCTCAACCCTTAACCTGTTGTTCAGACACCCAGACAAATTCCATGTTGGGGTAGCCCAGGCACCAGTGGCTGATATCCGCTATTACGATACCATCTACCAGGAACGCTACGCCGGTAATCCTAAAAACGATCCGGGCAGTTACACGCAGACATCGCCCATCACCTTTGCCAAAGACTTACAGGGCGAGCTGCTACTGGTGCACGGTACCGGCGATGATAACGTTCACTATCAGGGCACGGAGGCATTAATTAACGAGCTGGTGAAACACAATAAACAGTTTGAGTTTATGTCCTACCCCAACCGCAGCCACCGCATTAGTGAAGGCGACGGTACCACGTTGCACCTGCAAACAATGAAAACCAACTTCTTCCTTGAGCACCTGCAACCTTAAGCAGCGCTCAGCACAGCAAACATAAAAAACGCAGCATGGCATCACGCCTGCTGCGTTTTCTTAGCTTAACGCATGCGCTACTGCTCTTCGCGTAAAAACACCAGCTCCGTCGTTGTACTTTGCTCTTCACTATAATAATAACCGGCCGTATCAAAGGCTTTCAGACCGTCTACATCCTTAACCTGATGTTGGATAATATAGCGGGCCATCAGTCCCCGTGCCTTTTTGGCGAAGAAGCTGATAATTTTGTACTGACCGTTTTTCTTGTCTTTAAACACGGGCGTGATGATCATGCCATCAAGCGCTGCTTTCTTAACAGACTTGAAGTATTCGTTCGACGCCAGGTTAATCAGCACATTATCACCCTGAGCTTCGAGCGCCTCATTAAGCACTTTGGTAATTCTGTTGTCCCAGTATTCATACAGGTTTTTACCGCGGGAGTTCTCCAGCTTAGTGCCCATTTCCAACCGGTAAGCCTGCATCAGGTCCAGCGGTCGCAAAACACCATAAAGGCCCGAAAGGATCCGCAGATGCTGCTGGGCGTAAGCGATATCTTCATCACTTAAACTCTGGGCATCAAGGCCAGTGTACACATCACCGTTGAACGCAAACAGTGCCTGGCGCGCATTGTCGTCGGTAAACGGCACGCTGAACTCAGCAAAACGGTTGGCATTCAGGGTCGCCAGTTTGTCACTGATCTTCATCAGTGAACCAAGTTGAGCAGGGCTTAATTCCTTACATTCTTCGGCGAGCGTCGAGGCATCATCCAACAGCTCAGGCTGGGTATATTCGCTAACCGGAACAGAGGACTCGTAATCTAAATTTTTGGCTGGGGATACAACAACTAACATGCTTTCTCCTATTTCTTTACCGGAGAGTATACCACTGTTAATTACGTCAATCAGGCACTAAAAATCGATTAGCAGGTTCAATAAAATGGGTCAGAACAAACCGCAAAACGGGTTTTACCCACACCGGTGCTTATGAAAACTGTACAGCGCTTTATTTTAAAGCGATAGCGCACCGTCAGCGGTTAACCTCAACCGAAGATTGTTATACACTGAGTAAAACACGTCATAAAAATTCAAGACGGCACCCTACAGCAAATTTAACCGGCCCGTACCATCTGTACTGATGGCACGGCCACCACTTATTCAGGATATAACAGACTATGAGTAACCAGCTTGAATCGCTCCGTAAATTAACCACTGTAGTTGCCGATACCGGCGACATTGATGCCATTAAAAAGTATCAGCCAGTGGATGCGACCACCAACCCGTCACTACTGCTTAAAGCCGCCAGCCTGCCACAATATGCTGCGCTTATTGATGACGCAGTCAGCTGGGCCGCCAGTCAGTCTGATGATGCCGGGCAACAACTTACCGACGCATCAGACAAGCTTGCGGTAGCTATTGGTAAAGAAATTTCTGGCAGCATTCCTGGCCGTATTTCTACCGAAGTGGATGCCCGTTTATCGTTTGATACCGAAGCCACCATCGCCAAGGCGAAGCGCCTGGTCCAACTGTATGCGGATGCCGGTATCGACAAGTCGAAAATCCTTATTAAGATTGCCTCTACCTGGGAAGGTATCAAAGCAGCAGAAGTACTGGAAAAAGAAGGCATCAACTGTAACCTGACACTGCTATTCAGCTTTGCCCAGGCTCGTGCGTGCGCAGAAGCCGGTGCGTTCCTGATCTCCCCGTTTGTTGGGCGTATTCTGGACTGGTACAAAAAAGCAACAGGTAAAGACAGCTACGCAGCTAACGAAGACCCGGGTGTAGTTTCTGTTACCAGCATCTACAATTACTACAAAGCCAATGGATATAAAACTATCGTGATGGGCGCCAGCTTCCGTAACATTGGCGAAATCCTTGAGCTGGCCGGTTGCGACCGTCTGACCATAAGCCCGCAGTTACTTGAAGAACTGGCCAATGCGCCGGGTGAAGTGGCCGCTAAACTAACCGATAACGGCGCTACTGAGCAGCCGGGTGCAGCGCTTACCGAAGCTGAGTTCCGTTGGGATATGAATGAAGATGCCATGGCAACAGAGAAGCTGGCAGAAGGTATTCGCAACTTCGCTGCCGATCAGGAAAAACTGGAAACAATGTTAAAAGACAAACTTGATAATTTGTAATACAATATTAACATTAAATTGAAATTATCAACCATCTTTACTGATTAGTTTTTGTAGGAAATAAGTATGACAACGCTCACGGAATCAGCCCAGTGGCAAACGCTTGAATCACTGGCCCAACTGGTTAAAAAAGAACATATGCGTAACTGGTTTGCCGGTGACGAAAACCGCGCTGCCGAAATGAATGCAGAGGCCTGCGGTATTTATATCGACTTTTCCAAAAACCGGGTGACCAAAGATGTATTAAAAGCCCTGTTTGACCTGGCTGATGAGCGTGGTGTCGCCCAGCATCGCGATGCAATGTTCAACGGCGATATCATTAACAATACCGAAGGCCGTGCAGTATTGCATACCGCGTTACGTAACTTTTCGGGTCAGTCGGTGATGGTCGACGGCGAAGATGTGATGCCGGAAGTGCTCGCCACGTTGGAGAAAATTGAGGCATTCACGCACAGTATTCACAGCGGTGAGCACAAAGGTTATACCGGCAAAGCGATTAAACACATTGTGGCGATTGGTATCGGCGGCTCCTTCTTAGGGCCGAAGATCATGACCGAAGCCCTCAAACCCTATCAGCAGGATGCAGTAAAAGTGCATTTTGTGGCCAACGTTGATGGCTGCCACATTACTGACGTACTTGCTGAGATGGACCATGAAGATACACTTATCGTGATGTCTTCTAAGTCTTTCTCAACGCAGGAAACTCTGCAAAATACGCTAACCGCCAAAGACTGGTTCCTTAAACAGGGCGGTAAACAGGAAGATATCGCCAAGCACTTTGTTGCCGTATCTTCCAATGTTAAAGCCGCTACCGAGTTCGGAATTGCTGAAGAAAACATCTTCCCGATGTGGGACTGGGTAGGCGGTCGTTATTCGTTGTGGTCTGCCATCGGTCTGCCAATTTCCTTATGCCTCGGCTTTGCCAATTTTAAAGGCCTGCTGGAAGGTGCTTTTGCCATGGACGAGCACTTTAAATCGGCCCCTAATGAGCAGAACCTGCCGGTTATCCTGGCAGTGCTGGGCATTTGGTATCGCAACTTCTTTGGGGCGCAGTCTCACGTTATGTTGCCTTACTACCATTATCTGCGAGGTTTACCTGCGTATGTACAGCAACTCGACATGGAAAGTAACGGCAAGATGGTGACACAGGATGGCGATGCTATCGGTTACGAAACCGGACCGATCATCTGGGGTAGTGAAGGAACTAACGGTCAGCACAGTTTCCACCAGCTTATTCACCAGGGGCACGGCGTTATTCCGGCAGACTTTCTGCTGCCATTAAACGTGCCTAATCAGGACGACACCCATCACGCGATGCTGGCCTCTAACTGCTTTGGTCAGGCCCAGGCTCTGATGCAGGGCAAATCCTTTGACGACTGCTATGCAGACTTAGCCGACAAAGGGCTGGACGAAGCAGAGCGTAAACGTCTGGCTCAGCATAAAACCATGCCGGGCAACAAACCCAGCAACACCATTTTATTTGAAAAGCTGGATCCGTTTACACTTGGCGCGCTGGTTGCAATGTATGAACATAAGGTGTTCGTACAAGGTGTTATCTGGCAGCTTAATTCCTTTGACCAATGGGGCGTAGAATTAGGTAAAGTCCTTGGAAATCAAGTGTTAGCGGGAATTCAGGGGAATACAGAAGCAGAGACTTTTGACAGCTCAACCCAGGATCTGATTAACCGCTTTAAGCAAGCCAATGCACCAAAATAAACATTACTGGTTATAATCTGAGCCAATAATGTGCAAAACAGAGGGAACCGTTCACGGGGTCCCTCTGTACATAAGAACACCACGGATTGTCATCGCAGCGTCATAATTTGTTAATTAAAAGTAAACAAAACTATTTTAATCTAACGATAGCTGTGGTACAAAAATTGTCAGGGGTCAATAAAGACACACTGACAGTGTAGTTAGCGGTAATAACAAGGAGATCTCCGTGGATACTTCAGATCTATTTGCAATGCTTAACCTAGACGAAACTTCTACCAAAACCAAGAGTAAAAAACGAAAGTGGAGAGAAATCGAAGCAATTAAAGACCGGTATCAACTTGAAAAGGAACTCGCTGATATCGACATGAGTTTTGACATGGCTTTAGAAGAAAGCGCACGCTAAGAATACACAACGACCACATCAATGATGTGGTCGTTTGCGTTTAGGGTGTCTGTTTTTTAAAACGGGCTACTAAGTGACTTATTAACTGGTGGCAAGTACTAATCTGCATAGAGGTTAGTATTTTATAACTGCCAGTTAATGGGTGACTTGTTCTGGCTACTCAGAAGCTGGTTAGTCTGGCTGAAGTGTTTACAGCCCAAAAATCCCCGGTGTGCAGACAACGGTGACGGGTGTGGTGCACTCAGTACATGATGTTTGCTGGTATCGATATGCATGCCTTTCTTTTGCGCGTGGCTGCCCCACAGTAAAAAGACCACACCTTGTTGATGGCGGTTAACGGCATCAATCACAGCGTCAGTAAAGGTTTCCCAGCCCCATTTCGCATGGCTGTGGGCTTTTCCCTGCTCTACCGTTAACACGGTATTTAACAGTAAGACTCCCTGCTCCGCCCAACGGGTGAGTGTGCCATGTTTTGGTATCACAAACCCATCGATGTCGGCGGCCAGTTCTTTGTAGATATTAACCAGCGACGGCGGCGTTTTAACTCCCGGTAATACCGAAAAACACAAGCCGTGGGCCTGGTCCGGACCATGATAAGGATCCTGACCAAGGATAACCACTTTCACGCTTTCCAGCGGTGTGAACTTAAGCGCATTAAATACGTCTTGTTGAGGCGGATAAATTACCTTACCCGCCTCACGTTCAGACTGAATGCGGGCCATCAGCCGGGTAAAGTACTCAGCCTCTTTTTGTGGCCCCAGGGCATCATGCCAGGTGGTCATTACTCGCCTTTGAGTAACGCAATCATATGCGCTTTTAGAGCTTCGTAATCGGCCGGCAGCTCCGCTTCCAGGCTGTCCTGATTGGCGCAATCAGCCAGCGGCTTAGGCAGACTCAGCGGCGTACCTAAAACGTTTTCAACGGTTTCACGGAATTTGGCCGGATGCGCAGTACCTAAGAATACGCCAACTTCATCGTCATTCAGGTCGTGGCTCACCGCACGGTAAGCAATGGCGGCATGGGGCTCAGAGGTATAGCCTTCTTTGAGCAACTGACGCATAGCAAGCTGCGTATACTCTTCGTCTACAGACTCACCGCGCAGGATGGCTTTGTCAACATAACCGCGCTCTACAAGCGCTTCAATGCGTGGCCAGTTGTTAGGCTGGCTGACATCCATGGCATTAGACATGGTAGCCACAGTAGCATTAGGCGCCCATTCACCGGTTTTCAGGTAACGTGGTACGGTGTCATTCAGGTTAGTTGCTGCAATAAAGCGTTTAATGGGTAAACCCATTACCTTGGCAATCATGCCAGCGGTAAGGTTACCAAAGTTACCACTGGGTACCGAAAAGACCGCTTTGCTGCGCTTGTCTTCAGGCAGTTGTGCTACCGCTTCAAAGTAATAACAGACCTGAGCTAACAGGCGGCTGATATTGATAGAGTTGGCAGAGTTAAGATGCAGGCCTTCGCGTACGTCAACATCATCAAAGGCGTGTTTAACCATTGCCTGACAGGCATCAAAGTCACTCTCAATAGCAACGGTATGAATGTTATCGCCCAGGGTGGTAAACAGCTTTTGCTGCAGTGGGCTGATCTTGCCTTTGGGAAACAGGATAACCACGTTGATGTTATCCAGCCCGTGGAAGGCATGGGCAACCGCAGCACCGGTGTCACCGGAGGTTGCAGTCAGAATGGTGATAGGTGCGCCGTCACTGATGCGAGCCAGGCACTGGGCCATAAACCGGCCGCCAAAGTCTTTAAAGGCCAGTGTGGGGCCGTGGAACAATTCCAGGCAGTAGGTTTTATCATTCACCTGCTCCACTTTGGCCGGAAAAGTAAACGCGTCTTTTACAATATCGGCAACAGTGTCTTCACCCAATTCATCGCCAATAAAAGCCGACAGGATTTTAGTGGAACGCTCCACAAACGGCATTGCCAGCAATTCATCAATGTTGTCAAAGCTGGGGATTTCAGTAGGAAAAAATAACCCCTGATTACGTCCCAGCCCCTGCTTTACTGCCTGCGCAAATGATACCTGTTCACTTGCGTCTTTTAAATTTACCAATTGCACTTTGTTATACCTTACTCTTGTTCCTGCTGTGATCCGGCGCCTTGCGCTGGGATACGGCATACATGGCTGAAGCCATCTTCATTTTGAATATAGTTCTCGGTTAACCAGTTGGCTATATCATTGGCCTGGCGATAATCATCGCACACGGCAAACACGGTTGGACCAGAACCTGAAATCCCAAACGCCAGCGCGCCATTGGCCATGCTGTAATCCCGGGCTTCATCAAACACCGGCAATAACGACTTACGGTAGGGCTCAGCAATCACATCCTGCATCACGCTCGCAGCCATGGAAAAATCATCGTTGTACAGCGCGTGTACAAAGATACCTAGCTGACGGCCAAAGGTGAGTGTGTCTTTAAGCGGCACTGCATTGGGCAGGATATTACGCGCTGCAGAAGTGGATACGCTGATACCCGAATAGCACACTACCCAGTACCAGCTTTTCACTACCGGCAGCGATACGGTAACGTTATCTTCCTGCCCGGTCATCAACGTCATACCGCCCAGATAACACGGTGCAACATTATCGTAATGGATACTGCCGCTGATTTGCCCTTCAAGCTCACCCATCATTTTCAGCAGGGTGGTTTTATCAAACGGACGCTCAAAATGTTCGTTCAAACCATGAAACGCCGCCACAATCGAACTGGCACTAGAGCCCAGACCACTGCCGATGGGCAGCGATTTGAGCAAAGTAATGTGTACCGGTGTAGTGGCCAGATTCCTGGCCTGCATGGCTTTCACAAAAAAGTGATAGCAGTCGGTAACGATATTCTCATCGGCATTGGCCGGCAGTTTGTGCGCAAAGACACCGGCAACAGTAAGTCCGTACTCGTCTGCATCACTGATAATGACTTCGTCACCCAGTAAGCTACCATCCAATGGTTGTAAGGCTGCGCCCAGAACATCAAAGCCGAGGCTGATATTGCCTATTGATGCGGGTGCGTAAGCTCTGGTTGTTTTCATTTTTACTAATCTCTAAAACCGGTTAATACGCGTTTTGTTTCCATGGCATGGTACGAAGAATATCTGCAAACACGCCTGCAGCAGTTACCGTAGCGCCAGCACCGTAGCCGCGGATAACATAAGGAATAGGCGTATAATAATCACTATGGATTGCCAACGCGTTTTCACCATCTTTCACTGCTGCCAATGGGTGTGAGCCTGGTACCGCCTGAATGGTGACTTTACATTTATCACCTTCAATCGAGCCAATGTAACGTAATACTTTACCCTCCGCCGCGGCACTTTCAACCCGCTTGGCAAAGTCAGCATCAAGCCCGGGCAACTGTTCCATAAAGCTGGCCACATCGCAGTCTTCGGCAAACCCTTCCGGCAGCACTGATTCAATCTCAATGTCGCTGAGTTCCAGTTCTAAATCGGCTTCGCGGGCCATAATTAACAGTTTACGGGCCACATCCATACCGCTTAAGTCGTCGCGTGGATCGGGCTCAGTAAAGCCGTTTTCTTTGGCAGTGGCGGTAGCCTGAGATAAGGTCAAGCCTTCTTCCAGCTTACCAAAGACGTAGGATAAACTGCCCGACAGAATCCCCTCAAAGCGGTGCAGTACGTCACCGGCAATAAACAGTTTCTGCAGGTTATCAATTACCGGCAAACCAGCACCCACCGTGGTTTCATACAGATACTGGCGGTTAGTATTTAAAGCGGTTTTACGCAGCTTTTTGTAATAGTCAAGGCTGTCTGTATTGGCCTTTTTATTCGGTGTGACTACATGGAAGCCATTTTCCATCATGTCGACATACTGACTGGCAATGGCTGCATTACTGGTACAGTCGACAATCACCGGATTCACCAGCGCATTGCTGTTCACAAAATCATGCAAACGCTCAACAGAGAACGCATCGGCGGATTCATTTAACTGGGCTTTCCAGTCGCTGTTAACATCCACACCTTGACTGCTGAGCAGCAACTTACGGCTGTTGGCGATGCCATATACACGAAGCTGAATGTTGCGCGCCAGTAAGGTAGGTTGCTGCTTGGCAATCTGCCCCAGCAACTCTGCGCCTACTACACCACAACCAACCAGGAATACATCGATAGTATGCAGGTCTGAGAAGAAGTTCTGGTGAATCACCTTAACCGCTTTCTTGGCACGCTTGGCTTCGATGACCGTTGAAATAGAGCGCTCAGAAGATCCCTGGGCAATGGCAATATTATTCACCCGCGCCTGGGATAACGCATTAAAGAAGCGTGCTGCCAGCCCTTTGGTATGACGCATGCCATCACCTACCAGGGTCACAATGGCTAGTTCGTGGCGCACTTCAATGGGATCCAGTAACTGGTTTTGCAGTTCCAGGGCAAAGGCATCTTCGAGCAGATTCTGTGCACGCAGTGCATCTTTGCTGGAAATACAGAAGCTGATGGAATATTCAGAGCTCGACTGGGTAATAAGACTGATAGAGATATGCGCGTTAGACATTACCTCAAACACCCGGCTTGCCATGCCAACCATGCCTTTCATACCCGGACCGGCCACATTAAACATAGAGATGTCATCAAGCTGAGAAATCCCTTTTACGCTGGTCCAGGTGGTGCTCGCCTCATTGCTGATAAGCGTACCCGGTGCGCTGGGGTTTAAGGTGTTTTTAATTAAGCAGGGAATATGATGCTGGGCGATTGGGCCAATTGTTTTAGGATGCAGTACCTTGGCACCAAAGTAAGACAGCTCCATGGCTTCCTGATAAGTTAGCTTATCAAGTAATACCGCGCCCTCAACCTGATTCGGGTCGGCATTGTAAACGCCATCCACATCGGTCCAGATTTCACAACATTCAGCGTCAATACAAGCGGCCAGTACAGCGGCAGAATAGTCAGAGCCATTGCGACCCAGAGTCACCTTCTCGCCTTCTTCATTGGCGGCCACAAATCCTGGCATAATGATCAACTGGCTGCCATCGGTAACCACTTCACTGAAATTGGCTTTGCTCAGCGACACATCCGCAATGCTATCGAGGTAATCACCCTCGGCTAATACATATTTAACCGGATCAAGGACCTGGTTACTGATCCCTTTCGCCGCCAAAATGCCGCTAAACAAATTAACGCTGATGTATTCGCCCAGACTCATGATGCTGGCGGTTACGGCATCCGGAGAACGCCCTAATAGCGCGATACCTTGTAACTGCTTTTTCAGTCCGGCTAACTGAGTAGTGATAAAATCGTTGATGGTGGCAACATCAAAACCGGCAACCTGTTCGCTGAGTTCAGCAGCGATGCCCAGCACTTTGTCATTTAATTCGCCAAACAGAGCCTCGTAGTCTTCGCCCGCCGCAGCTTGTTCGCAAAGCGCACCAAGAGCGTTAGTGACGCCTTTCGGGGCCGATAATACTACCGCAGCTCCATTGGCCTGGTGGATCGTCATGCTAATCTCGGTCACTCGCAAATAACGTTGCGCATCGGCCAGAGATGAACCACCAAACTTTAAGACTTTCATTGAATGCTCCTTGACTGCATCGTGTTTTGGGCATTGCCCATTTTCTTTACCGCAAAAAAAAACCCGCTCTTGTGAGGGCGGGCTTTCGTTGTCTGTTTGCTTACGCGCACTAGCCAGCGACCGCCCTCGTTGAGGTGGTAATAATCATGCCGGTGGTGCTCATAATCGTCTTCATGTGGTCAATTTGCCGTATAGACGTCTATATGTCAACAGCCATTTGCACAATTTTAGACCGTTCCCTGACCTTTTTGCGGCGGGAATCTTTATTTTGGGCGCGCATAATATCACGAGAGTACGCCTCACTTCTACACCCACAACCCGCCTTTATGCTACTGGTCTACCGTGCTCTCCTGCATCATCTGCCGGGCACTGGATAAAGGGAGCGGTTTATTCGGGGTTGCCGTCACGCGCTCATCATCGGCGCGCCACTCAAAATCGGCATAATACTGCTTGCGATACGCTGTTGGTGTAACGCCACAGTACGTTTTTGAACGCTGCCAGCATAGCTCTGTGCTCGGCATGACTTACCTGCACCATAGCCAGATAATCCGAAGGGCTGTAGCCGCTGACTTTTCTATATATGCGGGAAAAGTGGAAATAACTTAGAACAGCCCCTTAGGCTTAGTTCGCGGCGGTAAGCGGCACAGCCAGGTTGTTATGATACCCACCTCAAACCAGAGTATGTTTCTCACAATCCCCTGCGCGTAGCATGACTGCGCCAGTTTCTGACCGACCCGAAACAGCCTGTGAACCGCCCCTGCCTATCCGAATAAGCTAGCAAACCAACATCTATCATTGCACCCTATGGTAAAATGCAAAAAGCCGCTGTAATGAGCGGCTTTTGTGGTTCTGGTGGCCTGGCAGAATTAGCTACTGAACAACACCATCAGTACGGCAAACACAAAACCTACACCGGCTATTTTAAGCCCGTTTTTAAACGGTAATGCGCGCGGGATAAACATCAGGAAAGCCGACACCACGAAAAACAGCAGCGCAATACCAAAGGCAATGTTCATAAAAAATAACGGGCTGTTAGTTGTTGCCTTGTGCAGCTTAACCATTTTATTGAGCGGGAACGGATAATCCTTGCTCGTTACGCGGGCTTCACCGGTTTGTTTGTTGTATTCGCCCTGGGGAAAAACAATTTTACCGTCTGTTTCCTGTTCTACTTTAAACCCACGCATGCGCAGTTGTTCGCCAAGCCCTTTACCGTTTAAGCCTGCTTCTAACTGACGATGAGAGGTTTGTTCAAACTTCAGAAAGTCGGTGGAGCGAAAAATCAGTAACACGCCACTAAGCGCATAAACCGCCATGATGCCGGCCAGAAAAAAACCAATCCAACGGTGATACTGTCTGAAACTATTATGAAATTTGGGCGACGCCATGGGGTCCTCTTTAAAACTCGTAATGCGGCAGAAATCTTGCCTGGGATTATTGAACAGGCGCTATTCTGCCGAAAATTCCATGTGGAATACAGCGAATTAACCTTTCTTAACGCTGAACCCAAAATCGCTGACGATGGATTATTCACACAACCAGTTAATGGCTTCGCGACTTTCGTTAAAATAATTGATTTCGCCGCTGATAAACCAACTGCCGATACTGGCCATCAATGCCTGCCATTCGGCATTGCCAACAATAGCAATTTTGCTGAATTCACTGCCATGGCGTAATCCTATTTTAAAATCATCCCAGGCGGCCCACAGTTCCCAGCCCTTAAATTCGGTAGCATCAAAGAGCATTCGAACCTGCGGTGATTCAATCGTCTCGAGCGCGCCTTCCAGCAAAGGCATGAACGCTTTGTAATCCTCGTGGGTTAACTTACCTACTGCTTTCATCGACACATACAGAGTGTTGTCAAACCGTTCTATACCAATAGCAATACCATGAGTAACCTGGGCAGCCATAACGCCTCCTTATACTTTAGTTTCAGGCACAGTTTACTGTAGCGCACTACTATTCATGCTGATTTATATCAACATAACGCAGCGGGGCGTACCGAATCAGGGCCTGCCTGTGCTATGTTCTGTTCATTGAGTTCAGGCGGATACCCACAGTGTCAGATAAAGCGCAGGCAAAAAAAATGGCCTATCAGATTATGACCAGCTTCGACAAAAACTATCGCTGGTTCACCCGTGTCACCCGTGGCGCGCAGGAGCGTTTTGAAAAAGGACAGTGGCAGCAGGCCCTGGCGGCCTCTAGAGAGCGTATCTCGCTATACGAACAAAGTCTGGCGACAGCAGTCGCCGAGTTATATGACTTTATCATGGACCACCGCAAGGACCGGCAGTTTTGGGAGCTGCTAAAAAAAGCTTTTGCTGAGCTCATTGAAAACCACCCGCAGTACGAATTAGCAGAAACTTTTTATAACTCAGTCATTGGTAAGGTGTTCCGACATAAATCCATCGACAACAGTATTATGTTTGTGACCTCAAGCCGTTGCTTCCTGGCCGGCCAGGACAGACATAAAGTGATCCACAGTTTCGATACCACCACCACAGTAATGGAAATGTACGAGTCCATTTTTGCCTGTTACCGGTTCAATATTCCCTTCGAGGACCGTGGCCGGGATATGCAGCAACTCGATGATGCCCTGCGCCAGCGCCTGAGCAAAGAAGAACTAGCCAGCGTTACCGCGGTTGAAATGCTGAAACCGGTGTTTTACCGGGGTAAAGCCGCTTACCTGGTTGGCCGGATTTGTATGCCTGAGCGCACCGTGCCTTTTGTAATAGCCCTGCATACCAACGAAAATCGCCAGATCTATGTAGATGCTCTGCTCACCGAGCGCCAGGATCTCAGCGTGGTTTTCGGCTTCGCCCGCAGTTACTTTATGGCTGATACCCAGTTTCCCGGCGAGTTGGTGGCGTTTTTGCACGAGCTACTGCCAAATAAAAAACAGTTTGAGCTGTTTATCGCACTGGGTCATTACAAACACGGTAAAACGGCCTTTTATCGTAACTTTCTCGAACATATGGATAACTCAGACGATCAGTTTGAAATTGCACCGGGGATCCGTGGCCTGGTTATGATGGTGTTTCATCTGCCTTCCTACGGCGTAGTGTTTAAGATTATTAAGGATGAATTTGCCGAAAGTAAGAAGATTACCCGTGAGCACGTTATCGATCGCTACAAGCTGGTAAAAATGTCAGACCGGGTGGGCCGTATGGCCGATACCCACGAGTATGTGAACTTTCGTTTTCCGCTCAGCCGGATATGCCCGGCTTTACTCGAAGAGTTACAGGATACCTGCGCATCCAGTGTCGAAACAACCGACGATGAGCTGATCATTAAACACCTGTATATCGAGAAAAAGCTCACGCCGTTAAATCTGTACCTGCAGCAGGAAACGGACCCAGAGAAACTACATAACGCCATTGATGAACTCGGCACCTGCATTAAACAAATTGCCATGGCAAACATCTTTCCCGGCGATATGCTGCATAAAAACTTTGGCATAACCAAGCATGGCCGCGTGATCTTTTACGACTATGATGAAATTTGCTGGATGGATGAACGTAATTTTCGCTCAATCCCGAAATCGGACGATCCCTATGCCTTAGACACCCTGTCGGTAGCGCCGAACGATGTATTTCCTGAACAGTTTGAACACTTTATTGTGGGGAAGCGGCCGTTTAAAGAAATGCTGAAATCCCTGCATGGCGACCTGATGACACCAGAATACTGGCGCGATGCGCAAAAAGAAGTCTCCCAGGGCACCATTCATAATTTTACGCCTTATCCGGGTTCGCGCCGCTTTAAACGCCAGAATCAGTGATAAGAGGGTGTTTGTAAATCGGTGAGAATTTGCTGGAGTTCAGTGTAACAGGAAAGACATGGGCTAAATGGTAAAGGCGCAAGTGTAATCTGCGCCTCAATATTAGCATTAGTAGCTATAACGAACCCCTAAAGATAATACATCGACTTCATCAAAGGCTTCGTACAGAGCTTCAATTGCTACTTGATCACTTACCTTAAATGATGCGCCACCACCGAAACCAAATTCCCAGTCATCTTCAGAAACAGACTCGCCACCCGCACTGGCTGTTGCTTCTAAACGACCGTACGACGGTTGCAGGAAAACGCCGAACTTTTCGTTTACGTTGTACTGTGCGCGAACGCTTGCCACGATCAGGCTGTCGACTTCAATATCAACACCGTAAACCGTATCGTCACCTACGCCAAAGCCCACACGTAATTCCGGCATGAAAGTCAGCGAGTCATTGTCATAGGTATAGCCAACACTGCCGTAGACAGCGCCGAGTGAAATATCATCAGCTTCAATGTCCTCATTCAAGCTGGAATAACCGCCTGACAGGTTCCATTGGGCATTGGCAGAAACGGATGCGCCAATTAATAGAGAAAAAGAGAGTGTTTTAAGAAGTGTTTTCATTTTACATTTTTCCTTTGTAATGATGACCAACACAGGCAGGGACCCATCAAATGGGAGAAAGGCAAATCCACTGCCCGATGTCCGGTCAGGAATTTATCACAGGAATAACGTTACTCACCAGATTATTTACGTTTTCTTTATCGAAATGTTCAAGTTACGCAGTTTTGCAATGGATTCGCTCTTGCAACGCATTGAGGCATTCTATGGTGTGATGAAAGCCTGCAGGCAGATCGTTCAAATTTGCCTGCAAACGGGAGCCTGATATTAATTTTTGTGCAATCCACCACTAGTCTAATTTCACTTATAAAAGAGTAGCGAACAAGGCAACGCTAATGCCCAGCCCCGCCACAAACATGATGCTGCGCAGCTTGTCGATGTCATACCAATAGCAAAGCAGGTACACAATGCGACAAATCACGAAGGCCACAGCCAGGTAGACGTGGGTTGCCCCAACCGTGCTTAAAGCCAGTACCGCCAGTGCTGCAGGGGCAAAATAGGTAATCGCCTCAAAACAATTATAATGTGCAGCATTAGCCCTAGCGCCAAAGCCTTCAAGGGATTGCTGCTGAGCACGTGGGTGGCGATTGTCGTAGCCACCGGCGCGCTGCATGGCCACCGCCAGTGGCACCTTGGCTAAAAATGGCATGACGCAAACCAGCATCAGGCAAAGTAAAAAGATTGTCACCGGTGTTCCTCCTTGTCTGGTGTCAGACTTACGTTATTGTTGTTGCATAAATATGGTGACTTCGGCCATAACCAGACCAAACTTTTTCACATAAGAACGGTTCATCAGGGTGCCGTCGCCCATGGCCCAGAACCAATCGTCAAACGCCACCTGATATGTAGTATCGTCTACCGGTAAGTCCATTTCGTATTGAAAGTTAAATGCATTGCCGTACGACGTGCCCTTTGCCACACCCAGAATATCTCCGGCCCGGCCTTCATAAACACCGTTGCCGGTTGGCGTTATCCGCCAGGTGCGTTGCATTGGCCCCTCGCCCACCTCGTAGTTGAACGACTCGTCCAGCACCAGCGTGTTGCCATCCATACTGCCTTTAATGTCTACCGTGAAGCGCTGCACCACATCTCCGGATCGGTTTTGTACGATGCCCCAGGCTTTTACATCACCAACAAAAAATGACTCCAGCGACAATGGCGGTGTAGTCTGCTGATACTTGCTGCCATCAATAGAGGCACTGCACCCGGCTAATGCAAAAAATAAAATCCCTAAAACCAATATACGATACATTTCTATTCCTCCAACTCCAGTAATTTTGCTCTGAATTCAGGCTCGGTGGTTTGTGGTCCCAGCCAGATATTAAAAAACCATTCGCCAAATGCCACTTCCTCTACCTCGCCCACCAGCTCATCGTTGTGAAAAAAGCGCGTGACGCCGGCACTGGTTTTGATGCCGGTGATAGTGTCCTGTTCTTTCACATCCGGGAAAATCTGCTGCATCGTACTCTGCCAGCGTTCAATGCGGGATTTGTCCGACAGCCCTTGTTCGCGCATTTCCTTAATCGAACGCTCAGCGATGTCTTCACCGTCAAAATCACGCAGATAGGTAAGCGCCAGAGCAAAAGACTCCTGTGGCTGCCATTTTCCCTGCGGGGCAAACAAGCGTGCGTCATACACGTCCCAGAACAGGTACGAGTAGCGGGCCTCCCCCACTTTGGCTGCGCCGGGTATCGCTGAGGTAACCAATTCAGGCACGCCGCTACTGGCCTGAGCAGTATAACTCAGTACGAAAAAAGTCAGCGCGCCTAGCCGCTGCAGATAACTTTTCATAAAATCTCCGAAAAATCTGATACTGCTTATACCGTGGCAACCACATTCGTGATCACATTGGCAAAGTACCGGCGATTGATCTTTGTAATGGCTGGGATTACCCTGCCCTTTTCGTTACTAATAGCAATAGCCACCATGACTCCCGAACATCTGCAAAAGCAGTTAGGACTCAGTCTGCCTTCTCCGTTACAGCGTTTTACACCAAACTGGCCAGGTGCAGAAAATGTCACCCTGTGGGTGAAACGCGATGACCTCATCCACCCTATTATTTCGGGTAATAAGTGGCGCAAGCTGAGTCAGTTGTTGGCAGACCACGCTGCCACAACGCAACACATTGTGAGTTTTGGTGGAGGCTTCTCAAATCACCTGCACGCCCTTGGCTGGTGCTGCCAGCAACTGGGTATTGAGTTTACGGCGCTGGTCAGAGGCAACTATGGAGCATCGCCAACGCCGATGCTGACCGACCTTAGCCGCTGGCAGGCCAATATTCGCTATCTCACTAAACTGGAATACAGGCAACGTGATGAGCCTGACTTTTTAGCCGACCTGAGCGAACAATATCCCGGCGCCCTGATCATTCCCGAAGGCGGCAGTCAACATGCTGCGCTGGCGGGCGTCCAAACTATGCTGGCGGAATGTCCTAGCCCGTTTGATAAGATTATTACTCCCGTAGCAAGTGGCGCGACTATGGCGGGAATAATAAATGGCGCCGGAATGATTGCTGGCGTTAGCGCCAGGCAGCAAGTATTGGGTATTGCAGTTCTTAAAGGGGTTGGGTATCTTGAGGACTTGGTAGCTCAATTTTTACCCGCTAAATCAAACCGCGACTGGCAGATCCTGCATCACTACCATCACGGCGGTTATGCCCGCACCTCGCCGGCATTACTGACTTTATGTGAAGAAATGCAGCAGGCGTATGCGATCCCGGTAGAACCTGTTTATTCAGGCAAAGTATTTTATGCCGTAAAAGCATTGCTGGCCCAAGGCGCCTTTGCGGCCGGCGAGCAGGTTATCATTGTGCACACCGGCGGGCTACAGGGGGCCCGAACTGATCCTGACAGCCATTCGTAACGTTACCAACTAAGAGCATCAAAAACTAACAGGGAGACTACATGAGTGACAACCACACCGTTTTTTCACGTCCCAGCCAGTTGTTAATCGACCGCTCGTTAACCCTGTGTAAATCGCTACTGCGAATGGAAAACTCCTTTTATCCCTTTGCAGCGATTTATGAAAACGGTCGCATAGGCTGTTTATTCAGTGAAGACTTCGGCGTAGAGAATCCCGGTGAGATGCAAATTCTTGAGCATCTGCAATGGCGGATTATCGACAACATTACCGACAACGATGCCTACGCGACGTTAGTATACGCGGCACAAATTGAAATTAATGAGCAGGAAGCCCAGGACGCCATTGTGATTACACTGTGCGAACCCAACCGTCCTGAACGTTCGGTGGTCTATCCTTATTATCGACAAAACCAGCGCGTCATCCTTGCACCGCCACTGGTCGAAAAGTAATCATCATCTATAATTCTACAGCACGGCAGACGGTCAACTTTGCTTGCCTATTTTGCGCCGTCTGATAGCATTCAACGCAAATTTTAAATCCATTACAAAAGGGATAAAGACTATGTCTCGTGTTCTGATCATCGGCGCTGGTGGCGTAGCGGCAGTTACCGTAAAAAAATGTGCTCGCCTGCCTGAGTACTTCGACGAAATTTACCTGGCCAGCCGCACCGTTTCCAAGTGTGAAGCACTGCAACAGGAAGTGGGCATCGACCGTGTAAAAGGCGTATTCGCCGTTGATGCTGACGACGCTAAAGCCGTTGAAGCGTTAATTAACAACGTTAACCCGGATCTGGTGGTTAACCTGGCGCTGCCGTATCAGGATCTGCCCATCATGGACGCCTGTCTGGCCACTAAAACCGATTACCTGGATACCGCCAACTATGAGCCCAAAGACGTTGCTAAGTTTGAATACAGCTGGCAGTGGGCCTATCAGGATAAATTTAAAGAGGCCGGTATCATGGCGCTGCTCGGCAGTGGTTTCGATCCGGGCGTAACCAACGTTTACACCGCCTATGCTGCAAAACACTATTTCGACGAAATCCATTATCTGGATATTGTCGACTGTAACGGCGGCGACCACGGCCAGGCCTTTGCCACTAACTTTAACCCTGAAATCAACATCCGTGAGATCACCCAGCGCGGCCGATTCTGGGAAGATGGCGAGTGGAAAGAAACCGATCCGCTGAGCGTTCGTGAAGATCTGGATTATCAGAACATTGGTGTTCGTGCGTCTTACCTGATGTTCCATGAAGAGCTGGAGTCTATTGTTAAGCACTTCCCGTCTCTGAAACGCGCCCGTTTCTGGATGACCTTTGGCGATGCTTATCTTAACCACCTGCGGGTACTGGAAGGCATCGGTATGACCAGCATCGAGCCGGTGGAATTCCAGGGTCAGCAAATTGTTCCGCTTGAGTTCTTAAAAGCGGTATTGCCTAACCCTGGCTCACTGGCCGAAGGCTACACCGGCATGACCTGTATCGGTACTTATATTACGGGTATTAAAGACGGCAAAGAAAAGACCATCTTCATTTATAACAACTGCGACCACGCGGTATGTAACGAAGAAGTGGGCGCTCAGGCTGTCTCTTACACCACAGGTGTACCGGCCATGATTGGCGCGATGATGATGCTGCAGGGTAAGTGGCATAAGCCAGGTGTGTGGAATATGGAACAGTTTGATCCGGATCCGTTTATGGAAGAGCTCAACAAACACGGCTTGCCGTGGCATGTGCTTGAATGCGATAGCAGCCCATTCAGCAAATAACGGTATTGACGGAGACGACGGCGTGACCGATTTAACCCAACGCACTGATATTCCCTCCCCGTGCTACGTGCTGGAGGAAGCGAAGCTGGTTAACAACCTGGAACTGATGAAACGCGTACAGGATGAATCCGGCGCCAGAATTATTCTGGCCCTTAAAGGATTTTCCATGTGGTCTGTGTTTGACATTGTAAAACAGTACCTCCATGGCGCTACCGCCAGTTCGGTGTGGGAAGCCAGACTCGCCAGTGAAATGGGCAAAGAGGTGCATGCCTATGCGCCGGCTTACAAAGCCAAAGACATTGCTGAACTGGCAGGGTTAGTTAATCATCTGTCGTTTAATAGTCTTACTCAATGGCAGGCGTATAAGGATGCTTTGCCTGGTGTTTCGCTGGGCTTGCGCATTAATCCTGAACATCAGGAAGCAGACACGCCGTTATACGATCCGGCCGCACCGGGTTCGCGCCTTGGGATCCGCGCCAGCGAACTGGACGGTATCGATTTAAGCGGTATCGAAGGGTTTCATTGCCACAACCTCTGTGAGTGCGACTCTTTTGCAACGGCTCGCACCCTCGAAGCCATCGAGCAGCGCTTTGGTAAATGGCTGGGTCAGCTAAAATGGTTAAATTTAGGCGGCGGGCACCTGATGACCCGTGCCGGCTATGACGTTGACCATCTTATTAGCACGTTGAAAGCCTTTAAAACCAAATACCCGCACCTGGATGTGATCCTCGAACCGGGTTCTGCAGTGGCCTGGCAAACCGGGCCTCTGATTGCCGAAGTAGTGGATATCGTCAACAACGATGGGCCCATTGCGCTGCTGGATATATCTGCCACCGCGCATATGCCGGATGTACTGGAAATGCCCTATCGCCCAGCGATATTGCACAGCGGTCAACCCGGTGAGCTGGGTCATGATATCAAGCTTGGCGGCAACTCCTGCCTGGCAGGTGATGTAATAGACACCTACAGTTTCGCCGAGCCACTGGCTATCGGAACGCGACTGCAGTTTGAAGACATGATGCACTACACCATGGTAAAAACCACGTTTTTTAACGGTGTGGAGCACCCGGCTATTGGAATTTTACGCTCCAACGGGAATTTTGAAATAGTCCGTCAATTCCATTACGACGATTTTAAAGCGCGCTTATCCTAAGCGCGTTTCCATCACTCCGATTTTAACGCCATATTAGCTTTCATCAATCTAACGCCCTAATTGGGCGGCACAAACGCGTGGGCTATATTGCGAAGCGCCCGCGTGCTTTTGCCCCAGAGAACGGGCGAGTGCCTGAATTTGTTAGCTGCCACCTACTAGTAATGGTAACGACACGAGATAACCGTAATTGCTGTACCGTCTACCGCATATACCAAACGGTTAGTATCATCTATTCTACGGGACCAGAAACCTGCAAGATTTTCTTTAAGAGGTTCCGGCTTTCCAATTCCATCAAATGGAGCGCGCTTAACATCAGAAATTAACTTATTGATACGTTTCAAGGTTTTCTTGTCTTGAGTCTGCCAATATACGTAACTATTCCAAGCTTCATCAGTCCATGATAACAGCCTGTTACTCATCAATAAGTTCTCGCTGGGTCGTTTTTGCCGCTTTAAACTGCTCTATTGAACGATTTAAGTGTTCAGCGTTCGCTGGAGAACGAAGTAGATGAACGGTTTCCATAAGGCTGTTGTAGTAATCTAATGACATTACAACAGCATCTTCAGAGTCACGACGAGTAATTACGGTAGTATCTGCATCGTTGATTACATTGTCCAACACGGCTTTTAGACTATTTCGTGCTTCGGTAAAAGAGACAATTCTCATTTTGCACCCCACTTGTACATTATATTGGACAAGTCTAGATCGGAAATAAGCACATGTACAGGATATTGTGCATTACTGCCCCGTGGCAGCTAACGCCCTAATTTGGCGGCACACACGCGTGGGCTATACTGCGAAGCAGAGCCTGCGAGTTTGTGTCAC
Organism: Marisediminitalea alba; assembly: GCF_002993365.1. Lineage (GTDB taxonomy): Bacteria > Pseudomonadota > Gammaproteobacteria > Enterobacterales > Alteromonadaceae > Alteromonas > Alteromonas alba. Next base: position 38,293 of record NZ_PVNP01000204.1, read on the forward strand.
CAACATTTGTTAGTTGCCGTAAACTCAAACTACGTGCTAACATTTGTGCACACGCATGTACGGAGTTGAAAATGGATACCCGCATACAATTCAGAGTTGACGAAGAAACGAAACGCCTAGCCCAATTAATGGCTGAAAGCCAAGGGCGTACCTTAAGTGATGCATGTAGAGAGCTTACTGAAGAACTAGCTGAGCAGCAACGCAAAGTTATGACTCATGACCAATGGCTTACCGATCAGGTCAACGCTGCGTTTAGCAAATTGGATAGTGGGAAAAGTGAGTTTGTTACTCATGAAGAAGCTTCCTTGGACATGGAAGTGAGAAAGATGAAAGTTAGGAATAAAGCCAAAAAATGATCGTTTGGGAAAAAGACTCATTGGACGATCGAGAAGTGATTTTCGAATTTTTATACGAATTTAACCCATTAGCTGCGGAAAAAGCTGACACCATTATTGAGGCTAAAGTTGAAAACTTGATACAGCAACCGTTGATGGGCGTTGAAAGAGAAGGAATACCTGGACGGCTTTTAATTATTCCTGAGATATCAATGATTGTTTCGTACTTTGTAAGAGAAGACGTAATTCATGTTCTCAGGGTTTTACACCAGAAGCAAAAATTTCCCGTAGGCAACTAACGCCCTGTTAACGGGCAAAATTTTGTTGGCTAAAATGTGAAGCGGAGCGAAACCAAGCCAACATAATTTTGTCCACTTTAAACAGCTTGTTATACATTCTTTTCATCAGATTCTGATTCTTTGGCACTAACTTCATCAAGAATAGCAAAGCCAGCTTTTTGAAATCCTATTGCCATTAAGCCTAAAGTGCTACCAATAGCGATATATGGACCAACCCAATCACCTTGTAGATATTGACCAGCATCACTTTTTGCAAGATATGTAATTGGAACAGCTAAGACAGCCCAAACAATTTTCTCACTCAAAGAAATCATTAGGTTCGCGTGTTTTTCGTTTGCTGCTTTAGATTTGTACTTTGAATATGACATGTACTCAGGTTCCTCCATGAATGTATAACGCCGCTGTATGGGGCATTTTTTGTGTAGTGTAGTTTTGGGGTAAAGTGGCGTAGCCACCCCAAAACGGAGCGAAGCAAAAAATGTCCCTATGACAGCCTTGTTATACGATTGTAAGCGCTTCATTCTGAATAGTTACCTCACAACCGTCTTCAGTGGGCAAAATATTGGACTTATCTGGCCAAAACATTATTTGGGCTCTGAATGGTTTGTCATAATAATCTACGGCCGTTCCTAAGTACTCTTTATATGCTCTGATCTTGATTGGCTTGAATATCACTTCGAAGTTACCACCAATGACATTGCCTAGTTTTTTGTCTGATTCCATTTTAATACCAGACTTAATGTCTTCGACGATATCAGAAATGATTGCGTGAGCAGATTCTTTTTTTAATCCAAATATTACAATTTCAGGATGATCGAAGCTTTCCTCTAGTCCAATGCTGTAGGAAAAATCTTCGTGTTCTCCGTTCGGATCAAATACGAAAAGAAAGTGCCATCCATATTCTTTAATATTCTTCTTGATTTCTTCTTTGCTCATACTCTTCTCGTATAACGCCTAGCACACGGGCAATAGCGAAGGGCCACTTTTTTGCGCTCTTTGCAAAAAAGGGGAACTGCGCGTTATTGTCCGGTGCTGCGCCTTGTTAGCCCTAACACTGAACGTTCGCAGCTTTGCTGCCCTGTACCAAAATGTTTGCATTACTTAATTGCCCTTCCCTGATATGCATTTACCTTAAACAACCAACAGAAAAACAACAACTGATTTTTGCAGTAATCATTAGCCAGAACTGAAAAAGTTGCGTTGCCAATGAACCTGAGAATTACGCGATACAATTGTTGATAAAAGCACCAGCCAATTACAAGGAGAGACCGCCCGCGCCGCGCAAACCAGTGGAAGAAATAATCAAGGTTGGTTGGTAACCCTGGACACAAAAACCACCTACAACGGTAGGACGCTAAAACAAGAAAAGATACCGGCGTAAGCGCTGCCTCGATTTTTTATTTTTGAACGGATTAATGATTGGGGCTAACTGTTAAATAGACACCAAAACAGTCCGAATAAAACTACCATTTTGGTGCTTATCAATTTCCTAATATCTTCAGATTATCTTAAATGTCCCACAGATAATAGAATGCGGCTGTGATGGTGTTTTCTATCCAACATCAAATACACCACTGCCTTCTAAAATTGAAGTTTGGTGTAAAACGCGCACCGGAGAATAAATTACGCTCTCTCGGCAGCTACCATCGCTTTAATTTATGGCTGATAACTGTGCGCTTAAGATTAAGCTAAATAATACCGTGCCCACGGCTTATACCGCTGGCAGCAATTTTGCCTTCTGCCAGTACCGTATCGTCGAGTTTAATTTTGAACGGGCTGTCAGCTTTGCCAACAATACTGTATTCAAACCCGTAAATGTGGTTGTCATGAATATGCACCGTTGCCGAGCGGGCCGGTGAGACTAATTCGTAAACCCCGTTGTCGGCATGCTCATTGATGATGTTCACCATCCAGTTACCGCGGTCCATATCGATATTGAGCGTTTTCTCAAGCATTCGTTATTCTCCGAAAAACGTTGTGTGTCACCTGAAATAACTAAAGAAGCACACCGCAACTGCCAGTGTGTTGATATTTGAATTATTGAAATAACGGCCTTAGAACTAACAGCCGGATGTAGGACAAATTGTTAGATTTATTCTAGGGCCAAACCAGCCTGATACAAAGCGTTTTTCTTTAGCTGATAATGATCTGCCACAATGGCAGCTGCTTTTTTCAGTGGCAAGTCCTGCTTCAGGCGTTTAAGCAGAGCCATGGCTTCGCTGGGCAGTTCGTCACTGGCAGGCGGCGCACCGGCCACCATCAGCACAAATTCACCTTTTTGATGCACAGCATCTGCTTCCAGCCAGGCGATAATACCGTCCGGCGTATCACTGACGTAGGTCTCAAACGTTTTGGTCAGCTCTTTGGCCAGTACCAGATGCCGATCTGGCCCCAGAGCGGTTTTGATATCGTTAACGGTATCCAGGATACGCCTCGGCGCCTCGTAAAATACACTGGTACAGGTTCGGTCGAGCAGCGTTGCCAGTACGTTCATACGGGCCTGATTTTTAACCGGTAAAAACCCTTCAAATATAAACCGATCGGTAGCCAGTCCGGAGGCGCTCAACGCCGTTATCGCCGCACAAGGGCCTGGCAGGGCGACCACATTAATGCCGGCTGCCCGGCACGCACGCACCAGTACAAAACCCGGATCGCTGATTAATGGAGTACCGGCATCACTGATTAACGCAACGGCTTCACCGCCGAGCAATTTGTTGCACAGCATCTGAGTTCGCTTTTCTTCGTTATGATCGTGCAGCGACAGGGTTTTCGCCTGGATAGAGAAGTGTTGTAAAAGCTTCTGGCTATGACGGGTATCTTCCGCGGCGATCCAGTCTACCGCACCTAGCACGTCGATAGCCCGCTGGGTAATATCCTGCAGATTACCAATGGGCGTGGGCACGATGTAAAGGGTTGCGGCGGTCATAGGGTATAATCCGGCAAAGCTGAAAGGCTGCCAATATACCTGTTTGTCACGAAGGCGGAAACCTTTGTGTGGTATTCACTGGTCATTGGGCCAGAATTTAGATTAATCCGTAGATTTTAGTTATCAGTCAGTTAAACTGACGGTTCAGGAATAATTGTATGGAATCGCGGAACGTTTATGCGTCGATGTTACCCATGGTTACTGGTTGGTTTAAGTGTGACTTTGCTGTTGAGTGGTTGTGGTTCAACCGCGCCCACTACCCGCGCCCCGGTGAAAACCTCAGTGCCGGAGGTAGAAACCGAAGATAACACCGAGACAACGCTGACGCCGGCGATGATGGTCTCCCGGGCGCAGGAAGTCTGGCAGACAACCGGCGACATAAATATACGCAACGGCTACCTGCTGGATGCGGCGCAAGCCTTTCTGGCTGAAGGCGCGCCAGCTAAAGCCAGCCAGATTAGTTACATGCTGCGCGATCAGATCCGCTTACCAGAACAGCAAAATCGCTATCATTTACTGCTGGCCGAACTGTATGGTAACGATCCCCGGGTAGGCAGTGCACAACGGCTCGAACTGCTGCAATCCATCACCGCTTCGGCCCCTGCAGCCAAGGCAAAAAAGTTTGCTTTGATGGCCACCGATTATGCCCGCCTGGGTAAGTGGCTGGCGGCTGCTAACGCGCTACTCAATAGTGATGATGCCAACCCTGAACATGTGGCGCAGGCCTGGCAATGGGTTAATCAGGCCTCGGCGCAGCAATTACAGGACAGTACCCGCTTTAACAAACTCCCCGCCTACGTTTCTTTGCGTCAGCTTATTCTTGAGCATGGTTTTGAACCTGACGTACTCAGGCAGCAACTGGCTCAGTATCAACGCGTATTTCGTAATCACCCGCTGGTAACTCATTGGCCGGACAACCTGAGTAACCTTGATAAGCTAGCCCAGACTAATCGCGAAAATATCGCCGTGATGTTACCACTCAGTGGTCGTTTACAGGTCACCGGCATGGCGATTAAAGAAGGGATCCTCGCCGCGTATTTTAATGATGCCAGTGCCATGAATGCGACCCGGATCCCCCAGTTACAATTTTTCGACACCAATGGTGCAACCGCCGATGAGTTAATCGCAGCCGCTGCCGACGCAGACTGGATCATTGGCCCCCTGCTGAAAGAAAATGTCGATGCACTGTTGCCGAAGCTCAGCCCGCAACACCGCATATTGACCCTCAACCGCCCTGAAGCATCAGTTTCGGCGCTTGGCAATAACGGACAACAAGAGTTGCTGCCTGCCAGCTTCAGCTCACAGGTTTACTATGCCCTGGCCCCAGAAGATGAAGCCCGTCAGCTGGCCGAGCGGGTATTTACCCAGGGCCGACGTTCACCGGTGCTGGTTGCCTCAGAGAACACGCTCCACCAGCGCATGCAAGACGCCTTTCTAATCCGCTGGCAACAACTCACCAGCGGCCTGGCAGCCAGTCAGCACAGCGCCCCGACACTGGTAACTTATTCCGACAACAATACGTTGCGTGAAGGCATTCTGGATGCTCTGGACGTAGCCCAGAGTAAGGAACGCATTAAAGAAATACAGAGCTTCGCCGACGGTGAGCTCTATAACATGGCGCGTAACCGGCGGGATATTGATGCGGTAGTGGTTTTTACCTCGCCGGAACAAACCGAACTGGTTAACCCGGTGATAGAAGCGAGCATCAGCCCCTTTGGTGGCGTTACTGTACCGGTATTTGCAACCTCCCGCTCCATCGATTATGCCCAGTCGCGCAATCAGTGGCGTGATTTGGAGAATCTGCATTTCCTCGATATGCCGTGGGTACTGCCCGACAACCCGGCGCCGGAGCTGGCCGCTCAAACCGATGCGCTTTGGCCACAGCGCCCTACTCCACTACAACGTCTGTTTGCTTTTGGCGTGGATGCCTACAACCTGCTGCCGCGGATTAACAGTATGGCGTGGTTACCACAGTTACAGTACGAGGGCCTTACCGGCGCGCTCAGTGTTAATCAGAACAATGAGATAGTGCGCAGTTTACCGGAAGCCGTGGTAACCCAGGAGCGTGTAAAGGTACTGGCTGAGTAATGGTATGGCACGTTGGATTGGTCACAACCAGGAAAAACGTGCGCAACAATACCTGCAACGAGCAGGACTCACTCTGGTGGCCAAAAATGTAACCTATCGGGGCAGCGAAATCGACCTGATAATGAAAGAACAGCAAACCTGGGTCTGCGTGGAAGTAAAATATCGCCAGCAGGATAGCCATGGTCATGCTGCCGAAACGATCAGCCCGGCAAAAATTCACCGCATGGGTACTGCGTTTCAACGTTATTTAAGTGATAATGGGATTAATTCCAATATGGTTCCCATGCGGCTTGACGCAGTAGTCATTGACGGTGACACCATCAACTGGCTGAAGAACATCGCTCAGTAGAGTCATGGGCCTGTGCAGTTAAGAGAAACGATATATCTACATGATCGAAAATATCAAAGCGAATTTTACCGAAAGCATCCAAACTAAAATTGCAGCGTCTGAAATGCTGCCGCCAGCCATCGATAAAGCCGCCATGATGATGGTTGAAGCGCTTATCCGTGGTAACAAAATACTCAGCTGTGGAAACGGCGGTTCAGCCGGCGACGCCCAGCACTTTTCATCAGAAATGTTAAACCGTTTCGAACGTGACCGCCCCAGCCTGCCAGCGATAGCCATTACCACTGATACGTCAACGCTAACGTCTATTACCAACGACTACAGCTATGATGAAGTATTCTCCAAGCAGGTACGTGCGCTGGGTCAGCCGGGCGATGTATTACTGGCGATTTCTACCAGCGGTAACTCCCGTAATGTAATTAACGCCATGGAAGCCGCGTTGTCACGAGACATGACCATCGTCGCCCTAACCGGTAAAGACGGCGGTGAGATGGCGGGATTCCTGGGTGAACATGATGTGGAAATCCGTGTTCCTTCCAACCGCACAGCGCGGATCCAGGAAGTACACCTGCTGGTCATTCATTGTTTATGCGAGTGTATTGATGACAGTCTGTTTCCAGCCCATGACCCTGATGGCTATTAAACCTCTGCTACGCAACATACTCACCATTGGCGCTGTGCTGATTATATCAGGCAGCCTCAACGGCTGTGCCGTTGTGGCAGTGGGCGCGGTGAGTGCTACCGCCGTATCAGTCTCCAACGATCGCCGCACGGCTGGTACCCAGTTAGACGATTTTAATGCCCAAAATACGGCTTCCCGGCTGCTCGGAAAGCAGGACAACCTTAACGAAACGGCCAATATTGAAGTCACCGTTTATAACAAGGTGGCATTACTCACTGGTCAGGCGCCAAGCCAGGCCGATATTAACCAGGCCGAAGAGCAGGTTCGCAGCATTAGTTATGTCAACAAGATCCACAACCAGATCCGTATCGGCCAACCTATTGCCACCTCCACTGAACTTTATGATCGCTGGCTGGCAACTAAGATCCGCACTAAGATTCTGGCCTCAGATAATGTGCCGACCTCGCAAATCAGTATTATTGTCGAAGACTCTGAAGTGTTTTTAATGGGTCTGGTTACCAATCAGGAAGCTACCGCAGCGGTCGATATCGCTCGCCATGTGGACGGCGTCGCGCGGGTCGTTCGAGCTTTTGAAATTTACTAACAGGGCGAAGACTTTCAACAACAGGTAACGCAAGCTTTTCCCTGATAGACAAAAACGCATAGTGCAATTATGCTAAAGGGAATTACTCTGAGAATGTTGATTGGAAAATCGTGGATGTCCAGGTACGTCTGTCATCAGACTGTTAATCGAGTCGCCTTACGTGTAGTCCTTTACTCCCTGGCTGTATTTTTCAGTATCACGGGCAAAGCTGCGCCGTCGCAGCTCAGCGATTATTTTAGAGAAGTCTGGACCACCCGCGACGGACTCCCGCACAACACTATTAATGCCATTTCACAAAGTGAAGACGGCTACCTGTGGATAGGCACCTGGGAAGGCGCGGCCCGCTTTAATGGCCGTTCATTTACCGTATTTGGCCGTGGCGAGCCCAGTGGCATGCCTGATGTCGGTATCCGCACCATCCATAAAAATCGTCAACAGAATTTAATATTTGCCGGTGCCCGCGGTGGATTAAGTGAGCGTCGTCCGGATGACTGGCAGAGCTGGCAGCCTTACCGGGTGTTAATTAACGGCGTGGCCGACGATAAACAGGGTAACCTGTGGCTGGCAACTGAAGGACAAGGGGTCTACCGTCAGGCAGCCCGTGGCGAACGAACCCAACTAACTATTCAACAAGGCTTACCGAGTAACGTAGTATCCAGCGTACTGAGCACAGATGATGGCAGTATCTGGCTAGGCACCGGGCGCGGCCTGGTGCGTCTGAACAGCGAAGATGAAAGCTTTGCGCTGGAACAGGTCAACGGCTTACCTGAAGTCCCGGTGCTGGCATTAACTGCATACAACAACGGCTTATTAATCGGTACGGAACGGGGCCTATACCAGTATCAGGCCGGTCAGGTCAGCGTTTTCTCACCACAGTTAATGAATCTGCCGGTCTCGGTGTTACTCGCTTTCGATAACCAAATCTGGATAGGCACCACCGACCGCGGCCTCCTGCGCTACAGTGACGCAGGCCTGGAGAGCCTGAATATGGCAGCCGGGCTGCCAAATAATCGTATCCTGTCACTGTTTCACGACCGGGAAAACAGCATCTGGGTAGGCACTAATGGCGGCTTATTCCGGCTTCGTGACGCGCCCTTTGTTACGCTAACCACAGAGCAGGGGTTAGCCGGCAATTACATTCGCTCGGTATTATCGCACAGTGACGGCAGTGTCTGGGTCGGCAGCAGTCAGGGCGTCAGCCGTATTACAAAGCAGGGCGTAGAAGCTATTGACCTTTCAGCATACAGTGACGCCCAGTCAGTACTGAGTATGGTTGAAGGGCCTGATGGCTCAGTCTGGATAGGCACCTATTCTGATGGTGTCCTGCAGTGGCAGAACGATGCCATTGTACAGCAGTACAACCGGCGCACGGGTTTACTCGCTAACGAAGTCCGCGCCATCGCCGTTGCCCCACAGGGCGGCCTGTGGGTGGGGACTGGCCATGGCCTTAACTATGTCGACAGTAACGGCGTGCGCAGTTTCACTACAGAAGATGGTCTGCCCACACCATTTGTGATGGGGCTGTATTTACACAATGACGGTCGCCTGTTTATTGGTACCGGTGGCGGTGTAGTTATCCGCAGTCCAAACGGCGACATTACCCCGGTGGATATCAGTAACCTCGATGATGCGGAATATGCCTTTGGTTTTGCGCCAGATCCGGCTGCAGGCCTGCTATGGATGAGTACCGATCGGGGCCTGGTGGCCTATGAACTGGCCACAGGCCGTTTAACCATGCTTGGCCGGAATGCAGGTCTGCCTTTCGATAAGGTCTTTCAGGCGGTTATCGACCAGGACAGGCACCTGTGGTTAAGCAGTAACCGCGGTATATTGCGTTTCAGACGCGAACAAATTGAGGATTACCTCGCCGGGCAACGCGAGCAGGTTGATTACGAACTCTTTGGCGAAAGCGATGGCATGCAAAGTGCGCAAGCCAACGGCGGCTCTATGCAGGCTGCCACATTGGCTCAGGACGGCACGGTATGGTTTGCAACATCTAAAGGTGCCAGCCGGGTGAGCCCTACCCAACTGAAGCGCTTTTCGGCGAATACCCCGCCGGTGGTAATAGAAGGCTTTAAAGTCAATGGTTTAGCACTGCCGTTACACACTGAAAAAGACATCGCTCCCGGCGCAGACCGAATTGAGATCCAGTTTGCCGGACTGGGCTTTGTTATGCCCGAGCGAATTCAATACCGCACCCGCTTGCAGGGTTTCGATAACAGCTGGGTCGACCGGGGCTCCAATACTATTGCGGAATACACTAACCTGGCACCGGGCGACTACCAGTTTATGGTAAGCGCTTCCTATCCGGGAGGCGCCTGGGGCGAACAAAATGCCAGTTTCCGCTTTACCATTGCCCCTTATTTTTGGCAACAAACCGGCTTCTGGCTGGTGGCATTGCTGACGGTTATCGCCATGGTCATTGTGGCTCACCGCTGGCGTATGAAAAGCTTGCGCCAACGTGCCGAGGAACTCAGTAACCAGGTGGCCGAGCAAACTTATACGCTCAAACAACAGGCCGACAACCTACGTAAAGTCGATGAAGAGCGCTCGGCGTTATTACTGGAAATAAAGCGCCAGGCTGCTGAGTTTGAGCAACAGGCCCGATCCGACAAGCTTACCGGACTCGCCAACCGGCGGGCATTCGATGAATCACTGCACCGCGAGTGTGCCCGTTCCAAGAGACGCAATCTGCCGCTTTGTCTGGCCTTGTTGGATATCGATCACTTCAAGCAAATTAACGATACGTTTAATCACAGCATAGGCGACAGAGTGCTTAAGCTGGTGGCCGATGCTATTAGTCAGCATTGCAGGGAAGAAGACCTGGTCGCACGCTGGGGCGGTGAAGAGTTTGCCATACTGTTGCCCAACTGCGATAACCAGGCGGCACAGGATATTTGCGAGCGCATTCGCCAGGCAGTTAGCGAGACCGACTGTTCTGCCATCGCGCCGGACATTTCCCTGACTATCAGTATTGGGGTCACGGCTTATCATAGCGACGATACTTTTGATAAGTTGATTTCGCGGGCGGACAAAGCGTTATATGCCGCTAAAGAAGCAGGCCGCAATCGTCTTACCCAGATTTAAGCGACCAGGCTTTAGCCTTTTGCCGGGTAACACCGACTGTCAAACGAGGGAAGACAGATCGGCATCGCCACTTTATCGTCGACATAATACTTTGGTGGTACGGTACCACTGCTCAAATAACCATCAGCTATACTACCCTTACTACAGAGCGCAGAACTGGCAGGGGCTGGCGACTGGTCAGCCGTAATTAGTACCATTTCATTCCCTTTCCGCTGCACAGCTTTGTCGACAATACAGCCTCATCCATATTGACTGACTTGGTTAAAACGCCTATATTGTCGACATCATTTCCAACAGTGAGTCGTGAATTGTGAGTATCGCAGCCTTTGCTGAACAAGCGGTTACCAGTGCTGATAAAACCTTTTTACAGCTTCGGGTAGATATTGTTGAAGGAGCCATTCCGGCAGGCAGTAAACTCAGTGAAACCGAACTGTCGACAAAGTATCAGGTCAGTCGTGCCGTTATCCGTGAAGCGATTAATCGCCTTGAATCCTGTCATCTGGTAGAGCGTAAAGCCAACGTCGGCGCGCGGATTGTATCGCTAACGCCTGAAGGTTTAATTCAGCTGTACCAGGTTCGCGAAGCGCTAGAGGGCATGGCCGCTCGTTTGGCAGCAAAAAATATGTCGGACGAAGAAATTGCCGATCTCACTGCCCTGCTCGACAACCACTTTCAAACTGTCAAAGGCGGCGAGTCCTACTATCAGGAAGCCGGCGATCTGGATTTTCATTATCGGATTATTCTGGGCAGTAAAAATCAACACCTTATCGAAGTGCTGGTTAACGGCATCTACCATTTGATTCGCATGTACCGCGTGCAGCTCGGCATGGCCGGGCCGCGGGTAACTACCGCATTTGATGAACACAAACACGTGGTACAGGCGATTGCAAACCGTGACGAAGAGCTGGCTGAAATGCTCATGCGTCGTCACATTTTGTATTCAAAAAACAACATTGAACGCAAGTTGCTTCAATCCTAATCAACCTAAACCAAGAGAATGATTATGAGCGCAGGTAAAAAATTTCGTCAGGCACTGGCCGACAATAAACCTCTTCAAATCGTAGGCACCATTAACGCCTACAGTGCCATGATGGCAAAAGCCATTGGCCACAAGGCTATCTACCTCTCTGGTGGTGGTGTTGCTAATGCTTCTTACGGTCTGCCGGATCTGGGCATGACCTCGTTAAATGACGTTATTGTTGACGTTCAGCGCATCACCTCTGCCTGCGATCTGCCATTACTGGTAGATATCGATACCGGTTGGGGCGGCGCATTTAACATTGCCAAAACCATTAAAGACATGGAAAAAGCCGGCGCCGCAGCAGTGCACATGGAAGACCAGGTAGCGCAAAAACGTTGTGGTCATCGCCCTAATAAGGAAATTGTATCAACCGCCGAGATGGTTGACCGTATCAAAGCGGCCGTTGATGCCCGCACCGATCCGGACTTTTTCATTATGGCGCGCACCGATGCCTTTGCCCAGGAAGGCCTGGAAAAAGCCATTGAACGTGCCAAAGCCTACGTTGCAGCAGGTGCTGATGGCATCTTCGCAGAAGCGGTGAAAACTGAAGAACACTACCGCGCCTTCTCTGAAGCACTGGATGTACCAATTCTGGCTAATATCACTGAGTTCGGTCAAACCGAACTGTGGAACAAAGAAGAGCTGGGTGAATGGGGTGCCGCCATGGTGTTGTACCCGTTAAGTGCCTTCCGAGCCATGAATAAGGCCGCCGAAACCGTCTATACCGCCATCTTAAAAGACGGCGATCAAAAAGCGGTAACAGACATGATGCAAACTCGCATGGAACTCTATGATTATCTGGGTTACCACGAGTACGAGCAGAAGCTCGACGCGTTATTCGCAGAAGGTAAAAACAAGTAAACCATTAACCGGCTGACGCCGCCCAATCGGGTTTTGCCACCCGCACAGCGTCAGCCCGAATATATGTACTCTACAAAAATTACATTAGGAGAAAAACGATGGCTAAAGTACTCAGTGGTGCAGGCTTACGTGGTCAGGTAGCCGGTAAAACCGCATTATCAACCGTAGGCGTTTCAGGTTCCGGCCTGACCTATCGTGGTTACGATGTAAAGGACCTGGCCAATAACTGTCAGTTTGAAGAGGTTGCCTATCTTATCCTCAAAGGCAAGCTGCCAAACCAGGCCGAGCTGGATGAATACAAAGCAAAACTGAAAGGCATGCGCAGTCTGCCACAGGCGCTGCTTGATGTACTGGAGCGTATTCCTGCCGATGCCCACCCAATGGATGTTATGCGTACCGGTTGTTCAATGCTGGGTAACCTGGAAATGGAAAATGACTTTAGCGAGCAGGACGCAGTTACCGACCGCCTGTTAGCGTGCTTCCCGAGTATTATCTGCTACTGGTATCGTTTTTCTCACGATGACGTGCGTATCGACGTTAACACCGACGACGACTCCATTGGCGCGCACTTCCTGCACATGCTGCATGGTGAGAAGCCTAACGATCTGCACGAACAGGTCATGCACGTATCACTGATCCTGTACGCAGAGCACGAGTTTAATGCGTCAACCTTTACCGCTCGCGTGTGTGCCTCAACCTTGTCTGACATGCACTCATGTATTACCGGTGCGATTGGTTCACTGCGTGGTCCTCTGCACGGTGGTGCTAACGAAGCGGCCATGGAACTGATTGAAAACTTTACCTCACCTGAACATGCTGAAGCCGAAATGATGGGCAAGCTGGAGCGTAAAGAGAAGATCATGGGCTTTGGTCATGCGGTTTACTCTGAGTCTGACCCTCGTAATGAAATCATTAAAGGCTGGTCTGAAAAACTGGCTGCCGATGTGGGCGATACTGTGCTTTATCCGGTTTCTGTGCGTTGTGAAGAAGTCATGTGGCGCGAGAAGAAACTGTTCTGTAACGCTGACTTTTTCCATGCCTCGGCTTATCACTTTATGGGCATCCCCACTAAGCTGTTTACGCCTATCTTCGTAATGTCACGTTTAACAGGCTGGGCTGCTCACGTTATGGAGCAACGTGCTGATAACCGCATTATCCGCCCATCTGCAGACTACACCGGCGAAGATCTGCGTCCGGTGCCTGCTATCGCAGATCGCGCTTAAATCCTTATTGCCGCTTCGTGACCGTCGAAGCGGCAGTTTTGCTACGCTTTAGGATACGTCATGAATACCGAATACCGTAAAAGCCTGACAGGCACTAATCTGGACTACTTCGACGCGCGTGAAGCCGTTGACGCCATTAAACCCGGTGCGTTTGATACCCTGCCCTACACTTCCCGCGTGCATGCAGAAAACCTGGTTCGTCGTTGTCCGCCAGACCAACTTAAAGACTCGCTTATTCAGTTAATCGAGCGCAAACGCGACCTCGATTTTCCCTGGTTCCCGGCCCGCGTGGTGTGTCACGACATTCTCGGCCAGACCGCGCTGGTTGACTTAGCCGGCTTACGTGATGCCATCGCCGAAAAAGGCGGTGATCCGTCTAAGGTAAACCCCGTTGTGCCTACTCAGCTGATTGTGGATCACTCACTGGCGGTTGAACACGCAGGCTTTGAAGAAGACGCCTTTGAAAAAAACCGCGCTATTGAAGACCGTCGTAATGATGACCGCTTCCACTTTATTAACTGGACTAAAACCGCGTTTAAAAACGTGGACGTGATCCCTCCCGGCAACGGCATCATGCACCAGATTAACCTGGAAAAAATGTCGCCGGTTGTTCACGCCAAAGACGGCGTAGCCTTCCCGGATACCCTGGTGGGTACCGACAGTCACACACCACACGTTGATGCCCTGGGCGTTATCGCTGTAGGTGTAGGTGGCCTTGAAGCGGAAAGCGTTATGCTGGGCCGCGCCTCATACATGCGCTTACCGAATATTGTGGGTGTAGAGTTAACCGGTAAACCACAGCCTGGCATTACTGCTACCGATATCGTATTAGCGCTTACTGAGTTCCTGCGTAAAGAACGTGTTGTTTCAGCCTACCTTGAATTCTATGGCGAAGGTGCAGCGCACTTAACCTTAGGCGACCGCGCCACTATTTCTAACATGACGCCGGAATACGGTGCCACGGCAGCGATGTTCTACATTGACGACCAGACGCTGGATTACCTGAAACTCACCGGCCGTACCGCTGAGCAGGTCGAGCTGGTAGAGACCTATGCAAAACAGGCAGGCCTGTGGGCCGACACCCTGACCAAAGCCGAATACGAGCGCGTACTGACCTTTGATTTATCATCAGTAACCCGCAACATGGCTGGTCCTTCTAACCCTCATGCACGTTTAGCCACCAGCGACCTGGCGGCACGCGGCATTGCCGGTAAATGGGAAGAACAGGAAGGCCTGATGCCCGATGGCGCAGTCATCATTGCCGCCATCACCAGTTGTACCAACACCAGTAACCCGCGAAACGTGGTGGCAGCCGGTCTGTTAGCCCGTAATGCCAACGCGAAAGGTCTGGTGCGTAAGCCGTGGGTAAAAAGCTCACTGGCACCGGGTTCTAAAGTCGTAAAAATGTACCTGGAAGAAGCCAACCTGTTGCCAGAACTGGAACAACTAGGCTTTGGCGTGGTGGCGTTTGCCTGTACGACCTGTAACGGTATGAGCGGCGCGCTGGATCCACGCATTCAGCAGGAAATCATCGACCGCGACCTCTATGCAACAGCGGTACTTTCCGGTAACCGTAACTTTGATGGCCGTATCCATCCCTATGCCAAGCAGGCTTTCCTGGCCTCACCACCGCTGGTAGTGGCCTACGCGATTGCCGGTACCGTGCGTTTTGATATCGAAAAAGACGTACTCGGCCATGATCAGGACGGCAACCCGGTAACGCTTAAAGACATCTGGCCATCCGATGAGGAAATCGATGCGGTAGTGAAAGCCTCAGTAAAACCTGAGCAGTTCAACAAGGTGTATGAGCCAATGTTTGATCTCTCGGTTGACTACGGTGATGACATCGATCCGCTTTACGAGTGGCGCGAAATGAGCACTTATATCCGTCGTCCGCCCTACTGGGAAGGCGCACTGGCTGCCGAACGTACCTTAAAAGGGATGCGTCCGCTGGCGATACTGCCGGACAATATCACCACCGACCATTTATCGCCGTCGAACGCGATTCTGGCGTCGAGTGCAGCCGGTGAGTACCTGGCCAAAATGGGCCTGCCGGAAGAAGACTTCAACTCTTACGCTACCCACCGCGGTGACCACCTCACAGCCCAGCGTGCCACCCTGGCTAATCCGAAGATTTTCAACGAGATGGTCCTTGAAAACGGCGAGGTGAAACAAGGCTCACTGGCGCGTATTGAGCCGGAGGGCAAAGTCACCCGCATGTGGGAAGCCATCGAAACCTACATGGAACGCAAGCAACCGCTAATTATCATTGCCGGTGCCGACTACGGTCAGGGCTCGTCGCGTGACTGGGCGGCCAAAGGGGTGCGTTTAGCCGGAGTAGAAGCCATTGTGGCGGAAGGCTTTGAGCGTATTCACCGCACCAACCTGATTGGTATGGGCGTATTACCGCTTGAGTTTAAGCCGGGCACTACCCGCAAGACGCTGGAGCTCGATGGTACTGAAACCTACGATGTCATTGGTGAACACACGCCAGGCAATACCCTGACACTGGTTATCCACCGTGCCAACGGGGAAACCGTGGAAGTGCCGGTAACCAGTCGTCTGGATACGTTCGAGGAAGTATCTATCTACTCAGCTGGCGGTGTACTTCAGCGTTTTGCCAAGGACTTCCTGGAAGCCGAAGCAAATTAATCTGATATCAGGGGGGCTTTACGCCCCCTTAGCAGTTAACAATCCCTTAGTGAGAGACTTATGGCTTTTGCACCACAAATAAAAATTCCGGCCACCTATATGCGTGGCGGTACCAGTAAAGGCGTGTTTTTTAATCTGACCGACTTGCCTGAGGCAGCGCAACAACCGGGCGCTTATCGCGACGCCATGTTGCTGCGCGTTATTGGTAGTCCTGACCCGTACGGCAAGCAAACCGACGGCATGGGCGGCGCCACTTCAAGTACCAGCAAAACCGTTATTCTGAGTAAAAGCGAGCATGAAGGTTACGATGTAGATTACTTGTTTGGTCAGGTGTCTATCGATAAAGCCTTTGTGGACTGGAGCGGTAACTGCGGTAACTTAACGGCTGCGGTGGGCGCTTTTGCGGTAAATAATGGTCTGGTAGATGCTGCTCGTATCCCTGACAACGGCGTTGTTGTGGTCCGTGTATGGCAGGTGAATATCAGCAAAGCGATTAACGTGCATGTTCCCATTACCAATGGCGAAGTGCAGGAAACCGGTAACTTTGAGCTCGACGGCGTTACCTTCCCGGCTGCCGAAGTGAAAGTGGAGTTTATGGATCCGGCCGATGGCGAGGGTGATATGTTCCCCACCGGCAACCTGATTGATGAACTCACTACACCGGAGTTTGGCACACTTAAAGCCACTATGATCAATGCCGGCATCCCAACCATTTTTGTTAATGCGGCGGATATCGGTTATACCGGTACCGAGTTGCAGGACGATATAAATAGCGACCCGGCAGCACTGGCCAAATTTGAATCCCTGCGCGCTCACGGCGCGGTAAAGATGGGGCTAATCAGCGATATCAGTGAAGCGGCGGCTCGTCAGCATACGCCGAAGATAGCCTTTGTTGCGCCTCCCGCCGAATACACTTCATCAAGTGGTAAGCGGATTGAGATTGATGATATCGACGTACTGGTACGTGCACTATCCATGGGTAAATTACACCATGCGATGATGGGTACGGCAGCCGTAGCTATCGCCACCGCAGCCGCTATTCCCGCCACCCTGGTGAATGATGCAGCCGGCGGTGTCGACCGTTCTAACGTAGTGTTTGGCCACCCTTCCGGTACCCTGGGTGTTGGCGCGGAAGCGGCGTTAGTTAACGGCAAATGGACTGCCACCAAAGCGGTGATGAGCCGTTCAGCGCGAATTCTGATGGAAGGACGCGTGCATATCCCCGAACCTCAGGTATAGCTTTTACTAAGCTGTTTCTCTGGGTGGCCAGCTACTATTGGGCATGGGCTGGTCACCCCTTTTCTTTTGCAACACTGGCAATCTGCTTTTTTAAAGCGCACAATAACCATTCATCAGCGTAGTGGAGATGGACATACCTGGAGATGGAATATGGCAGGTAAATTTAATAAACACGGCTCTCTGAGTGTTGCCATTGACGGCAGACTGATTGTGTTAAATGGTGAAGGCCCGTGGAATGCAGAGTCACTGCACTTATCTGACGATAAGATCATGCAGAATTTACGCGCCATGTATGGCTCTCCCTGGGGCGTGCTGGCCATTTTTCGTGGCGAGGCCGTATACGTTCCCGAAGCCTTCGCGTTACTTCGCAAGCAAATTAAAAAAGAAATCACTCTCGGCCGTGTCGCCACAGCAGTAGTATTTGAAGACGTAAACTCGCCGTTGTTGTCAAAGCATCAGTTCGAATCGATTTATGAGATGCCGGGCCATGAGGTGGCGTTTTTTGATTCAGCCGACGACGCCAAAACCTGGTTGAATTCACTGATTAATCAGCAGCAACAGCAAGCTTAAAAACGGTAAGCAATTGAGGCCAGTGGCGACCAGTCCTCACCGTCATACAGATAACTCGCCCCCAGCACGACGCCAGGCTTATTTTTACCCGCAAAGTAGATTTTAATGCCGGTGGAGCCACCAAACTCATGGTCTACATTACCGCTGTACGCATTGCTGGTAGAATTCATCCCGCCATAAGCACTGACTGCGAAATACTTGTTGAGAAAAACACTGGCGCCCATGCCGCCGCGAAACGAGCCACCGGCTTCAGATGACCCGTCAACGCCAACGGTGGCGAAAATCTCTAATGGTTTAAATGGCGTTTGCAAGGCTACCTGAGAGCCGATGACGCCATACTCCCAGCCAATGCCTGCTTCGGCCCGCAGACGCTCTGCACACTGACCGGCTGAAGCGGTCAGTAATAAGATAACAAACCCGATCCCTTTCATAACACTTCCTTGTTATTTCTTGTATCAATCGTCGATGGTTTGCTCTTTTAACCAGTCGTGCAGTTTTTCCATGTCGTGAGGTACCGCCATTTGCAATTCCTCTACCCAGTCATGCACATTTTGCCACCACGCCGGGTGGTCGCCCTGCTGGATTTGATTGGCGATTCGTTGCACCCGCGCCAGGCCAACAGAGCTGGCTGCGCCTTTAATTTTATGCGCCTGGGCGCACACTTCCGATTTCTCATCGGCGCTTAAACTGAGCTGCAGGATTTCCATATATTCCGGCATTTTTTCGTGGAACACTTTCACACTGGCGCGCACCATATCCTCGCCAATGGTATCCACCAGCATCTGTAGCAACTCCATGTCCAGAATATTGGTCAGCAGTTTACTGCTGTCGAGCTTCTTACGCGGCGGCGCTTCCGGCGCAGGCTGATCCAATTCTGACTCAGCAAACAGCATGTTCAGTACTTCAACCACGCGGCTCTTCTTAACCGGCTTGGCGATCACATCGTCCATACCGTTTTGCAGGTATTCTTCGCGCTTTTTAATCACATTGGCGGTAAGCGCCACGATTGGCGTTTGCATCACCAGATCTTCTTCATGCAGTGTGGCTGCCACATCAAAGCCAGTCATATCCGGCAATTGAATATCGAGTAAAATCAGGTCGTAGGTGGTTTCCCGGGCTTTATCTATGGCTTCCTGACCGGTCATGGCCACATCCACGTGCTGGCCTAATTTTTCCAGCAATGCTTTGGCCACCATTACATTAAGTTCAATGTCTTCAACCAGTAAGATATTGAGTCCGGTTACCTGTAATTGCGCCACCTGCATCGGACGACTGGAAACCTGTAGCGGCAGTTCAACGATAAAGCGAGTGCCTTTGCCCTGCTCGCTCTCAACCCGGATGTCACCGTGCATCAGATCAACCATTTGCTTACAAATTGCCAAGCCGATACCGGTACCGGTAGCCGATTGATGATCCGGGTGATCCACCTGATAGTACATGGCAAAGATTTTATCGATTTCACTATCCGGAATACCCACACCGGTATCTTCAATCACATAGGTAACCAGTGAGATATCGTTATCCGGAGGGGTGGCCGAAACGGTAAGCGATACGTGCCCCTTCTGGGTGAATTTCACGGCGTTGAACAGGATGTTCCACAGGATCTGACGTAACCGCGTACCGTCTACCTCCACCTGCTTAGGTAACGGTTCAACTATATTGGTGATCAGCTCCAACGATTTGTCTTTTGCCAACAAGCGGATTATCGAGCTCAGCTCTTCAGTGAAATCGCGCAATGATACCGTTTTCAGTGAGAGCTCCAGCTTATCGCGGTCGAGTTTATCCAAATCGATAATGTCGTTAAATATGTTGCCAAGGGTAATAGCACTGGCATAGATGGTGCTCACCCAGCTCCACTGTTCTTCGTTAAGCTCGGTATCACGCAGCATACGACTTAGCCCTACAATACCATTAAGCGGCGTACGCAATTCATGGCTGATGGTGGCAATAAAGCGGGTTTTGTCGGTACTGGCTTTGGCTGCCGCACTTTCGGCCTGCTTGCGCTCGGTCATATCACGACCAAAAGCAAGTAACCCCAACCGGTTACCTTCGTGGTCAAAAAAAGGCACCCGACGCATTTCAAAGAAACGCCGACGGCCGTCGGCAAAACGTAACCATAGCTCATCAGTGATGCTGGCATTGGTTTCAAGTACTTCATGATCACTGGCCACTACCTGGCGGGCGAGTTCTTCTTCATAAACATCGTGTGGAGTAAGGCCAAGCAATTCTCTCTCAGACATACCAGTCAATTGCTCCGCCACCCGGTTACAACCGGCAAAGCGCCCTTCTTCGTTGCGGTAATAAATCAGATCCGGCGAGGCATCAATAATAGAACGTAGCAACGTAGATAAGCGTCGGGCCTGGGCCTCTTTCTCCGACTTATCCTGAATTTCTTTTTCCAGTTCCTTAAACACCGTTTCCCGTTCTTCCTGGGCGTGTTTACGCTGCTCTATTTCGTGGTTGAGCTGACGAATATTGTTTTGCAGCTCGCGGTTGAGAAACACATCTTCTTCACGCAGGTGTTCCAATTGGCTGACCACTTCTTTTAAATTCGTTCGCGAATGTTCCAGTTGCTTTACCAGTTCACTGAAAAAGTACAACACCCAGGGCGCCGACAGCATGGTAAGGATAACGGCGCTGATAAAGTCATCAGGCTGCACGCCACTACCAAGGCTCACGCGGATGACGTACGAGCCGCCCACGGTAAATGCCAGCGTTAGTACGACAAACAATACACTTAGCTTAATAGTGCCAAAGCGCTCTACAAACTGCGCAAAACGTATCGCCCAGGAATCATTCGGAGTTTCTTGTTGCATAACTGAAATACTTCGTTGTTTAGTGCCGCTATCCTAGCAGGTCTTAGCGACATTCGCATAGGTTACTACGCAGCGAAAAGCCGATAAAATGGCCCGGTGTTAACTGTTTACTTTTATTCTCTTGCAATAATTGTCTACGCAACACTGGGCTTTTGCGGTAATTATTGGTTTAATGGAATCCTAGCCTGCCTTTATAATTGGTTCAATCTAACCGTACAGCGGACACCACCTGGTAAGACTGATACGGTAGCCTTGTTCACTGCTGTCTATGAAGCAGCCAGATTAATTTAAAATAAACATTCAGTGTTGCTTACGAAAATTGGGTAAACACCCAAATATTACGACTTTTTATGCAACTTAAGTTGTAGACATAAAACCCTGACAATGGTTTTCCAGCTACGATTGAGTATTTTTTTTCGATTTTTTTTGCGTCCAAGAATACAGCTAAGTCATTGATATTTATACACAACAAAGATTGTATACGATTTCATAAAACCCGGCCTACACATTCCGATTGATTTTAGGAATCAATATCGGTATTTTGTACGGCCCGCTTGGCAATAGTGCATAAAAATGCGGTACATGACTGGTATCCACTAATAATAATTAACGACAAACCGGCGCAAACTGATTTTTCTATATTTTTCAGTTGATTACGCGTTGTTACGACGTTGCAAAGCCACTTCTGGCCAAAAATGCAGCGCATACCTTGCCCAGTCTAAGGTTTAAGGAGTTAAGAGAATGAGTTTATATAATCCCAACGATTCACGGGATAACTGTGGATTTGGTTTGATTGCCCACATAGAAGGTGAAGCCAGCCATAAGCTGGTAACTACTGCTATTGAAGGGCTTGACCGCATGCAACATCGTGGCGGTATTGCCGCAGACGGCAAAACCGGTGACGGTTGTGGTCTGCTATTACAAAAGCCCGATGCCTTCTTCCGCATGATCGCAGAGCAGCATGGCTGGAAGCTCAGCAAGAAATATGCTGTGGGAATGATTTTCCTTAATCAGGACGAGACACTGGCGCAAGCTGCGCGGGAAGTCGTTAATGAAGAGCTGCAAAAAGAAACCCTGGATGTTGTGGGCTGGCGTGAAGTGCCGGTTAATCACGACGTGCTGGGTGAACTGGCGTTAACCGGTGTACCACAAATCGAACAGGTATTTGTTAACGCGCCGGCAGGTTGGCGTAAACGCGATCTTGAACGCCGTTTATTTATGGTGCGTCGCCGGGTAGAGAAACGCCTCGAAAACGACCCTGACTTTTATGTTGCCTGCCTGTCTGGCCTGGTAACTATTTATAAAGGCCTGGTAATGCCCAAAGACTTACCTGCCTTTTATAAAGATCTCGCCGATGAAGATCTGAAAAGCAGCATCTGTGTATTCCATCAGCGCTTTTCTACCAACACGTTGCCCAAATGGCCGCTGGCCCAGCCTTTCCGCTATCTGGCGCACAACGGCGAAATTAATACCATTAAAGGTAACCGCGACTGGGCAATGGCCCGTACCGGTAAATTCGCCACGCCACTGATCCCGGATCTGAAAGACGCTGCCCCTTTTGTTAACACTGAAGGCTCTGACTCATCGTCGCTGGATAACATGCTGGAACTGTTCCTGGCCGGTGGTATGGACCTGTTCCGTGCCATGCGCTTACTGGTGCCACCAGCATATCAGAACAATGACACCATGGATCCCAAGCTGCGTGCATTTTACGAGTTTAACTCAATGCACATGGAACCCTGGGATGGTCCTGCCGGTATCGTAATGACCAACGGTCGTCACGTTGCCTGTAACCTGGACCGTAACGGCCTGCGCCCGGCGCGGTATGTGCTGACCAAAAACGGCTTCATTACGCTGGCCTCAGAAATTGGTATCTGGGATTACGAACCTGAAGACGTAGTAGAAAAAGGCCGCGTTGGTCCGGGCGAAATGCTTGCAGTTGATACCTACAACGGCAAAATCTGGCGTTCAACCGAAATTGATGACGAGCTAAAAGACCGCCACCCTTACCACGAGTGGATTGAGAAAAACATCCGTTCATTAACGCCGATTGAAAATATGGATGCCTCTCTCATTGGTCAGCGGGTATTCAACGACGACACCATGGCGGTGTATCACAAGCTGTTTAACTACAGCTATGAAGAAATTCATCAGGTGATTAAAGTACTGGGTAAAGACGGTCAGGAAGCCGTAGGCTCAATGGGTGATGACACGCCAATGGCAGTGTTATCTTCCAAACACCGTACCCTGTACGATTATTTCCGCCAGCAGTTTGCGCAGGTGACAAACCCGCCTATCGATCCGCTGCGGGAAAACCACGTAATGTCACTGGCGACCTGTATTGGTCGTGAGCAAAACGTGTTTAGCGAAACCAGTGGTTATGCTGATCGCGTGTTATTTAAATCGCCCATCCTGATGTACACCGATTTAAAACAGTTACGTGAATTCAACCCTGAACACTATTATTCAGAAGTTATTGATCTGCAGTATTCACAGGATGAAGGCCTGAAGAAAGCCATTGAGCGTGTGTGCCACGAGGTAGAGTACCTTGTGAAACAAAAACGCGCCGCTTTTGTAGTGCTGTCAGACCGTAACATCAAGCCGAACAAGCTGCCTATCCCTGCCGCGATGGCCGTTGGTGCAGTTCACCGCCGCTTGGTGGATCAGCAGTTACGTTGTGACGCCAACATCGTGGTAGAAACCGCTTCTGCCCGTGACCCGCATCATTTCGCCGTACTGATTGGTTTAGGCGCTACCGCGGTCTATCCATTCCTGGCATATGAAACCATCGAACAGCTGTGCGAAAAAGGTGAGCTTGACGTAACCGCTATGCAGGCAGTATTGAACTACCGTAAAGGTATCAATAAAGGCCTGTATAAGATCATGTCGAAGATGGGTATCAGTACCGTTGCGAGCTACCGTAGCTCTAAACTGTTTGAAGCCATCGGTATCAGCCGCGACGTAGTGCAAATGTGCTTTAAAGGGGTAACCTCCAGAATTGAAGGCGCGTCTTTTGACGACTTCCAGCAGGACGCCATCAACCTGTCACGCATTGCCTGGCTGAAGCGTAAGAAAATGTCGCATGGTGGCTTACTTAAGTATGTTCACGATGGCGAATACCATGCGTACAACCCGGATGTCGTCAAAACCCTGCAGAAAGCTGTGGTTAGCGGTGAATATACCGATTACCAGCAGTACGCAGCACTGGTTAACGACCGTGCTCCGTCTCACCTGCGCGACTTAATGAAAGTGCTGCCAGCAGGTGAAGCAGTGGATATCAGCGAAGTTGAACCGGCGGAAAATCTGTTCCCACGTTTTGACACCGCGGCCATGTCTATCGGTGCGCTAAGCCCGGAAGCCCACGAGGCGCTGGCAATTGCCATGAATCGTTTAGGCGGTCAGTCAAACTCCGGTGAAGGTGGTGAAGATCCGAAACGCTTCAACACCGAAAAGAACTCGAAAATCAAGCAGGTTGCCTCTGGCCGTTTTGGCGTTACGCCACATTATCTGGTTAATGCCAATGTCATCCAAATCAAGGTTGCACAAGGTGCAAAACCAGGTGAAGGTGGTCAGTTACCTGGTGATAAAGTCAATAAGTATATCGCTCAGTTGCGTTTCTCGGTGCCAGGCGTAACCCTGATTTCACCACCACCGCACCACGATATTTACTCTATTGAAGATTTAGCTCAGTTAATTTTTGATCTGAAGCAAGTGAACCCAACCGCACTTATTTCAGTGAAACTGGTTTCTGAGCCAGGTGTAGGCACCATCGCAACCGGTGTTGCTAAAGCCTATGCCGACCTCATCACAATTTCTGGCTACGACGGTGGCACCGGTGCCAGCCCGTTAACGTCAGTAAAATATGCGGGGAGTCCGTTCGAGCTGGGTCTGTCTGAAACACAACAGGCACTGGTTGAGAATGGCCTGCGCCATAAAGTACGGGTGCAAACCGATGGCGGTCTGAAAACCGGTCTGGACGTAATCAAAGCCGCTATTCTTGGCGCAGAGAGCTTTGGTTTTGGTACCGGCCCGATGGTTGCCTTAGGCTGTAAATACCTGCGAATTTGTCACCTCAATAACTGTGCAACCGGTGTAGCCACTCAGGATGATAAACTGCGCAGCGACCACTTTATTGGCCTGCCGGAAATGGTCATGAACTACTTTAAGTTTGTGGCACAGGAAGTCCGTGAAATCATGGCATCTATGGGCGTTCGTAAGTTTGATGAACTGATCGGACGCACCGAATTACTGGAACTGCTTGACGGTCATACCGCTAAGCAAAACAAACTGGATCTGTCACCTATTCTGGCCAAGCCGGTTGCCGGTGAGCACACCCGTCTGTTCTGCTCAGAAACCACCAACGTGCCACTCGACAGAGGTGTGCTTAACGCGAAGATGCTTAAGGATGCTAAAGAGGCCGTTGTTAAAGGTTGTGGTATTAACTTAAGTTACCCAATTCGTAATACCGATCGCTCAGTAGGTGCTTTACTGTCTGGTGAAATCGCCAAACATTACGGCAACCACGATATGGAAGAAATGCCAATCACCGTCACCTTCAAAGGGACGGCGGGGCAGAGCTTCGGTGTCTGGAATGCCGGTGGCCTGAACATGTACATCGAAGGCGACGCCAACGATTACGTGGGTAAAGGCATGACCGGCGGTAAGCTGGTTATCTATCCGCCGCGCAAAGGCGAATTCAATGCCCACGAAAGTGCCATTATGGGTAACACCTGCCTGTACGGCGCAACCGGTGGCAAGTTGTTTGCTGCTGGCCGTGCCGGTGAACGTTTTGGTGTTCGTAACTCTGGTGCGATTGCCGTAGTAGAAGGTGTTGGCGACAACGGTTGTGAGTACATGACCGGTGGTATTGTGGCGGTACTGGGTCCGGTAGGCATTAACTTTGGTGCCGGTATGACAGGTGGTTTCGCTTATCTTTACGATGAGCAGGGCGATCTGAACAGCCGTGTTAACCAGGAGTTGGTTGAAGTACTGGATATCGACGATAAAGTCATTCTGGCCGAGCACTTACGTGGCCTTATCAACCAGCACTACGAAGAAACCGGCAGCCAGTTCTCACTGGATCTGCTGCACGATTTCGCCAATACCATGAAACGCTTTAAACTGGTTAAACCAAAAACCAGTGATGTGAAAAATCTGTTGGGCCATATTAGTCGTTCCAGCGCGGAACTGCGCATTCAGGCGCAATAGAGAGGTTAGAAGATAATGGCTAAGAATGTATATCAATTTATTGACGTAGAAAGGATTGATCCGCCTAAGAAGCCGATAATGGATCGTAAAAACGGCTTTGCTGAGATCTACCATCCTCTGACCAACTCACAGGCAGAAGGCCAGGCAGATCGCTGCCTGGACTGTGGTAACCCATACTGCGAATGGAAGTGCCCGGTACATAACTATATTCCTCAGTGGCTGGCACTGGCTAACGAAGGCAAGTTTATTGAGGCAGCCGAGCTGTCTCACCAAACCAACAGTTTGCCGGAAGTGTGTGGCCGGGTTTGCCCGCAGGATCGTCTGTGTGAGGGTGACTGTACCCTTAACGACGAGTTTGGTGCGGTAACCATTGGGTCTATCGAAAAACACATTACCGACACCGCCTTTAAAATGGGCTGGCGTCCGGATATGAGCGGCGTTACCTGGACCGATAAGAAAGTGGCTATCGTAGGCGCTGGCCCGGCTGGCCTTGCCTGCGCAGACATCCTGGTGCGTAACGGCGTGAAGCCTGTGGTATTTGATAAATACGAAGAAATTGGTGGTCTGCTGACCTTCGGTATTCCTTCTTTCAAACTGGAAAAAGACGTCATTAAACTGCGTCGCGAAATCTTTACCGAGATGGGTGTTGAGTTTGTAATGAATACCGAAATTGGTAAGGACGTACCGTTTCAGGATCTTATTGACCAGTACGATGCCGTGTTCCTGGGCATGGGTACTTACAAGTCAATGAAAGGTGGCTTCGATAACGAAGGTGCCGACGGTGTTTACGAAGCCCTGCCGTTCCTGATTTCAAATACCAACCGAGTCATGGGTCTGGAAAAAGACGCCGCAGACTTTATTGATATGAAAGGCAAAAAGGTTGTCGTACTGGGTGGTGGTGATACCACCATGGACTGCGTAAGAACCTCCATTCGTCAGGGTGCTGAGCAGGTAACCTGTGCTTACCGTCGTGATGAGGCAAGCATGCCCGGCTCACGCCGTGAAGTGGTGAATGCCCGGGAAGAAGGCGTTGAATTTGAATTTAACGCCCAGCCGCTCGATATTGCTGTGGATGAAACCGGTAAAGCCATTGGCGTTAAACTGGTACGCACCGAAATGGGTGAACCCGATGCAGCAGGACGTCGCCGTCCGGTTGTGGTGGAAGGCTCTGAGTTTGTCCAGGAAGCCGACGCGGTCATTATCGCTTTTGGCTTCCAGCCAAGCCCGGCCCCGTGGTTTGCCGACTACGGTATTATTCTGGACGAGAAAGGCCGCGTGCGTGCGCCGGCAAAAGGTCAGTTCGCTTATCAGACATCTAATCCGAAAATCTTCGCCGGTGGCGATATGGTTCGCGGTAGTGATCTGGTGGTAACTGCTATTGATGAAGGCCGTAAAGCCGCTGATGGTATCCTCGATTACATCGGTGCCTGATATAGCCTGACAGCAAGCTAAACGAAAAATGGAGCCGCATGGCTCCATTTTTTTGTCTGGTGTTTAGGGGCTGTATATGGTCTCCTCCAATATTGCAAGAATAAACTGGCTGTTTTGAAAGTCAGGTTTGCGTTCGTATATCCGGCTTCTTGATGAAGTGCTATAACTTCGAGCCTCGATGAACTTCGCCCATATCGTCCTTATCGTTGACACGGATTGTTAATCCATAGCCCCTATCAGGTTTTCGATATGTCGGTCTAACCAGGTTGTCATCACATTATGTTTATTCAGCAATCCTTGGAAGTGAACTCGTTA
This sequence comes from Marisediminitalea alba, assembly GCF_002993365.1. Taxonomy (GTDB): domain Bacteria; phylum Pseudomonadota; class Gammaproteobacteria; order Enterobacterales; family Alteromonadaceae; genus Alteromonas; species Alteromonas alba. Next base: position 65,936 of record NZ_PVNP01000204.1, read on the forward strand.
AATTCGTTTAAATTAAGCCGATGCCCATTCAGGCGTATAACGGCCACCTTGAGCTAATAGTGCCCACGCTATACGGGCCAGTTTATTGGCCAGAGCAACAGCGGCTTTGTTGCGCCCGCGTGTTTGCTCAATGCGCCTTACCCATCGCGCCAGTGGCGTGTCTTTGGTTTTACTCACACGCATCACTGCCCGAGCTCCGTGTATCAATAGCGTTCTAAGATAGCCATCCCCTCGCTTACTGATACCTAATAAATTCTGTTTGCCACCTGAGCTATGTTGCTTGGGCACTAAACCCACTGAAGCCGATACAGCTCGTCCATTTTTAAATTCACTACCGTTGCCAATGTGTTGATACAGCGCACTGGCGATGATCGGACCAACGCCTGGAATACTCTGTAAACGCTGGCAGGCTTCATGTTGGCTTAGGGCATGGATTTTCTTCGTATACCATTCTAAATGTACGTCTAACTCAACCAGCTTTTGATAGTGCTGCTCGAGCAATGTTTTGAATAACTCGCTTAAACCATTGTCAGCTTGTCTATCATATAAATCAGGAAGGGCTTTATACACATTATGTACTCCCATGGGCAGCACTACCCCATATTCATAAAGCAGGCCACGAATTTCATTACAATTCGCCGTCCTATCTCGCTCGCACTTTTTACGCATAACATGCAGCGCTTGGATATCCTGCTGTGTTTGCGTCTTTGTACGCACTACTCGCATCTCAGGACGTACGACGGCTTCTGCAATTGCCAAAGCATCGTTATAGTCTGTTTTATTACCGCGAACATAAGGTTTCACATGCTGCGGCGCGATTTGCTTAACTGTATGCCCTAACTTCTGTATCTCACGCGCCCAATAATGCGCACTTGCACAAGACTCTATGCCGACTACACACTTATCAAGTGTAGTGAAAAACGCAAGTATCTCAGAGCGCTTAAGCATTCTCTTACGAACAATCTTTCCTGCTTGATTGCAGCCCACAAAATGGCTGACATTCTTTGCTAAATCTAATCCAACAGTTGTAATATTACTCATGGTCTTCTTCTCTTGTTAACTTGAATTATCAACTCCAAGTTTGGCACATTGCGATGCCGTTAGAGAGGAGGAGACCATTTCATCGTTGATCTTTGCTGTACGAATTTTGGTCTATATGAAAGCATTTTAATCGCGAAACAGTCCTGCAGGCATAGTTGTTCTACGTCAAAGGGCTGTGACAAAGAGTAAAATGCTTTCATGACGACCCCTTCGGGCAGCGCCTGTGTGTCATTTATACTGTGTTGACTGTTTTTGATTTAGCCCACTAGACCTGCAAACAGTCGCCTTGTCTAAATGACACACAGACTGCTGCAAAAGTGTACAACAAAGAGCAACAGCCCCTAGCTACTCAAGAAGAACAGCTGTAATGCGAAACGCCGCCGGCGTCAAAATACTCAGCAGGTCGTAAGCGATAATAACTTGCCTCAATGTTTTCAGATTGCTCCTCAAAAGGGGCAGATAACACCTTCTGCAGCTCCCTTAATAAGGTGAAATCGCCCTTTTCAGCCTGCTTATAGGCAGGGACTACCAACCATTCCCGCCAGGTGTATTTGGGGTTTACCCCTTTCATCCTGGTTGTGATTTCAGCATGACTAAAGCGATCGTCGAGATGTTGATGCCAGCTCTGCAGCCAGTTATTCCACTGCTGCTCTAATGCCTCATCCACCGGCTGATAGAAACACTTTGTTATCGCTGTAACCGTATCGGGAAGCTGACACAGCTCGCGAAACAGCATGGTGTAGTCCACTGACGTACGCACCATCAGCCTGAGCAACGCCATTACCAACTCAGGTTCGTAAGCTTTTAGGCCCAGTTTAGACGCCCACATGCCCGCCAGTTTGTTTTCCATCATGGCGGCAAAGCCAGTGCCAATTGCCTCCAGTTCGTTGAGCCGGTCAGGTTCGTCCTGAAGCAGCGGTGCCAGAGCCCCGCAGAACATCATAAAGTTCTTCCCGGCTGCCGCGGTTTGATTAAAAAAGGAGAAATGCCGGCCTCCGCCCGTCCAGGGTTGATAAACGGGATCAAACAGTTCGCAGAACCCGAATGGGCCATAGTCCAGCGTAAAACCGCCGGCTGCGCAATTATCACTGTTAAAATTACCCTGGCAATAGCCGACCCGTATCCAGTTGGCCACCAGTGAGGTCAGACGTTCCTGAAAGATTTCGGCCAGCTGTATGATCTGTTCAGGCAATGCCAGACTGCTGTCTATTTCGAGGGAGTATTCGCGCTCAATCAAATGGCTTACCAGCGCGTGTAATTCAGCAACAGCCTCGGAGTGCTGTTGACTGCGCGCCCGCCGGGCGAACAACTCCAGTTGACCCACTCGAATAAACGACGGTGCTACGCGCGTGGTAATCGCCACCGGATTGGCCACCATCACCTCAGGCTCAAAAGACGACAATCCTTCGTAATACCACGGCCGGTTAACAGTTTCAGCATGCGACATGACTAAACTGAGGGAGCGCGAGGTGGGTACCCCGAGACTATGCATGTGTTCCTGGGCCAGAAACTCCCTGACACTGGAACGTAATACCGCACGTCCGTCTGCGCCACGACAATAAGGCGTCCGCCCGCCGCCCTTAAGTTGCATCTCCCAGCGCTTACCATTAAACATCCCCTCAAACACCGACATCGCCCTGCCATCCCCATAGCCATTGCCGGTCCCAAAGGGGCATTGCTGGATATATTCAGTGCCGTAGATAGACAGCGCATAGCCGGTGGCCCAGCCGGTTTTGCGCATAGGCAGAGGAGCCTGAGAGAGATCGCCAGAGAAGAAGCGAACAAACGCTTCGGTTACTGCCAACTCGTCATCCAGACCCAGCTCGCGAAACAGTGAGTTGCTGTGCGCAACATAACCTGGCGCTTTTAATGGCGTTGGTGAGACCGGCACATAGTGACCGCAAAACACCTGCCGTGGCTGATGATCAACGCCATCAGATGTGGCCTGAGGGTCTGCCTTGAGAGAAGATATAAAAGAGTAATCGGCGCAGGCCGCCATGTCACTCAGGGTGGTAATGGAGGAAGTCTTGTCTGGCATTATGTCATACCCCTTATTCACCCACGGCAGCGATCACTGCCGTAGACTGAAGAGCACGCTCCTGGTTGAGGGTGCTGAAGTGAATTGCACTGGGGTATTGTGCATTATGGTACATAGTATGGAAAGCCTTCCCAAACTATTGCTCCGTCGCAATGGTATTCCCCACTGCATTTTGTGTTGCCATACCGTCGCTATGGCAGCATAAACCTGTCCTCAGGAAATATACTTATGATTGCTACGCAATACTTTAATCGAGGCTATTGCAATTGCTTAGCGTGCAGAGCTCTCCTATAGTAACAGTATGTATAAAAGTAAACGTCAGACTATGAAATTCACGCCGCGTAAACTCATTCTGGTAACCAGCCTGATGGTGATGGCTTCGTCGCTGATGGCAACCGACTCAATGGCCACCACGGCTCCGCAGTCACAGCCACAAATCACTAGCTGTCCGACTGAGTTTTTTGCCGTCAAAATTCACGAAGACGCCAGGCAGTGTCAGCCTTTTGACACCGAAATGCCGGCCTCCATGGTTTACTTTATTGGCGATACCCCAGACGCTATTGTGGCTTACTATCTGGCACTGATGCCAGACTTATCGCTGAAAGGCGAGCACAACGAACGTATGCTGCTGGTTAATGACGCCCAGAATGTCCGCGTGGTGGTGTCACCCGATGGTGATGGCGCCCAGGTAGATATCCTGGTGCTGGGCTCAGAAACACCCGCTCCCCTGGCCAGTCTGACCAACGACTAACTTTTATTTCCCTCGCCTGCCAGTGTTTCGAATAACTGGCACCGCCTTTGCTATTTCTCTAACAAGTTTGTCCTGCCGCCCGGGGCTGTCATTTTATTGACGCTCGTGCGCATTGAATTGTTGAGGAAGCGTATGGAACTTGCCATTATTTTGTTTATGCTGCTGATAATTGTCACTGTTGGTGCACTTAAACTCTCTGATCACGGTATGAGTTTTCCCTTTCGTAAAAAACAACAGCTTTTTACTCAGGTAGAGCATACCTTTATCAATTTGCTGGAACAGGCCGTTGGCCGTGAATTCCGAATTGTCTCACGGGTTCGTCTTAACGACCTGCTGGCTGTACGCGATAGCACCAATAAACGCCAGGCTCGCCAGGCGTTGCTGCGCGCTGGCAGTAAGCAACTCGACTTCGTGCTGTGTCGTCGCGACGACATGACGCCGGTGCTGGCCATTGATTTGGTCCACAAACAGGGGAAGGAAGGTTACAAAACCCAACGCGACTGGTTTGTGTCTGGCGCCCTGGATGCGGCTGGCATTCCCCACGCCCGCTTCAAGGTAAAATCCGGTTACTCGGTGGATGAGGTCAAAGAGTGCGTAGAAACCAAGTTGCTACCACTGCGCAAACAGCAGGCCAGAATGGCTGCCAGTAAAATGAATCCACCGCAGCCAACGCGTCCTACCCGGCCGCTGCGTTCCAGTCGTCAGCCTGGCGGTGAGCAGGTCGCGGCGTAACTTCAGTAGCCATCTAAGCTCAAGCGCAAAAAAAGGGCCCCTCGGGCCCTTCTTGTATTTATAAGCAAGCCTACATCTTTGCCGTTGAATATACTACGGTAAGATGAGCCGGAATGTCAGCGCTGGCCGGTACAAACGCCACCGTATCCTTATGGCTGGATACATAACTGATCAATTCATCAACCGCCGATATTTCTCTGGGCGGACGAGAGCGCCCGCTAAAGCGCATCTGCGACCAGTACGACTGGATCCGGGACTCGGTTAAACCGATTATCTTGGTGTTAAATACGGCTCTGGCGAGAGTTTGTGGCGGCAGCGACACCGGTTCAAGCACCACATCGCTGGCATTACCCATAAACAGATTGCGGATATCGACCTTGTCCAGTTTCACAGTCTGGTTATCGATGTTGGCCACCACCATAATGTCGTGTTCCTGCGCCGGGGCGTTTACAGTGTAAATCCCGAACACGGAAGCCATTAACAGCTTTCTGAGAGAATGTGTAATTTGCATCAGAAGACAAACTCCATACCCACCTGATAGAGGTTCACCCGCTCATCGAAGGCGTCTCTGTCACCCAACGCCTCAAAGGTTGAGATCCCCAGGGCTCCCCGGTAATGGGTGACCTCGCCTTTAAAAGCCACCCTCACCCCGGCATCCCAGCGCACACCAAGCGTTACGCTTTCCAGATCCGCAGCCTGAGTTCTGGCAAAGACGGTTTGATAGGCGTAATAAAGCTGGTCGAGATCCGGTGCTAAACCCAGCGGAATGTCGGTTGCCGCCGACTGCGGATTCGTTGCCATATCAGCATAAGTCAGATGGACGGTAAATGGCTGGAACACCAGCCCGCCCTGCACATAGTAACTTTCAATATTCGGCGCCAGTACGGTATCAGATTCAATTTTCATCCATTCCCAGGCAAGGTTATAGTCGAGCTCATCCAATGCCAGACCCACCTGGTAAATATCAAACTCACCTTCCATAGTCAGAGAGTCGGCACTTTCAGCAAAGCCAGAGCTACGAAGCTGATCGGCAAACGCAGAGATTTCGGCCAGATTCACACTAAAATCGGCGGTGGTGTAAGATGCTCTGAAACGCACATTTGTGTTGTAAACACCGTTGAAAACAAGTCCGGGCAGGCCATCAATATTGGTGACATAGCGGCGATCCTGAAACGACAGCTCATTCTCGTAGCCTTCGAAAGACACATCAGCATCATCAGTAAACCCGGCTACCACCCGGCCAAAACCGGAGAGTTCCAGTTTTTCACTGCTTGCCAGTGCTGCCGGTGAGGCCAACAGGCAGCTACACAGTAAGGCAGCAGACAATTTGTCGTTAAAATTTGCGTTCATAGGTTTTGAAAACAACCAAATCAAAATGCCATTACAGGCCAGTGGCAGGCTATGTCGCCGATTGGCCTTCCTTTTACGAATCCCTGTGTACCCGATAACACATTCATATTACACTTCATCCCTAGTGTAGGGTAGTGCATCAGTAAATCCTGCGCACTCATTTCCCAGTTAAATAAGCAATTTAAAGGCAGATTATGAAAATTGGTATCCTTGGCGCCATGGACCAGGAAGTCGCCCTGTTAAAAGATTCTCTCGACCAGTTACAAACGCAGGAAATCGCTCACCTGACTTTCTACACCGGCACCCTGCACGGTGTTGATGTGGTGCTGGTAAAGTGTGGCATCGGTAAGGTAGCCGCCGCAGTCGCCACTACCATTCTGATCCAGTCATTTAAACCGGACTTCGTGGTCAATACCGGCTCTGCGGGCGGCTTCGATACCAGCCTTGATATTGGCGACATTGTCATTGGCAATGGCGTTCAACACCATGATGTGGACATTACTCACTTTGGCTATGAAGCAGGTCAGTGTGTTGGCATGCCAACTGTCTTTGAATGTGATGAGCAACTCATTACCGCAGCAGAACAAGCCGCAGCCAATGCCCTGCATGTTAAAACAATCCGCGGCCTGATTTGCACCGGTGACTCATTCATCGGTACAGATGAAGCAGCCGCCCGGCTGCGTGAAGCCTTTCCGGCCATCAGCGCCTCCGAAATGGAAGGCGCCGCTATTGCTCAGACCAGCCACATGTTAGGCACGCCGTTTCTGGTGATCCGTTCACTTTCGGATATCGCCGGTAAAACCTCCACGGTTTCCTTCAATGCTTATCTGGAGACCGCAGCAAAGCACTCTGCAGAGCTGGTGATGGGTATGATAAAAGTCATGACCGACCGCACAACCGGCGCCTGATTAAGCCTGATGATAGCGTTGCCGCCCCCTGTCACACTGTCATTGATCATCGCGCTAAGCGTGATCCTGCTTGATCGGGTGTGGCGGATACCTCCCCAAACGCATCCAATGACACTTTACCGGATGCTGGTCACTAATCTGGCAGCCAGGGTTTGCCCGGCTCCCTCCGCTCCGCTTTCGCAGCATTATATTAGCGGTACGCTGGGTATTGTGGTGTTGACCCTGCCTTTTCTGGTGGTACTGGCTTTTGTGCTGAGCCTGGCCGAGTACACCTGGTTTTTTGATGCACTGGTGCTGTTCTGCTGCATAAATTTCTACCCGGTACGTCGCCAGTATAAGTTGATCACGCAAGCCCTCAGCGGCAACAAAAAGCTGCTTGCCCGCGAGCGCCTGGGCGTGCTGGTTGCCCGTCAGACGGATTCTCTATCTGATATTGGCATCGCCAAAGCGGCTATCGAAAGCTACCTACTGCGCTTTATGCAGCAGTTTGTGGGTGTGCTGTTCTGGTTTTTGCTGGCTGGCCCACTGGCCGCCCTGACTTACCGACTATTGCTGGAGTTTCGCTGGCAATGGCACCGCAAAAAACACCAGTTCAGCGCATTTAGTCTGCCGGCCTACTGGTTGAGTCAGGCTATGATTATTATTCCCTATTGTCTTGGTCTGTTATTTATTGTTTTAAGCACTTCACCGCTTGCTGCCATCAAGGGGCTACAGCACGCTACAGAACGGGATTTAACCTCTTTACTGCTGGCGGCATTTGGCGGCGGCATGGGGATCAAGCTCGGTGGCCCGGCCTTGTACGACGGCACCAAATTACGTCATTCCCGAGTGGGCGGCTTTCGTCAGGTGCGCTTTTCAGATCTGACCTATGTGTTACGTGCCATAAATCGTCAGACCTGGCTGGTTACCGTGCTGCTCACTCTGCTATTAATACTTTGCTGGCAATTAAAATTATGAAAAAACAGCTCCTCTGGCTATTAATGCCACTATTCTTCGCCCCCTTACAAGCGCTGTCAGCAGAACGCATTGTGACCCTGTCGCCTCATCTTACTGAGTGGGTGTACAGCTTAGCTGCACAAGACCGCCTGGTGGGGGTAAGCGCCTTCAGTGATTACCCGGCACAAGCGGCTGAACTACCGGTTATCGCCGACTATCAGGGCGTGGATTTCACTGCGCTGATGGCTCTCGAACCTGATCTGGTACTGGCCTGGGGCGGCGGCAACAAACCACAGGACATTGCCCGCCTCAAAAGTCTTGGGCTTGAAGTGTACATTTCCCAGCCACAAACCTTAGATGATATTGGCACTGAGTTACTCGAAGTCGCAGCTCTGACCGGTCAAACCGATATTGGCCAGACACTGGTCACCGGCTATCGCCATGAGCTTGAACAAATTAAGCAGCAATACCAGCATCTCGCCCCGGTTAAAGTATTTTACTACATGTGGTCACAGCCACTGATGACCATTGGTAAGGGCGCATGGGCCAATAAAATTCTGGCCAGCTGTGGCGCTGAATCGGTTTTCATAGACTCCCCCATCGATTACCCTGAGGTGTCGGTAAAGCAGGTTTTATTACGTCAACCGGAATTACTGATTGCGGCAAGTGATCAATCGGTGGAGACACTTGAACATTTCTGGACACCTCACCGGTCTGTTATTAAGGCACCGCTGGTTACTGCTGATGCTAACGCCCTGCATCGTTTTACTCTGCGAATTACCCAGGCAATAGACACCCTGTGCCAACGAATCGATAGTTATCGACAATAGGAGCGTACATGCGATTACTCACCTTAACTCTGGCTCTGCTAAGTTTACTGCTGTCAGCTACCGCCAGGGGGCATGAGGCTATACCCGACATAAGCCCTGAAAGCCTGCACAGCAACGGCTTTGAAGGCCTGATTCTGGATGTGCGTAGTGCCGAAGAGTTTGCTGAAGGTCATGTTCCTGGTGCGCTCAACGTTCCCCATTCCGAGATTGCCTCTCGCCTGGCCACGCTCGGCTCTATCCAAAAACCGGTGCTGGTTTATTGTCGCTCCGGGCGTCGTGCGGGCATTGCTCTGGAGACACTGACCAACCTTGGTTTTGAGCAGTTGTATCACCTCGATGGCGATATGCAGGCGTGGCAGAGTGAATCACTGCCGGTTGAACAATAACCCTCTGCTGTACCGCCCGGTTCACATCCTGGCATAGACATATTGCGGCTTTGGCGGCATCATAGCGGTCTTATTGCTCCACGCGTTTTATTATGACTATTGATATTTCCACGCCGGCCATGTTGTTTCCGGCGATTTCCCTTTTGCTACTGGCTTACACCAACCGTTTCCTCACCCTGGCGTCGTTAATTCGCCACTTTGACAAGGGCGAAGACAACGAGAGTACCCAGGCGCAAATCAAAAACCTGCGCAAGCGTATTCACTACATTAAACGCATGCAGGAAACCGGCGTGTTCAGTTTTTTTCTGTGCGTATTGTCGATGCTGGCCATCTATCTGTCGTATCAGTTAGCCGGTAACTGGCTGTTTGCCGCCAGTCTGGTTTTTCTACTTTATAGTCTTTGGCAGTCGGTTCTGGAGATCCGAATATCACTGGATGCCCTCGACGTCCACTTACAGGGAATGGATCTTGGCAAAACTAAAAAATAGCACAGACATTACCTATACAGCACTCACTCCGGACCACTTTGCCTCGGTCCTTGAGCTGGGTAACCGGGTGCAGGGCGAAGGTTATCTGAATCTGGATAATTTAACCGATTATTACCAGCGCGGCCTAAAAGACGGCATTAATGCTGGCATCGTTGCTTTTTATCGCGACCAGTTAGTCGGCTTTCGCCTCACCTTTGCCCAGGGCCAGTGGGATATTGATCAGTGGGCAACCCCGGCGGAGTGGGACGTGGATCCCGCAACGGTTTGTTACTTTAAATGTAATACGGTGGATCCGGCGATGCAGGGTTACGGGATTGGCTCCACGTTGCTGAGCAAAGCCATCGACGCTGCTCAGCGCCAAGGTAGTAATGCGGGCCTTGCCCATATATGGCTTGCCAGCCCGGGCAACAGCGCGTTTAAATACTTCAGTAAGAATGGCGGCCGACTAATTAAAGAACATCCCAATAAATGGCAATATGCGGCCATGTACGAAGGCTACGACTGCCCGGTGTGTTATTCACTTTGTGCCTGTGTGGCGGCGGAAATGCTGCTGACGTTTAGCCAGCAGTAATAACGTCTGAAAGTGCGCTGCAGGACGCAGCGCACCAAAAGCTTACGCCAGGGTGACGCGGGCAAACTTACGTTTACCTACCTGATAAACCTTTTCACCCTGTTCAGTGAGTACCAAACGGGTATCAGTGACTTTTTCACCGTCGATTTTTACCGCGCCCTGCTTAATCATGCGCATCGCATCAGACGTTGAGCCAACCAGTCCGGCTTCTTTCAGCAGGTAACCAATCGCTACTTCACCGTCGGTTAATGCAACAGTGACTTCCGGCATGTCATCAGGAATGGCATTTTTCTGAAAACGCTGAATGAAGTCCTGATGCGCAGCTTCAGCGGCCTCTTCAGAATGGAAGCGGGCAATGATTTCTTTCGCCAGGGTGATTTTAATGTCACGAGGGTTCGCGCCATCCGCCATTTGTTGCTTAAGCTCAGCAATTTCGTCCAGCGGCTTAAAGCTCAGCAGATCGTAATAGCGCCACATCAGTTCATCAGAAATGGACATGATTTTGCCAAACATGTCATTCGGCGCATCGGTAATGCCAATGTAGTTGTTTAACGACTTGGACATCTTTTGCACGCCATCAAGGCCTTCCAGCAACGGCATCATCAGTACCACCTGTTGAGACTGGCCCTGCTCTTTTTGCAGTTCACGTCCCATCAGCAGGTTAAAACGCTGATCGGTACCACCAAGTTCAACATCGGCTTTTAGTGCCACAGAATCCCAGCCCTGAACCAGCGGATATAAAAATTCATGAATGGCAATAGGCTGCTCGTTGGCATAACGCTTTTTAAAGTCATCACGCTCAAGCATTCTGGCTACGGTCTGACTGGCTGCCAGCTTGATCATGCCAGCCGCGCCCAGTTGATCCATCCACTCGGAGTTAAACCGAATTTGCGTTTTCTCCGGGTCTAAGATTTTGAATACCTGTTCCTGATAGGTTTTAGCGTTAGTAAGCACTTGCTCTTTGGTAAGTGGCTTACGAGTAACATTCTTACCCGTCGGGTCGCCAATTAAGCCGGTAAAATCACCAATCAGGAACACCACGTTATGGCCTAATTGCTGGAAAGCGCGCATTTTGTTGATCAGGACCGTGTGGCCTAAATGCAAATCCGGTGCGGTCGGATCGAATCCCGCTTTAATGGTTAGCGGCTTGCCTGACTTTAATTTTTCAATCAGGGCATCTTCGGGCAATATTTCGTCAGTACCCCGTTTAATTTCGGCCAGGGCTGCTTGCCAGTCACTCATTTTTCTGCTTCCATCTAACTTCATTCTGGGCGGGCATTTTACGCGCGCCGACCGCCTATTAAAACCCTTTATGCACTTTCTGAGCCCTACAGCGCGAATATTTGCCGTTTTAAGCCTCTGATCCTTTGAAATTTACTTGATCCCTCTAGCATCTCAGGGCCGAAACCGCTATTCTCAGGCTGTTATGAGAAAGATATATAGACCTCAATTACTCACTGATTTATTTAAGCAAATGCCGCGGCCGCACCGTATTGGTCTGGTGGCAGCCAGTGCATTTGTTGGATTACTCATTTTACTGCCATCAGAAAAGGTGGAAGCGTCGCGTCATACCGAGTCGCTGATCCTGGAAACCGGCAAGCGTTATCCCCTGTCGATGACGTTAACGCAATCCGATGTGATCATTGAGCAGGATGATGAACCTCAGTGGCAAACCTACACGGTGAAAAGCGGCGATACGCTGGCCAAAATATTCAAACGCGCCGGATTAAGCCCTAAAGATACCTACGCAGTCAGCCATGCAGGTGAACAGGCAAAAACCCTGGTAACCCTGCTGCCCGGTGACAAGCTGGATCTCAACGTGATTGATAATCAGTTTGCCGGTTTACGTTATGCCCTGTCGCCTACCGATACTTTGTATATCGAACCTCAGGAAGACAGCGACGAACTGCTATCCCACATAGACAGCAAAGCGGTAGAAGTGCGTCACAATTTTGCCCAGGGTGAGATTACCTCAAGCTTCTGGAACGCTGGTGTAGCCGCTGGCCTCACAGATAACCAGATTATGCACCTGGCCGGTATATTTGGCTGGGATATCGACTTTGCCATGGAAATCCGTGGCGGCGATACGTTTAACGTAGTGTATGAAGAACGCTATATTGACGGCGAGTTTGTTGGCTATGGCGATATTGTTGCTGCAGAATTTGTTAACCAGGGTGAAAAATTTGCCGCCATTCAGCACGAAGACGGCAGCTACTACACTCCTGAAGGTCGCAGTATGCGCAAGAGCTTCCTGCGCGCGCCAATCAACTTTAAGTACGTTAGCTCCAACTTTAGCAAGGCACGTTTTCACCCGGTTCAAAAGCGCTGGAAAGCGCATCGCGGTACCGACTATGTTGCAGCCGTAGGCACTCCGGTGATGGCAGCCGGCGATGGTAAGGTGATTGAAGCCAGCTACAACAAATACAATGGTAATTATGTATTTATCCAGCACGGTGAAAAATACACCACCAAATACCTGCACTTTAAAAAGAAAGCCGTAAAGAAAGGTGACATTGTAAAACAGGGTCAAACCATAGGTTATCTTGGTAGTACCGGGCTGGCATCAGGCCCCCACGTACATTACGAGTTTTTAGTCGACGGTGTGCATCGCAACCCGCGCACCGTAGATTTACCCAAGGCACTGCCTATCGACCCGAAACAGCGCGATGCCTTTATGCAAATCGCCGAGCAACGCCTCGCTCAACTCGGCACTTCACGCCGTATAATGCTGGCCATGCAATAAACCCATGGCCTACTATATTGGCGTGATGTCGGGAACCAGTATGGATGGTGTAGACGCCATCCTGACTGATATTACCGATACTTCCATCGCGCCAATAGCCGCAGTTTCAATACCTTACCCAGCCGAACTTCTCGAACTACTGCATCAGCTTTGCACTGTTAGTCCCAACGAAATCAATCACCTTGGCCAGGCCGATCGGGCCGTAGGCCGGGTATTTGCTGAAGCGGTAAACAAATTGCTGGCAGAACAGCACTTGTCACCGGCGGACATCCGCGCTATTGGCTCTCATGGTCAAACCGTTCGTCACTATCCCGATGGCCCTCCCGGCCACCAGGATGACAATGGCTTTACCCTGCAAATCGGCGATCCTAATACTATTAGCTCTCTAACAGGCATTGATGTGGTCGCCGATTTTCGCCGTAAAGACATTGCCTATGGTGGCCAGGGCGCGCCATTAGTACCAGCCTTTCACGCAGCCAGGTTTGCCGAAGCCGGCGAACATCGTGCAATCGTAAATATCGGCGGCTTTGCCAATATTACCGTGCTCGAGGGCGTTGATGCCGGAGCGACCCGCGGCTTTGATACCGGGCCAGGCAATACGCTGATGGACGCCTGGTGTTTACAGCACCTGAACCAACCCTTCGACCGCGACGGTAACTGGGCTGCCAGCGGCACGGTTAACCAGCCATTATTGAATAGCCTGCTCGCCGACCCGTATTTCTCGGGTACCGGGCCAAAAAGTACCGGCCGGGAATATTTTAATCTGGTCTGGCTACGCCATCACCTGCATGACATGGGTACCAGTATCGCCCCCGAAGATGTTCAGGCCACCCTGCTGGCCCTTACGGCTACTACCATTGCCAATGCAATACGAGCACTGGAACAGGTAAAGCAGTGTTATGTGTGCGGTGGCGGTGCGTTTAACGGTGAGTTAATGACGCAGTTAGGCGAACTACTCCCGGACTGTACAGTTAAAGCCACGGATAGCCTGGCATTGCACCCGCAGTGGGTTGAGGGCGTTGCCTTTGCCTGGCTGGCGTGGGCCTATTTACACCGGGTGCCGGGTAATGTGCCAAATGTCACCGGCGCATCCCGCGCGGTGGTGCTCGGTAGCCTGACACTGGCTGATTGATTAACCTACCTGAATCGTAAGGGAAAACGGATAATGCGTAAACTTGATGAAACCGATATAGCCATACTGGCCTGTATCTTTAAAGACCCCTGCATTACCAACAAAGCCATTGCCAGCCATGTGGATCTGGCGCCGTCTTCCTGCCTTGAACGCATCAAACGCTTGCAAAATGAGGGGATAATTTTAGGCGCCCGCAGCCAGTTTAATTACACCTTACTCGGCGGCCATATTCAGGCCATGGTGGCGGTCCGGCTGGCCTCACATAACCGTGATACCGTTGCTCAGTTTCAGCAGCAGCTGGTCGGGCAAAAAGAAGTGCTCAGTGTGTTTCATATGGGCGGTGAAAACGACTTTTTACTCCATGTGTGTGTACCCGATGCATTGCATCTGCGCGACTTTATTTTTACTCAGGTAACCGGCCGGGATGAGGTAGTCCACGTAGAAACCACCCTCATTTACGATCACGTCACCAGCAACTCCCTGCCCTACTTCGGATAAACTAAAAACCACCTTGCTGCGTAATAAAGAAGTTGGCGCATGAGCGCCAGATTTACTACACCGCAAGGAGATTTGATGACAGCACCGCATTTATTATCCCCGGTCACATTTGCTGGCCAGGAGCTGAAAAACCGTATGGTACTTGCCCCACTCACCCGAGGCCGTGCCGGCCCGGACCGAGTCCCAAATAAAATTATGGGCGATTACTATGTACAGCGCGCTTCAGGCGGCCTGCTGATCAGCGAGGCCACCAGCATTTCACCAGAGGGCAATGGCTGGGTGGACGCACCGGGCATCTATACCAGCGAGATGACGGCCGGGTGGAAAAGTATTACCGACAGAGTACACGCTGCAGGTGGTCGAATGGTGTTACAACTGTGGCACACCGGCCGGGCCTCGCACAGCGACTTCCATAACGGCGAGCTGCCTTTTTCTGCATCGGCGGTTGCCATTAACGATGGCGATGGTATTTATACCCCAAAAGGCAAAAAGCCCTTTGAAGTGCCGCGCCCCATGGCTGTTGAAGACATTAAGCGCACTGTGGAAGACTATCGTCAGGCTGCTATCAATGCCAAAGAAGCAGGTTTTGACGGCGTTGAAGTTCACGCTGCGAATGGCTATCTGATTAATCAGTTTCTTGATAGCCGCAGTAATCAGCGTGACGACGACTATGGCGGCAGTCTGGAAAATCGTTACCGTTTCTTAGCCGAAGTCATGCAGGTGGTTCTTGAAGTCTGGCCTGCCGAACAGGTTGGCGTGCGCTTATCCCCTAACGGCGTGTTTAACGATATGGGCGCCGACGACTACAAAGAAACCTATATGTTTGTGGCAGATAAGCTCAATCAATTGGGCATCGGCTATCTGCATGTGATGGACGGCCTGGCTTTTGGTTTTCATGAACGCGGCGAAGCCATGACCCTGCAGGAGTTCCGTCATGTGTATAAAGGATTACTGATAGGTAACTGTGGCTACGACAAAGACACCGCCGAGCAACGTATCAGCAGCGGCGACGCTGATATGATTGCCTTTGGCCGCCCCTGGATCACTAACCCTGATTTACCGGTCAGGTTTGCTAATGACTATCCGCTTGAGTCATTCGATGATCCGAGTCACTGGTACGGTGGCGGTAGCGAGGGCTACAGCGATTATTCAGACTACGAAGAAGCGACTGGCATCGACCAGGCCGAAAAGCTCGTATAAAAGCCTCGTATAACCTGGCAATTAAGTAACAATGGGGTATCTGCAGATACCCCGTTTTACTCTCTAGCTCAATTACTTCAGCATTTCTACCAGTGTCGGTTGCGAGCCGTAATATTGAGCGTGGACCTCTGCCGCCACGCGCTGGTGTAATTCATCCAGTCGGGCCGCCGCCATAAAGCTATCACTAAACCCGGGATGAATCGGATCGATAGCCTGCTTTAGCGCCAGTACAAAATGCGCGATGAGTGATTTAACACAGTCACAGCCCATGGCAATACGCATGGTGGTTAGTGCAATGCTGGCCTTTTGCTGCTCCGCCCGACTCATTTCAGAATGAGAGGTTAGCGCCGGGCACAGGATCAGCGTGTTGGTCTGACCGATGCTTATCTGATGGCCGAAAGCAGGTTCCAGCGAATCAAAGAAGCGCGCAAATTGCACCCGGTCGAGTTCCGGCAGATCAAGCTCAGCGGTAAACAAAGCACAAGGCCAGCCATGACTGTGTTGCTGTTCGCGCAGGCCAGCATTTTCATGGTGACTCAGGGCATGACTGTTTACTTTAATGTGCGGATGGGAGTCGAGGAAATGGGTAAATACCTGAGTATTAATCACCTTGGTTAGCATCCGTTGAGTCAGCGTTTTCATGCCGGTCAGCACGTCAAAGGCCTTCTCTGAATCAAGGAATGCGCCCTTAATATAATACACGTCCCAGAACAGGGTTTGCGACCAGTCGACGCCCTCACAGCTGGTGCCTTTGGGTTGGAACATACGGTGATTTTCGCCAATGACCACGCCTGCTGTAGTGGTGCCGGTACCGCAAATATCTTTGGTGTAACTGTGCACTACATAGTCCGGCCGGCATTGTTTATCGGCATGTTGCAGGGGCTTATGCAGCACTGGCGTAGCCAGCGTGGAATCAAGCATGACCAGCAGTTGCTGTGCATGGGCCAGTTTGCAGATACCCGGCACATCCAGTACCAGTCCATGAGGGTTGCAGGGCGATTCAATGTACACATGCAAACGGTTACCGGCTGCCAGCTTATCGGCATACTGCTGTTGAACGTTGGCAAGATGATCGGCAAATTCCTCTGCCGAATAGCCGTCGAACCAGGCCAGCGTTACGTTTAAGCGGTTCTCGCGGGCGAAGAAATCATGTAGCAACTGATACACGCCACCATACACATTACGCGACACAATCAGAATATCACCGTGGCTTAGTACATTTGATAACAGCGCATCAATAGCCGCCATACCGGAGTTGAAGTTCCAGGCCAGATAAGCACCAGCCTGATCCCCTGCTTCCAGATCCACAATGGCATTGGCCAGTGAAATATTGGTTGGATTCATTAACCGACTGTAGATCTGATGCGTTGATTCTTTACCTTCAAAAGCGTCTTCTATCCACTCCGTGCAGGCATATACGTATGTTGCGGTTTTCACTACCGCAGGTGTCGCCGAGAACAGCGCCGGCACATTGTCAAAAATCGGGTAGTGTTGCGGCGCGGATTTATTCAGACTCTGCCAGGTTTGCCGAAAGGGGTTTTGCAGAGTATCGAGTACTTTGGCTATCTGAAACGACAGGAACTTTTTTGCATTGAAATAGCTCAGCTTGTCGCTTTGATCTAACCTTTCCAGGGTATCTCGTGTAACCTGCCAGAGTTGCTGGACACCCTGCTGCGCACCATACAGGTGTCGTGCCGTATCAGCCAGCGCCTGACCGTAAGCGGTATCAGGGCGAATGTTAAAATGCGCCAGTTGCTCTTCTACCAGTTGCTCTACCGAGTTAGCGTCGCTGGTATGACGGCGGGGCGACAGTGGACGACAGGTCTCCACGGATAACGATTGGTTTGATTTCATATGAGTTCCTTTTTGCTTTAAGCTGAATATAATTCGGATTTAACACAAAATTAAGGAATATAATTCACATAAAAATCACAAATAGGAAACTTTTCTTTACTTATGTCCACTTCCACGTCATCTGCCATCTGGCAATTCAGCATCTTAAGCCGCGACTACCAGGTTTACTCAGAGCTTCTTGCGCCTTTGTTACCAGACAACGTCCGCTTGTCGGTTGCTACCGATGACCCTGAACAGTTTGATTGCCAGCACGTCCAGCTAGCGCTGGGCGATCCCGATTTGCTGGCACAGGTCGTTAACCAATGCCCGCAATTATGCTGGCTACAATCCACCTTTGCCGGAAATGCGCCGTTATTACGCGCAGGCAAACGGGATTATCAGCTAACCGGAGTAAAGGGGATATTCGATCAGCAAATGCGCGAGTACGTGTTTTCCTATTTGTTATATTTTACGCGCAATATTGAGGGCTTTGCCCTGGCGGGGCAGGCGCCGGCGAATAAATGGCAACCGCCGGGATTTGACGCGCTGGCCGGAAAAACGCTGGGCATCGCCGGGGCCGGTGATATTGCCGCGAGTCTGGTTGATGTGGCAACGGTATTTGATATGAAAGTGGTGGGGCTTAATCGCCGTGGCAGCGCCACAGCCGACTACACGCAGGTGTTTACGCCCGATAACAAACTGGAATTTGCCGCTGCCTGTGACTTTGTGCTGAGCCTGCTGCCAGACACACCCGCAACCCGTCATTTCATCGATGCGGAATTTTTAGCAGCCATGGCACCACACAGTATTCTGATAAACGCCGGAAGAGGTGTAGTGGTTGATGATAATGCCCTGATCCAGGCACTTTCCACACGGCAACTGCACGCAGCGGTGCTCGACGTTTTTGTGGATGAACCTTTAGCCGACGATCACCCCTACTGGACATTGCCCAATGCTTACGTCACCCAGCATACGGCGGCCATTTCCAGAGAGCAGGACGTGGCGGTGATATTTAAGGGCAACCTTATCCGGTTTCTTGAAAACGCCCCGCTCATCTACCTTTTTGACTTCGATCGGGGGTATTAAACCCGTGGATCGGTTGTGGCGATATCGGCCTGAGTCTGCTGCTGTTGCCAAAAGTCCTGTAGCGCAGGATATGCATCGAAGCTGGCTAATTCTCTGAAGGCTACCCAGTCTAATAAACAGAACAGGCAGATTGCCGGATAATCCCATTGCGAGAAATGCCCGGCCTCAACATCACCGTTCAGCGTGGTCAGCAAGGTGTCGATGCGTTCGTTATTGAGTTTGAAAAACAGCTTTTCCGGCTGATTAGCAATGTCGGAGCGCTTAAGCATCATCAACTGCACAAACGTATCGTTGGCCGCATCAATCAGGGTCAGACGATTTTCTTCAAGCCAGCTTAGAGGGGCCAGCGCAAACTTTTCGCTCAGATACCGAAACACCACTCTGGAGTCATAAATAATTAACTCGCCATCTTCCAGCATTGGTACTTTGAGGGCCGGATTCTTGGCTCTCAACAGTTCGCGGCCTGGCCCGGCAAAAATATCCATATTGATAAACTCATAGTCTTTACCGGATAAAAATAAGCGAATGCGACGAACATAGGGCGACGTGGTAGAGCCATAAAGTTTCATAGAGTTATTCCCTGTACACTAAAATTAAAAGAAGCCAGAAAGTAAAAAGCAGCCCTTAGGCTGCTTTAGATAATCATTAAACGCTGAAGCTGGCTCCGCAGCCGCAGGTAGTTGTAGCATTCGGGTTATTCACCAGAAACCGTGAACCCTCCAAGCCATCCACGTAATCAACCGTGCCGCCCACCAGGTACTGTAGACTCATCGGGTCAACAACCAATGTGACCTCGTTCTTTTCAATGGCCATATCGCCTTCATTCACTTTCTCGTCGAAAGTAAAACCGTACTGAAACCCCGAACAACCGCCGCCGGTAACATAGACCCGCAGCTTCAGGTTCGGATTTTCTTCTTCTTCCACCAATTCGCGGACTTTCAATGCCGCCGCATCTGAAAAATCAATGGGTAACGCCATTTCTACTGACATATTCACCTCAATCCTGGGCCGACCACACTCGGCAATTAATAGCGCTATTATCTAATACCTGAGTAAATACATCAACTATTGTCAGCCGTGTTCTGACCGCGGCTGACCAGTATATACACCTCGCCTTCTATACGCATTCTGCCCTTAGTGGGTTTACTGTCGCCAGGTTTGTGACTAAATTTGACAGACAGGCTGAAGAAGGTGATTGCCGTGCGTCGTATTTTACTCCTTGCTATCGCAATATTTGTTGCCGGGTGTACCTCAAATGTTACCCGCTCAACCTTAAGCGGGGATTATAAAACCCTGGCCGATGAAGGGCAGCAAACGCCGGAACTGCTATCACTGCCCACCAATGAGCTGTGGGCCTATTGCCAGAGCTTCGTGAAGAGCCGGGTATTTACCCCCATTGATGGATGCTTTAACGAGCTCGATAAACGCTTTGAAGACGCCGATGACACCCTGCTGTATATGGTACAGGGCTGGTTTGATACGCAGTTTATTGCCCCCGGTGCATTTGGTGAGGGCATGCTTACCGAACTGAAACTCGAAGCGGCGATGGCCAGAGGCAATATCAAGAACACCGAAAGTCTTGCAAACTCACTTTACAACCTGACCACCACCTACGCCTATCCGCTGGCGGTCACCAACAACGACTATGCCGAAAGATACCCGCAAATTGCCGGCTACGATGAAAGTGGCTACAGCAATATCTACCGCCTGAAACATCAGGTGCTGGCACTTGGTACGCTGGGCTTGATGGCGGCCCGCAATAACGAACCTGAACTCGCCAGCCGTTATGCCAGTGAGATCGCCGCCATAGACGCGTCATCAACCAATGCCGCACAGTGGCGACTGCCCCAGGCCAAAGCGCTGTGGCTGGGCCGCATCTATCTGACCCTTGGCGATTTTGAGAAGGCCTATCAGGCTTCCATTATCGAGAAGAACGCCATGTATGAATTTCTCGACGGCCTGACGACCGCGCTCGATGTGATTGGCCCGATAATGTATGCAGCCATGGTAGATGCTTACGGCGACACCGACTATAAAACCGCATTAAATTTTACCGCTGAGTTTGAACCGCGTTTTATGCGCCATCAGGCAGAGCTTGAAACTGGCCGCCTCGCCGCGGCACAGGAAGGGTATCAGGCCATTATTAACGAGCCTAAGGTAAAAGGCTTCGGCACCGTGTACTGGCAGGCACTTTATGGCCTGGGCCGCATTGCCGACTTACAGGGCAACAACAGTCAGGCTATCAATTATTACCAGCGAGCCATTGAGGTTATTGAACGACAGCGCAAGAGCATGGATACCGAAGCCGGGCGCATTGGTTTTGTTAACGACAAGCAGGCCGTGTACGGTGATATGGTGTCGTTACTGGTAAAGGAACAGCGCTTTAACGAGGCCTACAACTATGTGGAACGTGCCAAGGCCCGCGCCCTGGTGGATTTACTCGCCACCAAACAGCGCTTTGGCAGCCAGCTACCGCCCGCCGCCGAACAAGCTCTTACGTCTTTACAGTCTATCGAACAACAAGCGCTAGTGAACGATAGCGGCATCACCAATGAAGCCACTCGCGGCATTGCCGTGCAATTAAAAGTTATAGAACAAACTACGCCGCAGCTTGCTTCACTGCTCACCGTATCACCGCCTTCGCTGTCCTCGATACAAAACCGCTTAGGCAAACAGGAAACCCTGCTGCTGTATTTTTTCAGTCAGGGGCGGCAGCCGGAGTTATTTGCTTTTGTGGTAACGGCCTCATCTATCGCCGTGCATTCTCAGCCGTTACCGGCACTTGAAGAGTCCATTACAGCCCTGCGGGATGCTATTAACCGGGGTGACGGCGATGCCTGGCAAAAAGAGGCGGCGCAGCTTTACAGCCATTTAATTGCGCCGGTCGCCAATGAACTCAACGCGGCCGGAACGCTCACCGTTGTGCCCCACGGCGCGCTTCACTATCTGCCGTTTACTATTCTTACCGCCCCTGATGGTCGCCTGCTTGGTGAGCAATTTAACTTGCGCTTGCTGCCTGCTGCCTCGGTATTGCAATTTGTCGATGAGAAGGTGGCCGGCGAGCAGTTGCTGGCTCTGGCTAACCCGGATTTAAACGCGCCGGAATTGGATTTGCCCGGCGCTCAGCGTGAAGCACAGCAGATCAGTAAACTCTGGCCACAAAGTCAGATTTACAGCCGCACACAAGCGTCTGAAAGTTTATTAAAACAACAGTCGGCGAATTTTCAGATTATCCACCTGGCCTCGCATGGTGTGTTTAATCCTGATGCGCCGTTGCAGTCGCGGTTGTTTCTGGCTGCCGACGCTGCCAACGATGGTATGCTAACCGTGCCTGAAATTTACGATTTAAATTTAGATGCCAACCTGGTGGTCCTGTCGGCCTGCGAAACGGGTTTAGGCGATATCTCGGCCGGTGATGATTTGGTGGGCTTAAACCGGGGTTTTCTGTTTGCCGGAGCCAACGGTATTGTCAGTAGCCTGTGGCAGGTGCCCGACGAAGCCACCAGCTATCTGATGAGCCGTTTTTATACTTATTTGCAGTCTGAGGCACCGAGTTCAGCCCTGGCAGCCGCGCAGCAGGATACCCGCGCGCTTTACCCGCATCCCTTTTACTGGGCCGCGTTTCAACTAACCGGCGGGCAATAAGCCGCCGCTAAAAAGGAGTTTTGGCCTTGGCCAGCGAAGACATCGCCACGCAATATGAACAATCAGGTTTCGTGTACCAGCCTGCTTTTCTTGACCAACATGAACTTGAGCAATTGCGCCGGATCACCGCGCGCTTTCACCAGCACTGGCTGCAGGAAAATCAAAATTTTTACCGGCAACGGGCGATTAACTCAGCCTACCTTACCCATGCGGAGCGTATGTCAGACGAAGACCGGCAAGCAATGTTCAGCATTATTGGTTCTGCCAGAATGGCGTCAATGGTAAAGCCTTTGCTGCCTGATGGTGCCGCATTTATGAATACCCAGTTGTTTTTTGACCCGCATAATCCGCAGCAGAAAAATTACTGGCATCGGGACACCCAGTACCTTTACTCACCCGAGGAAGAACAGGCTCAGCTTGGCTCTACCCGTGTATTGCATTACCGCTTAGCGCTGTATGATGAACCGGGGATTGAGCTTATCCCTGGTTCGCACAATCAATGGGACAGTCCGGAAGAACTCGACGTCCGTTTGGCCCGCAATGGCCGCGAGTCCTATCACGATTTACCCCGTGGGCAGCAAGTACCATTGAACGCCGGCGACTTGCTGATTTTCGATGCGTCGATGATGCATCGCGGGTTATACGGCAATAATCGTTTTGCGCTGGATGTGCTGTTTTGCGAAGTGCGTCAGGATCTGCTGCAACATGTGGACGCAAACTGTCTGCCCGGCGAGGTTATCCTCAGCGAAATCGACTACCCGGCGCCTTTTGCAGCCAGCCGCAACGCCCTACGACAAACTCCGTAACAATTTAACCCGGCACGGATATTTCACCGCTTTTCGGCAGTGGTATAGTAGAGCTACGTCAATCCCGGTTAAGTAACATTACTACTATGGAACATCCGTCAGTCACTAATAATCCGCTTTATTCACAGGAGCTGCCCTGTCTGGGTGAACTGCCAAGCGAAGCGATCTCACCCGGTTACCGCAAACTGAACCTGACGGTCACGGTAGTTATTTCGCTGCTGGTGTTTACGGTACTGCTGATTGTAGCTTATCAGCCCTGGTTTACTCTGCCGGTAAAACTGGAATTTTCCTTAGGCGTTGCTGGTGCGATCACTGTCCTGCTTGGTGGCCTGATATTTACTTACCACTATTTTGCCGATCGGCTGATTTACTACACCCTGCGAGAGCAGGACATCATCCTGTTTAAAGGACTGATCTTTAAAAAGGTCATCTGTCAGCCCATGTTACGGATCCAGCATATTGATATTCAACGGGGGCCTCTGGAGCGCCTGGCGGGATTGGCAACACTGAAAGTCTATTCCGCCGGCGGCAGTGACCATACGCTGGCGATTCCGGGACTGCCCGAAGAGACGGCCGAGAAAATGCGCCAGTTTGTGTTAAACCATTCAGACCTCACCAGGGATTAGTCGTGACAACCCCAACAGAGTCTGTACAGACAACATCAACACAGTGGCAGCGGTTATCGCCCTGGTCGGTTTTACATTTTTTGTTTTTACAGTTGAGGCAGTCGGTTAGCTTTGCCATCTACGTTATTCCTGCCTACGTGGTGGGCGGTCATAAACTGATTGATTCTGAGTACTTTCCCTTGTTGCTACTGGCAATGGGTGCGGGCTGGGCTATTTCGTCGGTGCTCAAGTATTACTTTTTTCAGTTTACGGTAACGGATAAAGGCATAGCCATCCGTTCCGGTGTACTGGACCGAACTTTTACCGATTTGCCCTATGAGCGGATCCAGAATGTGAAATTCGATCAGCCCTTTTATTTTCGCTTTAATGATTTACGTATCGTCACTCTGGACACAGCTGGCTCGGCTAAACAGGAAGCCCACTTTGCCGGGGTGACCTCAGCATACGCGCAGTTTGTTAAAGAAACAGTAATGCGCGCACATCGCCAGCAATCGGCAACCACTACAGAAGAATCACTCTCCTCAACTGCCACCGACGAACAGCTACTTAACGAACGCTCCATTCGCGACCTTATTTTACATGGCATTACCAATAACCGGGTGTGGATTGTGCTGGGCACCTTGGCGCCTTTTTATGAGCAAATCTCCGGGTTTATTTTTCGCCAGATGAATGCCCTGCGCCCGCAGGCGGAAGCCTGGCTTGGTGAGCAAGTGGTGGCGTTATGGTATGTGGGAGTAATGAGCGTGCTCACTGCCATTGTACTGCTGATCCTGATGGCCCTCTTCTCTATTGGAGGCAGTGTACTGATGTTTTACGGCTACCGCCTTACCCGGCAAGGGGATAAATACATTCGCAACAGTGGTCTGCTGAATCGTCAGGAAGTCAGTATGAAACGCACGCGGGTACAAATAGCCCGTCAGCAACAAGACTGGCTCGACCGGCTACTCGGTCGGGTAAACCTTTACTTTGAACAAAATGTCACCGGCCGGAGCAACCCCAACGAACTTAAGGCCACCCATAAACTGCTGGTACCCTCTGTGACTGTTGCCGAATCAGATGAGCTTACCAGTAACGTCTTCGCTGCACAGCAGGCCCGGCACATGAACTTTGAGCCAATTCACATACGCTTCTTCTGGCGTCAGTTGATGCTGTGGATCCTGCCTCTGACGGTTCTGGCGAGCATTGTCAGCTTTAAAGTCCTTGGCGCCACAGGCGCGTTACCACCACTGCTGATATTATGTGCTATGGTCACCCTGACCTACCTTCGCTGGCAGCGCTGGGGAATTGCCAGCGACGCTGACTACATTTACGTTCGCAAAGGCATCATTGGCATCGACTACTGGTGTTTCCCGTTGGCTAAGGTGCAACAGGTTGAGGTAAGACAGAGTCTGTTTATGCGCCGTCGGCAGCTCAGCACCTTAGGTTTTGTGCTGGCCAGTGGCAGAGTAAAAATCCCCTTTGTTGCCACTGATTTTGCCTCACCGCTGATTGAAAGGGTATTGTATGAAGTCGAGGTGAAAAAGCCCGGCTGGATGTAACTTACCCGACCGAAGAGGGGCGAGTCTTACTGATCGGCTACCAGTATGTCCTGCCAGTTGTAGCTGCGCTGGTAGTCTCCCCGGCGCCGCTTATACTGATACACCGTCGTAGTAAACTCGATGCTTTCGGGCTCGAAATTTTCCGGCAGTTGCAGGTATAGGGTTACTGGCTGGAAATATTTAAAGCCGTAAGTCACATTGCCCTCAGGTAAAATCGCATTGTCGTCAGAGGTAAGAATGCGATGTTTACCATTTTGGATGCCGGTAACCGCGACTTTAAGATCGCCACGAACAATAGCGCTGACTGCGCGTTGCTGCAGTAACACCATGGTCGCCTTAAAATAGCCCTCGGTTGTGGTCTCAAAGAGTTCCAAACCATCAATAAAAAAGCCGTCCTGAGTAGTTTCTGGCGCTACTACATGCTGATAAAACGCTTTATCTTTTTGCAGATTAAACACCACTTCTTCCAGACGCACCACTTCCTGCTTAAGTTGCTCGGCACGCATTTCGGCCAGTTCCAGCTTTACCTCCAGCTGATTAGCCTGGGTCTGCAGCTGTTCATTCTCTGTTTGCAGGTTGCTGATAGAGTGTTGCAGTTGCCGGGTTTCATCAACTAACTGGCCACGGTCTGCGTTGGCAAGAAACATCCCGAATACCAGCATGGCCAGCAGACTGGCGCCTAACAGCAAAACGGTGCGGGTCTGACCCAGCTTCTGAGGTATTTCAGATAAGTGCATGGCAATCACTGTGGAACTAAAAACCGAACTTTGCCCGTTTTACCGCAATTATTCAAATATTCCTCGGTTTATGCCCACCATTGGCAGGCCATTACTTTGCAAACCAACTACTTGTGATACTATTTAGCTATTCCTCACCGGCGTTCCTTATTTATGCAATTGCGCGCACTGCGACAAGAACTGGCTCACCCCCGCACCTCCGTTCAGGTATGCTTGCTGGGGATCATTGCCGGTGTTACGTCGGCGCTGCTGATTGTGCTTTTTCGTTTAGGCATCGACTGGTTACAATCTTCCGGCGTTAGTCTGCTACAACAGTGGGGATTGAGCGCTAAATGGGTGTGGGTAGTGATGCCCATTTCAGCCGTAATACTGATTCTGCTGATTGCTTATCTGACCGGTTTTAAGCATTACCGGCTGGGCATTCCGTTTGTTATTCACCGCGTGAAGCAACACTACGGCCATATCCCCTGGCGTACTACCGTGAATCAGTTTTTTGGCGGAATGCTGGCGCTGGCTGGCGGTTTTGTGGTTGGTCGTGAAGGGCCATCGGTTCATCTTGGCGCGGCCGGCAGCAGTTTGTTTGGTCAGGCCCTGAAGCTGCCTCAAAACAGTATTCGTACACTGGCCGGTTGCGGCATTGCAGCGGGCATATCAGCCTCGTTTAATACGCCCTTTGCAGCAGTGATTTTCGTGATGGAAGTGGTATTAAGAGAATATAAAATCCACGTTTTTGTACCGGTAATGCTGGCAGCAGCCTGTGGCTCGGTAATCACCCGCATCGTGTTTGGTGAAGGCAACGAGCTGGCCTACTTTTCTTTTTCATCCTTCAGTCAGTGGTTGTATCTGTATCTGATTGTATTTGGCTGTCTGCTAGGCGTTCTGGCTACGTTATTTAATCAGTTGCTGATGTCGGTGATGAGAGCTTTCCGTAAGGTTTCCATGGTTTGGCGGTTGTTACTCGCCGGGCTCCTAACGGCCATTGGCGGCGCCTTATTACCCGAAGCGCTTGGTGCCAGTTTCGAGGACGTCAACGCGTTGTTCTCTACCCATCCAACGGCGCTGATCCTGCTTGAAATTCTGCTAATGAAATTCCTGCTCGCCACCTTTGCCATTGGCCTTGGTATCCCGGGCGGGATTATTGGCCCGGTAATGGTTCTGGGTATGTTGTCTGGTGCTGTTTTGTTGCTGCCCGTGGCACACTGGTTACCACTGGAAGACTTTACCTCCAGCTTTGCCCTGCTTGGCATAGCCGGTATGCTTACCGCTGTACTGCACGCGCCGCTGGCCGCGCTGTCGGCGGTAATGGAGTTATCTTACCGGCCGGAGATCATCTTACCCGCGATATTAGTAATTGTGCCGGCTTACGTCACTGCTACGCAGTTTTTAGGTAACCGCTCTATTTTTATTCAGCAGCTGGATTTCCAGAAACTACCCTATGCTATTACCTCGATTCGTGAGGCACTGGAGAAAACCGGCGTACTGGCGGCCATGGAAAGGGACTTTAAGCTCTTTTATGATGCACCGGAAGCGGCACTGGAAAAAGTGCTGTCGAATAATCCGACCCAAACCGTTATTCAGCAAAAACGCTTTGAGCAGGATATTAACTACTCCTGGGTGCATTATGATGTCAGTTTGGATCGCCACGCTCACCCCATTAGCTATCAGGCTATGCAAGGTGTATCAGCCCAGGCCACCCTGGCGGAAGTTTATGAATTGCTGAAAAGTACCCGCTCCGGGGCGGTGTATATTTTTGACGATGATCCGGCCAAACTCACCGGCGTAATTACCTGGAACCGGTTGCAGAGTTTTCTGCAACGTGCTCAGTTTTAATAAGAGAAAAGAGAATGACAATACTGTGGTTAAAAGCCCTGCACATTTTTTTTATGGTGGCCTGGTTTGCCGGTATCTTTTATTTACCCCGCTTGTTTGTTTACCATGCTGAGACCGACGAACAGGCGGTTAAAGACCAGTTTAAAGTGATGGAACGTCGCCTGTGGCTGTTTGTTACCCCTTTTGCGCTGTTGACCTTGGTATTTGGCCTGGCTCTCATCTACACTTATGGCTATGCATGGTTTGCCGCATCGACCTGGTTGCATATCAAGATAGTGCTGGTGACTTTGCTGTACGTTTATCACTTTTACCTGTGGTCACTGGTTAAACAATTTGCAGCCGATAAGATCACGCATTCGTCGCGCTATTTCCGTATTTTAAATGAAGCACCTGTACTGATTTTGCTCGCCGTGGTATTACTGGCGGTGGTAAAATTTATTTAGGGCAAAATGGTTTAAGCCCTGCTAACCCACACACCCAAATGGAAGTCTGGTGTTTAAAAGGACCAATTTAAATGGATGTAAATAACCAACTGCTAAAGGAACTTCTGCATAAGACCGACATTGCCTTTCGCGCCCTGATGGATGAGCCAGGGTGTTCTGAACGCCAGTCGGCCTACGACGAGGCAAAGATGGAACTTGATCGCTACGTGGTTAAGTTTCGCGAACAACTCCAGTACCGTAATAGTCAGAAAGTCCGCTAAGCGCTATTCTCCGGTTGTCTTTGGGACTACCTCAAACTGATTCGGCAGAACCTGCACTAATTCGCCGCTGATCGCTACGTATTCTCTTAACATAGGTGGCAAACTGGCTGCCAGCCGAGGCAGTCCGTCGGTGAGTTCCTGGCGCTTTTCAGGCGATGTTTGTTGCAACCTCGATTGCGGATCGGCCAGCGTAGTAAATAGCTTTAAACAGCGGTTGAGCCGGCCAGACAGCGCTGGCAAATCCAACGTTTGCTCACTCATTTGCCACGCTTGTTGCCATTGTTTTTCCAGTTGCTGATGCGCGGTAAGCAGGCCTCTCAGCCACTGTTGCAGCTCGTCATGTTGCAACCCATTGCCGCGCCACTGGCACTCTTCAGGCAGTAAACGCTCCTCTTTACGCATGCTGTCCAGCGTATCCCGTAACCGGCCCATCAGGTAATCGGCCAGCTCATCGGCCTGCTGCTTGCTGATAGCGGTATTCGCATCGGCCCGGATCGCCCAGGGCATCCACTGCTCAGGCATGGGGATTTCCGGGCAGGCCGCGACGCCAAAAATAAGCCCTTCCAGATACGCCTGTTCTGGTAGTACCGCTACCATTGCCAGTTTTTCATAGTCAGTTTTGCTGCCAACCATGCCATTCCCCTGAGATACTAAATGGTGTTAATGTACTTTATACCGAGCGTAACCGCTCACAGCACTTGTGCCCGTACATCCAATAATAAGAAGAGTGTAACATGTCGCAACGTCGAACCAAGTCAGGGTTTATTATTGCCGCCGCCTTTATCGGCCCCGGTACCGTATCCACCGCCAGTCTGGCCGGTGCTAACTTTGGCTTTCATCTGGTCTGGGCCTTAGTCTTTTCGGTGCTGGCCACCATTATTCTGCAGGACATGGCGGTAAGACTCGGCTATGCCACACGCTCAGGTATGAGCGAAGCGTTAAGAACTCAGATTGCGAATCCGTTTATCCGCGTGCTGTTGTCATTGCTGGTAGTCGGCGCCATTGGCATTGGCAATGCGGCCTATGAATCAGGAAACCTGACCGGAGCCGCCATTGGCCTGAACAGTATTGCGGGCATTGGCATCCCGGCCTGGAGTTGTCTGCTCGGCGGTTTAGCCGTCTTGCTACTGTGGAGCGGCCACTACAAGCTAATCGAAACCGTACTGGTGATGCTCGTTGCCATTATGGCCATGGTATTTGTGGTTACGTTTGCGGTGAGTGAGCCAGACTGGGGAGCAATGGCTGGCCAGTTGTTCGCACCGGTGGCCTCTATGGACAGCATTACCACCATTCTGGCCCTCATCGGCACCACCATTGTGCCCTACAACCTGTTTCTGCATGCCAGTCTGATTGCGCAAAACGAGCAGGATGGCTCACAGCCTGCCGGCTACTATCGTCGGCAGTCGGCGCTGGCCATTGGCGTTGGCGGTCTGATAACGCTATTTATTATGGCCACCGCCATGCAGGCATTTTACGGCCAGGCCGAGGCGCTGAATGCCGGAAATCTGGCCAAACAACTGGCGCCGCTGTTAGGTGACTTCGCCGAACTGTTTTTTGCCCTGGGGATGTTTGCTGCAGGCTTAACCAGTGCGATTACGGCGCCTCTGGCGGCGGCCTATGCTGTAACCGGCGCATTAAACAAACCATCAGATATGCGTGGTATATGGTTCAGGGCGGTCTGGCTTAGCATTATTCTTATTGGCGTAGGGTTTACTTTAAGCGGCACTAAGCCTTTGATGGCAATTATGTTTGCCCAGGCGGCGAATGGCTTGTTGTTACCTGTTATTGCACTGCTGTTGTTATTTATGATGAATCGCCACTCGCAGTTAGGGTTGTTAAAAAACCACTGGAGTGCCAATGTGGCCGGGCTGGCTGTGGTGGGCTTAATTGGCTGGCTTAGCTGGCAAAAGTTTATGTAAAAAATGGGGCCCGATAGCTATCAGGCCCCGGGGAAATATTCCCGCTAAGCCAGTCTAGCTGCTCAGTCGGTCGAGAATATCTTTAAGCATGGCGCGGCTGCAGCCAAAGTTGACCCGGAAGAACCCTGGTGCACCAAAGTCCCGGCCCGGAGATGGCCCTACGCCTTTGCTCTCACACCATTTAAGCACGTCTTCAACCCCTAGGCCGGTTGCATCAATCCAGGCCAGGAAGGTGGCCTCTGATGACACTACCTCGAGTCCGTCAATGGCGTTGATACGCTCTACCAGGTAATCGCGGTTACTACGCAGATATGCAATCTGCTCTGCCAGCCAGTCATCACACTGCGTAAAGGCTGCCTCGGTGGCGACCAGTCCCATTACATTTGCCCATGGCACAATACCCGCAGCACCCTGAGTAAACTTACGACGTAAAGAAGCATCCGGAATAATCGCAAAAGAGGTACCCAGGCCAGCCACATTAAAGGTTTTACTGGCTGCCATCAGAGTAACACTGCGGTTAGCCAGTTGCTCTACACGCCCAGCAGGAATGTGACGCACACCCTCTTCCAGAATCAGATCGCAGTGGATCTCATCAGAACACAATGTCACGTTATGACGGGCACAAATTCCCGCAATGGCATCTATCTCTGCCTGAGTCATTACTGAGCCCACCGGATTCATCGGGTTACACAGAATCATTAGCTTACACAGCGGATCGGCGGCATGTTCTTCCAGCGCAGCCAGATCAATGGTCCAGCGTCCGGCTTCCAGTTTGGTGGGAATATCTACCCGCTGAGTGTTATTCAAGCCCGGCGCTGCCAGTAAGGGCGGGTAATTAGGCGTTTGGATAAGCACCTTATCACCCGGCTCGCAATAGGCCTTAATGGCCACATTGAAGGCTGGTACCACGCCTGGAGTCCAGACGATCCAGTCGGCTTCGATGGCCCAGTCGTGCTTATCTTTAAGCCAACGTACCACGGCCTGATTAGCCGGCTGATGCTGAGCAGGCAGTGAGTAGCCTAAATTGCCGTACTCGGTTTGTTTCTGAATCGCCTCAAGAATCGGCTGGGCACAGCGAAATTCGGTATCGGCTACCCAACAGGGGATCACGTCCTGCCCCGCGTATTTTTGCCATTTGAAAGA
This sequence comes from Marisediminitalea alba, assembly GCF_002993365.1. GTDB lineage: Bacteria > Pseudomonadota > Gammaproteobacteria > Enterobacterales > Alteromonadaceae > Alteromonas > Alteromonas alba. The sequence goes on from NZ_PVNP01000204.1 coordinate 97,406, forward strand.
CCAGAAGTCACGACGATCGGGGGTATTATCAAATTGACTCAATGTTGCTACCTTTTAATTCGGAGTTAGCGGCATACACCACTATTTTGCATATGACGACATAGTTTGCTTGATCAGACTCACCAGCTTTTTGCGCACAATAGGCTTAACCAGATAGGCTACCGCACCTAATTGACGGGCAAGCAATTTGGTTTGTCTGGATTCGTAGGCGGTCATAAAGATAAAGGGAAACATTAAATCTGCCGATCGAACGTCCCGCAGTAAGGCCAGCCCATCAAATCCGGGCATCACCATATCACTAATTACCATGTCGAGTGAATCGGATGTTTGTTTAAGCAGGAATTCACGCGCCAATGCACTGTTGGAAAAGCTAACAACATTTACCGGCAACTCAGACTCCAGTACATCCACTATGAGTTCGAGTGTGATTTCGTCGTCGTCAATTACAGCGATATTAAGTGGTTGCATGAGCCGTCTGTGAATAAATAGTCAGACTATGATTCTAATAGAAAAAGGCCGATTGTGTTAACAACCGGCCTTTTTACTTGAACCATTCAACGTTTCACTTGCAAGCAGTGAATTACTTCGGCGCGCGTGATGCCCGCTTACGATCGTTTTCGGTCAGCAGCTTCTTACGAATACGAATGCTTTCTGGCGTAACCTCTACCAGTTCGTCTTCGTCGATGAACTCAAGCGCCTGTTCCAGTGACATCTTCACCGGTGGTACCAGGGTTTGAGCTTCGTCGGTACCTGAAGCCCGAACGTTAGTCAACTGCTTGCCTTTTAACGCGTTTACGGTCAGGTCGTTGTCACGGCTGTGAATACCAATAACCATCCCTTCATATACTTCAACACCGTGTCCGATAAACAGACGGCCACGTTCCTGCAGGTTAAACAGGGCGTTGGTCAGTGCTTTACCGTTAGCGTTCGCAATCAGTACACCATTCTTACGCTTACCAATTACGCCGCCTTTGTGCGGGCCGTAGTGGTCGAATGTATGGTACAGTAAGCCTGAACCTGAAGTCAGTGTCATAAAGTCAGTCTGGAAACCAATTAAGCCACGGCTGGGGATCATAAAGTCGATACGTACACGACCTTTACCATCTGGTGACATGTCGGTCATTTCTGCTTTACGCAGACCCAGTTGCTCCATGATAGAGCCCTGGTGCTGCTCTTCACAGTCGATAGTCAGCGTTTCAAACGGTTCCATCAACTGGCCGTCTTCTTCTTTGATGATTACTTCAGGACGTGATACCGCCAGCTCGTAACCTTCACGACGCATGTTTTCAATCAGGATACCCAAGTGCAGTTCACCACGGCCTGATACGCGGAATTTATCCGGGTCGCTGGTTTCTTCAACGCGCAGTGCAACGTTGTGTACCAGTTCGTCCTGCAGACGTTCAAGGATGTTACGTGAAGTGACGTATTTACCTTCTTTACCGGCAAATGGTGACGTGTTGACCTGGAAAGTCATGGTTACCGTTGGTTCATCAACGGTTAACGCCGGTAATGCTTCAACAGTGTTAACGTCACAGATGGTGTCTGAAATTTTCAGTTCACCCAGACCACTGATAGCAATGATGTCGCCAGCGGTCGCGTATTCTACTTCGTGGCGTTGCAGACCAAGGTAGCCATATACCAGACCAACCTTACCGTTACGCTTCTTGCCATCAGCACCAACAATAGTAACCTGCTGGTTAAGCTTAACGCTACCACGCTTGATACGGCCAACACCGATTACACCTACGTAAGAGTTGTAATCAAGTTGCGAAATCTGCATTTGCAGCGCGCCTTCGATATCGGCATCCGGTGGTGACACCTGATCAACGATAGTCTGGAACAGCGCAGTCATATCTTCTGCTGGCTCATCAGCGTCCAGTGACGCCCAGCCGTTCAGTGCTGAGGCATAAACCACCTGGAAATCCAGTTGATCGTCGCTGGCACCCAGGTTATCAAACAGATCAAATACCTGATCCATTACCCAGTCAGGGCGCGCGCCTGGCTTGTCGATTTTGTTGATTACCACAATCGGCTTTAAGCCCTGGGCAAATGCTTTTTGCGTTACGAAACGCGTTTGCGGCATAGGGCCTTCCTGCGCATCAACAAGCAGCAGTACCGAGTCAGCCATTGACATTACGCGCTCAACCTCACCACCGAAATCGGCGTGTCCGGGAGTATCTACGATATTGATGCGGTAATCGTTCCAGTTGATGGCGGTGTTTTTCGCCAGGATGGTAATACCACGTTCTTTTTCAATATCGTTAGAATCCATCACGCGTTCCTGTGCCTCGCCTCTGGTTTCTAAAGTACCAGACTGCTGCAGCAGTTTATCTACCAGGGTAGTTTTACCATGGTCAACGTGCGCGATGATCGCGATATTTCTTAGCTTATTGATGTCAGTTACATTCATTGAATTTCAACCCGCAAAAATACTCCCACGCAGCATCATTACCGATGCGACAAAGAGATTTTGCAATTTTCTCGTACAGATAAAAGGAAATGAGCGCGGATTGTACAGAAATTCTCGCTGCATTGCGCATGTTTTTTTAGGTTTAAACAAAAATTAATCTGTTGATTAAGCCTGCGGGCAGTGAAAGAATGCAAGGAGGAAACAAAGCTTTGCTGGCACTTCCTTATGCACCAAAATAAAACACAAAATCACCATAATGGTGCATAGTGAGTTATACGAATTGACGACAGCCCGGAATATTGCGTTGTTCAGCCTTTACAAGTAGCTGGCATGAATATCGCTTACGATTTTTCCACCTGATGATTCGGCTCCCCGAACATCAAATTTACGAAACAACCTGGAGGACACGATGTCAATTGAGAAGGCATTAGAATTAATTAAATCAAGCGAAGCCAAGTTTGTTGACCTTCGCTTTACCGACACTAAAGGTAAAGAGCAACACGTCTCTATCCCTGTATCATGCGTAGATGACGATTTCTTCGAAGAAGGTAAGATGTTCGATGGCTCTTCAATCGCTGGTTGGAAAGGAATCAACGAATCAGACATGATCCTAATGCCTGACGCGACAACTGCCGTTGTTGACCCGTTTGCTGAAGAAACTCAGGTTAACATCCGTTGTGACATCGTTGAGCCTTCAACTATGGAAGGTTACGACCGTGACCCACGCTCTATCGCACGCCGTGCTGAAGAGTACCTGAAGTCTACTGGTATCGGTGACACCGTTTTATTTGGCCCAGAGCCAGAATTCTTCCTGTTTGACGACATCAAGTTCCACACTGATATGTCAGGCTCAATGTACAAAATCGACTCTTCTGAAGCAGCCTGGAACTCAGGTTCAGAATTCGCTGACGGTAACATGGGTCACCGTCCAGGCGTTAAAGGCGGTTACTTCCCGGTTCCACCAGTAGACTCTGCACACGATCTGCGTGCTGCAATGTGTATGGTTATGGAAGAAATGGGTCTGGTTGTAGAAGCACACCACCACGAAGTAGCCACTGCTGGTCAGAATGAAATTGCTTGTCAGTTCAACACTATGGTTGCTAAAGCTGACGAAATTCAGATCTACAAGTATGTTGTTCACAACGTAGCTCACGCTTACGGCCAGACAGCGACTTTCATGCCTAAGCCACTGGTTGGTGATAACGGTTCTGGTATGCACTGCCACCAGTCTATCGGTAAAGATGGCAAAAACATCTTCGCTGGCGACAAGTACGCAGGTCTGTCTGAAGAAGCACTGTATTACATCGGTGGTATCATCAAGCACGCTCGCGCGATCAACGCTTTTGCTAACGCTTCTACTAACTCGTACAAGCGTCTGGTACCAGGCTTCGAAGCGCCGGTAATGCTGGCATACTCTGCACGTAACCGTTCAGCTTCAATCCGTATTCCATACGTAACCAGCGATAAAGCGCGTCGTATCGAAGTACGTTTCCCTGACCCAACAGCTAACCCATACCTGGCATTCACTGCCATGCTGATGGCGGGTATCGACGGTATTAAGAACAAGATCCACCCTGGTGATGCAGCGGATAAAGACTTATACGATCTGCCAGCTGAAGAAGCACTGGCTATCCCAACTGTTGCAAGCTCGCTGGACATGGCACTTGAAGCACTGGATAACGACCGTGAGTTCTTAACTGCTGGCGGCGTAATGTCTGACGACATGATCGACGCTTACATCGAACTGAAGATGGAAGAAGTCACTAAACTGAACATGACAACTCACCCTGTTGAGTTCGACATGTACTACAGCGTATAAAACGTTGTATTAAGATATATACCAAAAGCCCGCATTTGCGGGCTTTTTTTTTGCCCGTAAATCACTACAATCAAAGACATGCTGAGATTATTTTTAATGCTTAGTTTGTGTGTCACACCAGGCTACGCTCAGGAAATCTACAAAGTTGTCAATCAGGACGGCTCGGTGACCTATACCGATAAACCGGTGGTTAACGCTGAGCCGGTCGAACTTGGCCCGGATAACCGTATGAGTACGCCAACGCCGCAACCGCAACCGGTGCAGACTGCCACTACAACCAGCAAGGCCAGTAAGCCCAAGCCGGTTATCGAGGTCGTTCAGCCTAAGCCCGAGGCTACAGTGCGTAATAATGCCGGTAATATGACCATCGCCGCCAATGTGAGCAATGCAGACAAGCAGGGCAAATTTAAGCTCTATATCAATGATAGTCTGGTAAAAGAACAATCCAACGCGGTGTTTCAGCTGCAGGGAATTAACCGCGGTGCCCACACATTTTATATTACCCACACAGACAATACGGGCAAGACTCTTGCATCTACCTCACCACAAACTTTTTACCTGCATCAGGCATCACGTTTAATCAACAATTAGTAAAGTGATTATAACAGTGCAAGCTAGGGATCCCGCGCACCATGGGGGGTCAATCAGACTTTTAATCGGAAAGTCGTTGCACGCCTGAAAGCAGCCTGAAATAATAAGGCACCATATTGGTGCAACTGGAGAAAGCCCGGCATGCACGCCACGCCGTTTGATACCAATAACTTGCTCGAAAACCTCAATACAGTGCTGGTTGTAATCGATAACTCACTGCGTATTGTTTATGCCAACCATGCCGGACAGGCGTTGTTCGCAACGGGCACCAAGCAACTTTACGGTCAGCCGCTGGCTGATTTCTTTGTGCCAAACACCATCAACAAAGCCAGGCTTCGCGCCGCTTTTCGTCGCGGTGAAGACTTCACCGAGAATGAAATCAAATTGTATTTTCGCGATAACCGCGTAGTGCTTGCCGACTTAACGGTAACCAATCTGAGTACCGAAGATGGCCCCACACTGCTGTTCGAAGTGAAAAAAATCGACCAGCAAAAGCGTATCTCCCGGGAAAATCAGCAGCACGCTCAGCATTATGCCGCCCGCGAGTTGATCCGCGGCCTGGCGCATGAAATTAAAAACCCCTTAGGTGGCATTCGCGGAGCAGCACAATTACTTGAGAAAGCCCTCGAGTCTGCCGAGCAAAAGGAATTTACTCAGTTAATCATTGAGCAGTCAGATCGGTTACGCAACCTCGTAGACCGTTTACTTGGGCCTAATTCACTGCCCCGTCTGGAATGGTGTAACCTGCACCGCCCGCTGGAAAAAGTGCGTAGCTTAATGAAAGCCGATACCACCCAGGCGATTGCTATTACCCGGGATTACGATCCCAGTATCCCGGAGGTGCGGGTTGACCCGGATATGCTCCAGCAGGCAGTACTTAATATTGTGCGCAATGCGGTACAGGCATTACGGGATTCAAAAACGCCAAATCCACAAATTCGCCTGGTTACACGCATCGAAAGGCAGCTGACTATTCACGGCCACCGCCATCCGCTGGCGGCGCAAATTAAAATCATCGACAACGGCCCGGGCATTCCCAGTGAAATTCGGGACACGTTATTTTATCCCCTGGTTACCAGCAAAGACTCTGGTTCAGGACTGGGCTTATCCATAGCCCAAACACTTGTGAATCACCATGATGGAAAAATTGAAGTTGATAGCCGACCCGGCCATACAGAGTTTATCTTATCCCTGCCAATCGACCGTAAGGAGTCACAATAATGAATACTGAGTCTGTATGGATTGTTGATGACGACAGCTCTATCCGATGGGTACTGCAAAAAGCCCTGCAAACGGCCAACATTGAGTGCTGTAGCTTTGAAAACCCGCAGGACTTGCTGTTACAACTCGAGTCTGGTCATTACCCGGAAGTGGTTATATCGGACATTCGGATGCCACAAATGGACGGTATGACGCTGCTCAATGAGGTGCATCAGATTGCCCCCATGATCCCGGTGATCATTATGACCGCCCACTCCGATTTGGACAGCGCAGTAAACGCTTACCAAAGCGGTGCGTTTGAGTACCTGCCTAAGCCGTTTGATATCGACGAAGCAGTGACACTGGTAGAGCGGGCACTGGTGCATGCCAGGGAGCAATCTCGGACCATTCAGGTCCCGCAGCAGGAGTCGGCTACTGAGATCATTGGTGAAGCACCGGCCATGCAGGAAGTATTCAGAGCCATTGGTCGTTTGTCCCGCTCCTCAATTAGTGTATTGATCAACGGTCAGTCCGGTACCGGTAAAGAACTGGTAGCGCACGCTTTGCATCGTCACAGCCCGAGGGCCGCGAATCCGTTTATTGCGCTGAATATGGCGGCGATTCCAGCCGACCTGGTTGAGTCGGAATTGTTCGGTCACGAAAAAGGCGCTTTTACCGGCGCGCAAACGGCCCGCCAGGGCCGCTTTGAGCAAGCTAATGGCGGCACGCTGTTTCTGGATGAAATCGGAGATATGCCACTGGATGTGCAAACCCGGTTATTACGGGTTCTGGCCGACGGCCAGTTCTATCGCGTGGGCGGCCATCAATCGGTGACTGTTGATGTCAGGATCATCGCCGCTACTCACCAAAACCTTGAACAAAGGGTCGCCGAAGGCAAATTCCGTGAAGATTTATTTCACCGGCTAAACGTTATTCGGATCCATATCCCTTCGTTATCAGAACGTCGTGAAGACATTCCGCTACTCGCTCACCACTTTTTACGCCGGGCCTCCAAAGAACTGGACGTAGAAACCAAGGTGCTGAGTAAAGAAGCCGAAAAAGTCATGGCGCAACTGCCCTGGCCCGGTAACGTGCGACAACTGGAAAACGTTTGCCGCTGGTTAACCGTTATGGCGTCTGGCCAGGAAGTGTTACCGTCAGACTTGCCACCGGAAATTCATGCCGATAACAGCGCCGAAAAGAATGCCCCACAAAGTGGCGACTGGACGGAGTTACTGTCAGTCTGGGTCGACAAACAGCTTAAGGATGGTCAGCACAATATTCTCGATGATGCGCTGATGACCTTTGAGAAAATCATGCTCGAAAGAGCATTGCATTATACCCACGGCCACAAGCAGGAAGCCGCTAAGCGCCTTGGCTGGGGGCGTAATACGCTTACCCGTAAACTCAAGGAACTGGATATCGAAGAGTAGTTCAGGCGCTGAGCCGGCGGGCTGTGTATAGCCTCCGGCTCCGAATTTCCACGGCTAGCGGGTTAATACGCGGGCCATTGCCTGATTAAAGTAATTCAGCCAGGTGGTATTAAACTTATTCTGGTTATAACGGTTTAACGCCACCACAGCCTGCTTTTTGGAGTACTGCGGTTTATCCTGACGTGACTGACAGTGCGTCATGGAATCAAAGGTATCCAGAATGGCCAGCAACTTGGCGCCATCACAGATATCATCATCTTTTAAGCCCAGCGGGTAACCACTGCCATCGGCGCGCTCGTGGTGTTGCATCACAATCTTGCGGGCCATATCCCATTGATCAAGGTGCTCCAGCAAGCGGGAGCTTTTATAGACATGAGAACGCATCAGGTTAAATTCATTATCGGTGTAAGCCTGTTGCTTGTGCAGCAGTTTTAACGGCATGAATGCCATGCCAAAGTCGTGCACATAACAGGCAACGGCGAGCTGATCTTCTTCAATTGGATTACCGGCAATATCGTTAACATATAACGCCAGTTTGGCAATCCGGTCGCCCTTTCCTACCCATTCTTCCGAGCGCTTTTCGATGGTTTGCATCAGATCGCGGAAGAACAATATGTCCTGGCGCTTTTCTGCGCTGATATCTTTAGGTACTCCGGTTTTAGACAGCTTGGGCTCACTCGGCTGTGGTGCTTTTTCTGTTTCTACAGGACTGTCTGGCTCAGCCTGCGCCCGCGGCTGATCCAGCTCCGGATTAAGTAGCAGCACGGCCTCACCAAGCAGCCGGTCATGGTCGCCCTGATTCTCCGGCGTGATGCGGGTAATAGCCATAATCAGCTGCTGATACAGTACCCCATCATATTCTGCCTTGCCGATTGCGATAACGCTTTCAACAAACTGCTTCACCCGATCCATGGTCAGCAACACCAGGTCGCTCATAATGCTGGTGTAGTCCACCTGCCCTTTACGCAGGTAATCCAGTAAATCCTCAACATGTTGCAGTAGCGGAATGATAGGTGAGAAGTTTACCAGCCCAAGGTCGCCCTTAATGGTATGCACCGAACGAAACAACGCCCGCTGAAGTTCGTTATCCTCGGGCTTGAGTTCCAGTTCGATTAAGGTTTGTTCACTGGCCTCGTATAGCTCATTAATCTCTTCAATCAGATCAGTGAGGATCTCGGGTTCAAGGTCTTCAGGGATAAATGTCTGCATTGTTTAGACAACTCAATGATAAATGCCGTTTAATACTGCTAACCAGTCGCCAGGCCTGCTCAACAGTTCAGGTGGCGAATAACGACATTAAAACTATGTTTATATGACATTTAGCATAGCACGAGATTTTTGATCTTGGATACTTTTAGACCCTCCGGGCACGAACAAACACAGCCTTGCACAGATTTTAAAAATCAGACTGATCGGACATGCACTGCGCATGTAAACCGTTATAATCCCAGGCCAAATTTTGTAACAGGTAAATAAGTGTTAGCTCTCATCCGAATTCCAGTCGTACTGGTGGCTTTTTTAATCCTCAATGTACTGGTGCTCATCGTCTGCCTGGCCCGACCCTTTCATCGCGATAATGTCTACCTCGCCGGCCAGCTCTACAGCCAGATAGCCAAATTACTGGGCCTGAAAATCACTATCCGCCGCCCACCCGGGCTTGATACCGATAAGTCGTATGTGGTGGTGGCCAATCATCAGAACAGCTACGATATTATCACCATCTGTAAAGCCGCTTTTCCTGGTGTGGTAACTATTGGTAAAAAGAGCCTTAAGTGGATCCCCATCTTCGGCCAGATGTACTGGCTGAGCGGTAACATCATGATCGATCGTAAAAACACTGCTAAAGCCCTGGATACGCTGCAGTTAACCGCTAAAAAGATCACTGAAAATAACCTTTCTGTGTGGTTTTTCCCGGAAGGAACAAGGTCTTATGGTCGCGGGATCCTGCCTTTTAAAGTCGGCGCTTTTCGTTTAGCCATTGCTACCGAAACACCGGTGATCATGGTCACCGCCAGCAACCTGCACGATAAAATAAAGTGGAACCGCTGGAATAACGGCGAGCTGATCATCGACATGAGCGCTCCCCAACAGCTTGATAGCAGCCGCTCAGCGAAAGGCTGGATGGCTTTTTATCATTCCGAAATGGAAAAAAAGTTTGCCGCTTTAAACGACGAAGTCGCCGAAAGCGATAAATCGCGATAAAATAAAAGAGACAACTCTTTTGCTAATCAGGCTTTTATTATGACTCAATATGACGAACGTACCGAATGGTACGAATTCAATCAGGAAACTATCGATGCGCTGTTGAGCGACGGCAGCGAAGCTGACGCTACCTACACCATCGAGCATCACATGGCCTGTAAAGACTTTGATCGTCTGGAAAAAGCCGCGGTTGATGCCTTCAAGGCCGGCTTTGAAGTAACCGATGCCGAGGAAGTATACCTCGATGACGGTGGCACGGTATTTTGTTTCGACATTATTGCCGAGCGTCAGTTAAACCGCGAGCTACTCGATACTGACATTGACGCCCTGCTGCAAATCGCCGACAAGCACCAGGTGCACTACGATGGCTGGGGAACCTACTTTATTGGTGATGGCGCCACCGGCGAAGAAGAGTAACCCTTTGATATAGCTGCCCCCGCCAGTGCCATGCTGCGGGGGACAGTGTCTTGTTAACTGCCTCAGGCGAAAATCATTACCTCACTAAGAAACTCTTCCCTGCTTTTGATATTCCTCTACCTGGTCAAATTTAACGGCGAAAAGATAATTAAAAGCCTATCTGATTTCTCATTTAAGTGAATATGTAGCCGTATAACCCTGCCGGGAGGATTTTATCGATTCACCTGATGGCATACCGCGCAACCACCAGCAACCTTGCCGGCAAAATAGTAGCGGGGCTCAGCCAATGATGCGGCACCTCGTGCTTTGTCGACCTTAGCCACAAAGTCACGCATAAAATCCTGCATGTAAGGGTGATTGGATCCCCCATCCACGCTTTGCAGGCCAGATGCAATATTTTCAATATTGTTCAACGCTGCCATCACTTCTTCACGCTGATTTTCACGCGCGGCAATATCGCTGCTATCTACCGGTGCCAGAGCAATATCCAGCAGGCGAATTTGCGCCGCCATTCTGGCCATATCAGTTTTGATATCCTGGGGTTCAATATAATTAAAATCAGGTGGATAAGTGACTTTTCTGACATCAGACAAGTTATAACTGCAGCCTGCCAGCAATGCTGTGATAACAACCGCTGCGCCAGCCAGCTTCCGGTGTAAATTAGTTAACCGCATAACATCAACTCCTCTTTAGCCTACAGCAAAGCTAAGCCGGTAAGGGATGTTATGCAAACATCAGCGGCGATTCAGTTGACCTGTAACAATAAAAGCGTTGCTTTTATCCGCTCGCCGCCGATGTGTTATACCAAATCGCATAGAAGCTTAGTATGACTACCTTTTCATCTCTGCCATGATAGCAGCGAGTTGCTCTACTGCCTTTATCGACTCCTGAGGGTCAATGTTTGCCAGCGGATTATTAAAATCGCCCTCAGCGCCTGCCTGCACCAACAACCCATCGCGACGCGGATACACCGAAGTGTGCCGGTCGAAATACTGAATGCCATATTTCACTTCCGGTTGCGGCATTAATTTGCAGGTTTGCCCTCGCACCGGAATGATAGTGTCATCATTCAGTAACGCCTTTGCGCCATACCCGGTGCAGTTAACAATTACCGATTCATCAAATTGCTGAAAATCGGCCATTGAGGTCAGGGTTCGGTCTATGATTTGGCCACCGCTACGATAAAACAGGTCGAGTAAATACTGTGAGTAGGCGCTGATGTTAAACATCAAAAGAGGAAATTGTCTGACGTGGGGGGTGGCAAAAGGATTCTGCGATGGCGATACGTCCCGGGCTTTGGGATTTAAATCACTGAGCAACTCCTTACGATAATTCGGATAGGCCGGCTCGCCAGGGATATTGTGCCCGCCGTGATCATCAAAGGGTTTGTCAGCCAGACGGAACATGGTAGTCCACTCCACCGGATTACCGGTCAGCCCCAACAGCGTTTGAAAACGCAGGTAAGACATCCTGGCCATCCATTGCCAACGCTCGGCAAAGGGCTGAGCATTGGCCAGTGTGACGATACGGGAGTCCGGCGACCAAATCCCGGAGGCATAAGAAGAACGCACGTAAGGCGGTTGTTCTTTGGCATAAATCGTCACTTTATAGCCCGCCCGCTGACACTGAATGGCAGTGGTTAGCCCAACGGCTCCACAGCCCACAACGGCAACCGGCGTTTGTTTATCGGCATTGATCAATGATTCGGCCAGCGCAGCGGTGCCCCAGGATAACGACCAGCCACTGCCGCCATGACCATAATTATGAATGAGAGTCTTTTTACCAACGGTTTCGGTTTCTATCCGTGGTCCGGTTGCCCGAAAAGGCCGGGTACAAACGTTGGTACTGATGATCCGATCCGGATAAGCATTGATTGGGGCCATCTCCGGTAGTGATAATGGTAAGCTTGCGGGCGATAAAGGTAACTGAGAAGAAGAGGGTTTAGCCGTGACACAACCACCAAGGGTTGCAGCGATACCTGAGCCTGCGGCTCCCTGAAGAAAACGACGACGATGCATGAGGGCTCCATTAACTTCCCGCCTGATACAGGCAGGATTCAATTAAGTCCTGATGTCAACAGTGCAAATGCTAAGGGTATGGTCTTTATGCCATTTCCCCCAGATTACCCAGTCACCCACTGGTAAACAAGGTTAATTGTCGCGGTATCCGGGGATCTGCCTCTAACGAATCGAATTTCCGGCACCTGGGCAGTGCGCAAAGATACTTGCGAATCCTCAACTAAAACGGCTGCAACCAGCGCAAGCCAGGTGCCAAAAAACCGTATTATTTTGCTTAAATAAGCTTATTTTAAGCCGGTAAGCTTACCGTAAATAAGTAATTTCCCCCCCCTATCTGCCAGCCAGAGCGCATGGCTACTGCACTAATAAAAGAGCTGCTCAACAATTCCACAGCTCCGTCAAAAACTTGTCATTTCTCTGTAGCAAAGCACTTATAGTGTTACCTGCACTTCAGGACAGTAATCCAAAAATATCAAGCAGGAGCAACACACAGATGAAAGCAAAAATCCTGTTGCCTCTTGTACTCGGTTTACCGGTTTCAGCACTTGCTGACGACCTGTTTATTTCCGAATACATAGAAGGCAGCTCAAACAATAAAGCGATAGAAATTTATAATCCCACAGACACTGCCATCGACCTGACAGGCTATCGTCTGGAAATCTATTCAAATGGCGGCACTTCTGCCGGCACCACTATCGCTTTATCAGGCATGCTCGCGAGCGGCGATGTATACGTGGTAGCCGATAACGACGCCGATTCCGCTATTCTGGCCGTTACCGACCAGACCAGCACCAGCTCTTTCTATAATGGTGATGATGCAATACTGCTGGTTAATGGTACCGCTGTGGTAGATAGTTTCGGTCAACTCGGAGTTGACCCGGGCAGTTACTGGGAATCCAACGGCGTCAGAACGCAAAACCGAACCCTGGTTCGCAAAGCTTCGGTGACTGCCGGAGATATCGTCCCTGATGATGCTTTTGATGTATCGCTGCAATGGGAACAATACTCTGAAGACTACTTTGCCAATCTTGGCGCTCATAACTCAGACGGCGATACTGGCGGCGGTGATGACGACGAAGATTTAACTGACGTGTGCACAAACTGTCCGGATCTCGACAAAGTAGCAGACGCTGCAACCTTCGATCCGGTTAGCTATTACGCACCGGTACAAACCGAAATCGACGCCAACTCACCGGTCGAATTTATCAAAATGGCCCTCAACACGGTTATCAGCGCCGACCATACCGTGCTGACCTACAGCGAAGTCTGGACTGCACTGACAGAAACCGACGAAGATCCGGCAAACTCAGACAACGTAGTGCTATTCTATTCAGGTATTTCACTACCTAAAACCAGCAATCAGTCTGGCGTCAACAATGACGATTTCTGGAATCGCGAACACGTATGGCCTAACAGCCATGGCTTTAGCAGTGATTCCTACGAGGGTTATACCGATATTCATCATCTGCGTCCTGAAGATGTAACGGTAAACGGCTCCCGGGGTAACCTGGATTTTGATTACAGCGACAGCCCGCTGGCTGAAGCCCCGGAAAACCGCATTGACGGCGATTCCTTTGAGCCTCGTGACGCAGTAAAAGGCGACGTAGCGCGCATGATGTTGTACATGGACGTGCGTTATGAAGGTTCAGGTAGCGACAGCACTCCTGATCTGGTGCTGGTTAACCGCACCACCGGCCCGGGTGAAGCCGCCTTGGGTCAACTGTGCACCCTGATAGCCTGGCATAATGCCGATCCGGTTGATGCATCTGAAGCACAACGTGCAGATACAATTTATGAGTACCAGGGTAACCGTAACCCGTTTGTGGATCACCCTGAGTGGGTAGAGTTGCTGTATCCGGCTGATAGCTGTGATGACGAACCTACCGACCCTGAAGAGCCACCAGTGGATCCGGAAGACCCGCCAGTCGGCGGCGCCAGCCCGCTTATACTGAGCGGTGTTATTGACGCCGATTTAAGTGGCGGCTTACCGAAAGCCGTTGAAGTTTTCGTGACTCGTGATATCGCCGACCTTAGTGTTTGTGGTATCGGTTTCGCCAACAATGGTGGTGGTACGGATGGACAGGAATACACGTTCCCGGCTGACTCTGCCCTGGCAGGCGAGCGTATCATCGTAGCATCAGAAACTTCGCAATTTGGCGCCTTTTTTGATAGCACACCAGACTACAACAGCGGTAGCGTATCCATCAACGGTGATGATGCCATTGAACTGTTCTGTGACGGTGAAGTCGTCGATGTGTTCGGTGATCCGGATGTAAATGGTGACTATGAAGCATGGGATTACACCGATAGCTGGGCATACCGCAAATCTAATACAGCGGCCAGCACCTCCTTTAATGTAAATGACTGGATCCTGCCTGGACGCTCTGCGTTAGACGGTGAGAGCACCAATGCTACGGCAACTACGCCTTACCCTTATAAATCCTTTACTGCTGTGCAGCCTGAACTGTTTTTCTCTGAATATACCGAAGGCAGCGGCTTTAATAAGGCTCTGGAAATCGTCAACCTTGGTTCGCAAAGCGTTGATCTGTCGGCGCACAGCTATGTGATCAGTGTGTACTCAAATGGCGGTAACAGCCCGTCTTTCAGTGTTACCCTGAGCGGTAGTATTGCACCAGGCGATGTATTTGTGGTTTCTCATCCTGATGCTGACGCGCCACTTCCTGAGGTTTCAGATCAGGAAGCTTCGTTAAACTTTAACGGCGACGACGCGGTAGTCTTCTTTAAAGACGGCGAAGTGATTGATGCTATTGGTCAGGTAGGTGTAGATCCGGGTTCCGAGTGGGGCACGGGTGATACCAGCACAAAAGACAACACCCTGCGTCGTCTGCTGTCGGTAACTACCGGCGACACTAACGCAGACGATACCTTTGACCCGTCTCTGGAATGGCAGGGTTTTGCCAATAACACCCTTGATCACTTCGGCATTTATGGCAATGGTGACCCGGGCGATCCTGGCGAACCCGGTGAAGAGTTTGGCGCCTGTTATGACTCAGCAACCTACATCAGTGCAGTTCAGGGCAATGCCGATACCTCACCTCTAAGCGGACAAACCGTAATAGTGGAAGGTGTGGTAACCGCTGTATTCCCTGATTTAGGCGGTTTCTTTATGCAGGAAGAAGACGCTGATCACGATGCCGATCCACAAACCTCTGAAGGTTTGTTTGTTGAACTGGCAGACCTCCCCTCTGGCCTGCAGGCATCAGACGTTGTCCGCGTTCAGGGCAGTGTGGAAGAACAGTATGGTCGTACCATTTTGTCCACGGTTACCGAGTCTGCTATCTGTGGGACTGGCGCTGTGACAGCAACAGTTATCAGTCTGCCTCAGGACAGCATCGACGGCTTTGAAGCGGTGGAAAACATGCTGGTTGTGAATGACACCAGCTGGGATATCTCAGACACATACAGCTTCATTCGCTATGGCGAGATCCTGGTCTCTAATGGCCGTCTCTACAACCCGACCCAACTGTTCGATGCGGGCAGTCAGGATGCTGTTGATTACGCAGAATTTAACGCCCGTAACCAGTTAATCATCGACGATAACCGCGATGGCTCTGACAATGCCGCGCCATTACTGTCTATTGGTGATGTTGGTCCGTACAATCCGCTGCGTTCTGGCGACAGTGTTACCCGGGTTGAAGGGATTATGGATTATGGCTACAGCGCTTACCGTATTCGCCCGGTCACTGACGTTACCGTGGTAAATACGAATGTGCGTAATGACGCGCCGGTCATTGCCGACGGAAACCTGCGGGTTGCCAGCTTTAACGTTCTAAACCTGTTTAACGGCAATGGTGACGGCTCTGGCTTCCCAACCAGCCGTGGCGCCGACAGCTTCTCTGAATACGAGCGTCAACTGGCTAAAATTGTTAATGCGATTGTCGCTATCGATGCTGACGTGCTCGGCTTAATGGAAATTGAGAACGATGGCTATGCCAGCACCAGTGCGATTGCACAACTGGTTGCTGCGATTAACGCACAAATGGGCGCTGGTACCTATGAGTACATCAGTGTGGGTAACGGTATTGGCACCGACGAAATTGCAGTAGGTATTATTTATAAACCTGCGGTAGTGACGCCGGAGGGTGCGCCTGAACTGCTGACTTCAGCAAACAGTATTGTTGATACCGACGGACCGCTGTTTGATGATTCACGTAACCGTCCATCACTGGCTCAGGCATTTGTTCACAGCGAAACCCGCCAGACCATTGTAGTGGATGTTAACCACCTTAAATCCAAAGGTTCAAGCTGTGGCAGTGGTGATGATGATACGTCTACCGGCCAGGGCAATTGTAACCTGACCCGTACCCGTGCCGCACAGGCGCTGGTTGTCTGGTTGAATGACACCTTCCCGGATATGCCATTCACCGTACTGGGTGACTTGAACAGCTATGGCATGGAAGATCCTATTCAGGCACTGACCGAAGCCGGATTAACCGATACCGCCCGCACTATTCTGGGCGACACCGCTTACAGCTATACCTTTGATGGTTTAGTGGGCAGCCTCGACTATCAGTTGGTTAATGCCGCTATGGGTGAGTGGTTAGTCGATGCTACCGAGTGGCATATTAATGCCGATGAGCTGAGCATTCTGGATTACAACGAAGAATATAAAACTGCCGACTTCCTCAATGAACTGGTGTTCCGAGCATCAGATCATGATCCGGTAGTGGCCACTTACCAGTTGGATATGGCGCCACTGCCAGGCGACATGGATGGTGACTTCGATGTGGATATGCTCGATATCCGTGCCTTCCAGATGGCTATTGTACGACGCCAGCCATTGGGCAGTGAGTATGACTTTAACAATGATGGTCGCGTAAACATGCGTGATCTGGTTGCCATGCGCGCGCTGTGTACTCGCCGTGGTTGCCGTCCTTAATTGAAAATGGAGTAACAGATAATGAAGAAGTTTTTATTAACCCTGGCCAGTCTGGTTGCGTTTAGCAGCCAGGCGGCGGTCATCTCGGTAGACCTTGCCGATAGTGAAATTGCCGTGGGTGACACCACCACCGTAAACATTACTGGTGAGTTCGATAGTCAGACTGAAGCATTTGACAATGCCTTACTGCGCGTCTTTTTCGACACGAGTTCACTGTTAGTCGATAGCACCAGCTTTGCCTCGGGTTTACCTAATGATGAGATTTTCTTCGACCCATTCTTATTTATCGAAGAACAACCCGGTGAAATGTCGATGAGCTGGACAAGTTCTGTAGGCACCTATACAAACGCGGCTCCCTTTTTGCTGTTCAGTTTTGACGTAACAGCAACGGCCGAGGGTATCTTCGATTTAACGATGGATGCGTCAGACTTGTTAAATCTGGACTTTTTTGACTCAAACACGTTTGCGCCGATGTCTTACACGCTAAATGAGGCAAGCCTAACGGTTTCAGACAACGTTACAGCAGAGGTGGCCGCTCCGCAAACAGCACTGCTGTTAGCCCTGGCGTTAGGCGGTCTTGTGGTCGCTCGTCGCCGCAGCTAATCAGGCTTACCTCAACGATTGAAAACCCCGCCCTGGCGGGGTTTTTTATTCTCTGCACTTACCGATTTTTTGTGCGGGCAATCTTCACTTGAGTAACCCAAACAATCAGCACGCATGTTTCAATCACTCCCGGGGTTTGTTACCCTGCCAGCATGCTGCCTCAGACCATTTCAGGATCGAATAATGAGCAAGGCCAGGCTTCTCCGGTTAGCACCGGTACTTTTGTTAGTGTCCGGCACGGCACAGTCAGCCGACGACTTCCCGGTCAATATCGGCGGCCATGTGCGCCTCAATTACAGTTATCAGGACTGGCAGGAAGTTGAATTGCGTGATGGTTTTGGTTTTGAGTCACTCAAATTAACCGTCTCCGGTGAAACCGACCAGTTCAGCTATAAAGCAGATTACCGCTGGTATGAAAATACCGACTTTAACACCGTGCGCTATGCCGACCTGACTTATCACTACGACGACCGCACCAGTGTGTCAGCCGGGATCACCAAGGTGCCCTTCGGTTTATTGCCCTTCGCCTCAAACAGCTTTTGGTTTTCCATCAATTACTATATTGGCTTCGAGGATGACTACGACCCTGGCGTAGTAGTGCAATACGAGAAATCTAACTGGGATATTCGCGCCGGCTACTTCTTTAATGATGAGTACAATGATGCCGGCCGGTTTGGTCGCTACTCTTTCGATATTGCCGATAACGGTGAGTTTCGTAATCAGGAAGATGGCCAGTATAACCTGCGGGTAAGCTATACTGCCGGGTTGATCCGCGGCGCTACTACCGAGTTTGGCGCGTCCTGGCAAGCCGCTAACGTACTCAATCTGGATACTCTGAACGAAGGTGATATGAACGCTTATGCCCTGCACCTTCGCCATACCCAGGGCCCGGTGGGCGTTGCCCTGCAATATACCGATTACGATTATGATCTGGCCGCACCACAAGATCAGGCAACTGACCGTCTCGCTTTGTCCGCTTTTGATTTTCCTTTCCTTACTGCCTCCAAAGCGCACAGTTACACCGCGGCAGTGAGTTATGAATTACCATTCAGAGTAACCGGCCTGTCGCCGATTAAATGCTATTCCGAATACGGGGCGGTTGAGCCTGATGTGGCGGCTGGTCTGCGCTCAACGCAATGGGTTAATGGTTGCAGTTTTGGCTGGCGCGCGTTGTATTTCTATGTGGATAGCATTCAGGGTAAAAACATGTGGTTTTCCGGCGGTTCCGGCATTGGTCTGGGCCTTGGCGGTAATCAGGACTCCACCCATCGTTTAAATATCAGTTTAGGCCTTTATTTTTAGTGACCGTTATGAAAAATCTTATTTTAATGCTGTCCCTGCTTTTTGCAGTTGTAAATAATGCCTCAGCTCACGCGTGGCGCACACTCACCATTGCCACCACTGAATATCCGCCCTATACCTCCACGGACATGGAGCACAATGGCTATATAAACCATATTATCAGTGAGGCGTTCTTACGGGTTGGTGTAGACGTGGTGTACGAAACCATGTCCTGGGAAGATGCCATTGCAAGTGCCAAAGACGGCCGCTATGACGCTGTGTCATATGCTAACTTCACCCGGGTTTACAGTGTTGATTTCTGGCAGAGCGAGCCTATCACTTCAGAAAGCCTGGTGTTTACGGCGAATGAAGAACTTTCTCTGGATCAGTGGGAAAACCTGCAACAACTTAAGCAATACAAAATAGGCGTCACCAAAGGGTACGCTTATACCGATGAACTCTTTGCGTTTTTTAAGCAGGCGCCCAACACCGTAACCTTTGATACCGACAAAGACGGCCTCAATGCGGTTATTGCCAACGATATTCAATTGTTCCCCATCGATGAGCTGACCGCCTGGTATTTACTGGAACGGGATTTCACCACCTTCGACCGTGACGAAATAAAAATGCTCAAGCCTTTTATCTCTACCGTGACAACCCACTTACTTATCCCGCGTAAAAGTCAGGATGGCGAGTTAATTTTAGCCTTGTTCAACAAAGGTCTGCGCAAGTTAGCAATGGAAGGTAAACTCGACCGCTATAAAACTTTATTGCGCGAAGGCTACTACCAACACCCCGACAAACCGGTGAATTTCGATCGACGTTAAGCTTTAAAATGCTGCCTGTTAAGGCAGCATTTTTAGCGCCAGCTCGCGGGTATGGGAAAGAAGCGCTGCATCGCCGACTTTGCCATGGCCGGGAACCACCTTCTGCACCTCAGGAAAGTAATCAGTTACCCGGCTGACTGACTCTGGCCACGCGCGCACGTCGCCTTCTGCGGTATACCCCAGCGAAAAGGTCGCCTGTTCACGAATAAAACAACCACCAAACAACAGGTTATGTTTTTTCACCCACACTACGCTGTTGTCCAGCGTATGGCCCGGCCCCGGATAAAATACTTCAATCATCTCAGGTACTACCCACGCGTTGTTGCTAAAAGTATGTTGAGCGGGCGTTTCGCCCTTCTGAGTTAAGTACTCATTAGTTAACTCAAACGTCCATGAGGGGATATTTTTGCTGTGAAAACGTGCCAGATGCCCGCCGGCATCTTCGTGCGAATGAGTGACGACCACGGCCTCAAGACTCAGCCCCTGCGACTCAAGCCAGCTAAACAGCGTATCCACATCACTGTTGTCCCAGGGTGTGTCGATTAAAACCGCTTTATGCGGCGCTGTCTGCACAATTAAACCGTTACCGCTCACCAGTCCAAAGCCTTCTACAGCGCGCTCGGAGCGCATCAGGTAAACCCCGTCATTCAGCGGCGTTACCGTTAGATTGGCAGCCCGTGCCGGTAACGAAAGGATAGGCATCAATAAGACTATGGCAATACGCTGCCACAAAGCACGGTTTGGCATGGTTAAGTTTCGCTTCAGTTATTGTTCAGCCTGATTTTCGCACACTGTTTATACAGTCATTGCAGAGACAACAGGGTAAATGGACTATGAAAAATCAAAGAGTAACACAGACTATACTGGCTGCGACGCTTATGTCACTGAGCTTTATCGCGTTTTCATCTGCCGCTTCGGGCAAAGAGGTGGCGGTCAGCGAAACCATTAATACCCCCGAACTCAATGCCGCCGATAATGTGCCGACCCGGGTGAAAAAGAAAGATCTCAGTAGCATTGCGGGTAAATCAGGCGAACAGTTTCGCACTGCCACTCACAGTGTTGACTACTGGTTTTATGATGCCTGGATGACACTGTACACCGACCGTGATTACGACGGATACTATGCTAGTTTCGACCTTGAATTTGACGCCGATACTAACTATTACCAGGCACCGGTTTACGCCATTGTCTATCTGGGCACCAACGACTATTACGAAGCGTTTCATGTCACTTCGGTATTTAACCTGTATAGCGACAGCAGTGATGACTCAGTGCTGCTGGAAAGTGAGTTAGTTAGCGGGTATCCCAGCAACGACTACGATATTTTAATTGAGTTAATTGATGCGCAAACCGATCAGGTACTGGCCACTATAGATGCCTATGAAGATGCTGATTTGTCTTATCAGAGTATGGAAAGTTTCGACTATGACCGACCGGTAACCTCAGAAGTGGTAGTAGAAACCCATGCTGGTAGCTGGAGTATGTGGATGAGCCTTGGTCTGCTCGGCCTGATTTTATGGCGTCGCAGGTAAGTAACCTAACTCAAAAGAGTAAAACGGGGCCATGGGCCCCGTTATGTTTTAATCTTTTTTTAAGGACAGTTGCCTGCAAACCATACACTGCCATCGGTTGAGTACAGGGTTGATGTACCCCAGGTGGAACCTGCTAGAGGATCATCCGAGCCGCTGGCAAAGTAATCCGGTGCGTAGTAGTAACCAGTGCTGTAAGCGCGGCCTGCTACTTTGTGATAGTAGTTCGCAGTGGTGTATTCAGCACAGGTAGCCGGATCGCCACCGCCTGTATCACCGCCCGAGCCGTCATCACCAGAGCCATTACCACCGCCGTTACCGCCATCAGAACCAGTGCCGCTGCACGCCTGAACCGGGCCGGTACAGGAAGCATCGTCATCCTGCCATACACACATACCACCACTCTGGGTTTGCTCGGTCAGTTTAAAAGCATCGGTTGAGTATTCCAGATAGCAGGTAGAGTAGCCGGTATAATCGAGACGACCAGCGCTGATATGCTGATCAAGCGTAGCAATCACGCCTGCATCAATGTCTACCGACAGCTGTGTGTTGCTGCTCAGGCCACTGGCGTCGACAGCCGTAACCGTAATAGTTTGCGAACCGCCCGGCAGGTCACAGGCTTCAGCGCTAAAGGATAGCCCATCCACACTGGCATTTTGGGTACCGGTCGCAAATGTGACTTCTACTGCGGAAAGGTCCTGGTTTTCGTCGTAAACCGAGCCGGTAACCGTTGCACACTGACCATTGGCATCTACCAGCACATCAGATAACACGGGGGCAGCAGGTGGCGGTGGCGGGCCAACGCGCACGCTCACGGTGCTGGCTTCGGACACGGCGCCTACATCGTCACTGGCCGTCACCGTAACAAAGTACAAATCGTCTGACAGGGTGGCCGAGGTTACCGAGAAACTATCATCACTTTGGGTCGACGCCGAATACTGATAGGTATCGCCATTATTATTGGTGATCAGCACATCAACATTATCCACGTAGCCTTCAGCGTCGGTGGCGTTACCGGTGACGATCAACTGACCGCTGCTTTCTGAAGCGCTCACCGAAGATAATTGCGGAGGCTGGTTTCGATCGACCCGCTTATTATTCTCACTGAAGTATTCACCCAGGTACATCGCATAGTTAATGCCAGTGCCACTTACATAGGAACCACTGGCGCCAGCGCCGCCCGACCAGGAGTGATCCACGCCATTGAGCCAGATCATTGACACCCGGCCTTCCTGCCAGAGGTATTCTTCGGCGGTACGCGAACCGCTGCCAAGGAGGTTACTGCCAGGCAACTCACTAACACCATAGGCGCCAGCCATACCCTCAGCGTTCTGCCGGTTATAACAGGTATCCACGGTGGTATCGGCATCGCCATGTGCGATAGATGCGATCTGGTCATCGAGCGAGCCGCTGTAACTCCCCGCATACTGTTGACATCGCTGCGCGACGTTGGCGTATTCACAGCTGCCTATCGCGCCGCTGGAACTGGTACCAATGCTGGGCCCGGCGCTTACTCCCACGCCGGCAAATACGTCTGGTGCAATACAGGCAGTGGTATTGGCAAAGGCTGCGCCGGAGGATAGTCCCGCCACGTACACCTGGTCTTCATCAATGGCGTAGCCGCTGTTGGCTTTCATCGACGACACCAGCGACAGGATATTAGCGTAGTCGCCGGCAGTACGGGATTTTGCTCCCTGCCAGTAAGACCAGCAGCCAAACCCCGCCTTATTCATTGCATCAGGAACCGCTACCACCATTCCGTAACTTTCTGCAGCCTGTTCAAGGTTAGCGGAAAGATAAGCATCAATGGATTGTGTACAGCCGTGAAGTACGACTAACAGTGAGCGTCCCTGCCCTATTGGTGATAGTGATTCCGGGGTGTAAACGTGTACTTTATTAAAATTACCTACTGTTACATTCTGTTGCCAGCTGCCCGCCTGAGCCGGTATCGCCAGCGTGGCAGACAGCAGTGTCCCGGCTACCAGTAGTTTGTTTTTTAATGTCATGTTACCACCTTCTTCTTATGTGTGTTTACCAATGGTTAAATCATTGTTGATCATTTGTTAACCAAATCCTGTAACACTTTCGTACTGTGCGCAGCCGAAGGGGCGAGACCGGGCTTTTGTGCTCAAAAGCAGGACCAAAGTAGTAGATGACACTAACCAAAGTAGCAGAAGTCTGATAACCCTGAACTGATTATCTTCAGTATAATGTTATTGGTTTGTAAATTATGTGCGGTACGGCTGAGCAATATGAATGCTTCCAACAAGATCACACTAACGATTGTTCTGATTTTCACTGCGGTGTTCAGCTTGCTGGCGGTCGCGATGTTCTATCAGGCCAGAGCAGATATCAGCGAAGAAGGTGAAGCCGCGCTACAGCTGGCCGAAACCCTGGCGAAAGCCGACCTGGACAGCGAAACGCTGACCGGTATTTTACAAAACAGCCGTCACCTCACCGTTATTGAACATCCCGAACATTCTGATCAACTGCCACTCACCGGCTCACTGGAGAAGTGGCTCGCACCACCACCAGCAAGCACCACCATTCAGGCAGCATCGGGAGAACCCATTACCGTAGTCGCTAATAGCGCGGCTGAATTTGATGAAATTAGCGCCACCCTGGCGAATGTGTTTTTCATTTTCGTGATGGCACTTTTACTGACACTTTTTACCCTGCGTTATGCGGTAAACACCCGCCTTAAGCCACTGGCCGAGCTCTGTCAGGGGCTTGATTCCATTCAGTCAGGCCAGTTCAGGTTGTCGGCAGCGTCAACCGATATTGCCGAAATCCACAGGTTGATTGAGCATTACAATAAGTTAATCAGCTCACTGGCCAGCAAGGAAACTCAGGTTGCCGGGTTACGTCAACGCTTGTCGGCGCTGCAGGAAAATGAGCGACGACTGCTGGCCAGAGAGCTTCACGATAATCTTGGCCAGTTGATCACAGGTATTACGGTACAAACCTATATGCTGGAGCAACAAAAACAAAACCCCGACTTTATAATCAAAGCCTGTGCGACCATTCAGCAACAATGTGACGCCGTACATCAGGGGATGAAGGATTTAACTAACCAGCTTTATCCGGTCTTTTTAAACAAGCTGGGGTTAACTACCTCTATCGCACAGATGATCCAGACCTGGCAGGACATTCATCAGATTGAGGTTAACTGGTTACCCGATGCTGCCACCCTTGCCAGTAACCTCAACCGTGACACCCAGATTTATCGCATTACACAGGAAATATTTAATAACATTGCCAAGCATTCCCATGCCACTGAAGTGACCATTGGCTTAACCACTACCCACGACCAGCTGACTCTGTTTGTACGCGATAATGGCCGGGGCTTTAATCTGCAACAATCAAAAGCCGCCGGGCTGGGGCTGGAATCCATGCATGAGCGGGCCTCTTTGCTTGGCGGTACACTTAAACTTGATACCCATGCTAAGGGGACGACAGTTACTCTGGTCGCACCTTTGCAACCACAGGATGATCTCCACTATGAATATTCTGATCGTTGATGACCACGCTGTAGTCCGCCAAGGCTACAGTGCGCTACTTACCATGATGCTGCCTGATGCCGTTGTCAGCGAAGCCGAGAATGCCCAGCAAACGCTGAAAGCGCTCGCCGCTACAGACATTGACCTGGTTATTCTCGACATTAATCTGGAAAACGCCAGTGGCCTGAATCTGGCCGGCCGGCTGCTAAAACGCTGGCCACGGCTTAAGATCATCTTCTTCAGTATGTTTGACGAGCCCTCGGTAGTGAACCGTGCAATTCAGACCGGCGCCAAAGGGTATCTGAGCAAGCGCAGCAAGCCAGAGGTGATGGTTGAGGCGATTAAAGCCGTACTCAATGGTAAGCGCTATATCGAACACAACATTGCTATTCAACTGGCCACCCACCAGCTCAACGATGCAGATGACAGTTGCAAGCAACTCACCCAACGCGAGTTTGATGTGTTTTTAGGGATCGCTAAAGGCCTCGACCGGGCTCAGTTAGCCGACGAACTCAACGTCTCCAGTAAAACCGTTTCGAATACACTCACCCAGTTAAAAGCCAAGCTACAAATCAGCACGCACGCAGAACTGGTGCACCTGGCCATTGAGCAAGGCTATCTGAAAGTGGCTGTGTAACTTGCCTCACAGGATAGTAAAATAGGACTCCAGCAGCTCAATGGCCTGGCGGGTTTTAACCGACATTGTCGGATAATTAGGGCGTGTTGATCTTTCGTGAGTAATTTTTAAACAGCATGGTAAAGGGTTATAATTTGCTTCGCCAAAAGTAAAACCATAACCAATACCATGCCAAGAACAATACTAACTGATATTCGATGGGAACTGCTACTTCAAGTTATGAAAAGTACAGGCCGTATTTACGATAAAACTGAACATCGAATGACATTTGAAGGAATACTTTATCGAATGAGAACTGGTATTCCTTGGCGAGATCTGCCCTCTGAATTCGGAGAGTGGAGTACCGTATACAGACGATTTAATCTTTGGTCAAAGAAAGGGATTTTAGATAACCTTTTCAAAAGCTTATCTAGCATGGCTGATTTTGAGTGGGTCTTTCTTGATGGCTCGATAGTTCGAGCACATCAACATAGCACAGGAGCAGCAACTGAAAGCTCAGAGCAAATAGGCAAAAGTCGTGGGGGTAATTCAACCAAAATTCACTTAGCTGTAGATAGTGGAGGATTACCGATTTGTTTCGACTTATCAGAAGGTCAACGCCACGATGTTGTTCATGCGAATAGTTTGGTTGAACAGCTTGATGAAGTGAACACTGTCGTTTGTGATAAAGGCTATGATAGCGAACAATTCCGCTGTTTTGTTCGTGACCACGGTGGAACACCAGTGATTGCTACACGGAATTACGGTCAAGATATTGATAAAAAAAGCATGGATTGGTGCTTATACAAATACCGACATTTGGTTGAAAATGCATTTGCAAGAATTAAGCAATATCGAGCTATTTCAACTAGATACGATAAGTTAGAGCGAAATTATGCCAGCATGGTATCGCTGGCATTTATGTTAATGTGGCTGCCGATGTATTGTTGAGCAAAATATGTACAGAAAAGATCAACACGCCCTA
>NZ_PVNP01000205.1:0-15945 GCF_002993365.1 Marisediminitalea alba
TGTGAGATGTATGGACTCCCTTCCCTGAAAGGGGTACGGTCTTAATTGTCAAATTAGCCAAAGGGGTCCATACATGATTAAGAATACAATTATTGCAATTGACCTTGCAAAGCATTCCTTTCAGGTTTGCAAGTTCAACAGTGACGGAAAAATTGATTATAACAAAGCAATGAGTCGTAAAGCATTGATAGCACTTCTGGGAAACCATGTGTCAGCGTTAGTGGCAATGGAAGCCTGTGGTGGCTCGAATTACTGGGCGCGTTTAGCGAGGCGGCATGGTCATCAAGTAAAAATCATTCAGCCTCGCGCAGTAAAAGGGCTGCAATTAAAGCAAAAAACAGATAAAAATGACGCCTACGCTATCGGTATTGCGGCTCAATTACCTCATATAAACTCTTGTGGCATCATGGAGGAAGATGAACAGGGTCTTCAGGCCCTGGAGCGGGTGCGAATGCTGCAGTTGGAGCAAAGGACGGCGTTGGCAAACCAGATACGAGGACTGTTGACGGAATTCGGGATTGTGATAGCAAAGGGGTTAAATCATTTAGTCACTGCGCTGCCTGACATTTTAGAAGATGCAGAAAACGGCTTGCCGATGAATTATCGTCAGGCTTTGGCTGCGCAGTCACAAATGTTACAACTCTATACGACTCAAATAGAAAGTTATGACAGGCTCATAGCAGAACACACGCGGCATAATCCTGTTTGCCAGAAATTAAGTAAACTCGAAGGCGTAGGCCCTTTGATTGCTTTGGGGTTAACCGTTCGATTGGGAAATGCGACAGAGTTCAATACAGGCCGGGATGCATCAGCATGCATAGGTTTGACACCGAAGCAGCATTCGACCGGCGGTAAAGAGCGATTGGGACATATTTCTAAAAACTGTGCAGATAAAAGATTGCGAAGTTTGCTCTATCAGGGAGCAATGTCGGTAGTGAATAAAGCAGTATCCAGAGAGCCTAAGACTGTGAAAGAGCAGTGGCTGAAGGCGTTAGTTGACCGAAGGGGAAAGAAGGTTGCTGCCATCGCGTTAGCAAATAAAACGGTGAGAACCGCTGTTGCTCTAATAAAGAATAATGACGATTACAATCCGATACTGTTAGCAGCCTAAGAGTTAGTAAATCAACAAATTGCGAAAATAAATGGTAAGACCAACCAGCAGAATTCAGCCAGTCCTCTCAAGTGACTAAACACTGTGTGTGAGAATTGAACTGTTGGTGCGTATACATCGAAGGGCAGGAGTAGCTCTCCATTTAAAGCCCGTATATAAGAGCGCATCTACTACTAATTTTTCAAAAGATGTTGATTACTTCAGGGAGTCCATATAAGAGGACGGGAGTTGCGAAACTCCCTCCTACTCGATCGGCTATTCAGCTTACAGTTAAGTTGCCACTGTTATCGTTGATTTATCAGTTACCTTTGATCTCAAGGAGCAGAAAATGACTAAAACAAGGGTGGGTCGCAACGCGTTGCTAATTGCCATGGCAGTTACGCTGGTTAATTGCACTTCAGGACCGAGCGAACAGGAGCTGGCCGCACAGCAACAAGCCAGCAAAGAAGCCGAAAAAGCCGAATACATGAAAGTAAAGCAGGAGCGAAGAGTGGCTGCTGAAATGGTTATGCCGCTTACGGTGACTGGCAGCCGCATGGCACCAATGCCACCGCCTGTTCAGCCACAGTATGAGAACGACTTCGAACAGTTTGATGCCAACCCGGTAAAGCGGGTTAGCGATGAACCGGTTTCCACCTTTTCTGCCGATGTCGATACCACCTCCTTCAGTTTTGTGCGTAAACAATTAAACCGTGGTTACCTGCCCGAGAAAGACGCTGTACGGCTGGAAGAAATGGTTAATTATTTTGATTATCACTATCCGTTTCCGACCAGTGCGAGCCGGCCTTTTCTGCCCACCGTAGTAGTACATGATTCGCCCTGGGCCGCGCATCGCAAGCTGGTACATATTGGTATTCAGGGGTACGAACTGGAGCAAAGGGAACAGCCGAATAGCAACCTGGTATTTCTGCTGGATGTGTCAGGTTCGATGAACGCGCCGGATAAACTCCCGCTGGTGAAGCAATCCATCAAGCTATTGCTTAAAACACTCAAGCCAACCGATACCATAGCGATTGTGGTGTATGCCGGAGCCGCTGGTACCGTGCTCGAGCCGACAAAAGTAGCGCAGGCAGCAACAATCATCGAAGCGCTGGATAAACTGAAAGCTGGTGGCTCCACCGCTGGCGGCGAAGGCCTGCAACTGGCGTATCAACTGGCCGAGTCGAACTTTGATGAACAGGCGGTTAACCGCATTATGCTCGCTACAGACGGTGACTTTAATGTTGGCCTGTCAGACCCTGAACAGTTAACCGACTTTGTTGAGCGTAAGCGCCACAGCGGTATTTATTTATCGGTGATTGGTTTTGGTCAGGGCAATTATAAAGACGCGCTAATGCAGTCGCTGGCGCAAAGCGGCAACGGGATTGCGGCTTACATTGATACCCTGGGCGAGGCGCAGAAACTGTTTGTTGAGGAGGCTACGTCATCACTGTTTCCCATTGCTAAAGATCTTAAAATCCAGGTGGAATTTAATCCTGCGGCGGTTAATGAATACCGATTACTGGGTTATGAAACCCGGGCGCTGAAAGAAGAAGACTTTAATAACGATAAAGTGGATGCCGGTGATATTGGCTCTGGCCACGCGATAACGGCAATTTACGAGGTTACCCTCAGCGGCCAGCCGGGCAGCTACCTGGATGAATCCCGTTATACCAGTGGCAACAGCGGCGCGGCGAATGACGCTTTAGCAGAATTGGGGTATTTAAAAATCCGTTATAAATTGCCGGGTGAGGAGACTTCGCAATTGCTGGATCAACCAATTATGAGCGCCATCAATGCTACGCCTGCGATCATGCAGGAAGTAAACTTTGCCACAGCCGTGGCGGGCTTTGCTCAGTTAATGAAAGACGGTAAGTATACCGGCCAATGGTCATTGGATGATGCTTTTAACCTGGCGCTGGCAAACAAGGGCGAGGATTATTATGGCTATCGTGGGGAGTTTACTCAGCTGATCCGGCAGGCAAAAGTGGCCGAAGAAGCCGAATTTTAGCTCGTGACAAAAGCCACTGCTGCGCTTATTGGCTACAGGCGCCTGGCCGTAAAACCTAAGCGCCGCTGATTTTGCCCAGCTTCTCCAGCCGGGCTTTAATCGAACCCGGCGTGCGCTGATGGGTTTTAGCCAGCTGAGAGATGCTGCTACCCGAATCAAAGGCACCAGCTAACTGCTCGTCCTCCTCATTAGGCCAGGGCTTGCCGGCATTGGGTGGCAATGATGATTTTCTCTGCTCGTACTTAACAGACCTGTCGAGTGCTTCGTGGGCCATAAAGAGTGCCCGGATAATAACCGGTTGATTAAAACAGCTGTTATCGGCAAGTACTTCACCGGATGCCGGATCTATCCCTTGCGAGAGGGTATAAATCACGTCTTTAGCCTGACTGAGTTCCATGTTATTTCCTTATCGCTGACAGTTTGAATACGCATGGATAAATCATAAGTTAACGGCATACTGAGACAACTGTACACAGGGTGAGTTTGCTTGCGTAAAGGATTCAGAGAAAACGGGTCAAACGTTTGGCTTACTACACTCTTTGTGGGGGGGAGGCCGATGGTTACTCAACAGTGCGCCATCGGCAAATTCAGGTCAATACTCAGCTACTAGCAAGCGACGGCTTTTTGCTTGTCTGCCAGTAGCAGGGCGATTTCATTGGCTTTCATTCTCGCTCGTTGCAGGGACTGCTCATGTCTGTGGTCGGCAAATTCCTGATACTCAGAAGCGATCTCATAAATGTCTGTCACGCCCAGGTATTTACTGAGTGTACGCAGGTGCGGGACTAAATGACTGGCGCCTTCGTTGATGCCACCGCGTTCAAAACCAAACTCGCCGCTGGAGGTAATGATCACCAGGATTTTTCCCGATAGCAGAGGCGCAAGTGGTTTATCACCGCGGGCTAAATCAAAGTCAAAGGTCTTGTTAATACGCACAATTTGATCAAACCAGGCTTTTAACTGAGCGGGCATGCCGTAGTTGTACATGGGCGATGAAATCACAATGATTCCGGCTTTTTCAACTTCGCTTATAAGTTCATCAGACGGGGCCAGCAACTGCTGCTGTAAGGCGGTTCTTTTCTGTTCAGGCGTAAATACCGCACCTATCCAATCCTGAGTAATATAGGGCGGCGGATTCACTCCAACGTCACGATAGATATATTCATCTGTATTCGCCGTTTTCTGTAACTTACTAATAAACTGTCTTGCCAGCTTTTTTGAAATGGAGTCGTGCTCAGGATTGCTATTGGAAATGGCCCTGACGCTGGAATCTACATGTAAAATAACACTCATGGTAACTACCTTTGTTGGTTAACTTTTACCGTTATTTTCAGGCGTTACCAAGCCACTGACAACCGAGTAAAAAACATTTACAGATGAGTAAAACTCATCTATTTTGGTGTCATTGAGTAGCGGGAGTACAACATGCAAGTTTCTTTGCCAGCGTTAAAGGCGTTCGAATCTGCAGCCAGGCTGGGTAGCTTTAAGGCGGCCGCTGCTGAGTTATCGATTTCTCCTACCGCGGTGTCTCACCACATTACTAATCTTGAGCAGCGGTTAAATGTGAGCTTATTTCGGCGGGAGACCAGAAAAGTCATCCTTACAGCGCCAGGTAGAGAGTTAGCTGTTGCTACCAGTCAGGGCTTTCAAACCATTAACACGGCGCTCGAAGACATTTCACGAAACGATAAACAAATCAAAGTGGCTACCACTTCATCCTTTGCCGCCCTGGCACTGTTACCTGCTTTACAGCGTTATTATGAGCAATATCCGCACAGTAAAGTGAACATAACCAGTGGTGAGGAAATTAACACCGACCACTTCAGCCTGTCTGTGCGACTTGGTGCCTTGGCTGAGCAAGCCGATGGTGACGTGCTTATTCGGGAACGGTTTAATTTGTATGGCAATGCCCGGCTCACTACTCAGTTGGACCAGACTTCGCCAATAACAATTTACACCACCCGCTGGAAAAACAGCGCTTTACCCGAAGTCCCATTGCAGGCGTGGTTAAACCATAACGATTTATCGTACAGGCAGTTTGAGGTACGTTATTTTGATCAGGAGTTGTTTGGGATTCAGCAGGCTCTGCTGGAAAACGCCTGCGTATTTTGCTCAACAACGCTTACCCGGGACTACGTTAAGGCGGGATTACTAACGGAGTCAGGCTACCCTCCAATTGACTCTGCTTTGTGCTACTACATTGAAAACAAAGACAGCTTGATTACCCGGCACAACGTAATGTTTATAGAATGGCTGGAGGAGTTACTTAAGCAGCACTGACCTTAAACAAAAGCGCGGCAAGCTCGGCATGTCTTGCCGCCGCAACAGCCCTTAGAGTGACTTGATTTTAATGTTGCGAAAATAGATCAGTGATGTCCACTGCTGCAGCACGATATGGCCTTTGGTATAGGCGCCAAAGCCCGCCTGATCCTTAAATCTTGAACGGGCTAACTGTGACTGCCATTGATCGCTGGTCAGGTCGGCGCGGGCAGTTAATTTTCCATTCAGATAAAACTCAACCTTGCCATCCTGCTGTTTAATAACAGACTGGTTCCAGCCACTGCTGGCCAGAAAGTCTGAGGCGGTTAACGGTGAGGCAAAGCCAAAAATCCCGCCAGAGCGCTTCACGGGATCCGCGTTATCGCCATGAGCTACGCCAAGGAGCTGATATTCCGGCCCGGTTTGCCAGGGTGTCACGCTTTCTGGCGTTTCCTGAACGTTAATAAACACTCCGCTGTTACCGTTTTCTGGCGATTGCCATTCAAACTTTAATTCAAAGTTTTCAAACACCTTATCGGTGGCTAAATCCCCATGCTGGAGGCCTCGCGCCGCCGGATTGAAGGTCAGCATATCTTCTTTTACAGTCCACGCCGGGACCGTATCCGGGTACTGAAACACATGCCAGCCACTGAGTGATTCGCCATCAAAAAGCAGTTGCCAGCCCTGTTGTTTTTCTTTCTGGCTAAGCTGGTTGTGTGGGGCCGCCAGAAGTGAACCTGATACTGCTTTATCGGGAGTGCTGTGAGCGTTAAAGCTAACGGTTAACAGTGCGGTTAGCGTGGCAACAAAACCCGGGCGGAACTTCGATATCAACTTCGCAATCACTAGGGCACCTTAATCTGAGTGTATGGTAAGTACTATGTGCTCTGTTTACCAAATTTTTACAATCTAAGCAAACCGGACACGAGCGCTTTTGCTGCAGGCTGGCGAGTGTTTGTGGCGTGATATTTTGCGTGCTACGGTGATAGTGTTATAAAAAGGAGCTCAATGCATGGCGGTTAAGGTTGACGGCGCCAGAGTTAAAACTGTCTGAGGACAGGGCATTTGGGTTATTTTTCGGTTGTGCAGGCATTGGTGTTGTGGAGTTGCTGTTTGAGCTTTTGATTATCCAGAGTTCATGGGCTCCAGTGGTTGGCATCGTCAAAGCGTTTATCTTTGGCGGTGTCGCAGCGTTGATTCCCGCGGCCTATGCTGCTTTTTCATTCTATCGCTCGAAAGCGCAATCCAGCACCCTGAAGTCCGTGTTGGTTATTTCACTTCTTTGGTTTTTAGCCGTGGCTATGACGCTTGCCGTAAGCCGGTAGTAGTCGAGGTGCCGGTTGTATTGCAAACATAAAAAAGCAGCCCGGAGGCTGCTTTTGGCATTGTTGTATTACTGGCAGGTAATTACCAGATTTTTACACGTTCTTCTGGTGCCAGGTACAGGGCATCGCCTGGTTGTACGTTAAAGGCTTCGTACCATGCATCGTGGTTACGTGGTGCCAGTGCACGGTAACGACCCGGAGAGTGAGTACCGGCACGTAACTGGTTAAGCATGCTTTGTTCGGTACGCTTTTCTTTCCAAACCTGCGCCCAGGCCAGAAAGAAACGCTGATCGCCGGTCAGGCCGTCAATAACCGGTGCTTCTTTGCCATTCAGGCTCAGTTTGTAAGCATGGTAAGCCATCGACAGACCACCAACGTCACCAATGTTTTCACCCAGGCTGTTACGGCCATTCACAAAGTTGCCTTCGATAGGTTCGTAAGCACTGTACTGGTCTGCCAGCATATCAGCTTTGGCTTCAAACGCGGCGCGGTCTTCGTCGGTCCACCAGTTTTGCTGAATCCCCTTGGCATCAGACTTAGAGCCCTGGTCGTCAAACCCGTGACCCATTTCGTGACCGATAACAGCGCCGATAGCACCGTAGTTCACTGCCGGATCGGCGTTAGGATCAAAGAATGGCGGTTGCAGGATAGCCGCCGGGAAGACAATCTCGTTGAACGATGAGTTGTAATAAGCATTTACCCGTTGTGGCGTCATGCCCCAGCGCTCGCGGTTAGTGGGTTCCAATTCATCTTCTACCTGCTTGGCGTGGAAGAACTTGCTGATGTTACGTTCGTTGGTCAGCAGATCCTGGTCGGTAATTTCCAGGCCTTCATAAGAAATCCACTCATCCGGATAACCGATTTTAGGGTTAAACGCGGCCAGCTTGGCTTTAGCATTGACCTTGGTTTCTTCGCCCATCCAGTCCAGACCGTCAATACGTTCGCCCAGGGCGGCACGCAGGTTTTCTACCAGTTCAGCCATTTGCGTTTTAGAGCTTTCCGGGAAGAAGCGATCCACATAGCTCTTACCAATGGCAAAGCCTAAAGAAGTCGTGCCTGACATGGCGCTAAGCGCACGTTTCCAGCGTGGACGAGGCTCTTGCTGACCGCTCAGGGTTTTACCATAAAAATCGAAGTTGGCCATATAGATGTCATCTGACAGCATCGACGCATTATTCGAGATAGTGTGGTAGGTCAGGTAAGTTTTCCAGTCATCCAGCGGCGTATCGTTGATGATTTCGATAACGTCTTTTACCGGTTGTGGCTGGGAGATATTCAGCTCTGGCGCTTTAAAGCCCATGGCATCTAACCAGGCATTCCAGTCAAAGTCAGGATACATGTCGGCCAGTGCACTGCGCTCGATTTGGTTTAATGTCAGGTCGCGGTCGCGACGTTTTTCACGAGGCCACTGAATCTCAGCAATTTTGGTTTCCAGTGCCAGAATGGTCTGGGCTTTTTCTTCCGGGTTTTCCACGTCGGCGAAGGTCAGCATCTCAGCGATGTGTTTTACGTATGCGTCGCGGATATTGCTGAAGCGCTCTGAATCGTTAAGGTAATAGTCACGGTCGGGTAAGCCCAAACCGCCAACACCCACACTCAGCTGGTATTCATTTGGATCCAGGCGGTTATACCACAGACCACCGTATAAAGGCGCTGATGCACCGGTAAGCCAGCTTTCGCCGAAGAATTCGGTAAGCTCTTTAACCGACGACAGATTGTCGATGTCAGTAAGCGTAGGATTAATTGGGGTAATGCCTTTAGCGTTGATGGTTTCGGTATCCATGTACGCTGTGTAGTAATCGTGAACCAGCTGTTCTTCTGCGGTTAAATTATCCGACGCCATAATGTCGTCAATGATTTGCTTAACCTGCTCTTCGCTGCGATCGGCCAGGGCGTTAAATGCGCCAAAGCGGGTTTTGTCGGCTGGCAGTTCGTAGTTTTCATACCAGGTACCACTGGCGTACATAAAGAAGTCGTCACCCGGTTTTACGCTCTCGTCACGGGCGGTCAGGTCTACACCAAATGAGCCAATTTCGGCTTTGGCGGCAGGCGCTTCAGTTTGGGTGTCTGCGGTTTGCGTGGTGGTTTCTGGTTTCGAACAGGCCGTCAGGGCCAGCGATGCAGCAATAGTGGCTGCGAGCAATGTGTACTTCATATTGTTGTCTCTGTGTTAGGATTTTTCAGGCGTTATTGTCGCCCCGTTTGTACTTGTTGGTGTTACAAATTCGTTCAGATAGTCCGCGTTGAAAGGTAATACATCCCGGGCCTGATTGAAATAGTCTTCGATAACCGGTTTTTCCCGCTGTAAAAAATCTGCCACAGCCTGATGAAACCTCGGATCGTGCAGTTTATGGTGGGATACACAATAAACCGGCTCAAAACCGCGCAGAATTTTGTGTTCGCCCTGAGTTCCGGGATTAAACAGCGGCAAGCCCTGTTCGATGGCAAATTCAATGCCCTGAAAGTAGCAGCACTCAAAATGCAGCTCGTCAATATCTTCCAGGCAACCCCAGTAACGCCCGTACAGCCCTGTATCATCAAATAAAAACAGGGCTGCAGCAATCTCCTGGTCATTATGAGTGGCTTTCACAAGCATAATGTTGTCCCGGCAATGGGCATACAGCGCGTCGAAAAAGGCGGGGGTTAAATAGCCGGTGTGGCCACTGCGCTTCAGGTACGTGTCCTGATAGCAATGGACAAAAAATGCCATGTCTTCGCGACTTAGCTTATCACCGTGTAACCTTTCTACACGCAGAGAAGGGGAGTTAAAACGCTTACGGGTTTTACGAATGCTTCTGCGCTTGCGGGATGTCAGCCTGGCAAGAAAGTCATCAAAATTCTGATAGCCGCGATTCATCCATTGAAACTGCACACTAAAACGCGAGCTAAAGCCCAGTTTGGCAAAGTTGGTTTGGGAATCAAGCGGATTAAACAACCAATGGCAGGACGAATACTGATTGTCGCTGGCCCAGTCATTGATGTGGGTGACCAGGCTGTGCCACTGCGCGGCGGATACGTCGCTGGCAATAAGTATGCGAGGGCCGGTAACCGGGGTAAATGGAATAGCCGCAATCCATTTAGGATAATAGTCCTTACCATGCTGGTGGTAAGCATTGGCCCAGCTATGGTCAAATACGTATTCGCCGTAACTGTGGGTTTTTAAATAGCCCGGCACCACTATTTTAAGCTCGCCGTTAAGCGAGCCACTCCAGAATGCCGTTTGCCAGCCGGTTTGCCTGCCGGTTTGCCAGCCGGTTCGCCAGCCGGATTGCTTGTTTATCTTACCATCGACACAGTGAGTGTCTTCCAGCGCTTTAAGCCATTGATATTGCAAAAACGGGCCTGCCTGCTCGGCCAGTGCCTGCCACTGCAACGCATCAATCTCGTTGATGCTATGATGCAGGGTAAAAGTAAGCGTATTATCCGCGGCTTGTTTTTGCATAGTCTTATGAAATATCCTGCCCGCAGTAAAGCGCAATAGCTGGTACGATAGCGGGCATATATTGAATGCTAAGTTCTAAAAAATCATCGGTAAAATGACAGATAACCCACGTAAAATCATTATAGAGTCGATTACCCGCATGCTTTCGCGACGAGAGCATGCTTATCACGAATTGTTACGAAAATTATCACAGAAAGGTTTTGCAACGGACGATTGTGCCCCTGTGGTAGAGGAATTTAAACAAGCAGGGATCCAAAGCGACGCCCGTTTTGCCGAAATGAAAGTGCGCTCGGGAGTAGCCAAAGGGCAGGGGCCGGCCAGGATAAAAGCAGAGTGTCAGCAGTTTTCTATTGATGAATCGTTGCTTGAACAGGCAATGCTTGAAAATGACACTGATTGGTTCACGCTTGCCGGGCAGGTAAGACGCAAGCGGTTTGGTCTTAAACCACCGGCAACCGACAAGGAAAAGTTTAAACAAATCCGCTTTTTACAGTATCGGGGCTTCTATTCTGACCATATCCAGCACGCCTTCGACGACGACCACGAATAGCCAGAGTCTGCCTGCAGCCCTTAATCAATATTTTCTATGGTGATGATTGGCCTGTTTTCACGGTGGATTGCTTAACAAAACAGCATTAACCATGGTATTGTTGCGGCCTCATAATAATGTGGCGAGAAGTGTGCTGAATAGTTGAATTTCCTGCACACAGGCTGCATATAAGCTAAAGGTTAACTAAGGATTTCAGGATTTCAATGACATTATCAACTGCTGATATTCGCCGCAAATTTATCGAGTATTTTGGCCAGCATGGCCACCAGGCTGTTTCCAGTTCTTCACTGGTACCAGCAGATGATCCCACGTTATTGTTTACTAATGCGGGTATGAACCAGTTTAAGGACGTTTTCCTCGGTTCCGAAAAACGCAGCTATACCCGAGCGGTATCGTCGCAGCGTTGTGTTCGCGCCGGTGGTAAGCATAACGACCTTGAGAATGTGGGTTATACCGCGCGTCACCACACGTTTTTCGAAATGCTGGGTAATTTCAGCTTTGGTGACTATTTCAAAAAAGAAGCCATTCAGTTTGCCTGGACGTTCCTAACTGAAGAGTTGGGTCTGCCGAAAGAGAAACTGCTGGTTACCGTGTTTTCTGAGGATGACGAAGCCTTCGATATCTGGGAAAACACCATTGGTGTACCGAAAGAGAAAATTATCCGCATCTCAACCTCGGACAACTTCTGGTCGATGGGCGATACCGGTCCTTGTGGCCCATGTTCGGAGATTTTCTACGATCACGGTGAGCACATCTGGGGTGGTCCTCCGGGCACACCGGAAGAAGACGGCGACCGCTTTATTGAAATCTGGAACCTGGTTTTCATGCAGTTCAACAAGCAGGCCGATGGCACTATGGAGCCGCTGCCTAAGCCGTCGATTGATACCGGTATGGGGCTGGAGCGTATCTCTGCCATTCTGCAGAACGTGCACAGCAACTATGAAATCGATTTGTTTGTAAATCTGATCAATGCTGCCGCGAAAATTGTTGGTACAACAGATCTGGATAATAAATCACTGCGGGTGATTGCGGACCACATTCGTTCTTGTGCGTTTTTAATTTGCGATGGCGTAATGCCCAGCAACGAAGGCCGCGGTTATGTACTGCGCCGGATTATCCGCCGTGCGGTACGTCATGGCTATAAAATGGGCGCCAATGACATTTTCTTCTACAAGCTGGTGGATGCACTGACCCAGGAAATGGGCGGTTTCTACCCTGAGCTGGCTGATCAGAAGCCGGTTATTGAAAAAGTATTACGCGTAGAAGAAGAGCAGTTCAGTAAGACTCTTTCTCGTGGCATGAATATGCTTAACGATGCGCTTAACGAGCTGGAAGGCGATACCGTTCCTGGCGAATTGGTTTTCAAACTCTATGATACCTACGGCTTCCCGGTAGACTTAACCAACGACGTGGCCCGCGAACACGACTACAAAATCGATGAAGAAGGTTTTGAGGCGGCAATGCAGGCGCAGCGTCAGCGCGCGCAGGAAGCCAGTCAGTTTGGTGCCGATTACAACAGCACCTTAAAAGTTGACTGTCAAACGGCCTTTACCGGTTATACCGATGCCGAAGGCGATGCCAACGTGGTGGAGTTAATCAGTGGCAACAGCTTCTGCGAAGCACTGACCGATGGTCAGGAAGGGGTTGTCGTGCTGGATCAAACGCCATTTTACGCTGAAGCGGGCGGTCAGGTAGGTGATACTGGTGTACTCAAAGTGGCTAATGGTGAGTTCTTTGTTACCGATACACAGAAAATGGGTAATGCTTTTGCCCACCGCGGTAAGGTAAAAGGCACCATTAACAAAGGCGACAAAGCGGTTGCCAAAATTGATGATATTAAGCGCAGCGCTATCCGCAAAAATCACAGTGCAACACACTTGCTGCACCAGGCGCTCAGAGACATTCTTGGCGACCATGTAACGCAGAAAGGCTCTTTGGTAAATGCCGAGCGTCTGCGTTTCGACTTCTCGCATTTTGAGGGCGTGACTGCCGAACAACTGGCACAAATCGAAGTACGGGTTAATAAGGATATTCAGGATAACCATCCGTTAACCACGCAGATGATGGATCTGGAAGAAGCCAAAAAGACCGGTGCTATGGCACTGTTTGGCGAAAAATACGATGAGAAAGTTCGTGTTGTTTCCATGGGACCGGTTTCCACTGAGCTTTGTGGTGGTACTCACGTTAAGCAAACCGGCGATATTGGTTTGTTTAAAATTGTTACCGAGGGCGGTATTGCTTCTGGTGTACGTCGTATTGATGCGGTAACCGGCATGGGCGCGCTGGCTTATGTACAACAGCAACAGGCGGTACTGAACACTACCTGTGGGCTGTTAAAAACTGATGCCAGTGGCCTCACAGAGAAAGTAACCCAACTGCAATCTCAACAAAAAGAGTTAGAAAAAACAGTTACTTCACTCAAACAAAAGATGGCAAGCCAACAAGGCGCTGATCTACTTGGCAATGCCGTGGATATAAAGGGTAACAAAGTCCTCATTGCAGAGCTTGAAGGTGTTGAGGCCAAATCATTACGCGGCATGGTTGATGACCTGAAAAACCGCATTGGTGAAGGCATCGTTGTGCTGGGTGCGCCTGCAGACGGTAAGGTGAGTCTTATCGTTGGGGTGACCAAAGGCTTAACCGGCAAAGTGAAAGCTGGTGAACTGGTTAATCATATCGCTACACAAGTTGGCGGTAAGGGTGGAGGTCGCCCGGATATGGCACAGGCTGGCGGCAGTCAGCCAGAAAATTTAGCCACTGCGTTACAGTCCGTTAACGTTTGGTTAGAAGATAAGCTATAATGCAAGTATTGGTGGATTAACGTTGTCGTGACACCAGCGTTAACCCCACCGAAAGCGCTTTTACGGAGTGAAAGGCGTCGAAGACCGCACGGAGGCAATGTAATCAAGGAACCAGGAGCAAAAGAATGCTTATTTTAACTCGTCGTGTGGGTGAAACGCTGATGGTGGGTGACGATGTCACCGTAACCGT
Organism: Marisediminitalea alba; assembly: GCF_002993365.1. GTDB lineage: Bacteria > Pseudomonadota > Gammaproteobacteria > Enterobacterales > Alteromonadaceae > Alteromonas > Alteromonas alba. The sequence goes on from NZ_PVNP01000205.1 coordinate 13,666, forward strand.
GTTAGGCGTTAAGGGTAATCAGGTACGTATTGGTGTGAATGCACCAAAGGAAGTTTCGGTGCATCGCGAAGAAATTTATATGCGCATCCAGGCTGAAAAAGGCGGTCAGCCTGATGGTAATAAGTAAATAATTAGTGGTAAGACCAGTTTTTTGGTCATTTATCATTACTAAGGCCGGTTTTTTCCGGCCTTTTTTATTGGTGCGGAGTAAATTGATTCTCTGATGCGGTTTTACCGCCCGGTAGCAGATGGGTGAAAACGGCGGTAAATGGTGCTTTTTCGGGCAATAAATGTGTGCTTTTTAGGCAAAATAAATCGATTGTTTAAAATCCCGGCATACGAAATGTATTTATCTAAAAAACCATTGACTTCCCACCGCATGTCATTAAAATGCAGCCCCACATGACGGAGAGGTGGGTGAGTGGCTGAAACCAGTTCCCTGCTAAGGAACCATACGCATTACGCGTATCGAGGGTTCGAATCCCTCCCTCTCCGCCATTTTTAATTTAGTGTATCAGCGCGTGCGTAGCTCAGCTGGATAGAGTACCTGGCTACGAACCAGGCGGTCGGAGGTTCGAATCCTTCCGCACGCGCCACTCACTAAATTAAAACTTCGCGTGTGTAGCTCAGCTGGATAGAGTACCTGGCTACGAACCAGGCGGTCGGAGGTTCGAATCCTTCCACACGCGCCACATTCTAAAAAACAGCCTACATTGCGCCCCATCCCCCATCTGACTAGAAACACGTGTAGATCTATACTATTTGGTAACCGGATAGTGGTCGTACGCCTTTTGGAGATATAAATCCCGTTAAAAAACCTGACCCAGGGAAAGCTGCGGACCCGATGTTGGTGGCATAGACCCCGTTTAGGAAAGTGATTAATCCGAGTTCCCATCCGGTTATTTCTAATAGAGTGAGGTCATCATGTCAAAGTCAAAAGCAAAATCGCAGTCACTTCCTGTGATCAACCCTGACGCTGCCGGGATTGATATTGGAGGAAGTTTTCATGTTGTTGCCGTTCCACCGGAGCGGTGCGACGAGTCGGTTCAAACCTTCAAAGCATTCACCGGTGATATTCACAATATGGCCCGCTGGTTAGCAGAGTGCGGGATCAAAACCGTAGCAATGGAATCAACGGGAGTGTATTGGGTTCCGGTGTATCAAATACTGGAAGAGCATGGATTTAACGTTGTCCTCTCTAATGCCCGTGATACTCGTGCAGTCCCAGGCAGGAAAACAGATGTTGGAGATGCGCAATGGATACAAAGGTTGCACGCATGCGGTTTGCTAAAAGCGAGCTTCAGACCTGAATCCACCATTGCTGAACTCCGGACATACATGAGAGTGAGAGAACGACTTCTGGATTATGCCGCTGCACACATCCAGCATATACAAAAAGCACTGACGTTTATGAATATCCAGTTGAATATCGTTGTGTCTGATATTACTGGTGTTACCGGAATGAAAATTGTCAGAGCTATCGTTGGTGGCGAATACAACCCTGGTGTATTGGCCAAATTCCGAGACCCACGCTGCAAAGCAGATGAATCTACGATATGTGCTGCACTTAATGGCAATTATCAGCCAGAACACTTATTTGCACTTCGACAGGCTGTGGTTATGTATGACGCTTACCAAGTGCAAATTGATGAATGTGATATACAAATTGAATCGGTACTCGACAAACTCTGCCTGGACTCAAAAGAGCCAGAAGTACCTATCCCAAAAGCAAAACACAGAACAAAACAACCCAATGCACTCAACTTTAATGTGAGGGAGAAGCTCTACCGACTTATAGGTACCGACATCACTCAGATCCATGGTTTAGGTCCTTTTCTGGCATTAAGGCTAATATCTGAATGCGGTACAGATATGAACAAATGGGCGACTGAAAAGCACTTTACTTCATGGTTGACGCTATGCCCTGGTTCCAAAATCAGTGGAGGTAAGGTCATGTCATCACATTCGAGAAAAAGTAATAACCGTGTTGTCGCACATCTTCGACTGGCAGCGACAACGGTTGGCCGCTCTGATACTGCACTGGGTGCATTTTACCGGCGACTTTCATCCAGAATAGGTAAAGCAAAAGCGGTTACTGCAACAGCAAGGAAAATAGCCATATTGTTCTACAACGCGATGAAATATGGCACTAAATACGTCGATCCTGGCGCAGCCTACTACGAGGAACGTTACAAAGAAAGAGTACTTAAAAATCTAAAAAGACAAGCCGACAAGATGGGTATGTGTCTGCAAGTAAAAGAAGAATGTGTTTCTTAGGAA
>NZ_PVNP01000205.1:15995-16937 GCF_002993365.1 Marisediminitalea alba
AAAGCGACGGTCTTCTTTGCCAAAGAAACCAAGTAAAATACGGTTTCATCACCCAACATAAGAAGACCTGGCCGATTAGCCTGATGTGCGAGGTTCTTGGTGTCAGTCGCTGTAATTACTATAGCGCCGTGCGACGCAACGAACACCTTGAACCGGATCCACAACATGATGAGTTAATTGAATGGGTACAGAAAATAGCAGATGCCAGTGACTTTACCTATGGCGTAAGGCGAATGAAACGCGCGCTGAATTCGCTCGGTTATCCGGTTGGGAAACAGCGTACGAGAGCCTTGAWGAAAGAAGCCGACGTGAGCGTTAGACGGCGTAGAAAATACAAAGTAACGACCAACAGCGACCATCAGCAACCTGTATTCGATAACGTGCTGTCACGCGACTTTGATGCGCAAAAACCAGACCAGGCGTATGTCTCTGACATTACCTATATCTGGACGCAGGAAGGCTGGCTGTATCTGGCCGTTGTCATTGATCTGTTCTCACGCAAAGTCGTGGGTTGGAGTATGGCGTCGCGGATGAATGCCCAGCTTGTGTGTGATGCCTTAACAATGGCTTTATGGCAACGTAAACCCAAGGCAGGCCTGATACATCATTCGGATCGTGGTTCGCAGTATGCAAGCCGACAATTTAGACAGCTACTGGCACAGTACAAGGTAACAGGTAGCATGAGCAGGAAAGGTGATTGTTGGGACAATGCCGTTGTAGAAAGCTTCTTCGGCACATTAAAACAAGAGCGAGTGCAGTGGCGTCACTACCAGAGTCGCCATGCTGCCCAGCAGGATGTCCTGCAATACATCACTATGTTTTATAACAGTCAGAGAATGCACTCATACTTGGATTACAAAAGTCCAAACCAATATGAGGCTGAAATGGCTAACTTAGGAAAAGCTGCTTAACTGGGTTGTGTGAATTTGCTTGACCACGTCA